>NZ_JAHXDO010000008.1:0-161996 GCF_019891195.1 Bacillus sp. YC2 | reverse complement strand
ATTGCGCAATCTTACGATAAAGGCCCGATTTTTTATGACACACAGGCAGAGCAGGAGTACATTGATTCATTACAGGCAGTGATAACTGACCTTGAAGAGATCGGCGGATTCTTGAATAAAATAGCGGACGAATTTGAGGAAAAAGATCAGATGCTTGCCAATTGGCTGAGATTATAGGAGTGACAAAGCAATGCCAACGTTAGATAACCTTTTAGAACTTAAAGATGAGCCAATACGAAAACAGCTGCAGCGGAAAATGCTGAAAGCAGGCATGACGCAAGTGGCAAAAACTAAGCTAGAGACGGTTAGAAAAAATCTTAAACCAAAGTTCGAAATGAATTCGCTGCAGGAAGAATTAAACGACGTTTATTCAGCCCTTTTATACAGCTTCGATGGAAAAGCGCAAAAAGCACTTGCTCAACGTATCAGTGAAAGTGCCCAGCTTATCGTTAACTCGGAGAACGACGGAGAAACTTTTGTTAATAGCTTTAAAACAAGATAAAAAGCCACTTTAATTATTAATGATAACCAGCAGTTGACTATAGACAAGTTCAGTCGCAGAGGTGGTCGAAATGAAACTAAACGCAACGCCGCGTCTAAACGCCGTTATGAAGGCGAAAGGGTGGACGCAGGTAAGACTTTCGGAAGCATCGGGCGTTCCGCAAGGTTCGATATCGCGATTCGATAAGAATAGTCGCCACGAAGATTGGCACGTTTTTTCGATTGCGAAGGCGCTCGGCGTAGAAGTCGATGAGCTATTCGAAATTGAAGAAGCCACGGAAGAGGACGCTGAATAAATCGGCGTCTTTTTCTCGTTTGTCGCAATTTGCGATGTTCAAATTATTCAACGCTTTCCTAAACCCGGTCTATACGGACAGATTTCAAGGCAAGTTCCTAAAATTTTCATTAGTATTATTCTTAGTTTTTCTTTTACGCCCTGCCTTACTGCTGATTTGTGCTAGTGGTGAAAATTTATCATGCTGTTCTTTCAGTGACTTTCTCGATAGATGCGTATACCTCTTAATCATCCGAAGATCGTTATGTCCTAATATCATCTGTAGGTGGCGTATGTCTCCCCCTGCTTCTAAGAACATAGTCGCTCCAGTATGTCGTAGTCCCTGAATTCGGGATAAGAACGTAAATACGGTGCAGCAAGTAACCGTTTAAGTTCTGATTTCGTTAATATCTCAATTACATCATCTGGCTCCGTTATTAGTTTCAAATTTAAAAAAGGATTCTCTGTGGCCAAATCTTCGTCAATCAAAAACCTAAAAAACGTTCGGATAGTCTTTATATAATCGTTAACTGACCGTGGGGATAGCCTCTGCGTCTTATGCTCGTCCAATTTGAACTTACGGCCTTCGAATTTAACCTTATCGTTAATCAGCCACGATACGAACCCACGCGCAAAGTCAACGTCAATATGGCGTATGTCTGCGGACACCCCGATCTCCTCCGCATAATTCGTTAAGTACCGGCAAGCACGCATGTACTTATCGATTGTTTCTGGCACCACATTTTCAGCCTGCTTTGCACGCACTAAACGATCAAAGAGTTCTTTTAATAAATAATTATCATTACGCTTCACCTTCCGTGCTCGTTTAACAGGCTTACCCTTCCGGTTTTCTGAATGTATAAAAAATCTCCTTCTATTCTGAGATTACAGTAAACCTATATTAAACAAAAGAGTGCTGACGAAAAATGACTCCAACTAACTAATCAAAAATGAATAATCTTCACCAAAACACGAACTTTAAACAGGTATTAACCACTATGAATCAACGAATCACGAACGAAACTAATCACTAACAACACGACGAACTGACGGACGAAGACGCTACCAGGGCGTTAACGAATTAAATTAATCGGCAAATATCGATTCTGGCCTATAACAATAACTAAACATCCCCCCATATAATCGTGTTTAATAACTAAATCGAACGCAATAAAAAATCCCCGTCTAAAAAGACAGGGATCGTGGTCACATATTTGTATATTTTCGGTCACGATGTGGTCACAAAAGGGCCGCCAAATTGTGACCGAGTCACATTTCCGCCTAAAAATGACGTTGAATGTTCGGATATTTCCGTGACATCACTTCGTTTCACACTCCGTTCACACAACGGAAAAATTAACGATTATCAATCGTCTCCGGATACATATCATGATTCATCATACGATGCTCAGCCATTTGTTCATACTTCGTTCCCGGTCTGCCGTAGTTTGTGTAAGGGTCAATTGAAATTCCGCCTCTTGGCGTGAATTTCCCCCATACTTCAATGTAGCGCGGGTCCATCAGTTCAATCAGGTCATTCATGATGATGTTCATGCAATCCTCGTGGAAATCCCCGTGGTTGCGGAAACTGAAAAGATAAAGCTTCAATGATTTGCTTTCTACCATTTTTTCGTCCGGAATGTAGCTGATGTAAATCGTTGCAAAGTCCGGCTGTCCCGTTTTCGGGCAAAGCGACGTAAATTCAGGGCAATTGAATTTAACGAAATAATCACGGTTGACGTGTTTATTCGGAAAGGACTCCAAAACCTCCGGCGCATATTCAAATAAATAGTTTGTCCCTTGATTACCCAGGAGTGTAACTCCTTCTAATTCTGAATCTTTTCTGGTCATATGAATCTCCCTTTCTCTTTATACTCCTCGTTTGTTTCCCCACAGCAGTGTATGCAGCTGGGGCAGGACTCTGACGAGATTCAATTCTGAATCAACAGAAACCTTGTCAACGAGTTTTTCATATTTTCCGAGCAGATGCGTGATTAACGCTTGGTCATCTGTCGTATGAACGTTGTCATTTCCGACTTGCAGATAAAACGGAATACCCGGATATCGTTTATGAACCGTTTTTGCAAATGCCAGATCCTCATCATTAAAAATGACAACTTTTAAACTGACCACATGGCCCCTGTTTGCCGCTTCCAGAGAAGACAAAATGCGATCCAGCTTGTTAAAATCAGTCGTCATTCCCGAGCTCGGCGGCTTCGGAGAAATCGTCAAGTCATCAATCATCGTAAACCAATCCTGATAAACCGTTCCTTGCGTTTCTAAAGCGGCGCGCACATCATGCTGTTTCAATAACATAATAAACGCGTCAAGCTGCTTTAACAGCGCCGGGTTTCCGCCCGAAATGGTGACATGAGAAAAGGCGTCTCCGCCGATTTCTCTCAGCTCATGATAAATGTCTTCCGCCGTCATCCAGCGGATATCTTTTTTGGCTGATCCGTCCCACGTAAAAGCGGAATCGCACCAGCTGCAGGAATAGTCACAGCCGGCCGTGCGGACGAACATGGTTTTCTGACCGATAACCATGCCTTCCCCTTGTATCGTCGGTCCGAAAATTTCTAAAACCGGAATTCCTTTAGCCATTCAGATCACCTTTTTTCGGACGGTATACGCAATAGCTTGTCGGTGTTTCTCTGACAAATATCTGCACGCAAACTGGTTTATTCTCCAGTGTTTCAAGATAGGCTTGAACCTTATCATAAATCGTTTTCGCCACAACTTCCGTCGTCGGCAATGAGTATCGGTCATCATCGGAAAATTCGTCATGATCATTCAGCAATGTATGATCATAAGCGCCATGCACCAACTTTTTCAGCACGCTGAAGTTCACGAGGAATCCTGAATCATCCAATTCATCCCCGGCAACGGTAATATTTACGGTATACGTGTGCCCGTGCACTCTGCTGCACGCTCCGGCACTTTCCCGGGGAATAAAGTGCGCGGCGGAAATGTGCATGTCCTTGTTCAATTCAAATGAGTAAGGATGCTGAGCCTGCGGGTAAATTTGAGAAAGCAATTAATTCCGCTCTCCTTTCATTTTCATATATTCATCATAGCCTTTATTGCGGAGCAGACATGCCGGACATTCTCCGCAGCCGTCCGCAATAATACCGTTATAGCAAGTCAGTGTATTGTTTTTCACAAAATCAAGTGCGTCAAGCTCATCGGCAAGCTTCCATGTTTCCGCTTTATTCAGCCACATGAGCGGTGTGTGAATAACAAACGGTTTTTCCATCGCCAAATTAACGGTGACGTTGCAGGATTTCACAAACTCGTCACGGCAGTCTGGGTAGCCGCTGAAGTCAGTCTCACAAACACCGGTTATAATGTGGCGCGCCCCGATTTGATACGCAAGAATAGAAGCAAACGATAAGAACACGAGATTGCGTCCCGGCACGAAGGTTGTCGGCAATTCCCCGTCTTTTGCTTCGATCTCAATATCGTCTCTTGTCAGCGCGTTTGGCGCAAGCTGGTTTAAGAGAGACATATCAAGCAAGTGATTTTTGACGCCGAGCTTTTCAGCAATGGCCTTTGCCACATCAATTTCCTCTTGGTGGCGCTGATTGTAATGGAATGTTACGGTTTCTACTTCTTCAAAGTTCTGTAATGCCCACAATAAACAAGTCGTGCTGTCCTGGCCTCCGCTGAATACGACGACTGCTTTTTCTTTTTTCATATCTGGTCTCTCCCTTATTTACATTTTACAAATAAAAAAGCGCCTTTCTCGGAAAAGGCGCCCTAAAAAACATAAAAAAAGACCGTATCCAAGGATACAGCTCGTCCTTAGTTTTTTATAGAGGGTGTAGCTAGAACCTCTCCCGCAGAAATACGGATTTTCTTCATTTTTTCACTTCTGCTATCATACCATAATCAAGTCTCCATTTACAATAAAAAAGACAGCCTGAAAACAAAGTTCAGGCCGCCGCATCCAGAGCTGATTTTAAGCTCTTCGTTTTTTCCCGGGAAATACCATCAGCGCCATTCCAATCAGGATAAATAAGACCGGCCAGAAGACAGACATCGGGAATAACAATTGATACATCATAATAAAACTTAATGCGATCAGCGTCAGCACCATTACCGGAATCAGCAGCGCCTTTTGTTTCCCGCCAAACAGCCACAGCTCGAATAAACCGAATGCGGTTGCTAACAGGTAAACAGGCCAAGTCACACCGGAATATGACCAATTTGTTGCAATTTCGAAGAAAAACAAGACGCCCGTAATAAGCAATATGCCGCCTGGCACAAGAAGCCCTGCGTTTTTCACCGGTTTTGAGCTGAAAATCGGGATATGAAAAGCAATACCAAGCAAAATAAGGATAGCTGGCCATCCATGTTCGTTTATTTCTGCATTTGTATTGCTGAAGATGCCGAAAATTCCTGTACAAGCAAGAACCGCCGATGCAATGAGCAGACCTTTTTGCTTTTTGCCGAACAGCCAGCTTTCAAAAAGCCCGAACGCAGCGGCAAAGAGATAGACCGGCCATGTTACATTTGCATAAGCCCAATCCGTTAACGTTTCAAACCATAATAAACCGCCTGTAATAAGCAATATACCGCCTGGGATGAGAAACCCCGTTCTTTTTTGCGGATGCAAAAATGCACTGATATGAAAAATAAGCGATACGATAATGATCAAAAGCGGCCATACCTCTGCCATAAGCATGCCGGCAAAACATGCAGCACCGATGGCGGACAGGATAAAAACAGGGATCAATACACCCGTTTTTCTTCCTCCGAAGAACCACAGTTCAAAAAGGCCGAGTGCGGGAGCCCATATATATACAGGCCAAGTCATACTTGAATACGTCCATCCTGTTGCGGTTTCAAAACAAAACAGGCAGCCCAGCACAAGGGTAATTCCGCCCGGAACGAGCAGCCCCGCTTTGTCAGCTGCTTTGCCCGTGAATAAAAATCCGGCATGAAAACCTGCGGACAACACAATGAAAAGAAACGGCCAAGCCGAGGCAGCCGCTACGTGGATTATTCCTGCCTTCTGTAAAAAAAAGAGAATACCGATGCCAATAAAAATGAAGCCTAAAAAACGAAAATCTTTCATTCCATACTCCTCCCCATCATTTCCCAATTCATTATACAGAAATGACAGAGAAAAAGAAGGGGAATTTTTCAAAAAAACAGACAATAGTCTCATGCCGCTCATATTTTTTGCGGGGTTTTTTTACAAACCAGCGCGCCGATAAAAGCAAGGCTGACATATCCAAACAGCGGATAAACCGTTGAAATCAGCTGGCCGTAGCCGATTTGACTGACAATATAAGCAAATATCAAAATGCCGCCGTAAATATATGTACTCTTTATATGAAGAAAGCTGTTCAATTGTTTTTCCAGACCGTATAAATTGCCGATTACCGATGTAAACACCTCACCAAAAATAATAAACAAATAAATGATATGAAGGGAGCGGGAAAATAAATAGACGACTTGAGCCATCGGAATCTCATATTCCTGCACATTCGGGAGCACCGACAAGGACAAAAAGCTTGCGAACAGCACCAGCGTAAGCAATCCGCCGCCTAAATAAGCCCCTCTTCGGATCACCTTTTCTGATGTCATTTCGTTTGCAAGGGGTACAAGGACAGCTTGGGCCAGCGATAAATTTAAAGCGCCGTAAGACACGGCTGACAAAAGCCAATTCCATCTGTCAGGCCATACCCATTCCTCCGCGTTCCTGGCGGTCGTAAACACAAATGAATCGGCCGCCACGATAAAAGAAAAAGAAAGCAATAGCGGCACAACTAATACATTGACACCGAAAACGCCTTTAACGCCGCTTGTCATGACGACAAAGCTCAGCCCCATTGTCAAAAGTATTCCGGCTTGAGCGGTCCAGCCAAGCTGTTCATGAAACAGCGCCCCCGCTCCGGACAGCATGACAGAGGTCACCCCTAACAAAATAAACATCATAAACATGTTGACAATGCGGCCGACAGACTGCCCGAATAAATAAGTATTTAATTCTTGATAAGACGCTGCATTGATCCGCTTTGAAATGATCATTATTTTTGCGCCTAAAAAAGTAAACATCAGGCCGCTCACTACAATGCCGAACAGACCGATCCATCCGAACCTCAGGAAAAACTCAACGATTTCGCGCCCCGTGGCGAAACCGGCCCCTACAACCGTCCCTACGTATACAAATGCAAGCTGACTTGCAGACCCTTTTGATTGTCTCATTTCACCCTCCGGCTAAACGCAGTTTTGTCCAGGCCTTTTTATCAGCCTATGAGACAAGTTGCATGAAAAGAAGAATAAATCGTGTTTACTTGAGAAAACAGATGCAAATTTGCCCCTCAAGCAAAAAAATTGAAAGCAGAAAAAAAGCGGCGTATACTCATCAGCAAAGAAAGATCAGAGTGCATTGGTCAAGATTAATCAAAGAATACAAATTGACTAATCTGCATCGCAAGTATTGATTTTACAAGGTTAAAAACAAAATACTTGAAAGTCAAAGAAGGTCAGAGTATACTATTAATCAAAGAAGGTCAAACTAAGACCTTATTTTCTAACTCTATTGGTCAAAGATGATCAAACATTCCCTAAGGAGGTTTTGGCAAATGCGTTGTCAACATTGTCAGAAAAACGAGGCGACGATTCGCCTAAACATGCAAGTCAATTCCATTCAAAAACAATTGGTTTTATGTGAAACATGCTATACAGAATTAACCCGCAAACCGTCTATGAGCATGGGGCCGCCGCAATCATTCGGTTTCCCATTTGAACAAGCCTTTCACGCTGATAAAAACGAACAGCAGTCTCAGCGTAAAAAAGGATTGCTCGATGAACTCGCGCAAAATGTCACAAACGGCGCAAAAGCAGGTTTGATTGATCCTGTTATCGGCCGCGATGATGAAGTGGCGCGCGTGATCGAAATTTTAAACCGCCGCAACAAAAACAACCCGGTCCTCATCGGAGAACCAGGCGTCGGAAAAACAGCAATCGCAGAAGGCCTTGCGCTCAAAATCGCGGAAGGCGATGTACCGAATAAACTAAAAAACAAAGAGCTCTACCTGCTGGATGTCGCTTCCCTCGTTGCCAATACGGGGATCAGAGGCCAGTTTGAAGAAAGAATGAAACAGCTGATGAACGAATTAAAAGAACGGAAAAACGCAATTCTGTTCATTGATGAAATTCATCTTCTCGTAGGTGCAGGGTCTGCTGAAGGATCAATGGATGCTGGAAACATCCTGAAGCCGGCGCTAGCCAGAGGAGAACTGCAGGTCATCGGGGCGACGACGCTGAAAGAGTACCGCCAAATCGAAAAGGATGCGGCGCTTGAAAGACGCTTCCAGCCTGTTATGGTTCATGAACCTTCTATAGAACAAGCGATCAGCATTCTTGAAGGCATTAAAGATAAATATGAGAAGTACCACGGCGTCACATTCAGCAATGAAGCGATTAAGGCGTGTGTCACGCTCTCTTCCCGCTACATTCAGGACCGTCATCTGCCGGACAAAGCGATTGACCTGTTAGATGAAGCAGGGTCAAAGGCAAATCTGCAGCTGGATACTTTAAATGAGGAAGAAGCGGCTAAGAGACTTTCTGCCATTGAAGCTGAGAAAACAAAAGCGCTTCAAGAAGAGAACTATGAGCTTGCTGCAAAACTTCGTGACGAAGAAGCGGCTTTGGAGAAGCAGCTGGCACAAGAAACACCCGCCTCATCAGCTGAAGTGGGAGCGGAACACATCCAAGCCATCGTCGAACAAAAAACGGGCATTCCCGTCGGAAAGCTCCAGGCTGATGAACAAACAAAAATGAAAGAGCTTGAAGAGCACCTTCATCAGCGTGTGATCGGCCAGGAAACAGCCGTTAAAAAAGTGGCTAAAGCGGTAAGAAGAAGCCGCGCCGGCTTGAAATCCAAAAACAGACCTGTCGGCTCCTTCCTCTTTGTCGGACCGACCGGCGTCGGAAAAACCGAGTTGTCTAAAACACTCGCAGATGAACTGTTCGGCACAAAAGATTCCATTATCCGCCTCGATATGAGTGAATACATGGAAAAACACGCCGTTTCTAAAATTATCGGCTCGCCTCCGGGTTATGTAGGACATGATGAAGCCGGACAATTAACGGAAAAAGTGCGCCGCAATCCATACAGCATCGTATTGCTTGATGAGATTGAAAAAGCCCACCCTGACGTCCAGCATATGTTTTTGCAAATTATGGAGGACGGCCGTTTGACAGACAGCCAAGGCAGAACGGTCAGCTTTAAGGATACCGTTTTGATTATGACGAGCAACGCGGGCACCGGCGAAAAACAAACAAAAGTCGGTTTTCAATCAGAAGAAAGCGTGATGAAGGAGCAGACGCTGATCGATTCACTCAGCATGTTCTTCAAACCTGAATTTTTAAACCGGTTTGACAGCATTATTGAATTCCAGTCTCTTGAAAAAGAACATCTCGTTAAAATCGTTACCCTGCTGCTTGCAGAGCTCGACGACACATTAAAAGAGCGCGGAATCAGTTTGCACGTCACGGATGAAGCGAAGGAAAAAATCGCTGAAATCGGCTATCATCCTTCCTTCGGCGCACGTCCTCTCAGAAGAACCATCCAAGAATGGATCGAGGACGAAATGACTGATCTATTACTGGAAGATAACGAAATCAAAGCTTTCAACGTAATAATGGAAGATGACAGCATTAAAGTACAGGCGAAATAAGAAAAAAGCGGTTCTCCATTCGGGGACCGCTTTTTTTATGACTTCCCGTACCTTACCTTCTAATATCCTCTTCAAAAAACAGCTATTTGACATATCAGCGGTATGATAAAAGGCGAAACCTGTGAATAATTCGAGAACATTTTCCCAATCGCCCTAAAGTTCCAAGCACTGGCACCGATATTAACCATAGAAAGCTAGTATAAAGGATTTGGTGAAAAATATGGATAAAACATCGATTATCGGTATCATTCTTGCCTTGATCGCTTTAAGCGTCGGCATGGTGCTGAAAGGGGTAAGCTTAAGCGCACTCGCCAACCCCGCAGCTATTTTAATTATTTTGTTCGGTACGATTTCGGCCGTCATTATTGCATTTCCCGGCAAAGAAATTAAAAAAGTGCCTGCTCTTTTTAAAGTGCTGTTTAAGGAAAACAAACAGCTGACCATTGAGCAATTGATCCCCATGTTTTCTCAATGGGCGCAAATTGCCAGACGTGAAGGCCTGCTCGCGCTGGAAGCAAGCATTGAAGACGTCGATGACGCGTTTTTAAAGAATGGCCTGAGCATGGCGGTAGACGGTCAAAGCGCAGAATTTATAAGAGATATTATGACTGAAGAAGTTGAAGCGATGGAAGACAGGCACCAGGCCGGCGCAGCAATCTTTACCCAAGCCGGAACATATGCGCCGACACTTGGCGTATTGGGTGCAGTTATAGGCCTTATCGCCGCCCTTTCAAACATGAACAATACGGAGGCGCTCGGGCATGCTATCAGTGCGGCGTTTGTCGCCACCCTTCTCGGGATCTTTACAGGGTATGTATTATGGCACCCCTTCGCCAACAAGCTGAAACGCAAATCAAAACAGGAAATCAAACTGCGGGAGATCATGATTGAAGGCGTCCTTTCCGTGCTTGAGGGACAAGCGCCGAAAGTAATTGAACAAAAACTTCTGATGTACCTTCCTGCAAACGAACGTGCAAAAGTCAGCGAACAAGAAGGAGAGTCAAACAATGGCGAGAAAAAAGAAGAAGAAGCATGATGACGAGCATGTGGATGAGTCTTGGCTGATCCCGTACGCGGACCTTCTCACCCTTCTCCTTGCTCTGTTCATTGTATTGTTCGCCATGAGCTCTGTCGATGCGGCGAAATTCCAAATGCTTTCTAAATCATTCAACGCCGTATTTACCGGAGGCACAGGTGTCCTGGACTATTCAAGCGTCACGCCCCCTGAGAATGAAAAAGACGGCATTGATACGATAAAAAAAGACAAGGAAAAAGAGAAAGAGAAAAAAAAGAAAGCAAATGAAGCAGCGGATCGCGAAGAGCTTGAAGGCGTGCAGAAACAGGTCAATCAATTCATTAAAAATAAAAAGCTTGAGCATCAGCTTGAAACGAAACTGACAAACGAAGGCTTGTTAATCACCATTAAAGACAGCATCTTTTTTGATTCGGGAAGAGCCGATATCCGCCGGGAAGATGTCCCGCTTGCGAAGGAAATCTCGAATTTATTGGTGCTGAACCCGCCGCGCAACATTATCATCAGCGGACATACGGACAATGTTCCGATTAAAAACTCAGAATATCAATCAAACTGGCATTTAAGCGTCATGAGAGCCGTCAACTTTATGGCTTTGCTCACTGAGAATCCGAAATTGGATGCAAAAGTGTTCAGCGCCAAAGGCTTTGGCGAATATAAACCGATTGCGTCTAACAAAACCGCAGAAGGACGCAGTAAAAACAGACGCGTTGAGGTATTGATACAGCCGAGAAATGCCGGCACCGACAAAAATCAATAATAAAAAAAGGAAGCCCTTCAAACGGCTTCCTTTTTCACTTCTGATGAAAATGTTTTGCGTTTAATCCTACTCTTTTCAGCATCTCCGTACACATTTCTATCTCTTCATCACTCAGCACACTGATCATTTCGTTTATCTCCGCCGCATGATCCGGAAAAATATCATCCAAAAGACGGATACCCTTTTCTGAAATTTGTGCAAAGGTCACCCTTCTGTCGGTCGGCGAGGCTTTTCGGATCAAGAGGTCTTTTTTCTCCAGCTTGTCAACGACGTATGTAATACTTCCGCTCGCTAATAAAATTTTGTCGCCGATTTGCTGCAGAGGCTGGTCGCCTTTGTGGTATAGCAGCTCAAGCACCGCAAATTCCGTCGGATTCAGGCCGTGCTTATGAATATGTTTATTCATATGATCGTTAATAGAGCGATACGCACGTGAAAGTACAATAAATAATTTCAATGAGTTTTCTGTCTTATCTGTCATAAATCAATCATCCTTTTACAAAAGAAACCGTTACAGAGAAACATTAATAAACAAACTGAAAAATGTCAACAAAAATGTTTCCAAAATTTCTCTTCTTTTTGCAAGGCTTCATAAAATAACTTGTTTTTCTATCATTTTGGTTATTTTTTCTTATTAAAGCAGTATAATCAATGATATAATACCTCTATTCAAGTGTTATGTTGGAGCGATGCAGATTGAATACTTTTAAAGGTGCTCTGGGAAAGATCAAGCTTTATCTGATATTGGTGATTATCCCGGCACTTATTATCAGCTTTTTCATTTATGAAAAAGAAAAGCAGAAAATAGCCGATAAACATATACAGGAAGCCAGTATGATGCTGAATCTTCACCGCAATAAGCTCAATTATTTAATTGGGGAAACAAAAGCCCGGATGACAACACTTGCGATCGCTGTCGATAAGCCGGTCAGTGAAGAAAAAATAAATGAAATCCTCGATCAGGCTTTTGAAGATGAACCGAGATTCAACGGGCTTTACATGCTGAACTCAAAAGGCGATGTCATAGCGAGCACAACCGATCTGAAATCAAAAGTGAATCTGGCGGACAGGCCGTATTTTACAAAAGCAAAAGAGACGAAAAAAACGGTCATCACAAACGACTACTCCAGCAGAATTACAGGCCAGCGCATTTTTACGATCTGTGTCCCGGTTTTAGACGCAAACCGGAAGGTCACGGACTATTTAGTCGCAGCCATCCAAGTCGATTATTTGAGAAATATGATTAATATGCTGAGCCCTGATGTTTATGTGAAGGTAGTGAACCAGAAAAAAGTGATATTCGCCAGCGGACATGCTGACCAATCAGAAGACGAAAAACCGGTCAGCGGTTATTTGGATGATATCAACTGGAATATCAATGTGTATCCGAAACCGGTTGAGTTGAACGAGTTGACCAAAAGCGTGCTGCTCCCCATGTCCAGCATTGCCGTGCTGCTTAATATTTTGTTCATTCTCGTTCAATATTATTTGCTGAAGCGCCAGACCCAGCTGGAGCGCGCTCAAAATGAGGCGCAAAAGCTCGAGCTGATCGGAACGCTTGCCGCAAGCACCGCTCATGAAATCCGCAATCCGCTTACCGGAATCAGCGGCTTCATTCAGCTTTTGCAAAAAAAGTATAAAACTGAGGAAGATCAGCTGTATTTCTCTATAATTGAGCAGGAGATAAAACGAATTAATCAGATTGTGAGTGAATTTTTGGTGCTCGGCAAGCCGACCGCGGAAAAGTGGGAGGTTAACTCGCTTCAGGATATTCTCGATGAAATTATGCCGATCATTTATTCTGAAGGAAATCTCTATAATGTGGAAGTCGACGTGAAGATTCAGGTCGAACGGCCGCTGATGGTCAACTGTACGAAAGACCATATTAAACAGGTGATCTTGAATGTGGCAAAAAACGCGCTGGAATCAATGCAGGAAGGCGGCAAACTGGCAATCTATTTAGATGCCCGCGATCATAAAGCCGTGATTAAGGTCGTCGACAACGGAATGGGCATTTCTGAAGATATGCTGCAGCACATTTTTCTGCCATTTGTAACGTCCAAGGAAAAAGGCACCGGCCTCGGCCTTGTCGTGTGTAAACGTATCGTTTTGATGTACGGAGGTTCAATTGATATTCAAAGCGAGCTGGAAGAAGGCACTGTGGTCACCATTACCCTTCCTGCCGCTTCACGTTAAAAAAACACCCTGAATCGGGTGTTTTTTTATCTAAAGGAGCATATGTGTAAGAGGATGCATGCGGAGGTCGGCATCATGGCCTGCAGATAAATACGAGGCGCTTCGTGAGCGGAATCAACGGGGTCTTCCCGCTAATAAAAACGCGTTCATCTTCAGGATGCCGCGCTTGTTCAGGAAGCGCTTTTGCTCTTCGTTATCTGTTTTATCATCATTCATTTGTTTGCCTCATACGCCGGCATTACATCACCGCGGGAGAACAAGCCTATTTTCTTCACAAGGCCCTGTATTCCTTGATGATGTATGTGTTCCCGGTTTATCATCTGCTGATACGCGTTCATCAGACAGTCCAGCTCCTGACTGTGTCTGATCGTATCATATCCTGTAAACCCCTGCCTGTTAGCGGCATCTATCATCATTTTTCTTTTTTCATCAATAGATACCAGCAATTTTTCTTGTTCAGAATAACTACCCATTCACTTCACCCCTCACCGCTAAAAGAATAGGAAACAAGTTTGATTGGGTTATTGAGCATTATTACAGATTATACTTTATTTGTAAACATTTTTTTACTAAATAACTTGATTTTTCATTTCATATTGGAATCTTTAGCAGGATTAAGAGAATAATACCCAGTTGCATGATCATGTAAACGGCATTTCGCATGTTCCGGCGGCGGAAAATAGAAGTTTAGCACAAAACGGAGGATGATGACTTTATATTAAAATACTGTCAACAAGAAAAACCCCCCATGCGTTTTTCTGCATGAGAGGCTTGTGTTTTCGTTAGTTTTGCACTCTTTCATTTTCGTAAATCGGAACCCATCCTTCTGACGTAACGAAAATCCTGACTGCGACGACTTTACGGTCTTCTTGAAGCGTAAAGTAGTGGCGGATGTTTTCCGGTACCGAAATTAAATCTCCCGGATTCAAACGGACATCAAAAAAAGTGCCGTCTTTGCCTTGAATGACGAAGATGCCGTGGCCGCTGACGATAAAGCGGACTTCATCATCGGTATGATGGTGTTCTCTTTGAAAGTTTTTCAATAATTCATCAAGGTTCGGAGTCGTATCTGATAAAGATATGACGTCTTGGGATTTATAACCGCGCCGTGCGGAAATGTCCTGAATCTCCTTGTCAAAAGCAGCAAGAATCTGCTCTTTTTCGTCTTCTGTCAAATCATATTTTTCTGAAAGCTCAGGCGGAAGTTTATCAATGTTCCACTGCTCATAAATAACCTCCTGGTCGTCTAAAAAGCGTGCTACTTCCTCTTGGTTTTCTATTAATGTATTTTTTTCATCATGAATTCTGATCGTTGCCATTTTTGATTCCTCCTCTTTATTTGACAAGCTGCGGCCGGAGTGACAGGAGCTTGATATGATAGCTGAATAAAAATTCATAGGCTTCCAGCACCCTTTTTGCCTCAAACGCATTTTTCCCCCATGCCGTAATGCCGTGGTTGCGGATCAGCACGGCGCCGGAGTCGCTCGCCGCGTGTGCTGCGAAGCTTTCAGCCAATGACGGAATATGCGCGGGATTGTCAATAATCGGAATGGCCACCGCCGCGTTTTCCTCCCATAAGCCGAGCGCTTTAATGATTTCCTGTCCCTGAAAGGTAATTTGTTTTTCATCGCCGTACAGCTCTGATATCACATTATTATTTATCGTATGAATATGCAGACAGCAGCCCGCATTTGTCTTCTGATACAAATAGGTATGCAGAAGCGTTTCCGCAGACGGCTTTAAGGAATGGCCGGTTTCAGCGGGTTTCCCGTCCTGATCGACTAAGAGAAAATCTTCGTCTGTTTCTTTCCGTTTATCCTTGCCGCTTGCCGTGACGAGAAAGGTTAACGGCTCATCAGAGACTTTAATGGAAAGATTGCCGCTTGTCGCCGGGAACCAGTCTCTTTCAGCCAGCTCACGCTTTACTTCGGCAAGTTCGCGCCAGCGCTCTTGTTTTGCAGCCATGCCTGCACCTCCCCCATATTTTCAATGCCGCTTTTCACTTCGTAAAAATCATGAAAAGGAAGATGACGCAGCCCGAGCTCCTTGCATTCATCCAGCAAGTAATCTCTTGCAAAACACATATCAGATAACTTGGCAGCCTCGACATCCGTAACGGAATCACCGATCATGATGAGAAACTCCTTTTGGTCTTCTGAAAGCTTTCGGATGACTGACGGTTTGCAGCAGCCGCATTGGTTTGTACAGCCCTCGTCACAGGCATGAGGCCATTCAATATGAATATGGGCATTTTCAAAAGACGCGTGATTGCAGAAAATACGCTCCTTTTCCACGATTCCATCCAAAAGCGGGTGCACAAAAAAGTCCATCCCGCCGCTTACGACGTAAAACGGAAGGCCGTTTGACCGGACGAACGACACAAACTCCACAAAACCGTCCCGTATGTTCGCATCCTGCAGAACAAAATCTGTCAGCTCTTCTTTTAAGCTGCTCGGCAGAAGCCCGAACATCCGGCCGACGCCCTCTTGGATGGATATGCTTTTAGACAGGACGCCATCCTTTAAAGCGAGCCATTCAGGCGGTGCAAATTCTTTCATGATGCTGATAATGTTGTCGTTCATTGTAACCGTTCCGTCGAAATCACAAATAATCAGCGGTGTTTGGGTCATACGGCTTCCGCCCTCCCCCATTTGTCTAATGCGAGCTGAAGGTCTTTGCACGCTGCGGCTTTTTCTTCTATCGGCTGCGCTTGAAGCACCGCATCGATAATAGCGCGGAACGCTTTTCCTCCGCCCTCGGCGCCTCTCGGATGCCCGTGAATCCCGCCGCCGGCGTTAATGATATGATCAATTCCGAAATCACGCATCAATAAAGGCGCCATGCCCGGATGAATGCCTGCTGACGGTACTGCAAATGAAGGCTTGAAGACATCTTCCTTCACACATTCGTCGTGAATGGCGAGCGCTGTCTTTTTCGGAAGAGCCACCGACCCGTAAGGTGACGGAAATAAACTGAAATCGGCTCCGCAGCACCGGTTCAGCTTACCAAGCAAAAGTGCATGCGATAAACCGTAGACGGGAGATGATGTGAACGCGCCGCTGACCGCCGGGTGCGCCATGATCGGAAGCGGGATGTCCGCATCTTCCGCAAGGCTTTGCATAACGTCTAAGCCATAGGCAAACACATTCAGTAAAAGGGCGTCGGCTCCAAGCTCGGCAGCGCGTCTTGCTTTGTCCCGCAGGTCAGCCGTCCGTCCCGTAAGGTTTACCGCATACAGCGTTTTATGCCCGGTCTCTTCACAGGTTTCCTTCAGGACACGCTTCCCTTCTGTAATACGGGTTTCAAACGGGGCCAAATCATTTTCAAAGAAAATTTCGTCATCTTTAATGATATCGACGCCGCCCAGCGCCTGCTGTCTGAGCTGATCTTTAATGTCAGTGAGATCCCGTCCGATTACGCCTTTAAAAATGCTCATTAAAAGCGGTCTTTCAAACTCGCCGATCATTTTGCGGATGCCGTATATGCCGAATTTCGGCCCGGGCAGGGAGCGTTTAAACGCCTCGGAAAATTCAAGATCAATCAGTTTCATTTTTCCGTCAAGCGACAGCTTCCCGAACACTGTTGTCAGCACTGCCGGAATATCGTTTGAAAAATTAACCTCAGGATAGGCAATGGTAATGACCGCCTGTTTTTCGTTTTCAGCGGTTGCTTCTTTCTTCTCAACCTTTACCACCCGGCCCTTATGCCGTCTGAGCTGATCCTGCTTCAGCTGGGGCAAATCCGTCCAGGAGCCTACCGTCAGCCCTGTCGCAATTTGTTCAGCCCGTTTCTCACTGTCTCCCGGGTCCGTCAAAAGGTATGTTGCCAATACTTCGCTCATGCGTGAACTCCTCTCTTTCTTTCGCAAAACAATAAAAAACCTCTCCTGTTTGAGCAGAAAGAGGTTTCAAGGTTTCGTGTTATGTCCGAATCTTATCTCTCAGCTCCTGCTGCAAGAATTAGCACCGTGCTTTATCAGTCGGTTGCCGGGCTTCATCGGGCTCGTCCCTCTGCCTGCTCTTGATAAGAATAATGATTTTATAAATTATTTTGAATTATCCCATTGTTATCTTGTAATGTCAATGCTTTTTCGGGCGAAAAGATTTAGTTTTCCGATCCGGTCCGCCGCCTCTTTAAGTCTTTCTTCACTTGTCAACAGACCGACTCTGATGTAGCCCTCGCCCCATTTTCCAAAGCCGTTTCCCGCTGCGACCGCGACATTGGCCTTTTCCAGAAGCAAGTCTGAAAATTCCTGTGACGTATAGCCGGCGGGCACAGGCAGCCACGCGAAAAAGGAGCCGGCCGGGGCCGTCACTTCCCAGCCGATATCGCGGCAGGCCGTGATCCACGCATTGCGCCTTGATTCATACCTGTCATTTTGCTCGGCGACACACGTCTGATCCGCTAAAAGAGCCGCTGCCGCAGCCTGCTGGACCGCAGGGAACAAACTGACAAACATGTGGTCTTGGTACAGGTTGATCGCTTCGATGACTGATCTGTTCCCAATGGCAAATCCAACCCGCCAGCCCGCCATATTGTAGGTTTTTGACAGCGTGTAAATTTCAATTCCGGTTTCTTTTGCTCCGTCTGTCTGCAGGAAACTCAGCGGTTTGTGCCCGTCAAAGCCGACGGCCCCGTAAGCGAAATCATGAACGGCGCAAATGCCGTTTTCCTTTGCGAAGCTGACCGTTTCCTCAAAAAACTCCGGTGTCGCCACAGCCCCGGTCGGATTATTCGGATAATTGAGATACAGGAGCTTCGCTTTTTTTCGCACTTCCGCAGGAATCGCGTTGTAATCCGGGAGGAAATCCCTTTCTTTCGTCAGCGGCATCATTTCCATTTTTGCTTTCGCCAGGGCAACGCCTGACCAGTAATCAGGATAACCGGGGTCCGGCACCAGAATCGTATCACCCGGGTTTAACAGGCATTGCGGAAGCTCAACAAGCCCTGCCTTGCCGCCGAACAATACGGCTACCTCAGTTTCCGGATCGACAGTGACGCCGTACTCTCTTTCGTAAAAAGCCGCTGCTGCCTTTTTAAAGCTGTAAGAGCCGCGGAATGATGAGTATTTATGATTTTCCGGCCTTTCAACAGCGCGTTTCATTTCTTCTACGATATGCTGAGGAGTAGGCTGATCAGGGTTGCCCTGCCCCAAGTTAATTACGTCTTCGCCTTCTTTCAGCTTTCGGTTCACCTTTTGCACCAAAGATGCAAAAAATTGTTCAGGCAAATGTTTCAGTACATCAGAGAATTCAAAGTTCATATTTTCACCTTCTAAAAATTTCTTGAAATGATAGTCCATCATCATATATGGTTAAATAAAAAAAGTAAAGAAAAACTTGGGGAGTTGTAAAAAATGAAATGGATCGTTTCTTGTTTGCAATTTGATATTTCATATGGAAATCCTTCAGAAAATATGAAAAAAGCAGAATCTTTCATCGAACGAGAAAGCCGCCATGCCGATGTTTTAGTGCTTCCTGAATTGTGGACGACAGGCTATGACCTTACACGCCTTGATAAATTGGCTGATGAAAACGGTGAAGCCTCAAAGCAATGGCTCCGGCAAACGGCGAAAACATATAACGTGCACCTCGTCGCCGGATCGGTTGCGGTTAAAGAAGGAGATAACGTCTATAACACGATGTACATCGCCGATAACAACGGACAGATCAAAAAACAATATCAAAAAGCGCATTTGTTTCAGCTGATGGATGAACACCTGTATTTATCAGCCGGCAGCAGTGATGGTTGCTTTGAGCTTGACGGCGTAAAGTGCGCCGGGCTGATTTGTTATGATATCCGCTTTCCCGAGTGGGTCAGAAAACATACGGCGAAAGGGGCGAATGTGCTGTTTATTTCTGCGGAATGGCCTCTTCCCCGCCTCGATCATTGGAAAAGCCTGCTTGTCGCAAGAGCGATTGAAAACCAATGTTTTGTCGCGGCTTGTAATTGCACGGGTTCTAATCCCGATAATGAATTTGCCGGCCACAGCCTGATTATCGACCCGTGGGGACGGGTTTTAGCCGAAGGGGGACAGACAGAAGGCGCCGTTCGGGCGGAAATCGATGTATCAGAAAGCGCGGCTGTACGCAGCACCATTCCCGTCTTTAATGATTTGCGGAGTGATTTATATTAATTTTCCGAAAAAAACGTTGACAAAAAGATCAGGCTCCTGTTAGTATTTTCATCAACTGATTAATTCGAATTATTATACAACTCAATATATTTTTCTCTTATCGAGAGTTGGGCGAGGGATTGGCCTTTTGACCCCAACAGCAACCGACCGTAATTCCATTGTGAAATGGGGCGCGTGATTTTTGCGCCGAGACGATTTGTCTCTTAAGGCACGGTGCTAATTCCATCAGATTTTTATCTGAGAGATAAGAGGCGGACGTTACTGTTTCAGCCTCCTTCTCTTCAGAGAAGGGGGCTTTTTTTACGGGCCTATTCTCCGGACAACATCTTTTTACACCACTACATAATTGGAGGGGAAATCCATGCCAGCAACGAAAACAAGTGTTTATGAACAATTAACCGAAAGCTCAGCTGCCGCGTTAGCCGTTAAGCTCGGCTTATTCCAAAGCAAAAGCACATTAACGTGCCGTGAAATCGGCGACGGCAATTTAAATTACGTCTTTCATGTTTATGACAAAGAAAACAATAGAGGACTGATTATCAAACAAGCAATTCCTTATGCAAAAGTCGTCGGTGAAAGCTGGCCGCTTACCATCGACCGCGCAAGAATCGAAAGCAGCGCGCTGATCCGCCAAGGAGAACATGTGCCTCACCTCGTTCCGTCTGTGTATTATTCAGATACAGAGATGGCTGTGACCGTTATGGAAGATCTCTCCCGCCTGCAAATTTCAAGAAGAGGATTGATTGAGGGTAAAAACTACCCAAATTTATCAGCCCATATCGGTGAATTTCTCGGAAAAACGCTTTTTTACTCATCCGATTATGCGCTTGATGCAAAAGTGAAACAGCAGCTCGTAAAGCAGTTTACGAATCCGGATCTCTGCAATATTACAGAAAGGCTTGTCTTTACAGAGCCGTTTCTTGACCATGAGACAAATGATTTTGAAGAGGAGCTTCGCCCTTACGCAGAAAAGATTTGGAACAATTCCCGATTAAAAATGGAAGCAGCCGAGCTGAAATCCATATTTTTAACATCAGCCGAAACATTGGTTCACGGGGACCTGCATACGGGAAGCATATTTGCCGGTGAACATGAAACAAAGATCATTGATCCCGAGTTTGCCTTTTTCGGGCCGATCGGTTTTGACATCGGCCAGTTTATCGCAAACCTGCTGTTAAATGCCCTCAGCCGGGACGGTGAAGACAGACAGCCTTTATATGACCATACAGCGGCCGTATGGGAGACATTTGTGAAAACGTTTAGTGAGGCGTGGGAAAAAGACAGTCTCACCTCCTGCAGACACCGGCTTCACGAAACGCTTCAAACCGCATTTGAGGAAGCCGTCGGTTTTGCCGGATGCGAGCTGATCCGCCGCACAATCGGGCTTGCCCACGCGGCCGACTTAGATGAGATTGTGCCGTTTGACAAACGTATTGAAAGAAAGAAATTGGCACTTGAAATCGGCGCCTTTTATATTGAAAACCGAAAAGAACTGAAAAGCATCACTGAAGTTTTGGAACAATTTAAGCTCCGCGTAAAGGAATGATATATCATGACGAATGAATTTGCCATCCCGCGTTCTGTTGAATGGAAGGAAACACACATTAACATTTTAAACCAACAAAAGCTCCCGGAGATCACTGAATATGTGGAGCTGACGACGAAAGAGGATGTATTTGATGCGATTGTCACACTAAAAGTAAGAGGCGCTCCGGCCATCGGCATAACCGCGGCGTTCGGACTCGCTCTTTGCGCTAAATCGATAGAAGCTGCGGATGTTTCTGACTTCCGCCGGCAGCTTGCATCCATCAAAGAATATTTAAACAGCTCAAGACCGACGGCTGTCAACTTGGCGTGGGCGCTTGACAGGCTTGAGAGTTCCATCAGCCGTGCCATTTCAATCAATGAAGCGAAAACCACTCTTGTCCATGAAGCCATTCAAATCCAAGTTGAGGATGAAGAAACATGCCGGATGATCGGCCAGAATGCCCTGCACCTTTTTAAAAAAGGCGATCAGATCATGACCATCTGCAATGCAGGTTCGATTGCCACAAGCCGCTATGGCACAGCGCTTGCGCCTTTTTATTTGGCGAAGCAAAAGGATCTCGGCCTCCATATTTACGCATGTGAAACACGGCCGGTATTACAGGGATCACGGCTGACGGCATGGGAGCTGATGCAGGGAGGAATTGATGTGACCCTCATTACAGACAGCATGGCCGCCCATACGATGAAAGAAAAACACATTTCAGCTGTTATTGTAGGCGCTGACAGAATCGCTAAGAACGGTGATACGGCCAACAAAATCGGGACGTACGGTCTCGCGATTTTAGCCAATGCGTTTCAAATTCCGTTTTTTGTCGCCGCCCCGCTTTCCACATTTGATATGCAGATTGAGAGCGGTGATCAAATTCCTATTGAAGAACGAGATCCTGAAGAAGTAAGGCAGATATCCGGCGTGCGCACCGCTCCTGAAAACGTACCCGTATTCAATCCCGCCTTTGACATCACCCCCAATCATCTGATTTCGGGTATTATTACAGAGAAAGGGATTGTGACCGGTTCATATAAGGAAGAAATCGAGCAATTATTCGCAGATTGCCAGATCATCTGAAAAACCGCTGATGATACTGCCTCCTCTTCAGGCAATGTCAGCGGTTTTTTTGTTTACACAATTTGACCATTTCATCTCTTTGGACGGCTGATATCAGATGCAATTTCAGAAACAGCTCTGCATAACCGGCTATTTTTTCCGGACGGCTCAGCTTCATCAGACTTCGTCCTCCTTTTTCGTCAGACCAACTCTTTTTACTTAATAAAATAATATGTCAGACGTAAAAAAACGGAACGTGCCATATGCTTTATTTTTCTTTGTAGGATATTTGTTCGAGGTTTAATAAAACGGCTTTTACATCAGTCTTGCTGCCCGCGTATCCCGTTAAGGCACTATTTTTGCCGATTACCCTGTGGCACGGAATAAAAATCGGAAGCATATTGCGTTTGTTGGCTTGTCCGATGGCGCGCACCGCTTTTGGATTGCCGATTGCTTCGGCAATATCGGCATAGCTTCGTGATTCCCCGTAAGGAATCATGGCAAGTGTGTCCCACACTTTTTCTTGAAAAGGTGTGCCTTTTTGTCTCAGCGGCAGAGAGAAATGCTTTCTTTTTCCGGAAAAATAGTCTTTCAGCTGTTTTTTTGCCTCCGTTAACAGGGCGGTTTCACGCATTTCAGTCTGAGGGGATGATTGTTCCCATTCCGCAAAATCGTCCCCGCTCAGAAAAAGGCCGGTGATAAAGCCTTCTTCCTCTGTGATCATGATAGTTCCAAGCGGTGTGTCCGCACTTGTAAAGCAGGTCATTCGATATTCCTTCTTTCCTCTTTGTTCTGCCGGATCGGGAGCGTCAAATGAAACACGGTTCCTTTTCCTTCTTCACTTTCAACATGAATACGGCCTTGGTGTTCTTCGATGATTTTGTAGCTGACCATCAGCCCGAGGCCCGTTCCTCTGTCTTTCGTCGTGTAGAACGGTTCTCCCAAACGTTTCAGTTTGTCCTCTGGGATGCCAGTACCTTCATCTTGTAATGAAATCTGAATGTGATCTTTATCCGAAGGCTGAATGGTCACGTAGATATTACCGCCGTCGGGCATGACTTCGATTGCGTTTTTTAAAATATTAATAAACACTTGTTTTAATTGATTGGGCTCACAGTAAATCGGAGGAATGTTTCCGGTCAGATTTAAATGGATCTGCACATTGACAAGGTTGGCCTGGGCGTTCAGAAGATCAGCCGTGTCTTTCATAATCTGCGTCACATCTTTTTCTTCATACAATATGGCCTGCGGTTTTGCTAAAATTAAAAATTCGGTGATAATAGACTCGATGCGTTTTAATTCTGAGGTAATGACGTTAAAATACAGGGAATACTCACCTTCAATGCTTCCTTTGAGAAGCTGAATGAATCCTTTCAGCGCCGTCATGGGATTTCTGATTTCGTGAGCGATGCCTGCTGCCAGCTCCCCTACGACGTGCAGGGTGTCGGATTTCCGAAGCCGCTCCTCCAGCTCTTTGCGCTCCGTGACATCTTTAAAGATGGCAAGATTCATATTTTGAATGATATTCCGCTTGAAGGAAAATTCCAGTTTGCGGTGATCGCTGCTGCTTAATAAAAAGGGGATTTCATTATCCATTCCTTCTAAATCAATCTCTCTTGCGGGAACGCCCGCGTTTTCAATATCAAAAGAAGAAAGAATGTCAGGCACGGCGTGTGTTTTCAGCTCTTCATGCGGTATGCCGAGAATGCGGCTGGCCAGCGGATTCGCGTCGATAATGCGGAACTGGTTGTCAAATAATACGTTGCCGTCCATGGAGCCGTTAAATACTTTTCTGAATTTCAGCTCGCTTTCCCTCAGTTCTTTTTCCATTCGCTTACGGTCGCTGACATTTCTTAAAATCGTCAAATGCTGGCCTTCGAGTATCGTCCGTTTTGACGTGAATTCAAGCTCTTTATATTGTCCGTTCCCCATCTGAAACAGCATTTCTTCCCGGATTTCTCCGTATTTTTCGTATTTCTTTTTGATATGTTTGTATTTTTTCTGCGGATCGGCGATAAACGTACATAAGTACCGCTTCAGAAGCTCGTCCATCGGCAGCTCAAAAATTCGGCATGCCGCTTGGTTCGCCTTGGCGATTTTTCCGTCGTCAGACCAAATCACGATGGCATCCATGGCGTTTTCAAAAATTTCGCGGAAGCGCTCTTCGCTTTTAAAGAGTTTTATTTCCATCGACCGTTTTTCCGTTATGTCTCTCATAATGGACATATAAAACCCGCTGATTAAGTTGGAAGTGATCGTAAACTCAAACAGCTTCTCCTTACCTGACCGGAGCTTGACGGGCAGCTCTCCCTTGGCTTTTCCTTTCCTGCGGAGGGTATCCCAAATGTCCTTCAGGTGCACGTTGTTTTCGCCGTCCGTAAAATGCTGGAGTGACAAATGAAACAGCTCGTTTTGGTCTATCTCGAAGCTTTTGCAAAAAGAGAGATTTGCATCAATAAATCCCCCATCCTTGTCAAACAGCACAATTCCGTCAACAGCCCTGTCAAACAAATCTTTGAACAGCTGTTCGTTCATTGAGAATTCCCGCTCCAATATTTTTTTAGAGGAGATGTCCCTCATCACCACAAAAAAATAATCCTCCCCAATTCCGTCCCTGGCAAGGAATTCAATGTATTTAGTCGCGCCGCTGTCCAGCTTAATCGGCACCTCTTTCCATAAGAAGCCCTTATCTAAAAATTTCTTGACGGCCGCGTTCAATTCTTCCTGAGGGACAGAATATAAAAAATCGAGGACGGAGCGGTTGATGAGGCCGTCTGCCTCAATCTGCATCATCCGTGCCGCAGCCTCGTTCGCCTGGACGATTTTCATTTCCTTATGGCAGATGAAAATGGCATCAAGCGTGTTGTTCATTATGATATGATACCGGCTCAAATCATTTTTCAGACGGTCATTTTCCTCCTTCAGCCGCTTCAGCTGCTCTTGCAAAGATTCCTTTGTTTCCAAATCCAGAGTTTCAGCCATTCAGTACACTCCTTCTTCAAAAAACCTATCCTTCAATATTTCTACAAAATCCTCCGTCTTCCTTCATTTGCCCTATACATTTCAGAAAATTTCAATGATATGACAAGTTAAAGTCTTTTTCTACGATCCTTACCTCCCCGTTACATCATCCTAACAATCCTTTTTTTTCGCCTTCATTTTTCATTTTTTATTTTAAAATGGACACGAGCAGGAAATAATCATGCAGTGAATGATTTTTGAAGAGAAGGTGATGCTATGACGAAATCGCGTGACAGTTACTTTGACAATGCCAAGTTTATTTTGATTTTCCTTGTGGTGTTCGGCCATATCCTCCGGTCATTTATTAACGGAAATGAGTTTATGCTCCATCTCTACAAATTCATTTATACTTTTCATATGCCTGCCTTTATCCTTGTGTCCGGCTATTTCGCGAAAAACTTCAAGCGTAAAGGTTATGTGAAAAAACTGGCTGTGAAGCTGATTATTCCGTATTTGATTTTCCAGAGCATCTATTCGGTTTTTTATTACTTTATTCAGGATGAAAGCATAACAAGCGTTAATCCGATTGATCCGCAGTGGTCTCTCTGGTTTTTAATCAGCTTATTCTTTTGGAATCTGCTGCTGTACCCATTTACGAAACTGCCGAAAATGTGGGCGCTTGCTGCGAGCTGCGGGCTTGCCGTTATGATCGGTTATCTCGATTTTATCAGCAGCACGCTGAGCCTTTCACGAACGTTTGTCTTTCTCCCGATGTTTCTCGCCGGCTTTTATTTAAATAAAGATCACTTTGATTTACTGAAGAGCAAAAGGGGCAAACAAATTGCCGCCGGCGTTCTTTGCACGGTTTTTCTTTTATGCTGGTGCATTGACTTTGATTACTCGTGGCTGTTTGGCTCAGAACCCTATTCCACATTCGGAGACGTGACGCTGTTAAGCGGGCTGTCACGTATCGGCTGGTATGCTTTGGCCTTTGCCGCTACCTTCAGCTTTTTGGCACTCGTTCCGCAAAAACGCTATTTCTTTACAAAGTGGGGCACGAGAACATTTTACGTCTACCTGCTGCACGGATTTATTATTAAAACCTTGCGGCAGATCGGGCTGGAGGATCATCTGTCTGATTATCAAAATGTAGTGATGCTTCTTATTTTAACAGCAGTCCTTACATCCATTTTATCCAGCAATGCTGTGAAAACAGCCGCCCAGCCGTTTATTGAATTGCGAATGACCGCCTGGCTTGAAGCTGTAAAAGGAACAAGGAAAAATGCTTATTCCAAATAACGAAAAATACCTCTTAAGCGCGTGACGCCTAAGAGGTATTTTTTATTTTTTGCTGTCTTCTTTTTTCTTTGGTTTTGTCTGTTCAAGCGTTTCAATCAGTTTTCCGGCGTTATAATCACCGAGTTCGCTTGAGAATTCTTCTTCAAGCAATTTAGGATCCATCGGTTTTTTATGATTTTGCATATCCTTGCTGTGGCGGTTTTTTGTCACGCTTATTCGCCCCCTTGTTTGCCGTGTTTTGACTTGCGGTTTGCGCCCCTGAGCCCCGGATCACCGTCATATTGTGTTTTGTATGCATCTTTATCCATACTTTCTGTCGGTGTATTGTTATTTGTTAATGCTTCATTCTTCGCTGCTTTGCGTTTCATCTCATTTCCTCCTTCTGTAAGCAATTCAGTTTTGAATTCCTGCAAAATTGATTTAAGATCGCGCACTGTGACTGTTTTTGCCTCATCCATCAGCTCGTAGCCGATTTGTCCGTTCGGCTCCAGCAGCACAATTTTAAAATCCTTAATATCCCCGAGGCCCTCCTGCCTGATCCTCATCGACAGCTGTGATTCGGTTAAGCGCATTTTTTTTAAATTTTTCGATATGACTTGCCCGTTTTCAACAACAGCTATGGTTTTCCCGGAAAATAAATACTCGAAAAATTTTGATTTGATTTCGAGGAATTCCATTAGAATCAAGACCAAAATGAAAATCGCTGCCGCAAAAATAGTTTCCCATAAACTATGCTCAATAAACGGCTGAATGATAATGGAGCCGATGGAAATCATGATGACTGTCTGGGTAACCGACAGCTGGCTAATCGATTTCCGTCCGGCAATTCTTAATAAAAAGGTACCGACCGCTATCATAATCACTGATTTCCATAATACGGCTAACAAGTATGTCACCTCTTTATAATTAGCGTCTCCCAAGAATTCATTTCCACACATCTTTTTTTTGGCAATAAAAAAACACCGCGCTTGAAGACGCGGTGTCAGCCGATAATGACTCTTTCCTTCGGATAATGATAATTCGCTTCGATTTCTTTGCGCCCGATTAAATAAAGGAAAGTCAATATGCCGATTCGGCCGATAAACATGACAATCATAATGACACATTTGCCGACGTCGCTTAAATGCGGCGTAATCCCCAATGACAGCCCGGTTGTTCCGAAAGCCGAGCATACCTCAAACAGCAGTTCAAGCAGTGACTGATGCTTTTCGGTCACGGCTAAAATGAGCGTCGATCCGAAAACAAGCAAAATAGCCATCATCGTGACGACAAGCGATTTTATGACATCCGCCTGATGAAGTTCGCGTTTAAATACCTTCACCGCTTTATTCCCGCGGGCAAAATGAAATAAAGCAAGGAGATTAAGCGCAAAGGTCGTCGTACGGATTCCGCCGCCGACTGAGCTTGGCGAAGCGCCGATAAACATCAGGGCGCATATAAAAAATAAGGTCGGCGCCGACAGCTGGCTGATGTCAATCGTCGCAAGACCCCCGCTTCTCGTGGCGGTTGATTGAAAGAGACATAAAAATAAAATATCGTGCCAGCTTTTCCCCTTCAAGAGATGGCTTGCCTCAAGAGCATATATCCCGACAGCCCCGAACAATACGAGCAGCCCAAACATAATCGTCGTAATTTTCGTAAACAGTGTAAATGAATATCTGCGCTGCTTAGAAAATAAAAAGTCCTTCACTTCCACAAGCACCGGAAAACCGATAGCGCCGAAAATAATCAGAAGCATCGTAATAAACTGCACAAAATAGTCATGTCTGAACGGAACGAGCGAATTTCCGGTAATATCAAATCCGCCGTTCGTCGTGGCGCTGATGCTCGCAAAGAAGCCGTGTAAATAAGCTTGTTCAAATGAATGGTAATACGTTAAAAAATACGTTCCTAAAATCAGGCCGCCAAAAAACTCGATCCATAAAATCAGAACCAGCACTTGCTTCATCAGATTCACGATCCCGGAAAACTGCGATTGGTTTTGGTCGACCATTATCAGTTTTCGTTCCCTTAAACCAATCCGTTTCCCCATAATCAGCCAGACGAATGTTCCGAGTGTCATAATGCCGATTCCGCCGAATTGCAGCACGAAGGCTAAAATGACAATTCCTGTCGTGCTGAACGTATCAGCCGTGTTTACTACCGTTAATCCGGTCACGCTGACTGAACTGACGGCCGTAAACAGCGCGTCTATAAACGACCAGCTGGCTCCCTCTTTATGGGCAGCCGGCAAACTTAACAAAATAAATGCGACCGTTACAGCAAGAAAATAATATAACGCAATCAGCTGTGCGGGCGACAAAACCTGTATTAATTTCCCTAGCTTTAATTTCATATGATTATTCCTTCAGCCTCTCATTGTAGTACGTAATTATTCTAAAGATATTAGGAGAATTTTTAAAGGTTTTTTGACAAAGAATTTTCTTTACCTTATGTAATTACACATATCTTTAAACAAAAAACCTCTGAACCAGGTTCAGAGGTTTTTGACATTATTTCGCTTCCAGCCTGCGGATTCTTTCGTCCAGGTCAGGGTGAGTAGAGAACAGGGACGAATGCTTTTTCCCGTTGATTTTTAACGTTTGCACCGCTGTCTGATCCTCTTCGTTCACACCGGCTGTATAAGATTTCAGTGTGCGCAGGGCGTGAATCATTTTATCCTTACCTGCAAGATCCGCTCCTCCGCGGTCAGCATGAAATTCTCTGTGGCGTGAGTACGCGAAGACGACAAGACTGCCGAGTATGGAAAAGATAATCTGAAACACAATCATCGCGATAAAGTGGACGATCGGCGCAAGATCTTCTTTTACAAATCGGCTTGCAATCCATGCCGCGATACGGGAAAGGAATACAACAAACGTATTGACGATCCCCTGCAACAGCGTCATCGTAACCATATCCCCGTTTGTTATGTGGGCGACCTCATGGGCAAGAACCCCTTCTACCGCAGCATCATCCATTTGCTGCAGAAGCCCCGAAGAAACCGCAACGAGCGAGCGCCGTTTAGATGGCCCGGTCGCAAAGGCATTGACTTCAGGAGAATTGTATATACCGACCTCAGGCATTTTCGTTAAACCTGCGGAACGAGACAGTCTGTGGACGCGGTCGACTAATTGCTGCTCCTCATAGCTGAGTGATTGTTTTTTCGGGTTTAACACCCTGACACCCATCATTGTTTTTGCCATCCATCTGGACATGGCAAGTGAAATAAAGGAACCGACAAAACCGACAACAAGGCTGAAGACGAGTAATGCCACGAGATCTACCCGGCCATTTTGTATATACGAGCCAACACCGGTGACGCTTGTAATGATCGTAAGCACAATCCCAATTGTCGTGATGACCAAAATATTCGTTAAAATAAACAGAAATATTCTTTTTGCCATAATAACCTCCGTCATTTTAAGATCAAAAGAACTTATTTAATTAAATTATATATGATCTGTTTGAAAATGCAACAATTACGACGTATGATGATAGTGTATTTCTCAGCGATTGAACAAAGTAAACACGTAATCAGAGGTGAACAATGAATACTTTTAAACTGACCCGAACTGACATGGTCCGGCTTCTTTATGCGTTACAAGGCCAAGGGGACACGAGCCCTCTCCAAATCTTAATAAAATCAGCAAAATCAGCAAATATGACGTTAGATGAAGCAGAGAACCACCTTTACATTCCTGATTTTCTCACAAGATTTGAACGAAAAAAAGAAAGGAGAGAATACGGGCTTTCAACAAACGAGATTGTTGAGCTCGGCAACTTGTGCGAGCTGACGTCTTTAAAATCAACGGCTGTCCAAAATTGGGTAAAACGCGATATTAAAGACTTAATCGGCCATCCCGAATTAGGAAAAAAATATTCAATCGAACAAGCTGTTATTCTTCTCATTGTACGTGATTTAAAATCAATTTATGACTTTGAACATATACGCGTCATATTAAAGATTGCGTTCAATACCATTACAGACCGGTCCGATGACATCATCAGCCCGATCAGCTACTATGAAAGCTGCGCCCAGGTGATCGATTATATTCATCACAAAGACAGCCCTCCGATGAAAGAGACAAGCCTTCAAGAGCTCGTTGAACAGCAGACGGACAAGCTGCGCGGCTGCTTTAAAGAGCTGGGAAGCGGACAATGGGAGAAAATTAAAGCCATTATCGCGGTTACGGTGCTCTCCGTTTTGACATTCCACATCCAGACTACCGCCTACAAAATGACACGCCATTTGTTATAAAAGATGCTTTCAGCCCCGGTCCTTTTACCGGGGTTTTTTAACGGCGTACAACAATTGCCAGCATAATGAGGACGATTCTGCCTGAAACTAAGACGCGTAAATAATCTTGCCAGAGAAAAGGAGATGAAAAAGATGGCGAGCAGAAATAAACTCGTTGTTCCAGGGGCTGAGCAGGCACTCGACCAATTTAAATACGAAGTGGCTCAAGAATTCGGCGTGAACCTTAGTTCTGATACAGCAGCACGCGCAAACGGCTCTGTGGGCGGGGAAATGACAAAACGGCTTGTGCAGCAGGCCCAATCACAATTAAACGGGAAAAATCAATAATACAGTTTATTCGCCGGGATTTCTCGGCGAATTTTGATGTTTATCAGCATTCTCCCTGCCGTGCCGGTACCCGTTCGGATTCCGGCGGTCTGACGCATCTTCATGCCGGTGATAGGATTCGCGGCGGTCATTGCGGTCCTGATTCCAGCGATGATTATAATACCTTTGTTGATGCCCTTTGTCATTTCCGTTTTCTTGAGGATCTTGTGTTGGGGTTTGCTCTGTTTCCCCATCTTGTTCCTTCTGTGTATTTTCCTCTGATCCGGAATTTACATTCGTGTCTTTTCCCTGATTGTCGTCCTGGCTTTTTGGACTTTGATTATTTGGGTCAGTCGTTTCATTGCTGTCCGGCTGCTCTGTTTTCAATTCTCCATCAGTATTTTTTTGATCGTCTGCTGCCGGTTTTTCCGCTGCCGGGTGCTCTGTTTGATCACTGTCTGTCTCGGTGTTCTGATGTTCGGTTTCATTGCTGTCCGTTTTCTTTTCGGGCTGGTCTTCTTCTGTTTTCTTTTCATTTCTTCTTATGTAGCTGCCTGTTGACATTCCTTCCTGTTTTGCTTTTTCTCTTGTTTCCATATCTGATTCAAGAGATTCCAGACGGTAGGTGTCTTGATATTTTTTCGTTACGTCAGCCAGCTGTTTTTTAACGCCTGTTTTATATGTATGATCATCTGAATTTTCATAAACCGTGGAAATTAAGATCTCTTTTGATTCCTTTACATATCCATGCTTGCTGCAATCGGTAATTATATCACTGATGACTTCCTTAAAATCATTGCTTTTCCAATCGCCGATATCATCGATAACCCGTTTGGCATCATCATTAAGCGGCGTCAGCTCAATAACCTCATATTTGCTGTTTAACGCCATTTCAATACTCGGATTAATGTCAAGCGTCATGTAGGCGTATGCTTTGTTATCAGAAAAAATCGGGAGCATAATTAAAATAAATAAGATCATAGCTGTCATTGTAAAAACTCCCAATTTGAGAGGGCGCAGTTTCAGAAAATCAAAAAAGCTGGCCCTTCTGCTCATACGCGTTTCGCCTGAAAACGTAATTTCCTCTCCGATTTCACAAGTATGGTGATCATTTTTTGTTTTTAAAAATTGTCCGTCAGGGGTTAGCAACGTGACGAATTTTTTATTTTTCTCTACAATGATCCCTCTTCTCATGAGTGCAACACCCCTTTAAGATAATCTTTTAAATAAATATAATCACCGGTAATAATAATGCTCATGGCAATGATATACTTTCTGTTCCGCTCGATCGTTTTTCTGCTGACCGACACAAGCTGCTCCAGCTGTTTGACCGGAAGCTGTTTTTTCTGGCGAAGAATGGCTGCCAATTCTTCATTTTCCACAAGCGTATAGGCAACCTTAATCGCATTCTGCCTCGCATCTGTATGCTTTGGCGATTGCTCAAGCAATTCTTTAAAAGACAATCCGTATTCTCTCAGCTGCTTTTGAAAAAAAAGGATTTCTTCCCGCCGCTGTTCCTGTTCAATTTGTTTGCGGTATTCATCGATGGAAAGCTCTGCCTCGATTAGGCTTTGGGAAGACTCCTGGTCATCGCCTTCTTGCACATCCATATTGATATGCTGAGCGGCTCTTGCTTCTTTTCTTATATAATCTATTACTTTTCTTTTTATAATCAGCTCTGCAAATGCAAGCAGCGAATTTCCTTTTTCAGGCGAATATTTTTCAATGGCTTCGTTAAACGCGATCAGTCCGATGCTGAATTCGTCGTCTTTTTCATCTATATATCGTTTACAAACGGATGAAACCGTCTTCGCGATAAAAGGCTTATATTGCTGTATTAAATCGTTCTGCAGATCTTTGTCGCCTTTTTGTATTTTTTCAACAGATGTTTCAAGCGTTTGCTTCTTTTTTCCCAATTTAAACAAAAGGCTAAGCACTGGTTTCACCTCAGTTCCTCCCTATAACTACTCATAATCATAGCTAATTTAGTAGGGATTCGCAAAGGAAGAAAAAGAGAAATCGATTTCTTTTGTCTCAATTATGACAAACTAATAAGACGTACTATACATGATTTCGTGCCCTTATTTAGAATTAAGGGGGTTTTCTGTACGTTTTTTGTAACAATGCTGTTATAAAATTGTTATCATATGTCTTGTTTGTAAGCGTTTCAACTATAAAAGGGAGTTCCGCTTTGAAAAAGCAGAACTCCCTTTTTGAACCCTTTTACGCGTGCTCTCTCCCAGCGGATTCTTCTTTATGCCTCTCCTCTTGCATTTTTTTTGATCCGGACATAAACCATCCGCCGGCCGCGATCGCCGCAAGAACCGTCCAAAAAACGACCTTCCATGCCGCCGAATGAATAAAGTGAGCGGAAACCATACCGATTTCCTCATGAGCAAGGGTGTATAAAGCGAGTTTTACACCTACCCAGCCCACAATAACAAATGCCGCCGTTTCCAAACTCGGGCGTGTTTTCAATAAAGAAACGAACATGGATGCCGCAAAACGCATAATAATCAAACCGATGATTCCGCCCGCTAAAATAACGATAAACTGGCCGCCGTCAAGTCCACCGATGGCTGGAAGCGATGTCTTAGGGAGCGTTACGGCAAGCGCGACCGCCGCTAATATCGAATCAACGGCAAAGGCGATGTCAGCCAGCTCCACTTTGAATACAGTCGCCCAAAACCCGCTTTCTTTCTGAACTCTCTGTTTGCCGTCATTTTTGTATACATAGCGCTTCAGCAAGTGGCTTACGGCAATGTAAAGCAAATACAAGGCCCCGATTGCCTGAACCTGCCATACATTAACGAGAAAAGAAATGGCGAATAATGAACCGAAACGTAAGATAAAAGCCCCTGCCAGTCCGTAAAACAATGCTTTCTTTCTTTGTTTCTCCGGGAGATGCTTCACCATCACCGCCATCACCAGCGCATTATCCGCCGCTAAAATCCCTTCCAGCCCGATTAAAACGAGAAGAACCCAGCCATACTCCAACAACAATGCAATATCCATTTTTACTCCTCCTCTTCTCCGTTTTCTATCATCCGAGCTTATACCGGCGGTTTTTTTATACAAAAAAGACCTTTGCCGATATAAGGCAAAGGTCTTGCTAGACATGAAATGATTAGCATGCCAACAAAGCCGATGGATATAGATCCATGAATTGACGACTTTGTTTCCGGAAAATCCGGACGCTACTCCCCTTTGGGATATCAAGAAAATATTGGTTTATACGCTCATCATAAAGGCTGTTTCTAAGTTTGTCAATGCTTAACTTTTTCATTAAATCGAGAATCCGCTTTGATCCCGTTTCTTCTTTTCATCAGCATATAAACGACAAAAAGCAATACAATGAAAATACCGAACGGCAGCATATATTGATCAAGGATTGAGCCGACGCTTTTCCAATTTTCCCCGAGCTTCATGCCTAAATAAACGTAAACGAAAGTAATCGGCAGCATGGCGATATATGTATAAAGAGAAAATACCCAGACATTCATCTTTGCAATTCCGCAAGGCAATGAAATCAATGTCCTTACACCGGGTAAAAAACGGCCGCCGAAAGCCACAAAACCGCCGTGCTTTTGAAAAAACTCGTCCGATTTTTGAAGAGATTCGGGCTTTATCCATATGTACTTCCCAAACTTAAGCAAAAACGGCCGGCCTCCCCATCTGCCGATCCAGTACAAGACAAGCGGGCCGGAAAGACCGCCGAGCGACCCGGCAAACACTGCGCCGGCAAACGTCATATCTCCTCTCGATACCCAATAGCCCGCAAGCGGAAGAACGATTTCCGCAGGGATGAATTCTATACTCAGCGCCAAAAAAATTCCGGCGTAGGATAAGCTCTTAAACGCCTCAATTATCGATAGGATAACATCTTCGATCAGTATCACTCCCCTTATGGGTTTTCTATTCCGAAACTTCAGAATGATTTTAACACAGATGCACCGGAAGAAACGATTACTTTTACTGAAATGTTTTAAAGGCATGCCGCTATAAATGAGAGTTATTTCAGATCGGCGCTGAGTGAAGAGGCGGCAACGGATATGCAAAAAAAACTTTCGGGTGAAAAAGGCTGTGATTTCCGCAAGGCTTCTGCTTCAGCAGGCCTTTGCGGCCAAAGGAAATCGAACAGCTGCTTAGTGAAACGCCGCACCACCCATAAGTTGCTACACATGGAACGAGGCTGTCTATCCACAATAAAAAACAAAAAGGAGTTTTTATTCATGCATACGATGTGGAAGGGATCGATCAGTTTCGGCCTCGTCAATATTCCGGTTAAGCTCTTTGCGGCCACTGAAGATAAAGATGTAAAATTCCGCAGTCTTCATAAAGAAGATCACGCGCCGATTAAATATGAAAAAATCTGCACCGGCTGCGAAAAAAGCCTCAGTCCGGACGAAATCGTCAAAGGATACGAATATGTAAAAGGAAAATACGTTATTTTGACTGATGAAGACTTAAAAGAAGTAAAACAGGAACACGAAGAAAAAGCGGTTGAAATCGTTGATTTTGTTCAATTAAAAGAGATCGACCCGATTTATTTTAACCGTTCTTATTATGTCGGTCCCGGAGACAACGGCACGAAAGCTTATACGCTTTTGCGGGAAGCGCTTAGAACGACCGGTAAAATCGGCATCGCCACCATTACGATCCGTTCAAAGCAGCAGCTTGCCATCCTCCGCGTGTATGAAAATTGCATTGTGATGGAATCTATTCATTACCCGGATGAAGTCAGAAGCGCAGGACATGTGCCAGGCGTCCCGGATCAAACGGATGTAAATGAAAAGGAATTGCAGACAGCCATCACTTTAATCGATGAGCTGACAACCGAATTTGACCCTGAACAGTACGAAGACACATACCGCAAAGCCCTTCTCGCCAAAATTAATGATAAGCTGGAGCATCAGGAAGCGGGTGTCACACCGGCTGCGGCAGGTCCGCGTGAGGACGTCATTGATCTCGTCAGCGCCCTTCAGGCAAGCATCGATCGAACAAAGCGGCCCAATCGCGAGAAAGCGGCGCCCGCTCAGCCGAAAGAAGCTGTACCTGCTGGCAGCGGGGGCAAAAAGCGGAAAACAACAAGACAAAAAGCCTCCGGAACGTCATAGTCATGGTGCTGACGATGCAGCCGATTTTGACCTCCTCACCGCCTGAGGGCAGTGAATGGCGCTACGAAGTGAAGTACGACGGGTTTCGCTGTCTGCTCCATGTGAACGCAAAAGAGGTTACATTAACAAGCAGAAACGGACAGCCGCTCACCAGCCAATTTCCGGAAATCACCCTTTTTGCGGCACAATGTTTTCAGCAGATGAAAGATAAGCTCCCCCTTACGCTCGACGGAGAGCTTGTCTATTTAATCAATCCGTACCGGGCAGACTTTGAGCGTATTCAAATCCGCGGGCGTTTAAAACGTGCGGAAGCGATTGAAAAAACGGCTGCTGAACGGCCGTGCCGCTTCCTTGCGTTTGATCTGCTGGAACTTGCGGGATCAAAATTGGCTTCTCTTCCATATTCGGAGCGGAAGCAAATGCTTTTTAATCTGCTGGCGGAAGCACAGCTCCCTGCGTCTCCTCATCACCTGGCAAAAGAAGCCATTCAATACATTCCCGAGCATGCTGGCTTTGACCCGCTCTGGAATACAGTTGTACGGCATGACGGAGAAGGAATTGTGGCGAAAAAAACAAACAGCAAATGGATCGAAAACAAACGGTCTCCTGACTGGCAGAAATATAAGCATATGAAAACGGCGCATGTTTTATTAACCGGTTTTAATCCGAAAAACGGCTATGTGACCGCATCGGTTTTAAAAGACGGTAAGGTCATTCCCGTTGCGTCAGTCTCCCATGGCATGCAGGATGAAGAAAAAAACGCCATTAGGACGATTATGGAGACCCACGGAAAAAAGCTGGAGACCGGCGAGTATACACTTGATCCTTCTATTTGTATGACCGTCCAATATTTAACCGTTTTGCAGGATACGCTGCGGGAGGTCTCCTTTGTTTCCTTTCAGTTCGACATGGATTGGACGGCTTGCACCTATAAGCAGCTTGTTCTTCACTCAAAAACGCTGCACCCAAAGCTGCAATTCACCAGCCTGGATAAAGTCATTTTTAAAAAACGCAAAAAGACAAAAGAAGATTTTATATGCTATATCGTTCAAATCAGCGATTTTCTTTTGCCTTTTCTGAAAGACCGGGCAGTCACAGTCATCCGTTATCCGCACGGAGCGCCCGGTGAATCCTTTTTTCAGAAAAACAAACCGGATTACACGCCTGACTTTATCTCATCCGTTTTTGCCGGAAGCCATGAACATATTGTGTGCAACGATATGTCAACGCTTTTATGGCTGGCCAATCAGCTGGCGCTGGAATTTCATGTTCCTTTTCAAACGATACACAGCGAAAGACCCTCAGAAATCGTAATTGATCTCGATCCGCCGTCACGAGATGATTTTCTTATGGCCGTGCAGGCGGCGCATGTGCTGAAGCAGCTGTTTGAGTCATTCGGCATCACGCCGTTTCCAAAGCTGTCCGGAAATAAAGGCATTCAGCTCTACATCCCGCTTTCTCCGGAGGCTTTCACTTATGATGATACCCGCCGGTTTACAATGCTCGTTGCTGATTATTGCGTCAGGACCTATCCTGATCTTTTTACGACAGAGCGTTTTATAAAAAATCGCAATGGAAGGCTGTATCTTGATTATTTACAGCATGCCGAAGGGAAAACGATTATTTCTCCCTACTCCACACGGGGCAATGAACTAGGAACCGTCGCCGCCCCTCTGTATTGGAACGAAGTAAACACATCGTTAACGCCTGATGATTATACGATTGACACAGTGATTGAACGTGTAAAAAAGCAAGGCGACCCGTTTTATGACTTTTACCGCCAGCCGCAGGACGAGCCTCTTTCAATGATGCTTGAGCAAATAAAGAAAAAGAGCTGATTTCTTCTGTCAGCTCTTTTCAGCTTGATATGTGCACATCAGCTTTTCTTTAGAAATCATTAAATAATAGGAATAAGGGATATTTTTGAGGGTGAATTGTTTTGTTGTAAAATATAAAATCGGAATATGCGCCACTTGCTTAAATACCCTGTAAAATCCGTTGGACGGCTTCATTACCTCAAACCCGAGCCTCGCCGCTCCTTTATGAAGCATTGTAATGCCGATGACGCCTTTAATCTCGTCTTTTCGTTTATGCTGATGAATATAATCCGCTAAATAAGGCATGGATTGATAAACCTTTTGGTATATCATAATGCCTCTTCTGACCGCACTTTCAATATGCTGCAGCTCTTTTAGGAGTTTGACATTATGAAGGTGGATCTTGACCAATATATCGTTCTTTTTAATCCGGGTTCCGTCGCTTAATACGACTTCTTTTCCTTTATACCTTGTTAAACGGACGCGAAACACATTGGACTGGTGTTTGTCAATCAGCGTCAGCCGGGTAAAAAAGAAATAAAGCGGATCAAGTACATACCAAATGGACAGCAGACAGCTCCTCACACGCTCACCTTCTTTATTGTTCAAAGCACCCTCATATTTTGGCATGAGGCGTGTCACATTATGATTGGTAAATAATGATGCTCCCCTTTTCCATCATATGCAAAAAGAACTGCCGGCTCTACATTCGCGCACAGAAAAAAACACTCTCAATATAGAGAGTGCCGGCTCGTTTTCAATGCCAGTTTCCCGCTTTGCGTTTAACGGAACAGCAAATGCTGGCTGTGAATACCCGCTTTTTTCAATAGGGCTATCAGCTGTTCTTGTTCATCAGGCATAAGTCCTGAAAACGCTCTCGCAATTCTCAATGAATGAATCGGATAAATTTTATCCAAATACTCGTTTCCTTTATCAGTTAAATGGGCATAAACAGACCGTTTGTCCTTCGGATCTTGTTCTCTGACTAAAAATCCGTTTCTCTCAAGCTTATCGATGACATAGGTGACATTCCCGCTGACAAGCAAAAGGCGCGACCCGATTTGCTGCAATTTTTGCGGGCCTCTCGTGTACAGAAGTTCCAGCACTGCAAATTCAGTCGGATTAAAGCCATGTTCTTTGCTGTCACGGATACTGTGTTCGGACACACTTTTGAAAGCCCTTGCAAAAACTTTGTACAAATTCATCGAACGCATAACTTCCTCTTCGTTAAACGATAATCTCATCATATCTACCTCGTATATAAGATTTTTATAAAAAAATAATGTAAACCCTTACAATTAATAAGAGTCGTTTCTGTTTTATATTCTATTCGTGCTGCTTTTCAGAATTCCTTCTTTTTTATATAAAAAATACCCTTATACATAAATTAATTTGTATAAGGGTTTCGTTCTCTATAGGGAATGTTTCGAAAAAAATATGCGTATTCCTTTCTTAGCTCCGTAATGGTCATCGAATTCAAGATCTCTTTCGTATAAACTCCGATCTGAAGCAATTTTTTTGAATAATGGCTTCTCTCTTTGTCCAATGCGTTCTGAAGCAAATGACTCATGGCGCCCTCCTTTGTTTTGCGTTATTCTGTTAATAGGATAACGTTTTTATATCAATGACGTATAAAGCATTTGTAAAGCTTCTGTAGATTATGATGTTTTTCGGTAAAGCCCGTTTTGTACGGATCGGAGCAATTGAAAAGCATGTTCTCCGGCAAGCTGCATGAACGTTTCCAGCATTTCATCCCGTTTCATATCCAGTTCAATAATCTCTTTTGCCAGCAAAACCGCTTTTTCTTCCTCCATGATATCCTTCCTCCTCATTGGTTCTGTACATCAAGCATAAAACGGGAGATGAGGCCGTGCATCAAACTTGTTAATTTTTCTGCCGTCCTTTTTCTAAAATCTTCTATTTCACGTTAGAAAACCTAACAAGCATCAGGTTTTTTCTCTTCTTTTTTTATATAATATGAGTAAAAGACATCCAGGGGTGGAAAAATGACGACAGACGAACAATCTTACAAAGACAAAAAAGTGATTTCGATCGGTATTGTAAGTGAATTAACCGGATTGTCAGTCAGACAGATCAGATATTATGAGGAACGGAAATTGATCTATCCGCAGCGCTCTTCACGGGGGACGAGAAAGTACTCTTTCGCAGACGTAGAACGGCTTATGGATATTGCGAACAAACGGGAAGACGGCGTCCAAACCGCGGAGATCTTAAAGGACATGCGCAAAAAAGAACAATCTCTGAAAAATGATCCGCAGGTCCGGAAGAAAATGCTCGAGGGACAGCTTAACGCCCACTTTAAGTATAAAAACCGCTAAATAAAAAAAGTCCGCCTCACAAAAGAGACGGACTTTTTTTACAGCGCATGAAGAAATGCCGTTGCGATTCCGAAATAAATTAATAAGGACAAAATATCATTAAGCGTCGTAATCAGCGGCCCGGAAGCAATCGCCGGATCAATGTTCAGTTTATGAAGAATAATAGGGACAATCGTTCCCGCCATCGTTCCAATAATTAAGGTCACGAGCAGAGACGAACCGACGACGAAACCGAGCGTTAAGTCCTTCTGCCAGACGGATGCGACGATCGTAATCGCTATCGAGCAGACGATTCCGATATAGATACCGGCTCTCAACTCACGGAAAATCAGCTTAAAAATGGTTTTTTTATTCATTTCTTCTTTAGCCAATCCTCTGATGACCACAGCGAGGGACTGTGTACCGGTGTTTCCGGTAGTTCCCGCGATCATCGGCATGAAAAATGCCAAGGCGACTACTTTTTGCAATGTGTCTTCAAAATAATTCAGAATGCTTCCGGAAATCAATCCGATAAACAAAAGCAAAATCAGCCACGGCAATCTGCGGTATGCCGCTACATAAGCTTTCGTATCAAACGTGATCGCTTTACCCGATGCGGCGAATTTTTCATAATCTTCATCGGCTTCTTTAATGACGACGTCGATAATATCATCGACGGTGACAATGCCGACCAGCACATTGTTTTCTTCGACGATGGGAATGGCTAAAAAGTCATACCGCTGAATAAGCCTGGCGACTTCTTCCTGATCTTGAAGCACTCCCGCTGAAATGACACGCGTAAACATGAGATCTTGGACTTTATCTTCCGGATCTCCGAGAATTAAATCCCTGTAGGAAAGAACCCCGACAAGCTGCTTGCTGTCATTAATGACGTATAAATAGTTTATCGATTCGGCGATTTCTGCGAAGCTTTTCAGCTTAACGACCGCATCATTTACAGTATAATGCTGCGGGATCCAGACAAAGCGGTTCGTCATCATACGGCCCGCTGATTCCTGCGGATAGTTCATCAGAAGCTGGACGGCCTTTGATTCCTCCGCCTCCATACTGGAGAGCAGCTGTTCTTTCAGTTCTTCATCCATCTCTTCCAGCAATGCGGCGAGATCATCGTTATCCATTTTGTTCATCGCGAGGGTGGCTTTCGTTTTACCGACTTTATGTAAAACGGCAAGCTGGAATTCCCGCTCTAATTCTCCGATCATGTCGGTAATATCATCAACCGTCAGGTACGACAGGTAGCGGGCCCGGTGTTTTTCCGGCATTTCTTTAAATAAAAACGCCATATCATAAGGCTGAAGTTCATCTATCATGCTGCGGAATTCTTTTATTTTTCCATCCCGCAATAAAATTATAATGCGTAATATGAGTTCGTCATAGGTCATGTTTTGAACCATCGGGACTCGTACCTCCTTTACGGAGACGCGCCGTCTGTCAAAGAAAGTGCGGCGGACTGTCTCCTCATCATGTCATCACTTGTTATCTGGCTGTATATGGGTACTTCTTCTGACATACTCGAATGGGGAGAATCCATACTCCGCACCTCCTTATCATGCTCAGTCATGTACATTTTGAGGCATAAAAAAAACCTTCTGAATTGAAGGCGAAAAGAAGCACGGCAAATAAACGTGCGCGGCCTTCAATCGTAGAGCTTTAGCACTGTATGGCATAGGATGACCATCCAGCTGCGTTAAAAATCACCTTATGTCGATGATTCCTGTTGACCCATTGGCGTCTTTGGACATTTTTGGGCAGCAGCGTATCTCCATACAGGAGCCTCACCTAACGAAGTTCCTATTTGAATTGACACACTGAGATTACAGAAAAAAAAGGGATGTGTCAACCATAAAATGCGTTATTTCAGCTATCGGTGACAAAATAAACGGAATAAAGGCTAAAACCCTTATTCCGGCAAATCGCTTTCATCTTCTTCTGAGAGCAAATGATACGATTCATGCAGCATTAACGCGTATTCCCCTTCTTTTGTCGGATGGGGAACGTATTCAGCCTGATTAATGTACTGCTCTTCTCTTTTTTTCATGTACAGACCTCCTTTTCACATTAGATTGTCCAAAAGAATGCCTGTTATCATAGGAAAGAAAAACCCCGCCCGAGGACGGGGTCAGGCCGCTATATTTTTCGGATCGTGAAAAATTTCCGCAAGAGCCAAGGCCCCGGATTGAAGCCGAGCGTCAATTGCCACGCTCCGATCGCCTGAAGGCCGAATTCCCGCACGAGAACCATTTTTTCACTCATGCTTCTTACGTCTTCAAACCACACTTCATGAGCTCTTCCCTGTTCATCCGTGTACCGGAAATACGGCGAGCGGTCTTGCTCCGAATAGTGTATCGCCGACTGGTGCTTCATCGCAGTTTCAACGGCGCGCTGATTGGATATGGCTGTTCCGATGGTGCCCGGTTTGTACGGAATGAGCCAATCATAGCCATACAGCGGAACACCGAGAATCACTTTTCTTCTCGGCACCCTGCTGATGGCAAAATTGATTGTTTCCCTGACCTCGGTCAAAGGCGCAACAGCTCCCGGCTCACTGCCCGCATGGTGCCAATCGTACGCCATAATAAACATGTAATCGACGACAGCACCGATTCCGCCGTAATCATACCCGCGAAGCCAAGGCACCCCTTCACTTGTTTTAGCCGGAACCGATATGGTTAAGGCAAGCTGATGCTGGGAAAGCCGGTTTTTTAATTCACGGAGAAAGCCTGTGAAAAGATCACGATCGGCTTCACTGATCCGTTCAAAATCAATGTTTACGCCGCCATACCCCTTTCTTGTGGTCAAACTCACGATATTGTTGACGAGGTTCGCCCGGGCTGACGGATTTTGCAGCACTTGATGGGCAAGGTCAGAACTGAACCCCCCGCCCGTCAGATTCGTAATGACGGCAAGCGGCCGCACTCTGTTTTTCCACGTGGTTTCAATCGCTGTTTTGTCATTTAAGTCATTCAGAAGATCCCCATTTGGGCCAAAATGATATTCAAACAGCGATATGGCTGATGAATAGGGTGCATAATCGTTGATTAACGCTCTGTCTGCTTCAGGTGTCCGAATGACATAAAATTGCAGAGTGCCGGCAAGGTAGTTTGAGATGTCAGGTATCCTCACCTTCATTCCCGCCTGTAAACGGTTTGGCAAAATCGCGGGATTGGCCTGCATCAGCTGCATTTGCGAAACATAAGACTTTCTCGCGATGACGGCATACGTATCATTCGGCTGAACCGTATATTCATAAAGAGGAATAAGCAGCGCTTGCCCCGGAACAATATTCGTTTCCTCAAGCCCGTTGACGCTTCTGATCCGGTCAACAGGAAATCCGTATCTCCTGCTTATTGAAAATAACGTGTCGCCAGACTGCACTGTATGAACAAACATAGGAGTCCTCCATTTCCTTTTTGTAAAAAAAGGCGCGCGATAAACCCTCTTCCTATCTTTATGAATGACAGTCCGGCCCGATTCCTCTCTTCAACCGGGAAAAGCTGTTTACAAATCAGAATTGATCAACTATGATGATGTCATCATAAAAAACTGTATAGGAAACGCACTAGGGGTGCTGTAATGGCTGAGATAAAACATGCTGCGGCGTGTTTTGATCCCTCATAACCCGATCTGGATAATACCAGCGTGGGGAAGTGCAGATTGACCGAAGCGCGGTTTATTTTCCATGCGTTTTCGTTCTGTTGCTGCATATTCCCTTGGATATGCAGTTTTTTATTTTCATTTAAAAACGGGAGGGAAACGAAAATGATGAAGCCGAATGGCCATTTCCTGTAACGAAGTCAGTATTCAATAGCAGCCGATAATCCAACAGACAAGAAAGCAGGAGATTAAATATGAAGAACTGGAAAATGAGAGAAATTGTTGTCATGTCAGTCATCAGTGTTGTATTCGCCGTCATCTATTTATTGTCTACTCACTTAAGCAATATAGCGGCCGGTTTTTTCGGCCGGATGAGCTATGAACCGATTTACGGCATTTGGTTTATCGTATCGGTTATTGCTGCATACATCATTCAAAAACCCGGAGCGGCGCTTATTTCTGAAATCATTGCCGCATTTGTGGAGTGCCTTCTCGGAAATCCGTCAGGCCCGATGGTCATTCTGATAGGAATTGCGCAGGGGCTGGGAGCGGAAGCCGTCTTTTTAGCCACACGCTGGCGGGTCTATTCCCTGCCTGTTTTGCTGTTGGCGGGGATGGGTTCTTCTGTGACAAGCTTTATTTATGATTTGTTTGTTTCCGGCTACTCTGTTTTGAATCCGGGTTTATTGGCAGTTATGCTGATCATCCGTCTTGCTTCCGGTGCGATTCTTGCCGGGCTTCTCGGAAAAGTGATCAGCGACTCGCTTGCCTATACGGGCGTGCTGAACGGAATGGCGCTCGGAAAGGCATTCAAAAAGAAAAAGAAACAGGTGACCCAAGATGCAGGCATCTGATCCGCTTCTCACGGTTGACCGTCTGACATTTTCTTATGAAGAGGATGAAAAACCGATTATTCAAGACGTATCATTTCAGATAAAAAAAGGAGAACGTGCCTTATTGCTCGGTCCGAGCGGGTGCGGCAAAAGCTCGCTTGCCCTTTGCTTAAACGGCCTTTATCCGGAAGCGTGCGACGCGGTTCAAATAGGCCGTGTTGCCTTATACGGGACACCCCTCTCAGATCTGTCAGAGCCTGCCGCCAAATCAATCGGCGCGGTGTTTCAAGATCCGGATCAGCAATTTTGCATGCTGACGGTTGAGGATGAAATCGCCTTCGGGCTGGAAAATCTGCAATATGCAAAAGAAGACATGGACAGGATCATTGATGATGTGCTGGAAAAATTCGAAATTCCCCACTTGAAGAAGCGGACAATCGCTTCCCTGTCAGGCGGGTTAAAGCAAAAAGTCGCGCTCGCTTGTATTATCGCAATGGAGCCTGAACTTATTATTTTGGATGAACCGACAGCTCAGCTTGATCCTTATTCTGCGCGTGAATTCGTACAGCTGATCAGGGAACTCCAAAAGAAAAAAGGCTTCGGCCTTCTCGTTATTGAACATCAGCTCGATCATTGGGCGCCGTGGATGGACAGAACGATTGTGCTTGACGAATCGGGGCGGAAAGTGATGGACGGGCTGACAAAAGACATCTTTCAATTTCAGCTTGATGAGCTGACGCAGCTCGGAATAACCATTCCGCGCGTCATTACTTTGCAGAAGCATCTTCATCTCCCTTTTACTTTGTGCAAAGAAACCCTTTTTAACGAGCCGTTCCCTCCCTTTTCGGATAACGGCGGGATCAAGCCTTCTTCAGAAGATGCGCTCCGCGTTCATGATCTGTCATTTAAAAGAGGATCGAAACCGATTTTTCAGAACCTGGGCTTTTCCGTGAAAAAAGGCTCAATCACTGCGATTGCCGGGCCTAACGGCACCGGAAAGTCCACGCTTCTCTCAGTGCTTGCCCGGCTGAATCGGCCGGAGAGCGGACTGATTGAAATAGACGGGAGACCGGTTGATTCCTATTCTGAAAAAGAGCTGCGGCGCCACATGGGATTTGTATTCCAAAATCCTGAGCACCAGTTTGTCACTGACACAGTCATGGATGAACTGCTATTCGGCTTTGAACGTCATAAAGCAGTGAAGGAGAAAGCCCTTCAGCTGTTAACCCGGTTCGGACTCCGGCGCTATGTCTCGTATCATCCGTTTTCGTTAAGCCAAGGACAGAAACGCAGGCTCAGCGTTGCGACAATGCTGATGCACGATGTAAAAATGCTGCTGCTTGATGAGCCGACATTCGGCCAAGACGCAAAAACGGCGCGTGAATGTATGCAAATGCTTCAAGAGATTCAGGCAGAAGGAACGGCGGTTCTAATGGTGACACACGATATGGAGCTTGTCTCCGACTATGCCGACAGCATCCTTGTGCTTCATGATACGAACCTGGTTTACTATGGGTCACCTGACTTTCTGTTTTCTGAACGGCACGAGCTCGTTGAACAGGCAAAGCTGGCTTTGCCGCTGAAGTATGAATGGATGAGACAAGATGGGGGGCAGAGACATGAATCACCGGCTGCAAGCTGTTAACCCGACGATAAAAGCGGCGGCTGTCCTTTGCTGTGTCGTGATGCTGTCGTTTATTTATAATCCATATACGCCCGCTTTGTTTTACATTATCATCGTGGCAGGTGTCATAACGGCAGGCCGGATTCCGCTGAAAAAATGGCTTCTGTTTACGGTTCCGTTTTTCATTCTTGCCTTCGGCTGCTTATGGACAGCGGCCGTTTTCGGAAACGTCCCGACAACTGCCGGCAACCTGCTGTTCCGGCTGGGTCCTATTTCCGTCAACAGTGACAACGCGGCGCTCGGCATTTCGATCGGTTTTCGCATTTTATGTTTTTCTGCTTTGTCGATGATGTTTATTTTCACAACCGATCCGATTCTGTTTATGCTGAGTCTCATTCAGCAGTGCAAGCTGCCGCCGAAGCTTGCGTACGGCATTATCGCCGGATTTCGGTTTCTTCCTCTTCTGAAAGACGAGATCCGGATCATCAGGCAGGCGCACAGAATCAGAGGCGCTGTGACTGAATCCGGCCTGAAAGGAAAGCTGTCCGCTTTTACACGCTATACCATTCCGCTTTTGGCAGGTGCGATCCGGAAAGCAGAACGCACAGCCATCGCAATGGAATCAAAAGGTTTTACAGGCAGCCGAAACCGTACGTTTTACAGGACCGTGACTGTGCGGGGCGGCGACTGGTTCTTTTTCCTGCTCGTCCTTTTATTATTTGGCGCAAGTTATACTGTCTCTTTATTCTTTTTATAAAAACAGGCTGCCGGAGACGATTCGGCAGCCTGTTTTTGTTATGTACGCTTCTGTCACTGATTATAATTAAGCGCTTGAGCCAAGTTTGACTTAATCGTGATATTTGAGAAATTAATACCGAGCTGAACGGCCGTTTGGGCGATTTCCGGCCTGATTCCGGATAAGGTCGATTTGACTCCGATCAAATTAAGCGCCTCAATCAATTTAAAGATTTGGTGCGCCACCATCGTATCCACGACCACCACGCCCGACAAGTCGATTAACAAATGCTCGACACGCCTGTCTGCACAGGTGCTCAACGTGTTTTCAAGAATAAATTTAGCCCGCTCAGTGTCGATATCGCCGACAAGGGGCAAAAGGGCCGTGCGTTTGCTGAGTGTGATGACCGGCGAGCTTAATTCTAATATCATTTCCCGCTGCGCGTTCAGCTGCATTTTCGAATTATGCTCGGCATGATCAACAAACGTATAAATGGTAAAATCAAATACTTGAACGATTAAATCCTCCCATTTCTTCCTTTCTCCCCGTGCAAACAAAGACTCGTGAGAATCGGCAAACGCATCGTAATAGCTTTTGTACAGCGTCCGGTTTCTCATAAATTCACGGACCACATATTGAACGGGTGTGTCTAAATGCTTCTGGTCCTTCGCAAGCTCGATCACCCACCGTTCGAACTCTTCCAAAAATTCCTTTTCCGGTTTGATATACATGTTATTAATATGCCGGTAAAATTCTTTATCCTGCTCAAGCAGTTCTTCTGTCATAACCGGATTCGTCAAGGAATAGATCGAATTGGGGTCTGTTTCTTCCATTGTGTCGATCCAATCTTTTGCAATTTGATCAACCTGTCCTGAAAAATATTCGTATAATGCTTCATTTAGTTTCATACCTCTTCTCCTTTCCCATTTCCAATTATAGCGTCAGCGGGTGCCGATTCACAGTGAAAGCTGTTAATCTATCCATTTATTTGAAAATAATTAGTGCAATGGTTTGCGCCTGATTTGTCAAAATGCTTCAAATGACTCTTTCCAAGCAGCGGTCCCTGCCATAAAATAGTAGCAACACCCTTGTATCCACTTGCAAACATAAAAAAGGAGGGCTTTTTTATGAATGGTGAAATGCGCTTGATCCCGTATGTCACGAATGAGCAGATGATGGATGTGAACGAGCTTCCTGAGGGTATTAAAGTGATTAAGGCGCCAGAATTGTGGGCAAAAGGGTTTAAAGGCAAAGATATTAAAATCGCGGTTCTTGATACAGGCTGCGACACGAACCACCCCGATTTAAAAGATCGGATTATCGGCGGTAAAAATTTTACAGATGATGACGGAGGCAAAGAGGATGCGATTTCCGATTATAACGGACACGGCACCCATGTTTCCGGAACGATTGCTGCTAATGATGCAAACGGCGGAATTTCCGGGGTTGCGCCAGAGGCAAGCCTGTTAATCGTCAAGGTGCTCGGCGGTCAAAACGGCAGCGGAAAATATGAATGGATTATTAACGGCATTAATTATGCGGTTGAACAAAAGGCTGATATTATTTCCATGTCACTCGGCGGACCGAGCGATGTGCCGGAGCTGAAAGAAGCCGTCACAAATGCCGTGAAAAACGGCGTACTGGTCGTCTGCGCAGCAGGAAATGAAGGTGACGGAGACGAGCGGACAGAAGAGCTTTCTTATCCCGCTGCTTACAACGAAGTCATTGCAGTCGGATCGGTTTCCGTAGCTCGAGAATCGTCTGAATTTTCAAACGCAAATAAAGAAATTGACCTTGTCGCTCCAGGAGAAAATATTCTCTCCACCCTCCCTAATCATAAATACGGAAAGCTGACGGGCACTTCAATGGCAGCCCCGCATGTGAGCGGAGCGCTCGCCTTGATTAAAGGGCTTGAACAAGATGCTTTTCAGCGAACGCTGTCTGAGGCTGAAGTTTATGCCCAGCTTGTACGCCGGACGCTTCCGCTTAATATTGCCAAAACATTAGCGGGGAACGGATTTATTTATTTAGACGCGCCTGACGTGCTGATGGAAAAAGCCGAACAGTCACAGCTGCTGTCTCTATAATATTTTTTTCATATAATGTTATCTTCATTTGTCAGATATTCAGTTTTTAAAATATGAGATTTTCTATTGACAGCGATCTTCATAAGCTGTTAAGATAACCAACAAATGATGTAACTTTTCAAAAAAATTAAAATAATTTCTCTTATCGAGAGTTGGGCGAGGGATTGGCCTTTTGACCCCAACAGCAACCGACCGTAATACCATTGTGAAATGGGGCGCGTGATTTTTGCGCCGAGACGATTGTCTCTTAAGGCACGGTGCTAATTCCATCAGACGTGATCTGAGAGATAAGAGAGGCTGACTTTTGATGTTAAAGCCTCTTTCTCTCATGAGAAAGAGGCTTTTTTGTTACATCTCACTAAAGGAGGAGACATAATGACAACAATTAAAACTTCGAATCTGGGCTTTCCGAGAATCGGCTTGAACAGAGAATGGAAAAAAGCGCTTGAGGCGTATTGGAAAGGAAATACCGACAAAGAAACATTCCTTAAGGAACTTGACGGATTATTTTTATCCGCGGTCAAAACACAGCTTGATCAGCATATCGATATTGTGCCGGTGTCTGATTTCACCCATTATGACCACGTACTTGATACAGCCGTCAGCTTTAACTGGATTCCGAAAAGGTTCCGCAGCATTACCGATCCCGTTGATACATATTTCGCCATTGCCCGCGGCGCAAAAGATGCCGTTTCTAGTGAAATGACAAAATGGTTTAATACCAACTACCATTACATCGTTCCTGAATATGACGAAAGCCTGGAATTCCGCTTAACAAGAAACAAGCAGCTTGACGATTACCGCCGGATCAAAGAAGAATTCGGAGCGGAAACAAAACCTGTTATCGTCGGCCCGTTCACATTTGTCACGCTTGCCAAAGGCTATGAACAATCAGAAGCGAAAGCCATTCAAAAACGCCTCGTCCCTCTTTACGTCCAGCTTTTGAAAGAGCTTGAAGCAGAAGGCGTCAAATGGGTTCAAATTGATGAGCCTGCGCTCGTGACAGCTTCTTCTGAGGATGTCCGCGCCGCAAAAGAACTCTATGAAGAAATCACAAAAGAGCTGTCAGGCTTGAATGTTCTTTTACAAACGTATTTTGATTCCGTTGATGCTTACGAAGAACTGATTTCTTATCCGGTACAAGGCATCGGGCTTGATTTCGTGCATGATAAAGGCAGAAACCTTGAACAGCTGAAATCGCACGGCTTCCCGAAAGATAAAGTGCTGGCAGCAGGTGTGATCGACGGACGCAACATTTGGAAGATCGATGCTGAGGAACGCCTTGATGCGGTTTTAGACATTCTCGAGCACGCAGATATTGAAGAGTTGTGGATTCAGCCTTCCAGCAGTCTGCTGCACGTCCCGGTAGCGAAACATCCTGACGAGCACCTGGAAAAGGATTTGCTGAACGGACTGTCATACGCAAAAGAAAAATTAGCTGAACTTGATGTCTTGAAGAAAGGGCTTCTGTCCGGAAAAGCCGCGATCAGCGAACAGATTGAGCAATCCAAAGCCGCTCTGGATGCTTTGAAAACTTTCGCTACAGGAGCAAACTCCGATCAAAAAGATGAGCTTAATCAATTGACAGAACGAGATTTTTCCCGTCCTGTGCCGTTTGAAGAGCGTCTCGCACTTCAGAATGAATCGCTCGGCCTTCCCCTTCTGCCGACGACGACGATCGGGAGCTTCCCGCAGTCTGCTGAAGTGCGCAGCGCACGTCAAAAATGGCGGAAAAAAGAGTGGACTGATGAACAGTACCAAGCATTTATTAATGCAGAAACAAAACGCTGGATTGACATCCAGGAAGAAATCGGCCTCGACGTACTCGTTCACGGAGAATTCGAACGGACGGACATGGTTGAATATTTCGGTGAAAAACTCGCCGGTTTCGCCTTTACAAAATATGCTTGGGTGCAATCTTACGGTTCACGCTGCGTCCGTCCGCCGGTCATTTTCGGAGATGTCGAATTTATCGAACCGATGACTGTAAAGGATACGGTTTACGCCCAATCGCTGACAGAAAAACATCTGAAAGGCATGCTGACGGGCCCTGTTACCATTTTAAACTGGTCATTCCCGCGTGTGGATATTTCCAGAAAAGAAATCGCCTTCCAAATCGGCCTCGCCCTCAGAAAAGAAGTAAAAGCGCTTGAGGATGCCGGCATTCAGATTATCCAAGTGGATGAACCTGCGCTTCGGGAAGGGCTTCCGTTAAAAACGCAGGATTGGGATGAATATTTAACATGGGCTGCAGAAGCATTCAGATTAACGACGTCTTCTGTGAAAAATGAAACGCAAATCCATACACATATGTGTTACAGCAACTTTGAAGATATCGTTGATACGATTAATGACCTTGACGCAGATGTAATTACGATCGAACACAGCAGAAGCCATGGAGGATTTTTAGAATACTTAAAAGAACACCCTTACGTAAAAGGCCTCGGGCTCGGCGTATATGATATTCACAGCCCGCGTGTTCCGGCTACTGAAGAAATCTATCAAATTATCGATGACGCGCTTGCAGTGTGTCCGACTGACCGTTTCTGGGTGAACCCGGACTGCGGGCTTAAAACAAGACAGCAGGAAGAAACCGTTGCAGCTTTAAAAAATATGGTGGATGCGGCGAAGCAGGCCAGAAAGAAGCAAGCTCAGCTTGTATGACGAAAAAAACCATCCGTTTTCAGGCGGATGGTTTTTTCTATTATAATGAATCGATCATATCACGGTGTGAGCCGTCCCCTTCTTTTTCAATGGTGATGTTCCCGTTTTCGTCAACTGCCAGTACAGTCAGAGATGTATCATGAATATAGGAAGAGTTCCAAAGTTCGGAAAGCTCCCGCTGTTTCACGATGTTCAAAACCATTAAGATAAAGACAGAATGAGAGACGACAAGGATATGCCCGGATGCATGGCGCCGCGTTAACATGTGAAGCGCCTCCTTGGCTCTCGTTTCAAGTTCGGCAAAGCTTTCCCCCGCCGAAGGCTCATATGCGGCAGGCTGATGAAAATAAGCACGCAGCCGCTCGGGGTCTGCTTTTTCAACCTCTTCTTGTTTTTTTCCTTCCCATTCACCAAGCGCCATTTCGCAAAATAGAGCGTCTTTCACAAGCGGAATATCACGGGTCCCCGCTATCGCCTTAGCCGTGTCCTCCGTCCGTTTGCTCGTGCTTGTATATATCCTTTGAAAATCAATATCTTTTACTCTTTCTCCAAGCGCCCTAGCATGACGGAGACCTTTTTCGGTCACCTCTGAGTCCTGCAAGCCCTGCATTCTTTTTTCCGTATTCCATACAGTTTGTCCGTGTCTGACGAAATATAAATAAAGCATGCTTCTCCCCCTTCTCTGTTTTCTATTTTAATAGATGTTCTAAATTCCCGCTGATTTTTTATTTTCATATTCAGCTAAACCTTAAAGCATTCGATCAACTGGTGGGAAGCTTAGATGAATCATCATTCTCAATTTGTAAAACGGGCTGTCACTCTTGCTGCCGGGGGAGTCAATCGCGGCGCAGGGGGCCGTTTGGCGCAGTTATCGTTAAGTACGGCACTAACGCCGAAGACCAAAATAATGTGACGACAAGCAACGATCCGGCCGCCCGTGCTGAAGTCACGGCGATCCGAAATGCATGCAGGGCGCTATTTACTCGGCAAGGCCGAAAGCGGGTTATTATGCCTCCAGTCACGCGGATGCCGCTGAAGCGGGCTTTGATGACTCTTTTATATACGACAGACATCAGAAAGAAAGATCCCTTTTTATCAAGTGAGCCTTTCTGAACATTCGGCTCCTTTTGACGCTTGGAAAACACCTGCTGAAACGGCAGGTGTTTTCGCAAGCTCAAATTGGCCAATTCAGGAAATCATTTCAGAAACTTGGACAGAACAAATGAATATATTTATACAGTACTGATTTTTTTCTTGAAGGGATCCTCTTTAACCGCACGAAACTTGAGTGATCCTATATTAATTTATAAGGGAGGACATTGTGTCACAGCCTAATTTACCTAATATCACCCCTGTCGTTACACTTTCCAGAGACGATACCATTAACCTTCTGCTTTCATCTATTGCTATGGAAGAGCTGGGAATGGCCCATATTCTGAATGCGGAAGGGGAAAAAATACATTACGCGCTCGGAACTCTTCCCGGGTTAACGGGACCGCCATCCAGCCTTGCTGATATTCTGAACTTGAATGAGAGCGTCCGCGATACGCTTGACAGCTTAATGAAACAAGAGCTGCTTCTCGGATCGAAATTGGACAGTATCTCAAATATTCCTACATTGGCTGGACCAACGGACGCAACAGGACCGACCGGACCGACGGGTGTCACCGGAGCGGGACTGCAAGGCATTGTTCCGTTTGATCCCCTCGCCGCACCTGGTTATACGGCAGGGCAAACCGTCACTTTTAACGGAAGCTCCTATGTCGTCAATGTAAACAGTCCTGCAGGAACTCCGGGAGCTTCGCCTGATTATATGCTTTTAGCCGCCGCAGGTGCTGATGGAATTACCGGGCCGACCGGCGTTTCGGGCGCGGCTGGCGTAACGGGTGCGACGGGTGGCACCGGACCGACCGGCATCACAGGAACCAGTCTAACCTCAACTTCTGCCTTTGCAAGTAATACGGGAGGCGGTATTGTCGCAGTTGTTGTCGGCGGCACAACCCTTTCCTTGCCGAATGATCAGAACCTTTCTGCTGATATTACGGTTAATGCGGCAAACACTGTGTTTACTGTCGAACCGGCAGGGAGATATTATATCTCTTACCAGATCAATTTAACGGCCGGATTACTGGTACGCTCACGTGTTTTAATTAATGGTACAGCATTTACAAGTTCGATTATTGCTCCGGTCGCATCTTTGGCAAATTTTAATAACTCCTTTATTGTTTCTCTGGCTGCCGGAAGTGCAATTCAGCTGCAGCTGTTCGGATTATTGGGTGAAGCTGCGCTGCTTGGGGGCAGTGCGGGAGCGGCTTTAAACATTATCCGTTTGTCCTGAGTGCAGATAAAAAAAAGGATCAGGCGTTTGTCCGCTGATCCTTTTTTAATTGAGACAGAAGCGCTTGCACCGGTTTGAATTGCGGATTGGCTTTTACGGATTTTTTGGCGTAAGCGATGGCCGTCATCTCATGATTTAATTCGGCATGGCACATTGCCATGTAATAAAAAGCCCTGAAGTCAGCGGCTCCTTTTAAAATAAGGTGTTCCGCGTTTTCTTCTTGAATCTGCGTTCCGCTTTCAAATGCTTTTATCGCTGCCCGGTACTTTTTAAGATGGTATAAAACAAGGCCTTTATAATAGTGCAGATTGCTGTAATCAGGGTACAGCCTGAGCACTTTATCAATTCCCTGCTCCGCTTCATCATACCTTTTTAACTCAAGTAAAATCGTATATTTTAAATAATATAAGAGAGACGGCGGCATCCGTTTTTCACTTAAAAACTGAAAAATCGAACCGTTGACAAGGTGCAGCGCTTTTTCATAATCTTTTATTCTATAGCATTCACTTGCCAAATGATAGACAAGCCAAGGATCGGGATTTTCCTGAGAAAGCTCTTCATTTAAAATGCTGATGTTCCGTTTATGTTTTTGCTTTACTTTTTCTTCTTGCTCCAAGTAGCCATAGTGATGAATCACACAAGGCAGGGTAAAAAAAGCTTTGTTATCTTCCTCATTGGCGGATGTGATCGTTTCGTGTATTCTGCCTTGATAATAGAGGCCTTGCCTGTTTCTGAACAGCCTTGGCTGCATGCTTTCAAACGCTTCGTTTTCGTCTAAGAGCTTCCCCGTATAATTTACGATTTTTAAGAGGCCGCGGCTCGGCAATTCATCATGCAGCAGCGAGGTTAAAAAACTGCCCGTCTCCTGATCAATCTCCTCGTCAGCGTCTAATATTAAAATCCAATCTCCCTCAGCATGCTGCAGGCCGTAATTTCTCGCCTTTGAAAAGTCATTTTCCCATTGAAAGTCAAACACTTTGGCATTAAAGCTTCTGCAAATGGCTTTTGTATTATCCTGTGATCCCGTGTCTACGATAACGATATCATCCGTGATGTCTTGTACACTTGATAAACAACGGGAAATGTGGCGTTCTTCGTTTTTTACAATCATACAAAGAGTCAGCTTACGCTCCGGATTTCCGTTCATTTTCTCACCTTTCTCGTTTTTGGAGTTGTTGATTGAACCAAGGCCGTCCTGGCTTTCCGTTCATCGTTACGACAGTTGGACGGACCCATCTGATGGCGGATTCAGCAGGTGTTTCTATTTCATGTTCCTGCCATTGCTGAAGCAGCCTTATCGCCTGTTTCGTAATGGGATGTGCCTGAAATTCCCTGGGGCATTCAGAAATGAATTTTTTCGTACGGGCCGCAACAGCCTTCATTTCATGAAAGTGCCTCTCATACATATGCTTCTGCTCCCTTTCCAAACTGATCATTAAAAACAGCCGCCCGCCCGTTTCCATCTGCCAGCGGCACAATGCGGAAAATAACCTGATCTCTTCTTTATAGTTTGAATTTCCCCTCTTATCGACTGTGATGGTTAATATATTTAACAAAGCGATTGTGAGACAATGCATGGCTTCGAACGATGCCTTGCGGGCCTTTTTTATTTCTTGATACGGCATCTGTTTCACCCGTCTCTCATTTTATGAACGTTCCTCTCTGTCTTCTTTACTGCCGCTCTCCTTACATTCCACACCTTCACAATCCTCACACTCACAGCAATCAATGGGGCCGTAAAACAGCCCGTCACATGGATCAGCATCAGGCGGCGGATTCGGAAAGTACGGGTCATCAGGGTCTTCAGGATCATTGGGGTCTTCAGGGTCCCGCGGATCGTCCGGGTCGTCTGGATCACAGGAGTCGTCAGGGTCCCATGGATCGTCTGGATCATCGGGTTCGTCCGGATCATCAGGATCATTGGGGTCCATACAGAGCTGAGAGTCCTGTAAATAGATAATATCCTCCAGCTTTGTCTGCAAAAGGAGCTGTGATTTCATGACAGTGCGCAAGAGCCGTTCTGTGCTTCTATTTAACCCTAACAATTCCCGGAATGGAGGATCATCGAAAGCGTCGAGATACGTTTGGATTTTTTCCGCCTCCGCCTGCAAAATATGGGATAGCCCGATTTCTTCCATTGCCACTGATGAAAGTAGGAGATTCAGGGTTTCACATCTGGTGAGTGTAACGTCGGGGGTGATGTTCGGTATGTTTGGAAGAGACATCGATTTCTCCCTCGTTTCTCATGGTGTATGATGCGCTATATATTATTCTTATTCCGAGAGAGAAGAGATCATTACTGATGTTTTCAGCATTAAAAAACATCCCGTACGCCTGATACGGGATGTTTGCCAGTTTTATTTCAGCTCAAGTTTGACATCAACATTTCCTCTTGTTGCCTTTGAGTATGGGCAGAACTCGTGGGCTTCCTGAACAAGTTTCTGTGCTGTTTCTTTATCCAGCCCTTTTGTATCAATGACAAGCGTTACGCCGATTTTAAATCCGCCGTCGCTTTCATCCTTCATAAGGCTGACTTGCCCTTCGATTTCGGATTTTATGTCGATTTTATGTTTTTTGGCTGCGAGCTCGAGCGCTCCCCCGAAACAAGCTGCATATCCCGCTGCGAAAAGCTGTTCAGGATTTGTTCCGGTTTCTCCGTCTTTTTTTTCATTCGGCATGACGACATTAAAATCCAGCACGCCGTCGTCTGATTTGATATGCCCTGCCCGTCCGCCGACTGCGGTCGCTTTTGAAGTAAATAGTGCCATTTGTTATCAGCCTCCTCATTGTACTTATTGTTTATATTACCCATGCACATATTTTTAAACATGATAGGAATAGGAAATAGGTCATTTTTCGGATACAATAGGAGTAACGTTAACAAAGAGTTGGTGAAATCATGGCAGAAAAAGAATTTGAACATATGAAACTGGAGAATCAGCTTTGTTTTTTGCTGTATGCAAGCTCAAGGGAAATGACAAAAAGATATAAACCCCTTCTTGATAAGCTGAATGTGACCTATCCGCAATATTTGGCCCTGCTTTTATTATGGGAACATGAGGAGCTGAATGTAAAACGGATGGGTGAGCTCCTGTATCTGGATTCCGGAACCCTCACTCCGATGCTCAAGCGGATGGAGCAGCACGGAATCATTATGAGAAAAAGATCGGCAGAAGATGAACGGTCCGTCACCATCCGGCTGACGGATGAAGGACGGGCTTTACAGGAAACGGCGGCGGATATTCCCATTGTCATGCTCGAGCAGACGGGGCGTTCTGAAGAAGAATTAAAGCAGTTAAAGCGCTCCCTTTATGAGCTGTTGAAAACATTGCACTGCATAAAATGAGGATGCCCTTCATCAGGCATCCTCATTTTTTTATTCTGCTGCTTGAAGCTTCACTTCAATATTCCCGGCTGTTGCTTTTGAATAAGGGCAGACACCGTGGGCTTTTTGGATGAGTGCTTCCAGATCCGCTTTATCGATACCGGACGCTTTGACTTGCAGGGAAACGCCGAGTTTATAGCCTTGATCCGCTTCATCTTTTAATAAACTTACGTGTGCTGTGACTTCTGTTTCAATCTTGAGGCGCTCTTTTCTCGCTACAAGCTGAAGGGCGCTGTCAAAGCAGGCGGAATATCCGGCAGCAAACAGCTGTTCAGGATTTGTTGCATGTTCCAGCTGTTTCGCACGCGGCGTTCCCGGCATTGCGACATCAAGGTTCAGCACCCCGTCAGATGATGTTACTTTTCCTTCTCTTCCGCCGGCGGCTGATACTGTTGCAGTAAATAATGGTTTTGTCATGATATTCACCTCTAATATATTTTATACAATTATATTGTACACAATTTAAATAGAGACGTCAATCTTTCCGCAACATAAAAAAAGCTTACCCCTGAAAAGGGATAAGCTTTAAACGGTCATACGCGAATTTGTCCGTTTCCTTTGATAATGATCTTTGTTGAAGTTAACGCAGGCAGCCCCATCGGTCCTCTCGCATGGAGTTTTTGCGTGCTGATGCCGATTTCGGCTCCGTATCCGAATTCAAAGCCGTCTGTAAATCGGGTAGATGCATTGTGATATACAGCGGCAGCATCGACGGCCGTCTGGAAATATGCCGCGTTTTCGTTATTTTCAGTCAGAATGGCTTCAGAATGGTTTGTGCCGTATCGCTGGATATGGCGGACTGCCTCCCGGACGTCCGGCACTGTTTTCACACTGAGAATCGGCGCCAGATACTCCGCTCCCCAATCGGCCTCTTCTGCTTGTTTTGCTTCCGGCTTCATCTTGCATATGACGTGATCCCCGCGAAGCTCCACTCCTGCTTTTACAAGCTGGTTCAATAGCTCTAAACCGTGCTCATTCGCCCAGTTTTCATGAATCAAAAGAGATTCAATCGCATTACAAACGGAAGGCCGCTGTGTTTTGGCGTTGATCACGACCTCACTTGCCATTTTTGGATCTGCTGATTCATCTATGTATACATGGCAGTTCCCCGCTCCGGTTTCTAACACGGGCACGGTCGATTCCCTGACCACCAGATCAATCAGATTTTTGCCGCCGCGCGGGATTAATACATCCAATCCGTCATTTAATGTAAAAAGCTGCTTCGCGGTTTCTTTGCTTGTATCTTCGATAAGCTGAATCGCATCGACCGGAAGCTTTGAAAGCCCAAGCGCCCGTTTCATCACGCTGACAAGCGCTTTGTTGCTGTGGATCGCTGACGAACTCCCCCGCAGCACAACCGCGTTTCCTGTTTTTAAGCAAAGTGTGGCCGCGTCGACGGTTACGTTAGGTCTGGCTTCATAAATCATACCTACGACTCCGAGCGGCACACGGATTTTTTCGATAGATAAGCCGTTCTCTTTTTGAATGGTTTCCAATGTTTCACCGACGGGGTCTTTAAGCCCGATCAATAATTCCACCGCGTCCGCTATGTCAAGAAGGCGTTTTTCGTCAAGGGTCAGCCTGTCGATAATGTCAGGTGTCAGCCCTCTTTTTTTTCCCGCTTCAATATCTTTTTGATTTTCTGTTAAAATCAATTGGCGTTCGTTTCTGAGTCCGCCTGCAATGAATTGCAGCGCTTCGTTTTTTTCCGCCGTCGTTTTCATGACCATTTCGGCAGCCGCTTCTTTTGCCAAAGCCGCTTTTTGCAATACTTCACTCATGTGTTTTCCCCCTCGTCAAATAAATTCACCCAATCGTCTCTATGAATCACTTCAACTTGTTTCATGCCTGCGAGTTGATCGCTCCGCTTTCCTCTGACTTTCATAATCTGATCGGATGAGTAATGCGTCTGCCCTTTGCCGATGATGCCGCCGGGCCCTCTGACTTCCACCACGGCCCCTTTCGGGAAATGGCCGCGGACATCGGCAACGCCGGCCGGAAGGAGGCTGCTGCCATTATGAATCATCGCCTGCTCCGCTCCTCCATCAATAATGATTTCCCCGGATATCGGAGAATGAAACATGATCCATTGCCGCGTATTATTCACTGAGGATAACTCTTTGTCGCCGATATATGTGCCGTCTCCATTTCCGTTTAAAATGGCGCTGAGCTTTTCTCTTCCGCTTCCGGTTCCGATAAATACCTTAACCCCGAGGGACAAAGCGGTCTGGGCAGCGAGAAGTTTTGACTTCATGCCCCCGGTGCCGACCTTTGATCCGGCCGAGCCTGCGTAACCGAGCAATTCAGGCGTAATGTCATCCAAGTAATCAAACCGTTTCGCGTCGGGCTGTTCATTCGGATTGGCATCGTAAAGCCCGTTAATATCGGTGAGAATCATCAATTGGTCCGCATGTATCAACCCGCTCACAAGCGCGGACAGCATGTCATTATCGCCGAAGGTCAGCTCTTCGACTGAAGTGGAATCATTCTCGTTAATAATCGGCACAACTCCCCGTTCCAATAATTCCATGATCGTTGCATACGCATTTCGATACCGTTCTCTTTTTGAGAAATCTATTCTCGTCAATAGGATTTGCGCCGGAGTGAGGCCGTGCCTTTTTAATTGGCTCATATATTGCTGCATTAAAAGCGTCTGACCGACCGCAGCCGCGGCTTGCTTCCCTTTGATCGTAACAGGGCGCGACGGGTAGCCGAGGGCAGAAAAGCCCGCAGCTACGGCGCCTGACGTGATGAGGATCATTTCATGGCCTTCCTGCTTTAACAAAGAAATGGCTTCAACATGCTCCTTCATTTTTGCTTCATCAATACTTCCGTTACTGTTGGTGAGCGAACTGCTCCCGATTTTCACAACGATTCTTTGCTTTTTCATTGTTTTCTCCTCCGTGGCAATCAATCCAAACCGACTTTCCATAAAAAAAAGCCCATTTCATCCTGAATATAAGGACGAAATGGGCTTTCCGTGGTACCACCTTGATTGAACGCGTTTTTCACGCGTTCCGCTTTCCTGTAACGCCAGGCTATCGCGCTTGAGTTTTCCCCTCAAGGCTCCAAGGCAGGTTCGGCAGGTTTCATGCGGCAAAATGTTTCAGCGGGCCATTTTGCTCTCTGTCACAGAAAGTCCTGCGTACTAATCCTCTTCAACGCTCAATGATTTTTTTATATTATGCAAAGAAAAAAGTATCTTGTCAAGATATTTTTTCCACTAAAAACAGCCCGCCTCCTCAGGCGGACCGTCAATTAATTAAATACGATTGTTTTGTTTCCGTGAACGATCACACGGTCTTCCAAGTGCCATTTTACGGCTCTTGCCAATACGCTGCGTTCAATGGTTCTGCCGATATTTTTCAGGTCGTCGGCATGATCTCTGTGGTCAACGCGTTCGATATCCTGCTCGATAATCGGGCCTTCATCAAGATCGTTCGTAACATAGTGAGATGTCGCGCCGATTAATTTCACTCCCCGCTCGTATGCCCGTTTATACGGATTCGCGCCGATAAAAGCCGGCAGGAATGAATGGTGAATGTTGATAATCCGATTCGGATGAGCCGATACAAAGTCAGGCGTTAAAATCTGCATATATCGGGCCAGTACAATGACGTCAATGTCATATTGCTTCAGCAATTCAAGCTGATGACGCTCCACTTCCGCTCTGATGTCTTTGTTTGCTTTCATATAATGGAACGGAATATTCAGCGGTTCAACCAATTCTTTTGCATTCTCATGGTTGCTGATGACGACCGCTATTTCAGCCATCATATTGCCGCTTTGCCATTCCCAAATCAGCTCGTGAAGACAGTGCAGTTCCTTCGAGACAAAAATCGCCACCCGCTTCAGCTCGCTTGCCAATGTCAGGCTCCACGTCATGCTGAATGTGTCAGCGATTGAGGCGAATGCCTGTTTTAATTCCTCTTTTTTCTCACGAATGCCTAGGCAGTCGAATTCGATTCTAAGGAAAAACCTTCCGCCTTCAGGGTCTGTTGTATATTGGTTTGACTCAATAATATTTGCGCCGTGTTCAAACAAAAAAGCTGACACAGCCGATACAATTCCCGGCTGGTCGGGGCAGCTGACGAGCAGGCGCCCTTTTTCCTCATTACCTTCGCGGTATTCCTTCAGCCGCTGTGTCATATATGAATTCATATTTTTAATCCCTCGTATCTTTGTAATTCGTAAACTAATTATAAATTATACTTAAGATTTGATAAAAATCAATTTCACGAAAGAATTTTCAGTCCGACAGCGGCGCATAAAATTAACGCAATAAAAAAGATACGCTTTGCATCCTTCTGCTCGCCGTAGAAAAGAATACCGGCCAAAGCGCCGCCGGCCGTGCCGATACCGGTCCAGACTGCATAGGCCGTTCCCATCGCAATCGTTTCCATCGCATAAGATAGAAGGGAAAAAGAAGCCGCAAAGCCAACGATAATAAAAAGAATCCACTTGAACGTTTTCTCTTTTTGATATTGATTTATCAGAATGACACCGAGCATTTCAAAAAGGCCCGCGGCAATTAAGCTGATCCAATGCATCATTCACCCTCCTCCTTCGTTTCAGGGTTATCCTGCGTTACCAGTTTTAAACCAATGACGCCGATCAGCAAAACACCGATCAGCACGATTTTTACGGGAGCCACCTGTTCCTTAAACAGAATGATTTCACAAAGCACCGTTCCGGCCGTGCCGAGCCCGGTAAATACTGCATATACCGTGCCTACGGGCAGGCTGCTTGCCGCCTTTATTAATAAATAAAAGCTGATGACGATTCCGACGGCCGTGCCGCTCCACGCCAGCGCTGAATCTGCATGTTTCAGCCCGATGACCCATACGACTTCAAATACGGCCGCAAAAATGACTAAACTCCATTTCATCTTGTTCACCCTTTCTGTTTTCCGGACAATACAAAAAAGCCAGGGCAGTCGTCTCTCATGAGATTGACTCTCCCGGGCTTTTTTCCCTCCGTGTGCATATGCGGGGATATGTCCGCATATGTGTTTTCTCTCGGACCAGACCACGTGATGCATGCGGAACCCTAGAAAACATGTCTGGTTGTATCATACTACACCTTGATAAAACGTTCAATTGTCAGATTTTATTTCGTAAACCGCAAGCTGTCTGCCCCATTTTTCTACGGTTTGGCCGGTGGTCATGCCGATCTTTTCTGCCACACGGACGGATGCGCGGTTATTCGGATCAATCAGCGCCGCCATACGCCCGTAATGAAGTTTGCCGAAGCCGTATTCCAGACAGGCTTTTGCGGCTTCTGTCGCGAAGCCGCGCCCCCAATGGCAGCGGGCAAACATATAACCGATTTCCATCACCGTGCTCCCGTTAACCGTCTGCGGCACGATCCCGCATTGGCCCAAAAATCCGTTCGTCTCCTTTTCTTCCGCTATCCAGAGACTGACCCCGTACCCTTTTGCCAATCGTTTGTTCCAAGCAATCCATTCCTTCGTTTCCTGTTTACTTTTAAGAGAGGGATAATATTTCATGACCTCCGCGTCTGTAAACAGCTTATACAAATTCTGTTCATCACTATCCTGCATTGCCCGCAGGCGGATCCGCCCGGTTGTCAGGATGGTATCAGAAAGCTTGTTTTTCCCCATACGCGCCACGGCTCCTTTCCCTGTATAAAATTATCTATACGGAAGGAAAAGTCCTTTTTCAGCCTGAAAAAAACCGCTGTTAAAAGGCGATTCTGACGCCTACCAAGGTTTATCCGTACCAAGCGCGTCTGCCAGGGCCTTGCTGTGCTTTAGGCGGTTTTTTCGTTCGGCGGCCCGCTGGACGGCAGTATTATGAAGCATAATTTCTTCCTCTGTTTCCGGCACGATTCTCGGGACGGGTACGGATTTGCCGTTTGCATCAAGGGCAACAAACGTCAGAAATGATGTGGCCGCAAGCTCCCGTTCTCCCGTCATTAAATGCTCCTTAATCACTTTGACAAACACTTCCATTGACGAAGTGCCTACCCAGGTGACATAAGATTCAAGGCAGACGGAATTATCTTGACCGATCGGCCGCAAAAAGTCCACAGAATCCATTGACGCTGTGACTGTTTCACATCGGCAGTGCCGGGCTGCTGAAATAGAGGCGATATCGTCAATGTAACTCATCAGCTTCCCGCCAAACAGCGTGTTGTGATTATTCGTGTCAAGCGGAAATACCCGGCTTGTTTTTACCACCCTTGTTTCTTTGCAAAATCTCGATTCAGGTAACTTCATATCATTCAAACTCCCCTTTGGTGTCTGCTCGTATTGAGTCATTCTTTTGTACCACCTATTAAACAATACTTTCGCCGCTTTGTCTAAAATTTTAAATGTTAAGTTGGTAAGATGTTCTGCCAGAAATGTTTCATTATTCTTCACTAAAGGGAATAATATACGCACATTGACCACGGACAGGAGGATTTTACATGGACGTATCCATTTCGAAATTCAAGCAGAAACCGGCATGCCGCAGTGAATATGATGCTTTACAAACGGTCATTTTATGCCGGCCTGAACATATGGCAATTAAAGATATTATTAATGAAACGCAAAAGTTTTTTGAACATGAGAATATCGACATCACTATCGCCAAAAAACAGCACAGCGATTTCGTCAGCATATTAAAAGCACATCATATTGAAGTCATCATGCTGCCTGAGAATCGCCAATTGCCGGAACAAGTATTCACTCGGGATATCGGATTTGTTTTAGGCGGAACCGCCTTTATTTCCAATATGGCCGCATCTGTCCGGCAGGGAGAAGAAAAGGCATTTCAAAAGCTGCTTGAAGACGAGAACATACCTTTTATCCGCATGGAAGAAGCGAATATTGAAGGCGGCGACGTCATGATCGCAGGTGATACCGTTTACGTCGGTCTGAGCAATCGGACAGAACAAGCGGCTGTTGCGGAGCTCGAAAACGCGCTGCCGGAATACACCGTTGTGCCGATCCCATTGCAAGAGGATTTTTTGCATTTGGACTGTGTGTTTAATATTATATCGGACACTGAAGCGCTATACTGCCGTAAAGGCTTGCGGCAGAAAGAAATTGACCTTCTTGCCAAACGTTTTGAACTGATTGAAATACCTGAAAAAGAACATTTTACGCTCGGCCCGAATGTGCTTTCGATCGGTCATAAAACGATCATCAGCCTGCCGCAGCATCGCCATACGAATAGCGAGCTGAAGAAAAGAGGCTATCGCGTCATTGAAACCGATCTTTCCGAAATTATTAAATCCGGGGGTTCTTTCCGTTGCTGCACCTTGCCGATTGTCAGGAGATCATAAACATTTTAAAAGGCGGATTCCCCTAAGATGCGGTAATATAGAGAAGACATTACTTTAGAGGGGGAAACCGAATGGCTAAGTACATAGGATACGCAGGAACATATACAAAAGGCGGAAGTGAAGGCATTTATTGTTTTGAACTCGATACAGAAGCAAAACGGCTCAGCCGGCCGAAGCTGGCCGCAAAGCTCGGCAACCCGACTTATGTTACACCGAATTCAGATAACAGCATGCTTTATTCCATTGAAAAAACAGACGGAAAAGGCGGCGTCGCTGCCTATCAGATCAATGGCACAAGCGGGGAATTAACATTTGTGAACCATCAGCTGATTGACGGGCCTTCTCCGTGCCATGTCAGCGTCGATGATAAACATGAATTTGTCTTAACCGCTAATTATCACAGCGGAAAAGTTCACGCCTTTCCGGTCGGTCAAGACGGCAGTCTTCAGGCAGCTGCTGCTGAAGCCGCTCATACGGGGGCAGGCCCTCATGACAGACAGGAAAAACCGCATACGCATTTCGCAGGCTTTACGCCTGAGCACAATTACATCGCGGCCGTTGATTTAGGAACGGATAAACTGTACACGTACCAATTGAAAGAAGGCGTCCTGCAAGAAGTGAAAAGCCATTCATTTGCGCCTGGTTCAGGACCGCGCCACATTGTTTTCCATCCGGCTGAAAAATACGCCTATGTGATGACTGAAATCAGCAATGAAGTCATCGCTCTTGAATATAACCCGACATTGGGCGAATTCAGAGAGCTTCAAGTCATTTCCGCTTTACCGGAGGGCTTTACTGACAAATCCCAAGGAAGTGCGATTCGAATCTCAAAAGACGGCCGATTTCTTTATGCCGCTAACCGCGGACACGACAGCATTGCCATCTTTAAGATCAACCAATATTCCGGTGAATTATCACTTGTTGAATGGGTGTCAACAGAAGGAAACTGGCCGCGGGATTTCGCGCTTGATCCATCTGAAGCATTCGTCGTTGCCTCAAATGAGGAGACGGGAAACCTCGTCCTGTTTGAACGTGATCAAGAAACAGGCAGACTGACATTGCTGCAATCTGACGTATCTGTTCCGTATCCGGTCTGCGTTTCATTTTTGCATCAATCCTAATCAAAAAGAAAGCTGGCTTATCAGTCAGCTTCAGATTAAAGAGAAAGTGGGGGTTTTAAAGACGTATGTCAAAGAAACCCTCCTATTTTTAATTTCTTTCGTTCTGAGACACAAAATATGGTGTTTCTGCATGTGGAATCAAACCAGTATATTGTATGATTAAAATTTCAAAAAGGCTGTCGAGGTTTTCTCGACAGCCTGAAGCTGGCTTATCAGTCAGCTTTCTTTTTTGTATAAGTGACAGGCTACAAACCGCCCTGCCTTTACTTCTTCAAGTTCAGGCGCGGCTTTGGCGCACACATCCATCGCTTCAGGGCATCTCGTCCTGAAGACGCAGCCGCCGGGCGGATTGACCGGGCTTGGCAGCTCCCCCTTTAAAATAATCCGTTCACGCTTGTCCTCCAGCTCAGGGTCAGGAATCGGTATCGAAGATAAAAGCGCCTTTGTATAAGGATGAAGCGGTTCGCGATAAAGCGCGCCGCTTTCCGTAATTTCCATCATGCGCCCTAAATACATGACACCGATGCGATCGCTGATATGCTTGACCATCGATAAATCGTGGGCGATAAACAAAAAAGTCAGTCCTTTTTCCTTCTGCAGCTTCTTGAGCAGATTGACGACCTGGGCCTGCACAGACACATCAAGGGCTGAAATCGGTTCATCCGCTACAATAAACTCAGGGTGCAAAGAGAGCGCTCTGGCAATGCCGATCCTCTGCCTCTGGCCTCCGCTGAATTCATGCGGATAGCGGCTGCCGAAGTCGGGATGAAGACCTACCGCTTCAAGCAGCTCATCCGCTACCATCAGGCGGGCTTTTCGCGTATTGTACAGCTTGTGGATGTCCATCGGCTCCATAATGATTTCTCGCACCGTCAGACGCGGATTCAAGGAAGCGTAGGGATCCTGGAAAATCATCTGGAGCTTACGAAAGAAACCGGCCCGCTTTTCAGCGCTTATATTGTGAATGTCCGTTCCTTCATATGATACTGATCCGGCCGTCGGCTGATACAGGCGGAGGATGACTCTGCCGAGCGTCGATTTCCCGCAGCCAGACTCTCCGACAAGGCCGAACGTCTCCCCTTTTTGAATGTGAAAGCTCACACCGTCTACCGCTTTAACCGTTTGCTTTCTGCCCGCGTCAAAATGCATTTTAAGCCCGCTGACTTCAAGGAGCGGAGAAGCCGTCATTTCCTTTCCCCCTTCCCGCTGAAACAGCGGCGTATTATACATAATTCTTGTTCATAGATCGTTCCTTCTAGCGTGAGCACTTCAATTGTTTGACCCGTTTTCGGCGAGTGCAGCATCCGCCCGCCGCCTATCGCCAAACCCACGTGGTGAACGGCGCCTTTTCCTTTTTCATAAGCAAAAAACAAAAGGTCGCCCGGCTGCATTTCGCTTACCGGCACGCCGATCCCGGCCTGTGCCTGGTCTGCGGCATCACGGGGCAGCGCATAGCCGTTTGCTTTAAAAATCGAAAACATAAATCCCGAGCAATCATAACCGAATCCGCTCAGACCGCCCCATAAATAAGGAAGACCGAGAAACGCCATTCCCGTTTCGATGATGTCATGCGCACTTCCCTGCGTGTGCCGCAGCACCCCGGCATCTGTTTCTTTCAGAAATCGTTCCCCGAACGGAGTCAGCACCCTGATCCATCCATCCTGCTGACCTGCGGCAGGCAGACGCGTTAAGAAACTCATTTCCGATTCCCGCTCGCCGTTTTTGTTATATAAAAAAGCTGTCGGCTTAGTGATCCATACGGTATGAGGAGATGTACCAAAGCTGCTTTTAGAAAGCTGGCATGTTTTCACCCACCCCGGATAGCCGCGCGCATCTTTTTTCGAAGGCTGGCCCGGAATGACGACAAAAGCCCAATCTCCCTCCTCCTTGAGCACGATGACTTCTTCACCGAAGAGCACCTGTGTTTGGACAAGATTGTCCGTGCATAATTGAAGCCGCTCCTCATATCCCATGTGCGCCAGCCATTTTCTGATGTTCACCGGATTTCTAAGCATCGGCGCTTCAGCCGGTCGCGGAGAAGACGGCGACGTCCATATATTGGCTACAGTAACTGTAACGACCGCTTTCATCTCTCCGCCTCCTCTGCCGACAAGACACCGGTAATGCCGAGCCCCGGGTCGTCAGGAATGGTAATCTGACTGCCGCTGTATGATATGCCGCCTTGGATGATATCTGTTTTCAGCATTAGCGGCGCATCAAAATCAAATCTTGTCACGTTTCGTTTGCTTGCCGCAAAGTGGGCTGCCGCGGTAATGCCGAGTTTCGTCTCAATCATGCTGCCGACCATACATTCCACCCCGCACGTTTCCGCCATCGCATTGATAGTCTCTGCCCGCTTGATTCCTCCTGCTTTCATCAGCTTAATATTGATCATGTCGGCGCTTCTGGTTTGCAGCACGCGGAATGCCTGCTGCGGGGAAAAGACGCTTTCATCAGCCATGATCGGTGTCTCGGTCGCATCGGTGACCTGCTTCAGGCCGGCGAGATCATCTTTATGGACGGGCTGCTCGACTAGCTCGATCTCAAGTCCGGCATCCTCCATTTTGCCAATGGCGGTCACTGCCTTTTTCGGCGTCCAGCCCTGATTGGCATCCAGCCTCAGCTTCACGTTTGCGCCGACGCGCGCTCTGATCGCCCGAATCCGTTCAATATCATCGGCTATCTCATCTTTGCCCACTTTTATTTTCAACGTATGAAATCCCTCTTTCAGATAACCGGCCGCGTCTTCGGCCATCTCCTCAGGAGAATTGACGCTGACGGTAAAGTCTGTTTCGAAGGTGTTGCGATAACCGCCGAGCAGCTGGTAAAGCGGGACTCCGTTCATTTGCGCCCAGCCGTCATAAACAGCCATATCAATCGCCGCCTTTGCGCTCTCATTTCTCTCTAAAAGACGGCTGATGTCATAAAAAATCGTTTCCGGGCTATGAAGGCTTCGCCCCAGCAAAACGGGCTTCAGAACGTCATGAATGGCGCTTTCGATGCCAGCCATGCTGTCGCCTGTAATGACAACAGTCGGGGGCGCCTCCCCCCAGCCGGCCAGGCCGTTGTCATATGTGATCTTCACAATGACCGATTCAGCTTTGTATACCGTCCGTAAAGCGGTTTTAAACGGTTTTTTCAGAGGCACGGAGATTCGGCTTGTATGAATACCAGTTATTCTCACTTTTGGTCACTCCTTTAAGAAACTCCCGGTTCAATCGTTACCGTTTTTGCAGCTGTATCCATAACTGCGCGCGCACCGATCGGAACGGCAAAGCTCGGTGAACAGTGGCCGATTTTAAAGCCCTTGAGCGCGGGTTTTCCTGATTTGACAATATAATCTTCCAACACCTGCTCTAAAGTGAGCGACTTTTCTTTTTTCTCGGGCTCACATTGATGAAAATCACAGACGAGTATTCCCGCGGCATCTGACAGCTTGCCGGCCATTTTTAATTGATTCAGCATTCTGTCGATTTGATACGGCTCCTCATCAATATCTTCTATAAACAGCAATTTGCCTTTCGTGTCAATTTCAAAGGGCGTGCCGAGTGTTGAAGTGATGAGTGACAGATTGCCTCCCGCAAGCTCTCCTTCGGCTCTTCCGTCTGACAGCGCCGAAAGCGGGGATATGTCTTCTGTATAGGTGAATTCCGTTTCTGAGAAGAGCTGCTGATACGATGCTTTCGTAAGGGGGTGCACATCGTCAAGACCGATATCTGAGCTCAGCATCGGGCCGTGAAAAGTGACGAGCCCCGTATTTTGATGAATGGCTGTATGTAAAAACGTGATATCGCTGTATCCCCAAAAAATCTTCGGATTGCTGCGGATTAAGCCGTAATCGATATCAGCGGCGATGCGGCCTGTGCCAAACCCTCCGCACGCGCATAAAACCGCTTTAACATCCTTATCAGCGAACATATCATGCAAATCATCCAGCCGCACGCGGTCCTCTCCCGCCAAATAGCCATGCCGGTTCTTCAGCGCCCGGCCGAGTTTCACTTGAAGGCCAAGCTCCGTTTCTAAAAAAAGCAGCGCCGTTTTTAACGCTTCACTGTCAGGCGGGCTTGCGGGTGCAATCACACCGACCGTATCACCTTTTTGCAGAGCCTTCGGTTTATGTTTCATGGCTTCCCCATTCTCCTTTCCTTCCCTTTCGAGAAAGTGAAAAATACCGCTCCTTTGCCGGCAAAAGAGCAGTATGGTTTCACTTTAACATCAGGACTTTTCCGCCCATTTTAAATCAATGTAGCCGACGGGATGGCGGACAATACCCTTCACGTTTTCGTTCTGCAAATGAATCTGGTTGTAAAAATAAATCGGAATAATAGGCGCTTCATTGATCAGCAGCTTTTCTGCCTTATGCATAAGCGCAAATCGTTTTTTCGCATCGGCTTCATGCTGTGCCTGTTTAATATAGCTGTCGTAAGCAGTGCTTCCCCAGCCTGTGCGGTTCATTGAATTTCCTGTCTGGAATGCTTCGAGAAAGCTGATCGGATCTGCGTAATCAGGTAAAAATGAGCTTTGTGAAAATTGAAATTTCAGCCCTTTCTGCTCCTCTAAAAAGACATTCCATTCCATATTGGCAAGCTTGACGTCAACGCCGAGCACGCCTTTCAGCTTTTGCTGAATCGCTTCCGCTATTTTCTTATGCTCCGGTTTTGTGCTGTATGTCAGTGAAACGGCCGGCAGCTTGTCATAATGCTCTTCTGCCATGCCCTTTTCCAAAAGTTTCTTTGCCTCTGCTTCATTTGCGGTTAATAAGCTGCCGCCCGCTTCGCGGAAATCTTTGCCGTCAGGCTGTGTAAATCCCGGAGATACAAAGGCATGGGCCGGCTTTTCGCCGTTTTTGGTCACATAGTCTGTGATTTCTTTTTGATCGATGGCCATCGCAAACGCTTTTCTGATCTTTTCATTTTGAAACGGTTCCATTTTCACATTAAAACGGTAAAAATACAGGCCGGCCTGATCCCACGTATGAACATTTTTCTGGCCCATCAGCTGCTCGCTCAGCTCGGCCGGAACATATGACGTATCTAAATCTCCTGACTGGAACATCTGATAGTCTGTATTGCGGTCACTGACCATCGCCCACGTGATTTTATCAAGCTTGACAGTCTTTTTATCCCAGTACGAATCGTTTTTTTCCATTGTGATACTGTCGTCATGCTTCCATTCGGTCAATTTAAACGGCCCGTTCCCGACAAAGCTCTTCGCTTCAGTGAACCATTTCGGATCAGCCTTGGCGACCTTTTCATTAATCGGAAAATACGCCGGATTTGAAACCACGCTCAGAAAATAGTCTTGCGGGGCTGCGAGCGTCACGACAAGCGTTTTCTGATCTTTTGCGGTGACTTTCACATCTTCTTTTTTGCCTTTTCCGCTGTTAAATTCTTCTCCGCCTTTTATCATGTAGCCGAGAAAAGCGGAGGATGCACCCGTTTTCGGATCCAGCATCCGTTTCCAGGCATACACGAAATCGCCGGCTGTGACCGGATCGCCGTTCGTCCATTTGGCGTCATCCCGTATCGTAAAGGTATACGTCAGCTTATCATCGGACACCTTCCAGCTTTTTGCCATGGCAGGTTCGGGTTTATTATCTTTTCCGAGCCTTGTCAATCCCTCCATGATGTTGTTCAGCGGCTGCCACGACACATTATTAAATCCGATCGGAGGATCGAATGAGGTCGGCTCATTTTCATTATTCAGCCTGAGCACGGTCTCACTCCCCTGCTCTTTCGCTTTCCCTCCGCCAGCTTCCGTTCCCGCCTGCTCATTGGCCGTACAGCCCATCAAGGCAAACGAAAGCGCAGCCGCAACTCCTATCGCCCATCTCTTTTTCATCTGAATCCTCCTTTTTCCTCTGCTGCTGTCAGTTGTTTTTGCACGCGCTGCTCTGCGCGTTCGTCCTGGAGCCAGCAATTTACCATGTGGCTTTTTGATTTAACGGTTGTTTCGGGATATACTTTCTCACAGACGATCATCCTGTCCGGACAGCGGGCCGCAAACGGACATCCCGCCGGCGGATCGAATAAATCAGGCGGCGTGCCGTCAATCGGCATAAGCTCAGCCCCCTCCATATCCAGCCGCGGCACAGAATGGAGCAGCCCTTTTGTGTACGGATGGTTCGGATGATAAAAGATATCATGCCTCGTGCCGATTTCCGCAATTTTCCCTCCATACATGACTGCTACCCTGTCAGCAACCTGGGCGACAACACCAAGATCATGTGTGATCAGAATAATAGATACGCCTGTTTTTCTTTGAATCTCCTTAAACAATTCCAGTATTTGTGCTTGAATCGTCACATCAAGGGCCGTTGTCGGTTCATCGGCAATCATAATCTCCGGCTCGCATATAAGAGCCATCGCGATGACAATCCGCTGCCGCATACCGCCGCTTAACTGGTGGGGGTATTGCTTGAGCCGCGCCTTCGAATCAGGAATGCCGACCAGTCCCAGCATGGAGAGCACCTCGGCTTCGGCTTGTTTTTTTGTCATGGCCCGATGTTCCAGAAGTGCTTCTGAAAGCTGATCTCCTACGGTTAAGGTGGGGTTCAGCGCCGTCATCGGATCTTGAAAGATCATCGAGATATCCCGCCCCCGTATCCCCCGCATTTCCCGTTCCGGCAATTTGCAAAGGTCTTTCTGTTTAAACTGTATGCTTCCGGATTCAATCCTTGCTGAATGTTTTGGAAGAAGGCCCATCACTGTTTGTGATGTCACACTTTTTCCGCAGCCTGATTCGCCGACGATCGCAAACGTTTCGCCTTTATACAAATCAAAGCTGACGCCTCTTACAGCCTTAACAGTGCCTCCGTACGTTGAAAAAGTAACATGCAGGTCTTGAACTGAAAGGACTTTATGTGCCATACTGCTACCTCCTCAGCTTGGGATCTAACGCGTCCTGCAGGCCGTCGCCAAGCACATTAAAAGCGTACATTGTCAAAGAGATGAAAAAGGCCGGAAAAAACAGCCGCCACCAATGGCCTGATAAAATTGTCAGCAAGCCGTCATTTGCCATCACACCCCAGCTGGCGAACGGCGCCTGAATGCCAAGTCCGAGAAAACTTAAAAATGATTCCGCAAAAATCGCCGCCGGAACAGTGAGCGTCATCTGCACGATAATGGCCCCCATCGTATTCGGCAAAAGATTTTTCTTAATAATCCGAAATGTTTTTGCGCCGAAGGTTTTTGAGGCGAGGACATGCTCATCATGCTTCATCTTAAGCACCTGCCCCCTGACGATCCGCGCCATGCCGACCCATCCTGTGACGGTTAAAGCCACGATGATCGAACTAAGGCCGGGGCCCATCAGCACCATCAGCAGAATCACAACGAGCAGATACGGCAGGCCGTAGAGGACCTCAATAATTCGCATCATGACGCTGTCTGTGCTGCCACCCTTGTAGCCGGCGATGCCTCCGTAAATGACGCCTATCAAAAAATCAATCAGCGCCGCCATCACACCTACAAATAAAGAAATCCGCGCCCCGTACCATGTTCTTGTAAACACGTCCCGGCCAAGCTCGTCAGTTCCGAACCAGTGAGACGAAGACGGCGGGAGATTTTGCTCAGCGAGCGTTTGGCGGGTTACGCTGTGCGGTGAAATCAGCGGGCCGAAAATCGCCATTATAAACAGAAACAGCAGAATAAAAAGCCCGGCCATCGCCAATTTATTTTTTTTGAGCCGCCGCCACGCATCCTGAGTGTATGACAGACTCGGACGTTTGACGGACTCAGCCTCGCCATTTTTTTCACCGGCCGGCTGAAACCATTCATCAGGCACTTCTGCGCGCTTCCCTGCTTCTGCGGAGAGATTCATAGCGTTCACCCTTTCTTATGAAGTTTTATGCGCGGATCTAACAGACCGTATGCCAAATCTACTAGAAACAGCATGACAATCAGAATTAAACTGTAAAAAACGGTCGTTCCCATAATGACGGGATAGTCCCGCTGATTAATGCTTTCCACGAAGTATTTTCCCATTCCGGGGATGGCAAAGATTTTTTCTATGACGAAACTCCCCGTTAATATACTGGCAACCAGCGTGCCGAGCACGGTGATCACGGGCATGAGCGCGTTTTTCAATGCATGTTTTAAAATAATTTTCATAGGAGAAAGCCCTTTTGCCTTGGCGGTGCGGATATAATCCTGGGTAAGCACCTCTGCCATGCTTGACCTTGTCAGCCTCGCGATAATCGCCGTCGGGCCGACCGCAAGCGCCGCGGTCGGCAGCACCATATGAATCGGACTCGTCCAGGTAGCCGCGGGAAACCATTTCAGATTGACGGCAAATTGCTGGATTAACAGCGTTGCCATAATAAAGTTGGGAATGGAAATCCCGAGAACCGCCAGGCTCATCGCCGCATAGTCGAGAAAGCCGTTTCGCCGGAGGGCGGCGGTAATGCCGAGCGCGAGCCCCGAAATAACGGCAATGACAATCGCTGTCATGCCGAGCTCAAAGGAAACGGGAAATCCGCGTTCGAGCATATCGTTTACACTGTCTGACGGTTTTTTGATAGATGGACCGAAATCAAATGTGAGAATGGATTTTAGATAGATGGTGTATTGGATAATGAGAGGTTCGTTCAGATGGTAGTAGGATTCGAGATTTCGCTGAACCGCTTCGTTTGTGCCGCGCTCTTCGTTAAAAGGCGAGCCGGGTATCACCTTCATCATGACAAATGTCAAGGTGGTGATGACCAAAACGGTCATGGCCATTGCTATAAAACGTTTAATGATATACCGTACCAAAGCCGTTCACCCCTTTAACAGAATGATGTTCTCATAGCGAGTTCTGTCATGACCAGCATGGCCTGATAGGCTTCCGGCATATCTTTTGCCTGAAATTGAACGGTTGTGGTGCCCGGAACGATTTCAGCCCCCGGCATCAAATTCGCCCATTCTGCCTGTCCATAGTTGGCAAACTCAATGCCTAAAACGGGTCTGTCCGGCGGCGTAAGCGGTTTGATCTTATCTTTATTTTTCAGCGCAAAGGCTGTTTTCTCCGCCAGAAGCTGGCCGGCTTTTACAGGTGACAGGCATTTTACCGCTGTTCTTGAGATCGATTGTTTCACGGCGGCCGTCGTTACATTCGGGATCAAATCCTCCGCTTCTTTTGCAGCGCGGTCATCGCCGGCAACCATAATCACCGGCACATCGAAAAATCCGGCGAGATAGGCATTCAGTCCCAGTTCACCGACCGCCGTATCGTTTATGTAAAAGTGACGCACGCCGAAAATCATACTGTGGGACATGACCCCCGGGGTCGAGGCTCTTGCATGATAGCCGATAAATACCGCACCCGTATATGATTCATCAAGCCCCTGCATCATCGAAAACGGCTTCACGTCCCCTGTAATTAATTCAGCTTCGGGGTGAAGCTTTTCGGCGAGCAAATTATTCATTTTTGAATGGCTGTCGTTAACGAGCACTTCCGTACAGCCGTTATTGAACGCTGCTGTGATGCAATAGTTTGCTTCCTCCGTCATGATGGCACGGCCGCGCTCATAGTTGTGCATCCGGGAATTGACAAACGTTTCGTCCGGCAGGCCGGAAATCCCTTCCATGTCTACAGATACATACAGTTTCATATAATGCCTCCTTTTTTATCTAAAATTCCGTTATTAAATTATGAATATTCTTACAAATTATATTAAAAAAGAACGAAACATGCAATATCAGCAGTAGATTATCGTTCACAATTGACAAAAAGAATCCCGCATAGGGTCACATGCGGGATTTGACATTTTCTGAAAGCTTCCGGTATTTATCCAGTGTTCTCTCAAAAACCTCATCAAACATGGCAGGGGCGGCGGATCGGATGACATCGGCTCCTTCTCCTGTTATGCCTCCTTTTGTCGCCACGCGCGTTAACGTTTCCTGAAATGTGATTTTCTTTTCCAGCAAAAGCTTTCCGGTGCCGTACAGCGAGTGAACGAGAAATTCAAAAGCTTCCTCTTTTGATAAATGGCTGTTTTTAACGGCTGACAGCGCGAATTCCTCAAATAAGGCGGCGATCAACCCCGGTGCTGAACTTGTTAAATTACTGGCGGCATCCAGATTGTCCTCTTCAATTTCTCTTACCGTTCCAAAGGCTGACAATCGCTCATTCAAACGGTTTTTTTGGGTCGAAGATACCGTTCCGCCATGAACGATCAGCGACACGCCGGCTTTTACTTCTGACGTCAATGCGGGAATATACCGGCTGACGGCTGTGTCTGATCCTGCCTCAAGCGCCTGCAGGGGCACGCCGGCCGCAATGGAGACAACATGCGTGTCGCTATGTATGAATGAATCCAAGCGCTGCTTCGTTTCCAGCACATACAGCGGAGGCACGCATATGAAAATCAGACTGCACGTTTCAGCCCATACCTCAAGGGAGTCAACCTGTACCGAAGGATATTCAGAAAGCAGCGCCTGCAGACGCTCCCCTCTTGTTCTCGTATCAATAAAAAGATCATGCTCCGTAATCTGTTGATCTCTCAGCAAGCGGAGAGCGATCATTTCCGCCATACTGCCGTACCCTATCAAACCGATGCGGTCCATCTCATCATTCCTTTCTGTTCATAGCTTCCTTAAGCAGTGTACCCTTTTTAGTAAATCTCCGTACTTTTTCACAATTTCCCATAATCTTTTCATTATTATCCCACACTTTTTGTTTAAGATGGAGTCAGTCATAATCGGCAAATCATGCTATGATGAAATAGAGAAACGGAGTGAACATGATGGATAACTATCGTGATGAAAATCGGACAGACCAAAAAGAACAGGAAGTCCTTTTAGTGAAAGAAAATCCTGATCAGCACCCGCACCCCGCCAGATACACCTTACAGGATGAGGAGAAGAAAAAGCGCAGCTTCGGCTGGTTCAGACCGCTCCTCGGCGGGGTCATCGGCGGAGGGCTCGCCCTTGGAATTTATACATTTACACCGCTTGGCGATCATCAATCTCAAGATACAGCAAGTACGGCGCCGGCACAGGAAACATCTTCGGTAACCGCAAAGCAGACGTCTTCTGATTCCGGCAAAAACACATCGGCGTCAGACAGCTCGTCAAAAGATTCAGCAAAAATTTCGAATATGGTAGAAGACATCTCACCGGCAATCGTCGGCATTACAAATCTGCAAAAGCAGCAAAGCAGCTCTGATTCGCTGTTCGGCTTCGGATCAAGCTCTGACTCAAGCTCCGGCTCATCGGGTAATGATACAGAAACAGGGTCAGGCTCGGGCGTCATTTTCAAAAAAGCAAACGGAAAAGCGTATATCATTACGAACAACCATGTGGTTGAAGGCGCCTCTTCTCTTAAAGTGTCATTGTACGATGGCACAGGTGTAACAGCCAAGCTTGTCGGCAGAGACTCTTTAACGGACTTAGCCGTATTAGAAATCAGTGATAAACACGTGACAAAAGTCGCGAGCTTCGGAAACTCATCCGCTCTCAGAACGGGTGAATCGGTTATTGCCATCGGTGATCCGCTCGGAAAAGACCTTTCGCGCACCGTAACACAAGGAATTGTGAGCGGCTTAAACAGAACCGTTTCCATTTCTACGTCCGCCGGAGAGTCCAGCATTAATGTCATCCAAACCGACGCGGCCATCAATCCCGGCAACAGCGGCGGGCCGCTGTTGAATACAGACGGCAAAATCATCGGCATCAACAGCATGAAAATCAGTGAAGACGACGTAGAAGGCATCGGCTTTGCAATCCCAAGCAACGACGTAAAACCGATCGCCGAAGAGCTTCTCTCTAAAGGACAGGTGGAACGTCCCTATATCGGCGTCAGCATGATAGACTTGGAGCAAGTGCCGCAAAACTATCAGGAAGGCACGCTCGGCCTCTTCGGCAAACAACTGGATAAAGGCGTTTATATCCGTGAAGTGGCACAAGGCTCACCTGCCGCAAAAGCCGGTTTGAAGGCAGAAGACATCATCATCAGCTTAAAAGGCAAAGAAACTGACACAGGCAGCGAGCTTCGCAACATTCTTTACAAGGATACAAAGGTCGGCAGCACCGTTGAAGTGAAAATTCTCAGAAACGGCAAAGAAATGACGAAAAAAATCAAACTGAATCAAAAAGAAGAAACCTCTTCTTAACACAGACCCAAGGCCAGCAGCCTTGGGTTTTTTTATTCCAACTGAAATTTTCAGACTGTCTTTCCCGTATAACATCCTGAACGATGAAGGAGGGTATGTACTGAAGAAAAGTAAGGGTCTTGCGCTGGTATCTGCCGGCATCCTATTATTGCAGATCAGCCTTTACCTCCCCGGCAGGATATCGCTTGGGGAATGACAATGGGCGTCAGTATTTTATTTAACGTGACAGGGACTGTCCTGCTGATGCGTCACCTCAAAACACCGGCAAGCCGCAATTAAATGAACCGGGCATATGATGATCATTGGATGGTACGTCAAATCCATTTCTTCTATGTATTTCGATGAGACAGCTCACCTTTCTTTCAGCAAAAAATACCCCATCCGTAAACGGACAGGGCATTTGGATCACGACATATGCTGGTCGCGGTAGATGTTTTGTTTTTTAATGCCGTACGCTTTTTGAACGATATAAAGCGGGCGGTCTTTTGCTTCGTCATAAATTCTTCCGATATATTCACCGATCATTCCTAAAATCAGAAGGACAATGCCGCTGAATAACAGCTGTATCACAATCAGGGATGACCAACCTGTAATCGTGCTGTCTGTAAACAGTTTCATATATAAAACGATAAACATATAGAGAAAACCTGCGCCTGACATGAGCACTCCCGCATAGCTTGCAGCCTTGAGCGGTTTATGGGAAAACGTTGTAATGCCGTCCATTGAGAGCTTCAGCATCTTTTTAAGCGGGTATTTCGTTTCTCCCGCCAGCCTTTCGTCACGCTCGTATTCGACAGAGGTCTGCTTAAAGCCGACCCAGCTGACGAGGCCCCTGACAAAAGGGTTTTTCTCTTTTAATTTTTTCATTTCATCACAGACTTTTCTGTCCATCAGGCGAAAATCGCCGGTGTCGATCGGGATATCGATATCAGTCACGCTCCGCAGCAGCCGGTAAAACATAGCAGCTGTCTGTTTCTTGAAAAAGGTCTCGCCTTTTCGTTTTGTCCGAACGGCGTATACGACATCATAGCCATCCTTCCACTGTTCAATCATCTCCAGAATTAATTCGGGAGGATCCTGCAAATCGGCGTCAATGACGACGATTGCATTCCCCTCTGCGTAATCCATGCCTGCTGTAATTGCGATTTGGTGTCCGAAGTTTCTGGAAAAATCGATAATTTTTACTCTCGGATCAATGAGGCTTTGCTCTCTTAAAATCTCAATACTGCGGTCTTTGCTTCCATCGTTAACAAAGATTAATTCATATTGCTCTTTCGTTTGATCCATGACTTCTTTCAAACGCTGATAGGTTGTGCGAATGACGAGTTCTTCGTTATAAACCGGGACGACAATGGAATATTGAGTATGTCTGTTCATGTTTTTTCCTCCTATTCATCAGCATTTAGTTCGTATAATGCAGCTGACTGATTCATGCCGCCAGGTCCGCCGCCCATTCGGCCGTTTTTGCCTGAAGCCTTGCTGTTGCTTGATGTATCAGTTGAATCAGTATTTTTTGTCTTCTGATCAGAGCTTGATTGCCATTTATCTGAAGACACTTTCTTCCCGTTTTTCTGAACCCATTCAACAATATCGTTGTTTCCGCCTTTTCCCATTCCAGAAGCTAAGAAGTATTTCACTTTTCCTTCTTTTACAAGCTTTTTGAATTGAGTCAGCGTGATAGCCGGGTCAGAACCGCTGTATCCGCCAATAGCCATGACAGCTTTTTTCGTTTTAATAATATATGGCGCCGCTGAATTCGAGTCGGTTGTGGCGAATAGGTATTCCGCTCCGGAATTGTTCTTCTCTAAATATTTGATCAGTTTTTCATTTACAGTTGCATCAGACATTCCCATGCCTTTTCCGCTCATTGATGCGAGCTGAGGCCCTGTTTCAGGCAGTGAACTGTTGCCTCCGTACAGAAGCGGTGTACTTGCCCAATAAATCGGCATCACCAGCAATGCGAGAAGAGCTGCAAGTGATACATAATAACTGACCGGTTTTTGACGCTGTTTGAACAGCAGCAGAGCAATTGCAGACAACGCGCCGATAACACCTGCGCCAATGCTCCAGCCTGCACCGATTTGATCGTTGTAGTTTCTGAGAATAAACAATTCAAATCCAGTTGTCGCAATAATCGCTGCCGGGAGAAGCCATGATTTCCAGCCTGTCTGATTGCGGTACAGATGAACAAGGGCAACCCATCCCGCACCGACAAGAGCCGCAATCGGAGGTGCCAGCATAATGAGATAATAATGGTGGAAAAATTCTGCCACACTGAAGAATCCTGCAATTGGCACAAGCCACGCTACCCAGAAAACCGTTTCCTTCTGCTCTGCAGATAATCTTCTTCTTTCTCTCGCGCCTGCGATCAGTAAGCCTGCGATTCCAAATATCGCAAACGGCAGAAGCCAGCTGATTTGATCAGATAGTTCTGTTTGGAAGAGCCGCAGCGGACCAGGTGTTCCCGTTCCGAACATTCCTGAACCTGATTGCATTTTTGAGCCGGTTCCTGTACCGCCTTTGCCGCCGCCAGGTCCGCCTTGACCGCCATCTCCGCCGCTCGGAGGTCCGCCTTTGCCGCTATTTGGCGTTTCACCGCCGTTTGGCATTTCACCGTTGGATGGAGGTGCCGTCATATTGCCATTTGATGATTTGTCATTATGAGATGAACTGCTGCTTGATGACTGATTAGGCGGTGCTTGAGTTTGTAATGAACCTTTATCGGGAGAAGACATTTCTTTTGAAGCGTCTCCGTTCGGCCCGCCCTGGCCGCCGCCGGAATTTTGGCCTGTCAGCCGCTGAATTCCGTTATAGCCGAAAGCCAATTCCAAAACAGAGTTGGTTTGGCTGCTTCCGATATAAGGCCGCTTGCTTGCAGGGATATTGTCAACAATGAGCGGCCATGATAACGAAACAGCTGCTAATACGGCTAACGCACTTACCAACGAAATGATTTTTTTCTTCATTGCGGCGTTTGCCGCAATCATATAGAACAACAAGAAGGCCGGTAAGATCATATAAGCCTGAAGCATTTTTGTATTAAAACCTACGCCAACTACAAAAAATGCCGCCAACAGCCAGATCAGCTTTCCTTTTCTTATGGCTTTAAAGAGAAGCCACGTTGCCAGCAAGAGGAAAAATACGAGTAATGCATCGACATTGTTTGTCCGTGCTACAGCTACAGCAATCGGTGTACATGCCATAACAAATGAGGCAATGCGTGCCGCCGTTTTGCCGAACGTCGGCTTCATTAATAAGTACATAAGAAGTACTGATCCTACACCAGCCAATGCCTGAGGCAGGATGACGCTCCACCCGTGCATACCGAATATCAGTGCGCTAATCGTTTGGATTTGGTATGTAACGGGCGGTTTATCCACCGTGATAAATCCGGCTGCGTCAAATGAAGCGTAAAAGAAATTATGAAAGCTTTGAAGCATACTCGTTACTGCTGCGGTGTAATAAGGATTCACCGTATCGTCATTCCAGATGTTGTACAAATTCAAGAATGCAGAAGCGAGTAAAATGAGGATTAAGACTCCATCCATCTCGCGTTTTTTCATTTTCACCTTTGTTTTCACTCCTTTTGTCTAACTTTGATACAGTGTAACAACCAAATGTGAAAAAATTATTAATAAACAAAGACAATTATTTTGCCATTTACAAATAGGTAAAAAGAATGACAAAACAGGAAATACCAAATAAAGAGACCGTCCCGTTATTTTCTAAAAAGCACAAAAAAGATGCCTCCGTAAAAGCCGGACGGCATCTTTTTACATCTGTTATTTACTGAATCGGCTTGAGGCGCGCTTCTATTTCAGAACGGCGATGCTCAAGATACGGAGGCAGCGCAATCGTTTTACCGAGCTCCTCTGGCGCTTCATCCACCATAAACCCCGGGCCGTCTGTCGATAATTCAAAAAGGATTCCGTTCGGCTCCCTGAAGTACAGCGCTTTGAAATAATAACGCTCCACAATGCCGGAGTTGCTGAATCCCTCTTTGCTGATGAGGCGGTGCCAGGCGGCAAGCTCCTCATCATCTTTAACGCGGAATGCGACATGATGAACGCTCCCTTTTCCTTGGCGCTCACGCGGAAGATCGCTTCTTTCGATCAGATGGATTTCTGTCGCCGCCCCGCCGTCTCCGGATTCTAACACCGTGACGGTTCCCCGGCCTTCATGTGTTTCTTTTCCGATTTCCGTGAATCCCAATATATCAGTTAACACACGCAGGGTCGGTTCAGCGTATGGAACGGTCAATTCAACCGGACCGAGGCCGCGGAAAGAATATTCTTCAGGAATGCCGCTTTGTTTCACAGCTTCACCGATGTTTCTGCCTTTTTCATCAGCCGTCAATATCAGCCGCTGTCCCTCATGGTCTTGAAAAGCAAGAGTGTCTCTTCCGGCTGTTTTTATGATGTCACCGTGAGCGACCTGATGCTCCTCGAATCGTTTTTTCCAATATTGAAGAGCTTGTGTGTCCGGCACGCGCAGACCGATAGAAGAAATGCTGTTTGTCCCTGCATGAAACGGCGCGATCCGGGGAATTTCAAAAAACGTCAGCTCAGAACCCGGATTGGCAGCTTCGTCTCCGTAAAACAAATGATACATTGTCGGCTCATCCTGATTGACGGACTTCTTCACAAGTTTCAATCCCATGACCTTACTATAGAAATCTAAGTTTTTTTGTGCGTCAGCCGTTAAAGCCGACACATGGTGAATTCCCTTAACCTTCATTTTGTTATCCTCCATTTAATTATCTCGATTTCGAGATATTCTATATATACAACCTATTTTATTCGGAGCATAAAGTCAATACATCTGCTCCGCAAATCAGGTCTCCCTCCTGTCCCACGAAAAAACCACGAACTATTTCTCCACCGTAATAAATAATATTCGTTATTTCAGACAAAACATTTCCGTTTCCAAGAATAAAAACCTGTATTTATAAGGAAATAATCAAAATCAGAAAATTTATTTAATTCGTGTTTCAGCAAATAGGGTTTACAATATGTAAAATAGTTTTTTCAACAAGAAGCTTTTACATTGGAGGGACAGGATATGCAGACTGAAGAAAATGGATTAAAAAAAGAGATCGGAATTACAATTGCCCTCTCTCTTGTCATCGGCACCATTATCGGTTCCGGCGTATTTATGAAGCCCGGCACCGTGCTTGCCTACTCCGGTGATTCGAAAACTGCGCTTTTAGCATGGCTGTTAGGAGGAATATTAACGCTTGCCGGGGGTTTGACCGTTGCGGAAATCGGCACGCAGATTCCGAAAACAGGCGGGCTGTATACATACCTTGAGGAAGTGTACGGCGAGTTTTGGGGCTTTTTGTGCGGCTGGGTTCAAATTATCATTTACGGCCCGGCCATTATCGGAGCGATCGGGTTATATTTCGGTTCCTTAATGGCGCATCTTTTCAGCTGGAATTCAGGCTGGTCAAAGGTGATCGGAATTTTAGCCGTTTTATTTTTAAGCATCATTAATATCATCGGAACGAAATACGGCGGAATCGTTCAGGGAATTACGACCGTCGGAAAACTAATACCGATCATCTGTATGATTGTCTTCGGTCTTTGGAAAGGCGATCAGCACATATTCAGCGCCGTCACCAGCAGCATTTCCGACATGAATTTCGGCGCGGCGATTTTGGCAACACTGTTTGCCTATGACGGCTGGATTTTACTTTCCGCTCTCGGAGGAGAAATGAAAAATCCTGAAAAACTGCTGCCGAAAGCGATGACGGGCGGGCTGTTAGTCGTGACCGCCGTCTATCTTTTCATTAACTTCGCCCTTTTACATATTCTTTCTGCAACCGACATCGTCAAGCTCGGTGAAAACGCGACAAGCACGGCGGCTGAAATGCTGTTTGGCGCCATCGGCGGAAAATTGATCAGCGTCGGAATCATCGTCAGTATTTTCGGCTGTTTAAACGGAAAAATTCTCGCTTTTCCGCGTATCTCATTTGCGATGGCGGAACGAAAACAGCTTCCGTTTGCCAAACAGCTTTCACGCGTACACCCGACGTTCCGCACTCCGTGGATCGCGGTGTCATTCCAGATTGCGCTCGCCGTTATTTTTATGATCGTCAGCAATCCGGATAAGCTGTCTGAGGTCTCCATTTTTATGATTTATATTTTTTACGTCATGGCCTTTTTCGCGGTATTTATCCTGCGAAAAAAGAACGCTGGCAAAAAACGCGCCTACAGCGTTCCTTTATACCCGATAGTCCCTGTTTTGGCCATCGCGGGTTCACTGTTTGTTTTAGTCAGCACGGTCATCACAGACACCTTAAGCTGCGGGCTGTCCATTTTGATCGGTCTTGCCGGATTGCCGCTGTATTTTTGGATGAAAAAAGCAAATTAAATTTTAAAAAAACGGTTCCTTTTACGGGAGCCGTTTTTTTTCATTCAAAATCACGCGCAAAAGTTGACAGGAAATTCACATCTTTTGTTATACTTTTTAAGCAAGATGTCTGAATTCGAAGTATGTTACGTTTTTTTGGCGAAGTGGGATAACATAAGAAGAACGGGATGAGACACGTTTTTACGAAAAAATCAAGAGGCGTTTTTTTCGACTTTACCTGTTTTTTTTCGACAAAAGGCTATATAATAATTTGATGTGTGCATTGTCTCATTCAAACAATGGAGGGTTTTTAATGATAAGAAGAAAAAAAGATAAGTTCTCACTCCTTTTAACAGAAATCGCAAAAAATATAGACGAAACCGCAGAATATTTTGTGAATTTTAAAGTCACGAACCAAACGACTTTGAAGGAATTTGCCGATACGTTAAAAGAGTTTGAAACGAAAGGAGATAATCATGTTCATGTCATGATTAAAGAGCTGAACAAAGCTTTTATCACTCCCATTGAACGTGAAGACATCCTTGAGCTGACGAACAGCCTCGATGACGTGCTTGACGGAATCGAACATTTTTCAGCCATGATGGAGATTTTCTCAATCACCTCTTCTGACGAACATATCGATAAGTTCAGCGGATACATCAGAGAGTGTGCGAAGGAAATTTTAATCACAATTGAATTGCTTGCAGAAAACCGATTAAAGGACATTCACCCTCACGCCATTAAAATTAAAGAATACGAGCACAGCTGTGATAACCTGCACCGTAAATCTTTAAAAAATCTGTTCGGAACAGAAACCGATCCGATTAAAGTCATTCAATACCGCGAGATTTACGAAACGCTTGAGGAAATTGCCGACTCTTGCCAAAGCGTGGCCAATAACCTTGAAACCATCATTATGAAAAACGCGTAACGAGGGGTTATCATGAGTACATTATTAATTTTAACGATCTTAATTGTCATTTGCGCTTTGATATTTGATTTCATAAATGGATTTCACGATACCGCCAACGCAATCGCCACCTCAGTTTCGACAAAAGCGCTGAAGCCGCGGCACGCGATTATCATGGCCGCTATCATGAATTTTCTCGGTGCTATGACGTTTACTGGCGTAGCAAAAACCATCACGAAAGATATTGTGAATCCTTATACATTAGAAAACGGTTCGATTGTGATCCTCGCGGCTTTGATCGCAGCGATCGCCTGGAACTTAATCACTTGGTATTTCGGCATCCCGAGCAGTTCTTCACATGCGATTATCGGGGCGATTGCCGGTGCGGCCATTGCGGCGTCAGGTTTTGCTTCGCTGAATTATAAAGGGTTTATTAAAATTATCGAAGCACTTATTTTATCACCGATTATCGCCTTTGTCCTCGGCTTTATCGTTTATTCGATCGTAAAGCTGATATTTAAAGACAGCAACTTGGCGAAAACAAACAAACGCTTTCGCAGAGTGCAGATTTTAACGGCTGCGATTCAGTCTTATACACACGGAACAAACGACGCGCAAAAAGCGATGGGTATCATTACGATGGCACTGATGACTGCAAACTTACATACTAGTGATGCGATCCCTTTTTGGGTGCAGCTTTCATGTGCGGTTGCGATGGGTCTCGGCACGTCAATCGGCGGCTGGAAAATCATTAAAACCGTCGGCGGCAAAATTATGAAAATCCGTCCGGTAAACGGCGTATCTGCCGACTTAACCGGCGCGGCCATTATTTTCGGCGCGACATTTATCCATCTGCCTGTCAGTACGACACACGTCATCTCGTCTTCCATCCTGGGCGTGGGCGCTTCTCACCGCGTAAAGGGCGTAAACTGGGGAACGGCCAAACGGATGCTCATCACATGGGTTATCACGCTGCCGATTTCAGGAACACTCGGCGCCATTGCTTTTTTTATCTTAGATCTCTTTTTCTGATACAGCACCCGCTTCTTAACAGAAGCGGTTTTTTTGTGACAGGAAAATGATGCCATGGCATAGAATGAACATAAGCAGACCATTTTTCGAATGTGAGGGGTGCTCATGCTTTTATTTTTTCAAATTATGGTGTGGTGCATGGCAGCCGCGCTTGTTTTATACGTTTATGCATCCTGGCGGTTTGAGGCAAAAGTAAAAGAAAAAATGTTTGCCATACGTAAAACGTGGTATTTACTATTTGTAGTAGGCGCCATGGTCTACTGGACATATGACCCTGAGTCCCTTTTTACCCAGTGGAATGAGTATTTAATTGCTGCCGTCAGCTTTGCCCTTATAGATGCGTTCATCTTTTTGAGCGCTTATATTAAAAAGCTCGCCGGCAATGAATTAGAGACGGATACGCGAGAAATTTTAGAAGAAAATAACCAAATGCTGCACGCCTATCTTGAAAAACTGAAAACCTATCAATATCTGTTGAAAAATGAACCGATTCATGTTTATTATGGAAGTATAGAAGCTTATGCAGAAGGGATCAGCAGGCTGTTAACCACCTATGCTGAAAAAATGAACATCACGGCTTCGCTGTGCGATTATTCCGCACAGACGGATAAGGACCGCTTAACAGAGCATATGCCTGATGCGGCGGATGTTCAGTCCCGCCTTAACCGAAAAGACGTCTACTATGATCAAAAAGGAAGGCTTGTGCTTATTCCGTTTACAGTTCAGACACGCCATTATGTGATCAAACTGACATCAGAAAACCTGTTGACGGAATTCGATTATTTGCTTTTCACATCATTAACGAGCATTTATGATTTAATGCTGCCAATAGAAGAGGAAGGTGACGGATAATGGAGCAGGCTTTTCATAACAGACAGCCGGAACAGGCGGTAAAACCGTTTAAAATTCTCAAAAAACGCTCAATGACAAGTATCGGGAGTTATCAAGTCAGCCCTCATACCGCAAGAATTTTCAAAGAAAACGAGCGGCTGATTGATAAGTATAAACGAAAAAAAGCTTGATTACACTAAAGGACAGGAGATGCGGCTCTTGTCCTTATTCCTTTTCTCCTTATTTTACATATAATAAAACCAACTACATCAGATGCGACAGGTGATCATGTGAAAAAAATTGTTCGGCGTGTGAAGTTTGTGGATTACGGACGGTTCGGGCTTTCCGCTTATTCGTTGAAGATGAAGGCGAAGAATCTCGGACTGCTGAATCGATTAAAGAAGAAAAGCTGAATCCCGGAATCATCCGGGACTCGGCTTTTTTTATGAGAGCTGCATCATGATCTTCGCTTTTACAGCCGGGCCGTAGATGCCGTCAGACGTTAAGCCGTTCACAGATTGAAAGCGGGCTACGGCGTTCGCTGTTTTCGGACCGTAGACGCCGTCAATGCCATTATTGACAGCTCCTTTTTCAGGGTAAAAATAAAGCGCGGCAAGCGCGTTTTGAACCTGGTATACCTTTTCGCCGGATGTATACGGCGTTGTCAGCTGAATCACCTCGTCCGAAAGAGGATATGTTGCCTGTATGGGCGCGCTGACATACAGCACTTGTCCGATTTGAATCAGATTCGGGTCAGCAATGTTGTTCCATTTCTGCAAGTCCGCTACGCTGACGCCGAATTTTCGCGCGATTGCTGACAGCGTGTCCCCTTTTTGTACAGTATAAGTCTGTCTGCTATCAGAACCGATCCCCGCTTTAAATTCGTCCCATGTATCCAAAAGCCTTCTCGGGCAAAGCTTGCCTGACCAATGCTTATGCTCCACGACATTTGCAAGCGGTATACTGTGCGATGCCATCAATGTGCGAATGAGCCATTGGGCGTTTGCGACAGCTTTTGGAAAATCGCCGTCTGCATTTTCACAGATTTCAATGCCGATTGATTTACGGTTGCCGTCTCCGTTCCCGTCCCCCGCATGCCAGCCGTTTTCATTTAACGGAAGATGCTGATAAATTTCTGTATCATCGACTGTGAAATGCCAGCTTGTGGGCGTATCGGGATTTTTCACATAACGCGCGTGCATTTTCGCATTAGCGCCGACAGATGTATTGGCCGTATTGTGAACTGTAATATAGATAGGCGTCATCGCATAGCCGGGGCGGTTATCGGCACCGACCGGAATAAAATCTTGAATAATGTTTACCATTTTTATCTCTCCTTACTTGGTTAAATTGTTTATTTTTAATAAAGCCTGCTGTTTTTTCCCTTTTGACGTTACATAATTGTTTTTAAACCAGGCAGCCACTGTCGTCCCGATCGTAAAAATAGCGGATCCGGCGGCATATAGCGTGTCCGCAAGCTGATTGACCTGGTCCTCCTGAATGTCTAGCGGCGACTTGCCGAACATCAGCAAGGTTTGGTTCAATAAAGCAAGCAAAAGAAGCACCGTCCTGATGACCGTGCCTTTGTCCGCGTATTTCATATCTGTGTCCCTCCTCATTTTTGCAGCAGATTGTACATGATGGCGATGGCGCCGCCGATAATGCCCGTGCATATTGCTGTCACGATGGCTCCTGTAATGGTCCGCTTAATCCATGTCGTATTTTCCTCAATTTTGTTCAGCTTCTCATTCAGTGTCATGATTTGCTGGTCCTGGCGGTCTGACACCCGCTCTAATGATGCGACACGCTGTTCTAACACCTTATGTTCGCCTTTGATTCCCGCGAATTCTTTCTGCAGCGTATGTTCATCAAGCAGCAATAATAAAACCCCCTTTTACATTGTTCTCACCCCCCTTCGGAAGCCTGTTTTCCTTAGGACACAGCCGTCCCTTTCACAGAAAGACTCCCGCCTGAGATTTTCGTGATTTCCATGACAATTTCTTTAAAGCCGGCAATATCAAATGACCATGCTTCATGTGTTCCAGACGTACCGCAAGAAGAAGTCCCGTCATCTGATTTAACCCCTCTGATCGGCAGGTTTTCACCGGAGAAAGCTCTGCCCCAGAACGCGACATCGCTTGATTCGGCTGTGCCGGTGATTTCGACGAGGAGTTTTTTTCGTGTTCCTGCTGAGAAAATATTTCCTTCTCCCGTTTCAACCGCATCTTCATGAAAAATAACATCTTCAAATGAAGCTTGCCCTTCAGTCTCGCGGTCACCCGCTCCGACAGACTGGTATAAAACAAATTCGGACTGTTTTTGGCTGCCATTTTCATAGCGGAAACGGTAATATCTTTTAGATAGACATAACCAATCGGCAGCGGTCAGCACTCCCGCCTTTACTGCTATAGATTTTGTTGCCGTCCAGAAATTGTTATCCTCACTCTCTTCGATAAAAAGAGTTCCGTCGCTATCTGAGTAAGCCCATCCCTGTACTTTTACAATTAATACGGCCCCCAAGCGGTCTTGTCCGAACTGGCTATAGACTTCAATAGCTTTAAGCGGTGTATTGGTCAGAAGCTCTGCCATCCCGGAAATATTCGCAACCGGTGTCACATAATCGTTTTTTCCGCCTCGATAAGCCTTTACCGCGCCAGGCCGGCCAATTTGATCAGCAGGAAATTCAAATGAGTACTTTTTCATTGCGCAGCCTCCTTTTCTTTGTTTGTTAACCATGTAAGACCAAATAAAAAAAGCCGCTTGGCTTATAAGGTTACATCTTTGTTTTTGCACTTTCGTATGCTTCACCCGTTATTTCTTTGAATTCCTCAGGTGTGACATACTGCGCAGCCACACCTTCAGCCAGCTCCTCAACAGAGCAATCACTATAGCCCGCGGCCTGTTTTACCATTTGTACTGAGGCCCATTTATAAAACAAAGCGTAAACCCAAAAGTTAAGATTTTTCATTTTTCATTTCTCCTTTTAAGTTCATAACATCTAATTTTAAAGCTGCTAATTGCTCGCCAAGAGACTGATTCACATGCTTAGCCTCTTGTTTCGCCAACACCTCTGCAGCTAACTGCATGCCAAGTGATTGCTGGGCTTGTTCGGCTGCTTTTCTTGCTAATTTTTCATTTGCCAGCTGTTGACCGAGATTATTAAGCTGATCAGCGAGAGGGTTAGAGTCTGACTGATCTTTTGCAAGGCTGTCTTTGTACTCTTGATCAGCTGTCTCAATCCAAACTCTATTCAACTTGTCGAATTTTGGTCTCCACATACCTGCCCCTTCTTTTAAAGGCGGTATATCAGTGGCATATTCCGGTATTTTATACTCGCCGGTTACTGAGTCTGGATATAATTCCTCCACCTCGTCAAGATATAAGCCTTCTTCATCGAACAGAAATATTGGAATCATCTTCATGCCTCCGATACAGCAAATGTAATATTATCAAGAAAATATCCTGATATGTTTGCTTCTTTATTTACAATTAAGCCTGTCAAATTTAAGGTTCCGTCAGTTTCAAAATAAAGTTTACTGATACCAGTTGTACTTTGAGTACCAACCATTGTAGAAGTTCTTTGTTTCGGTGCATGAACTTTAGGGATAACGCCAAATGTTTGTTCTCTATCCGTATTAACAAGACCCCTTAATAATAAGAGAGGACCGTAACGCGCGTATTGTGCATTTCTGCTTCCATGGGTCGCTCCATTTTTTAAAGTAATATCATTCCATGCCAAAGGAGCATCTGTCTGAACAGTTCGCCATCCCTGCCAGCCTTTATTTTTATCCAGATAATTGGTGAACATATTATTGTAATAATCAATCGCAACCACATACCCATAAGTACCGGTTCCGTCACTGTCAAGACTAGTGAAATGATAATAACCTCTTGTAGAAACAGAGGATGCAGAATTAGCTGCGGTTCCGGTAGAATAAAACGTGCCGAACCTTCTTCCGGATTGAACAATTTTGCTAAAAAAATCATCTGTATCGCCTATGGTAATAAGTTCGCCGCCATTATCCCCTGTTATTTTCCATAATTGTGCCTCATTCCATTTTGCTTTGTCAGCAGATGAAACATGTATATCTGCTTTCATTTCATGAGCATCAGTATAGGATTTTGCGGAAACAAGTGCTCTATCAGCTTTTGCCTCTGCGCCGGCGGCCGTCTCCGCAGCTGACCAATCACTGAAATCAGTTCCGTTCATTGCCGTTCTTGTATATAAAGTTTTATTTGATAAACTGAACCAATCCTGACGGGTTGCCCATTTATTTGCTGACGGATAAACCACGAGCAGGCCGGTTTTATTATCATTTTGAGGAAATTGTTTTTGCAATGCCGGATTTGCGTTCATGTAATTTGTATCAAGACGATAGGTGCCGGGCGGAAGGGTTAAATCATTTGCATCAGAAATTGAATTAACACCTCTTGTGACGAAAGCATTGCTGTTTGTATAATTTTTCGAGTCATTAAAAGCAATGTCAGCTTTCTTCTTAGCCCCTTCTGCAGTCTCAATTTGAATCCAATCCGTCCAGCCGGAAACATGCAGTGTTTTTCTCCACGTATTTCCCTGCTCATCCATTGCAAGTGCTTCACCTTGAGAAGCTTCCCCAATATATACTCCCCTCGCCGGCAGTGACGGCGTATTCACGCCATTGGGATTTGTATAGAAAAAGAAAGATTGATTCAAATCACCGGAAACTTGGTGAAAGTCAAGTCCATCTTGAATACTGATGAGGTATTTCCCCGAATCATCAGTTATCTTCGTTAATTGGCCGTTATTCCACTTCTGGCGCTCCTCCTTAGTCACATGCCGATCTTGGTCTTGAAGATGCTGATCCACATCTTTTTTTGCTGCCTGCTGTACATTGTCCACATTTCCGAGTCCGACTTGCGCCTTTGTCGTTTTATGCGGGTTGTTCATGTCGTTTTTATGGGCTGCCAGATCTGTATGGGCGTCTTTTATACCTTTTTCCCAGCGATTGACGTCATCTTCGTTAATGGGGTCGTCCGGGAGCCAGTCTGTTTTTTCTTCATATGCCATCGTTACACCACCTCAAACGTAAATCTCAAGTCGAGCGTTCTGTTGTTGCTTACGTCTACATTTGTTTTTCTTTCTGTGATGACGCTGCCTGTTTCATCGATCATCTGCACGGTTTCAATGTGCTTGATGTCTTCTTCCCGGCGTGTCAGGACGGTGACGGCGGCGTCATTTATGGTTATTTCTGCGATAGGTGTTTCTTTGCCGTTTACCAGCACTTTTGTGATTCTGCTTTTCAGGTCTGCTGCTGCGCGCTGTCTGTATGCGGTTGATATCATGGTAAGACCACCTCGTTATTGTTGAGTGTGACGGAATATCCGACTTTCAGCTCACTGGCCGTCCGGTATCTGCGATGGTTGAGAATGACACGGTCTTTCAGTTCCAGCGTTTCGTTTAATCCGGCCCTGAGTGTATAAGCCAAATGGGAGGGCTTAATGTTTTCCAGCGTCTCGATCAGCTCGCTTATGTGCTGCAGATCGTCAAGCACGATATCGACATTAAAACGGTATTCTCCCGGAAGCAGGCGGACGTGAGCAGAAGGATGTTTCAAAAAGCGGTTTAACGCCTGTTCAATGGCTTGATATGTCATCGGCGGAATATTCGACATCTTTGAAATGAGCCGCAATCGTCTCATTTCAGCCGTGTCGCCTGATTCCCTCGGTATTTTTAATATTTTTTCCCAGCGGTCAAGCCCCCACGTCGCCGTCGTGATAAACAGCTGGTCGGTCAGATCAAAAATGCCGTTATTCTGCTGATCAAATTCCGGGGCTTCCGCTTGCAGAATTTCCGCCATTTCTTTTAACCGGGTTAAAAACAGCGGGAGGCAGGCCGTCATATCATCGAGTCTGCTCAAGTATAGTCACCTGCCTGAGTGCCGGAATTTCAACGTCGCTCAGCACGAGGTTTTCCGCTGCTCCGTTGATCTTGATATCGGCGTAGTCACTGACGGACGCCGAGTTATATACGATATTGTTAATTTGTGATAAGCGAATGGTATTTTCTTCGAATGCCATTTTCTTAAATAAATTCAGGACACCCGTTTCGATTTCGGCTTTCACTTCATCAATTGAGCTGTTTAGCTCAGGAAGAACTGTGGCGGAGATCTCAATATCCTTCCATACAGCGCTTTCTACCGTTACAGATGCTCCGATCGGGGCCTGTCCTTCTCCCTGTCCTTCTTCCGGGTCAATATAATCCTTTACTTTCTGAATCAAAATGGCTGATGCCGGCTCGAGGTTCGCATTCGTGATGACGACCTTTACCGTTCCTTCTCCGTTCCAAAGCGGAAAGATTTTCGCTTTTCCGACACCGTCCACTTCTTCAGCCCATTGCTTATAGTGCTGCTTATTTGCACTGACTGCCTCGCGGCGGACACGGGTAAAGTAGCGCTCCCGCAAGCTGTCGTCGTCTTCTTCCTCACGGCCCGGGATTAAAATATCACGAATAACCGCCTTCTCAAGCCCCGGTATCGTATCTAGCGGCAGCAAGTTTCGCCCCGAAATGTTGGCATTTCCCGCTTCACCGGCCGTTTCACATTGGAGCGTTCCGTCAGCCGTATATTGAAAATACAGGTTATCGACAAAAAAACGGGACCCGGCGGGAATGGTGACGCCTGATGTAAATTCTCCGGCTCTTACTGCTTTTGTTGCAGCGGTTCTTTCAATTCCGGCTTCCGCGGCCCGCCTGTCCAGAAATTCTCCCTGCGCGGTATCGGAAAAGACAAGCTCCAGAACGGTATCAAGCCAAATATAAGATTTTGCAAGTTCAGCCGCCGCAGGTGCGAGCGCATTGTAGATTACGCTGCCCTCCCTCGTATCAATGTCAGCCGTTATGCGTGACAGCATTCTGTCCATAATGTCTTCAAATGTCTGTGCTTCAAACATCCCTGCCCATCACCTCCTCAATCTCAAGCATTCCGTCATCGGTTTCCACTGTGAAAGAGACATGGAATGCATCATCTTGTTTCTCAATCTCAAAATCTGTCACAGCGGAAATGCGGTCATCATACAGTAAAGCTTCTTCAATGAGCCTTGGAATCTCCATTTTTTTATAAGCATCGGTCGTTTCATTATCAGAAAGAACCTCCTGCAGCTCATTCCCGATATCATGGCTGAAAACGGAATACGAATAACGTTCTGTATGAAGGGCGATATAGACAAATTGCCTGATTGCTTCAAGCCCGCTTATCAGTTCATTTGTAATCCGGTTCTTTTCAAAATCAATTCGGTAGGTTTGTGAAGTTTCAATGGCTTCACTTGCATCCTCCAAATCATCAAATACGATTTCCGGTGTCAGGGCCATTGCACCCGCTCCTTTATCATTTGTTCAATAAAAAAAGCCCCCTTCATCAGATGTAGCGGTCTTTTCCTGCGCCTTTCAATAGGCTGAAATTCCGATTAATTTTCCGTCCGGATCTCTGATATAGACGGATAAAATGTCCCCTATCGCTCCCGTGCGTTTCACCGGGCCTTCCTTTTTAGTCAATCCGCACTCCGTCACATGGCGGATAACGTCCGGAATAGCAGTTTCCGTAATGAAACAGAGATCGGCTGCACCGGGTGTCGGAGTCTGTGCTTTGGGTTCAAACTCTTTATTAGATTTATTTTCTGATCACCAAAATGAAGCGCGGTTCTGCCTGCCCCGAAAGTAATGGCCTTCATGCCAGCATCCGGCTGTAAAATTGCACGGTCCGCTCGATACTGGCGACAGTGAGCACCAAATGATCCGGTCTCTCGACTTGTATGCACATCCCCTTTTTTTCAATTATGAAGGAATGCGGCTAAATTTTGTCCAGTATAAAAAACGATTGACCGCCGGTTAAGGCCGCGGTCATTACCCGTTCTCCGGGCTGGAGCTGATCGTCTCCTCCGGCTCTCATCCGTTTCGGTACAATGACGGTATCTGCCGGAATGATGAGCTTATCGTGATCCTTCAATTTCAATTCGAGCGGCGAAACGGCTGTGACTTCGGCCGGAATTAATTCTACTGGCGCCCCGGCATCAACCGCGCCGACTGCTAAATGTTTAATGGCATCACTCAGTTTCATCAGGAAGTCCCCTCCGGCATGACGTTTTTCTCTGTGACATCAATGGTCATCGTGTGTTTCGTTCCTTGGAATTCATGGCGGTCCGTATCAACGTAATACGTTTTTTTCAACCCGATTTCCGGGATTGAAATATACACCGGCAGGCCGCTTTCCAGACCCGGAATGCCGATGGCCTGAATGTTTTTCAGCTCTTTTTTCACGCCCTTTTTCTCTGCCTGCTTGACCTTTGCCCGCTGCTTCAGCTGGGCTTCGTTAATGTCGTCAGAAACCGTTTCTGTATACTGCAAGACGCCGAATGTTCTTATGCCGGAGTCGTCTTTGGCGGTTGCTTTCACCGTTTTGTTGTCTTTTTGAAGACGCATGACGACACGGGTTGCGGTATCGTCGATTGAGGTGCTGTATTGATACCCCGTGATATTGACGCCTGTTTCCAGCACCCAAACCTCCGACGGCTCCGGCCACTCTCGCAATCCCAGCCTGCCCTTTTCTGAATAAAGCTGATAATTGCGTCCCGTCTGGCTTTTTGTCTGCTTTAACGCCTTTAGAATGATATCGTAGAGACTCATATCATTTTTAAAAACGAGAGACTTGATTGTGTGGCCCGTATTGGCAATCGATGTGACGGGAATTTGAAAATCGCTGGCGATTCTCTTAATGATTTGATCGGCGCGCTGATTGGAAAACACATAGACATCTTGGTTTTTCACAAGATACTGGAGCATATCATAAGCGGTAAAGGTGACGGTATGCTCGTCCGGGGTTCTCGCAAAGACAATGCCGCGGAACAGCTCCTTACCGTTCCATTTAAATAAAACCGTATCACCCTCTGACACGCTGTAATACGTCTGGCTGCCCTGCTTGACCACAATCGTTGCTTCAATCGAACGCGGCGCCTGGTATCTGCGGCCTTCAAGTGATACGCTTTCTGTCACCAGCTCAAGCCACTCCGTTTCTTTAATGACAAATAGTTCTATCATTTCATTCACCCGTTTCATTGCGGTATCTTCAGCTTCTGCCCCGGGAAAATCCAATGCCCCGGCTGCCTGATGTTCCGTTTGCTTCGCTTAATCATAGCGGCTTTATTCGCGTTCCAAATTTTCCGCCACTCAGTGTGGTTTCCGTAAAACTTCCCGGCAATGTCCCACAGCGTGTCTCCTTTTTTTACCGTGTACGTTTTGGGAGAAGCTTTGGACGGGCGCTTCGCTTTCGTTTTTTTCTTTTGTTTGATTTTTCTTGGCGATGCAGTTTTATATTCTTTCAGCACGATGTCATAATTCCTGTCACCGATTTCATTGTCGCCTTCACTGTAATTGAGGCTTTCAATGCTGCATGCAACATTGATTTTTGTGCCCGTAATCAAAAACTGAACGGGCTTTTTCGCCTTCATCCATTTTTCAATTTTGGCGATTGCATTTTCAGGTGAAGGGATGTTTTTATATTCAGCAATCGGACTGTATCTTTTCGGAAAAAAAGAAGAGAACGAAATTTCTTTCGCTCCCGGTTCTTCAATAAATGTCACATCTCCCAGTCCGGTAACCTTCACTGAATCATTCTGCACACTGTTTGCGATATCAATTGCTTCAGGAAGAACGGGAAGCCGGAGCTTATCCTTTCCCTGTGATATCCAAAATTCATAAACGGATTTAGTCAAAAGCAACGGCTCCCTTCGCTCCGGTATAGATGTCTTTTTGTAATTCATCGATCAGCGCCTGTTTGATTTTGGCTGCCAGGCTGTCGGCATCTTGTCCATTATGGAAATGCTGTTCGCCGCTGAATTCAATTTTAATTTCATTTGTTCCTGCTTTTTGTACGGTTTCCCGGCTTCCTGTGACTGCGGCAGAAACTGTGCCGGCAGAAAGCGACGCCGGGTCAGCCTGAGACGGATCAGATACTTCCATTCCCAGCGCTTGAGCCGCTTGTTGAAGAAGATAACGGCCGCGGATGCCCCGTTCTTCAGGGATAATCCACTCCCGTTTATTGCCTTCGCCGACTCGGGCGATTTGTTCCTTCGTAATCAAACCGCCGTTCGCGTAGCCGATGTACGGTCCGCCGTGATTCATGCTTTTAATGCCCGGCACGTTGTTGATCGAGCCGTAGCGGCTTTTAATATAGCCGATGGCGGCTGCCGCGTTGTGAATCGGGTTTCGGATATCATTCATGCCCGGTGCTTTATGATCGTCAAACGTGCTCGGGATTGTCTGCATGAGTCCTTGTGACGGATGCCCCGCTTTTGCGTTGCTGTCCCATAAGTTAATGGCGTTCGGATTGCCCCCGGATTCATTTTGAGCGATGGTCATTAATCCCGGAAGCCAGCTTAATGGCGTATTTGTAGCGCTCATTGCGGCCAAAAGCCACTCCTTGACGTTTCCTCCGGCAGCGCCCATGCCTGAAAAAGCGGCAGCAAGCGAGCCTGCTTGTTTTTCAGCGAATTTTTTCACATCAACTGAGCCGAGCCCCTTGACGACACCGACTGAAGCAAAGCGGCCGAGACTCATCATGACGCGGGAAGGAGAATGGATATCAAGCTCCTCCCGAAAAGCCTCCTCAACCTTTTTGGCCATATCTTTGGCCGCCTGTTTCACTTCACTTCCTTTGGAGATCATACCTGATACAAAGTTGCCGACCAAGCCTGACCCCCACCCGTTTGAGGCGTCCTTCGATTGCAGGAACGGTTTATCTACATGTGTGCTCACATATTGCGCCGTTCCCGTATCCTTTGCATTTTGCCCGGCCGAGAACCCTTTGACCGTTCCGATCCCCCAAGAGGATGATTGATTGACCGCGGATTGATAAGGCGTTTTAACTTTCGATTGTAAAAACGCATCGGTTCCCGTCTGCGTCGCATTTTGCCCTTTTGCATAGCTTGTGACGACTTGCTTTCCGTAGTTAGGCGATGCGGAAATTAAATTATTAAACGGCGTGCTGATATTCTTCTGTTTCCAGGCTTCCATATCCACTGCATTGCTGCTGATGCCGCTGTCAAATCCTTCCGTAAATTGTTTGCCGAGTGTTGAAGCTTGGCCATTAAGACCGGATGCATCAACAGACGGTGAAACGGATGCGGACACGGAAGACGATGAAACGCCTCCTAAAGCCGGCGTACCGGCCGGGGATGCTGCCGCGCCTATATTATCGACAACTCGCATGCCGAGCTTTGAGGCAGCTTGAGACAGAAGCATTTTGCCGCGGCCGCGGTTGTTGTCGACAGGAATAACAAACTCCTTGCCGGCTTCGCCGATCCATGAGATGGTCGGTTTTGTGATGTATCCGCCTGTGGCGTTTTTATCTGGCTCATAATTAAAGTCTTGATGAGCTTTATTTCTTCCTTTTTGAAAACTTGCAGACACTCCGGAAAACCAGTTTTTAACGCCATTTCCAATATTCATAGATGCATCTACTACTTTACCGCCTATACTTTTGGCGGTGCCAGCTACCTTTCCGCCGGCACTTTTTACGGCATCCCATGTATCGCCTAGTATACTCTCGCCCCATCGTTTAACGGAATTCCATTTTTCAGACCACCACTCTTGATTAAAAAGAGTATCTTTAATCTTTGATTTGAATGTTCCCCAAACTTCCTGGCTGTGTTCCCATTTATCTTTGGCCCAGCCCTGTACGTCTTTCCACTTGCCGTTCCACCACTCTTGATTAAAGACTGTTTCCTTTACATTCGACTTAACGTCATTCCAAATGGAGGAAGCCTCCTCCCACTTTTGAGATGTCCAGCCTTTTACACCTTCCCATTTTCCTTTCCACCAATCACCGTTAAAAAGTGTAGCTTCCATTGCTCCATATGCATAACCGGCTTTCTCAGCCCACCATTCTGAATTATTAAAAAAAGAGGTAGATGCAGTATTCTTAATATTGCCCCAAGCCTCATCAAGACCGCCTAACGTATTGCCGGCAGATGTTTTTACACCTTCCCACTTTTCGTTCCACCAGTTGCCGTTAAACAGCGTTTTTGATATATCTTCTTTCAACTTAGAAACATCAAACAATTTACCGATTGATTTCCCTGCTTCTTCACCGCCGAAGGCACCTAATGCTCCTCCTGCTAACCCCCCTGCTGCCCCGCCTATAACAGTGCCTGCAGGACCAGCGAAACTTCCGATAGCTGCACCGGCTTCGGCACCGGCAATACCCCCTGCTTCCATGCCGGCAATGCGCCCTCCGACTGTACCTACTTTTTCTCCGACATTATCTTTATTTGTTCCTTGAAGATCTAACAAAGATAATGCATTCCCGATATAAGGAATTGCTTTTCCTAATTTTCCAAAGCCTTTTAATGCTTTTCCTAATTTTGAAGATTCTTCACCGGCAGATGTTAAGTCTCCCAGCCATTTTTTCATTTTGGAACCAACTGTTTTTTTTCCGGATGATTTTTCCTGCCGGTTCTTCACAACTTCAGATGGTACTTTGATTGTTCTCGCAGGAGACTTCTTCGTTGCCGGACCTTTTCGTTTTTTACGGGGGTTTTTATTCCTCTTTCTTCCCGGACCATTGCGTTCTCCAGACCTACAGCAGCAGCATCCGCCTGTGTTGCGGTTTTTGACTTTGTTTTCTGTCTCCTCTTTCCCTTCTGAATCTTTCTTTTTTTGAGGGCCTAGGATTTTATCAATGATTTTATCAAAAACGTCATCCTTTAGTTTTTCCATCAGCCTTTCCTTAAATCGATCCATAAACGCTTTGCCTATTTCATTGAGTGTATCCTTGATCCAAGGCCATGCCGATTTGGTCCACCAATCTTTTAGCCAGCCTTTTATTTTACCCACCCAGCCGGGCTTTTGATCCGATTCTTTTTCAGAGTCTTTGTCAGATTTTTTGTCAGTGCCTTTTTTCGACTCATCTTTCTTGTATTCAATAGGGCTTTTTTGCTTGTTGACCTTTTCAGAAACCTTATCCTTTGCTTCCAGTTTGATATAATAGGTTTTAGCGAATTTCCTTAGAAGTAAAGTTAATCGGTTGACCGTTTTTGTGATTTCGTCAATAACTTTTAACTTTACGGTGTAGCCTCTTTCCAAATTCCGCTTGATAAAACCTATTATTTTTTTGACAGTCAATGTAATTTGATCGTCTGCAACAAGAAGAAATGAAAAAACATGATTTGTTAGCATTTTTTTCATTTTTTTATAAGCAGGTGTGACATGCTCGCTCAAGGATATAGAAATATTCATTTTTTTGGGGAGAAGCTTCATCTTTTTTTCTAATGCTTCCAGTTTGACAGTAGCCTGATCATCAATAGCCACTTTAATCTGAAGAGATTTTGCGAATTTCAGAATAATATAATCATTGATTTTTCTTAGCCTGTAAAAAGCTTGATCTTCAGCCCTGATGCTGATTTTAATCTGCCGATTGATCGTTTTCGCTTTCTTTTCAACCTCTTTAAAACCTTTATGTATCCGTTTTAGCTTTTTGGATACTTTGTCTTCTAAGTCAAAGCGTGCAGTTAGTTTTGCCATATCATGCACCCCCTTTCTTTGATTCTTTTTCAAGTAAATCTAATTTGTAGCCAATTAATCCGTATAAAAGAGCTTTATATGATTTCTGGGCTTCATATAACTCAAGAAGCTGGGATGGCGAATAATGAAGCTCGTGCATCGCGTAATAAAGATACACGGCTTCCTTATGGCCATCCTTGATTAGTTTTTTGCTTCTTCTTCTAGATCTTCAAGATCATCTTCAAATCCGTTAATTTCAACCGCTTTATTCAGCCAATTTGCATACTCGCCGCCGACAGAAAGAACACGTTTAGCCACTTCTACCGGATCTGCTGTTTTATAAGCTTCCCGTAATTCCTTGGAACGGAAATCAGGATAAATCGTTGATTCGATGGCAATTCTCGCATAAAATCGCTGAGAGTCTAAATCTTTAACACGGCCTCTGCCCTTCACATTTTTAAATGTCGTATTTTCTTTCTCCAGCTCATCAATTCGTTCGGTTGTTATCGGTTTTAAAACAAATGGAATGACATTCCCTTTTTTATCTACAAAACGTTTTGAGATTGCAACTTTTATTTCTTCCGCTTCGATTGTTTGTCCAGGCATAAAAAATGAAAGATCATATACATTTTCTTGTTTTCCGCTCATACAGCATGCTCCTTTTCATTAAGAAAAACCACCGCTCTTGCGATGGTTTCAATACTTTTTAATTGATTAAAACGTTTCAGAAAGCTTCTCCGGCACATCAAAATCTTCAAATGTAAACGGCACTTCTTCTTCGAGCGCCTCTGAGTCCACATCCAATCCGGCGATTTTGGCTGAATCGAAGTTGACGTCGTATAGTGTGACGCGTTCTGTACCGCGGCCTGACGATTGGTCGTCAAGAACGGCCTGCAGCGTAAAATACGGATCGCTGCCTTTTTTGACGTAATCCATCATGAGAACGGCGAATTTTGATGTGACTTTATAAAATGTCGCCGTGCCCGTTCCGTTGGCGCCTGTCGTTTTGTGGCCCGTCATGCGGCGGCCCATGATGTTCACTTCTGATTTGTTTTTTTCCACGTTTGCTTCAAATGTTTTGATGTGCGCCATTTCTTCCCCATCGAGAAATAAACGGCCTTCTTTTCCTGAAATGGTATTTTGCGCTTTTAATGCCATCTTAGTTTACCTCCACATTAAAGTAGAATTTTTCCGCTGCGTCCACAGGCTGTACGGCGAGATCAATTAAAAATCCGTCGCGGTCTTCACTCATGCCGATTTTGATATCGTTATCTGAGTCAAAATCAGTAATGCCTCCCGCATCCTGAAGCGTTGTCATGTACTGAATAATCATCGTTTTGACAAATTGAAGGCCGTCATTTGTAGCCGGAATATCGCTTCCGCTGCCTTTTTTCGATTTAATTAATGCTTTCAGCTCACGTGTCAAATCGTTGTTCACCGCGTCCAGCACACGGACGATTTTGTTTTTCGCAAACTTTTTGTTTTTCTCAGCGGTAAATGTGACTAAAGAGTTGATGTCCTTTTCAACGCTGACCGACTTATCGCGGGCATCATATGAGAAAAGGAATTCTCCCTTTGCGAGACGTTCGACAACTTCATCGTGATCCAGACGGTGCAGCACATCGACGGCTCCTTCGTATTCAACAAATGTTAATGATTGATTAAAAGTTGCACCTGCGCTTGCGCCCGCTACCCAGGCCGTCGCCTCTTCGGCTTTGACCTCGGTTCCGTCTTCAAGCAGCACACCTTCCGTTACATTGATGATGCCTTCATAGTCTCCGTTATAATGGGCAGTCACACCTTGCACTTTTTGTCCCTGTGCGTCACGGAGGCGTTTAATAAATGCGGCGAATGTTGCTTTCAGCTGTTCGTTATCAGCAACCGGAAGAGCGATGACATCAAAGTTCTCCGTTTCGGCTGCCGCTAAGAAATCTGTATAATCCGAGTTGACCGGCGCCTTATCTGTTCCGCCTGCCAAACGGATGCCTGCCGCCGGATGTAACGTTTCACCGGACTCATCCTCAGACCCAGTCAGAGGAATGGATGAAGACAGTTCGCCCGTTCCGGTGAAAGTGACATAACCGTTTGCCGTTAATTGCTCGGCTTTTTTCACCGTTTGTTTGTCGACTTCCGCTTCATCCATATAAGTCGTCACATCGAAAACGGTTTGGTCAAGGACATTTTCACTGATTCGGATCATGATGTCATTTCCTTTTGATCCGCCGTATAATGCAGTTGCTTTTACACCCGGCGAGATATCGGCGCTGGCTCTGATTCCCTCCGTCAGACGGTACATCAGAACAGTCCGGGCTTTTTTCTTGGCCTCGCGTAAAAGCAGCAAGGACGGATCTTCAATGCTCAGTCCCACTTTTTTGTTCAAGTCCTCAATGCTTGAAATGGAAACGAATGTTTTCGCTTCACCCCAATTCGATGCGACAGGCAGAGCGACGATCCCCCGTTCACCGAGTGCCACCCGCTCTTCGGCCGTTGTTTTAAAGTTGAAATAGATGCCTGCACGTTCTTTTTCTTTTCCCTGCGTAAATGTTCCGCCGTTCATTATTGCATGACCTCCTTGGTTAGAAATGTTTGAATGTAAGTTTGGGCTTGTGCTTTTGTCATTTGTTTTTGATTCACGCCGAATAAAGCCCCCTGGAGAATTTCAGGTTTAACGCCGAAAAGCTCCTTCGCGTGCTTCGTTAAGTCCGCCGTGTCAAAAAGGACGGAGCCTTCTTTTTTCACGGTATTTTGCTTTTTATTTTCGTTCACTTTTGTTTCACCCCGCTGTTTATGTCAATGTCCCGCAACCCGGGATTTGAGTGTTTCTGATAATAGTAGCGGCTCGTCCAGCGGATCATGATCACTGCCTCGCCTTTATCTCCGACTCTTGTTTCCATACGTGTAATGCGGATGAAATCACCAGTATGTTCGCCTGATTCCGTCAATAGCGGAATCTGCTGTCTTGATTCTCTGACAGCATCAGCCGCCCGGTCGGCAGTATAAAGCGCCTGCACGGAGTCAAGATGGAACAGCTTTACATTGAGGCTGTAGGTTTTCTTAAAAGTAGAGACCGTATCATTCTCGTCAAAAACGGAAGGCGGCGGGATGTAAAGTGAAGGCACCTGAAATTGTTCAGGGAGCTCACTTTCATAAACCGGCACGCCACACTGTTTATATAAAAACGCCGCAATTGACCCGGTTTCACTGTTCATCCGATTTTCCCTCCCAATGTGTTGAGCCACTTATCCAAGCGCTTATTCAGCGAGTTTGCAAAGAGCCGCTCATACAAAAGAAGGGCGTCATCCCAAAACTGATTGCCGCTGACCCATTTTTTCTTCAGCGCCATTCCCGTTGATGCCGAAGGATCGTATATAAACCGGGACCCTTGAAAATATCCGGGCACCCATCTTACGTTTTCATCCGAGACGGTCCAATGCCCGTCATTTATGAAAGAGGCGTATTCCAAATTGGTGCCGATTTCAAGGGACAGCCCGCCCTTTTCTGCGATCCACACATTATCCTGCGCTCCTTTTCGAAAGGAGGATAACAGCTTCTCTGTATCAATGCCCCGCGAATGAATGAGTTCATCACGAACCAAATCGAGAAACTGCATGCCGGACTGTTCCAGCCATTCGGCCGCTTGACGGGAAAAGTCTCCGGAAGCGGCTTTCGCTAATGATTGATTCCATCGTTCAAGGCCCTTTATCTTCATAACCTGCCATCCCTCACAGCTATGGCCTCCCAATGATGATTTCTTACTTTTTTCGGCACTTCCAGAATATAAACGTGATTTTCCCAGATGATTTTGTCGTTCACACGCAAAACGGCAGTTATCGGAAAATGAACGAGAAACCGCTGATATACCTTATGATCAGGCTCAAGCTGGATGAGCTGCTGCTGTTTTTCAGTGAAGCAGCACGGCACGTCTTGTTCATCAGGCGTATCAGGATAAGTGAAAACAGGCTGGAGCTTATGTGCGGGAATTCCGAAGCGTCCGCTCTCCGGAACCGACGCCGTCTCATGATAAATATCACACCTGTCAGTGAGCAGCCGTTCGTAGCTCATAACGTTCTCACCTTTACGCTTGAAGAAACCGGAGAATAGCCGGGCGTGATATAATCACTGAGCAGATGGTACACCGCGGGTTTTTCGATTCCGCCTTGTGCTGCCACTGTATAAGAGTAATCACCTATTTTTTCAGACTGATAGGCGGAAGCGGCTGCTTCATTCTGATTCAAAAGCGCAAAATACTGGGCGAGCTTTATTATCGCGAGTTTCGCTTTTTCAGGGAGCGGTGCGTACATGGGATCAGTAAACTGATGACCCGTCAGCCTTGCCGCTTCTGCCTCCGCCTCCAGAATATCCTGTACGAGCAATGGCTCAGGCCTGTTTTTGACTTGATCATAAACCGAGTACGAGGCAACGTCAGACGGCTGAATTAACATAGCTGCCCCACCTCCATTTGTTATTCTTTGACGTTAATGATTTTTGCGCTTGCATCTTCTTCTTCAAACTTGCTGTCAAGTTTAGCAGTTAAGACAATGATAAATTTCCGGCTGCGAATATCCTTATCTACTTCAATTCTGATATTTCGGGAGAAGCCGAGAATGATATTTTTCGGATGGGTTAAAATGATATCAGACGCATCATACTGAGCATCTCCTTCTCCGACTGTATACGGCTGCAGGTTGGAAACCCCTTTAACAGGGACGCCGAATGCCGAAGACAACCCGCCTTGCACCGCGAGATCCCCTAAGCCGGTTTGACGGTCAGCCACCCGGTCTTTCCATTCAATCTCCATGCCTTGAGATGTATAAAACCTGAATTCCTGAGGAAGACGCAAATATTTAGCAGGCACCGCCTTTAAGCCTTTTTTGAAGGTGGTTCTGGACAGTTCTTCCCCCTTAACGTCAATGACGTGAGAAACGGCCTGCTTGCGGATCCCGTCAAGCTGGGCAAGATATGGATCAGATGAAGATGTATCGCCGTTTACGACAAGTTCTTCAATATCCACTGCCGCCCGTTCGGCTAAAATCTGCATGATCGTCTGCTGCAAGCCGTCTTTTTCAATGTTATTTTCAAGCGTGTCATACGTAATGTTAATTTCCGCGATGACTTCCTTCGTATTCAGCTGAACCGTGCTTGTTGACGGAACGGTCAGCTCATCATTTGATAAAGCCTTTCCTTCTTCAGCGGCCCGCAGGATACGCTGGCCGAAACCGATTTTTTCAAATTTCTGCGAGTCGTTTTCCATTTGGATGACACGCGATTCACTGAAAATGGTCGGCGTGTTCTGCACCATGCGGATAAAAGCCGATGCTTGTGCAGGATTCATTAATCCGCCGCTTTTTAAAGCAGAAAGTGACATTTCCGCTTTTCTGATGATATCTTGATTTCTCACTCTAGAGTTCCTCCTTCTGACTGGGTTTAGAGCAGTCCGCTCCAAATGGATTTTTTGACCGGCTCTTGGCTGCCGCTCATGTCATCTTCCGTCTGTTTTGAAGCCCCTCTTGCTTTTTCAAGCGCTTCAATACGTTTAATAATCGGCGCAAGCATGTCCTCGACAAGCTTTTTCAGCTTTTCATCATCAGACGGCGCAGATGACCCGTCTTGTGCATCCGTGTTTTCCATATTGTCAAGGCGCTTCAACAGCGGATGCAGCGCGTGTTCAATGGATTCTCTCAAGTCTTCTTTTTTCATCTTTTTCAAGTCCTCTCCCTTGCGGTATCTGGATTTACGGTCGCGGTCCAGCAATTGCTTGACCACGCCGAACAAGCCGGCTTGTTTTTCCTCCGGCTCTTCATATACGTCAGCGGTTCCCGCCATGCTGTAGCCAGTAATGATACCGGCTTTAATTTGTTCCCATACTTCATCGGATGCTTTCGTGACAAGCACCCACGATCCTTTTCGGATCTGTGCTCCGCCGATTTGAAAATCAGCCGGTGCGACATATGACTCCACTACCTCTCCGGTGCCGCCTTCAAAGTTATGATTCGTGTCAATATTTCGGGCATCGGCCAGAAATCCATGAGCGGCCTTTTCAATTTCTTCAGCTGTCATATAGTCGCCGTGGGCATCGGGGACATCCGGCTCATAAACAATGCCGTAGACGAGCTTTTGCTCACCGGGCTCGCTTTTCGTAAACACCTGCACCTTTTTTTCAAATGACGGGAGGCCGGCTGCTTTTGTGAAAAAAAATTCCGTCTGGTTCGCCGCCTTATCCACGTAGCTCACAAAGCTGATGACGGCATTTCTCAATTCCCTCGGCACGAGATTTTTCACCCCCTTTAAAGGACTGGTTCATCATTTCGTTGCATTCTGATCTTGCGCCGCTTGTAATGGGGGACGGCTGTAAAACTCTTCCGGCCATTCCTCAAGCGTTTTGCCGAGCACTCTGCCTGCCAGATCACGCAAATCATTAGGCGAGACGGCACCGGCCGTGATGAATGGCGTGAGCACCTTCGCAATTTCAAGCGGATCACGAAAATCAGGACCCTTTAATGTCAGCTGCACATCATGAATGCCCAATTCAGGCAAAAACAAGGTGTTCAGCTTGTTGACAAGCGTTTTTCTCTCCGGCTGAAACACTTGCTCTTCCGTTATTTTCCGGGCGGTATCCGCCGTTGCCTTGTTATATTCCTGCGCCTCGCCTGTATAAAGCGGCGGAAGGCGGAAGGCGGACCGGAGTTTATTTCTGCTCTTGTCGTCATATTCAAGAAACAGCGCATCATCCTGTAAAATTTCTGCAAGCGATTTGATTTCCACGGAAACCGGTGTGATGTCTTCTCCGCCGTGAAGATCTTTTTCCTTGGCGATGCCTTCTGCCTCAATTAACAGAAACTTATGGGCGTTTTCCACCCCTTCCAAATCATTCATATAGTCTTGCAGCTCTTTATACGAGGTTTCAGACAGCATGCCGTTTTCGACTGTAATCGCAGCCGGCACGTGGCGGCCCTGCTTAAAATACATGAAGTTGAGCTCTTCTGCTTTTCGGGCGCCATATAAGTTGACGATATTGCCGACCCAGCGAGGAATGCCGTATGTGCCGCTTCCGATTTTCAGGTGAATGGCTTCGTTTGCCTGGTATTGCTCTGGCAGGGCATTCACATATTCGCCCGTCCGCATGTCCATGATGCGCGGGTCGCCGTATTCTTTGAAGAAAACTTTCCGGCCGTTTTGCATTTGAACATATTTGCGGAAGCGCTTTTGCCTTTTGATCGTTTTGGACGTGTCGTTTTCTTCATAGGAAAACGTGACTTCAACAGGATCGGTAACGCCGCACACCCGCATATTTTTCACATCCAAATATTCGATCCCCGCCGGTTTTCCCGATCCGTCCCGAAGCACCTCCATAAAACCGTTGCCCGTTTTTTCCCGGTCTTCAATCGCATACCCGAGGATCGTCTCGGCTGATTCGTCAAAGTGAAGACATTTGTAAAAACTTTCAAGCTTCGTCCAGTTTTTTTCAGCCTGTTTCTTTTTAACCGGGGCCACATCTGAGCTGTTTATATCAAAGGTGTACTCGACATCAAATCCGAAGCCCGTAATGTTGACCCGATATGCATCAATACATTGCTGAAGGATTGTAGAGTATTCGGCAATCGTTTTCAGCTCTAATATGTTATAAGGCGGAGAAATAATGTCTTCGCCGTAAAGGTCCGAAAATTGATCATCATACAGCTGCTTTGCTTGCGGCGCGCCCATATTTGATTTAAAAACAGTGGCTCTTACGCTTTGATTGTTCGGCACCGTTTACCTCCTCCTTTCTCGATTCGGGCGGGTCCGTTTTTCTGATGAACCTTTCAGATCCGCTACGTCGTAATCATCTAACGCATACCAAATCGCTGAAAGTGTATGGGGATCAATTGAAAATTCATCTTCCGACAGAGCGCCGTTTTTGTTCTTTGCATAGGTTAATGTTTGCAATTCATAAATCGTATGCTGACAGCGGTCTGAGCAATAAATATTTCTGAATCGTTTCAGCTTTTTTGTATATTGCAGCCGGGAGCCGGGAAACTTTTTCGCTGCGACCATGTGAAAGCCTTGCTGACGGAAATATTGAATGCTTTTCGGCTCGGCTGAATCCGCTTTGATCAGCTCTTTTTTGTCTGCGAATTCGCGAAGCTCTTCAGCTGTTTTGTCATCGGTCATTTTGTTTTTATAATATTCCCAGAAAATATAAAGCTCCTTGTTTTCCGGATCTACGGCAAGCCGAATAACGGCGTTGTATGACTCTTCAAAACCAAAATCCATGCCTGTCCGAAACATCGGCTGCCTGATGCCTTCGATCCGCTGTTGTAAAACCTCATGTTTCATGACTTGAAACTGCGGAAACACACGGATGCCGTTTACGCCGAACTGTCCTTTGCGGGCAATTCGGTACAGATCAGGATCATATTGTTTTAAGCTGTCCAGCTGAGCGATGTAGCTTTCAGGCAAAAACATATTGTCGCAGGCGGTGGAATGGTGGTAATACGTATCCCCTTTAATGACGGTGCCTTTTTCATACAGCTCCCGGTCATCCAATACGAACCGTTTGTTTTGCTCATCCCGAAAAAAATGCCGATACGTCCAATTGGAGGTGCCGACAGGATTAGTGGTGCATATCATGTGAAGCGAAAGCTCAGGATGGCGCAGACGGCCGATCAGCTCCTTAAAGCCCTCATACTTCACTTCAGAGCATTCTTCAATCCAAATTAAAGATATATGATGGATGGATTTTAATTTGGCCGGGTTGTCCATGCCCTTGAACATAACCCGGCTTCCGTTTGCAAATCTCAGCTGCATCGGTGAGGATACTGCCTTTACGGCATGTGCCAGCTCAAGCTCCTCGATGATATCCTCAAACAGCGCAAAGGTAGAATCCCGATGCGTATCAAACACCTCGCGCACGACAAGCGCCGTCCGCTTTTCCTGAAGCAGCTTCAAGATCAGCTTCAGCGCAGTGTGATAGCTTTTTGATGAGCCGTAGCCGCCGACGAGAAATTGGTACGTTTCATTCCAATTGAACAAATAATCCTCAAAGCGCGGGTTGACCGCTTTTTCCATCATGTCCGTGCCTCTTTCCGCGTGATCATAATATCAATCGGCTTTTGGGGGGCATCTGTTTTTTCCAGCTTCTGCTGTGCCAGCTTTAATTTTTCATTTTCGATCTTTTGTTTAAATTGATCCGGGAATAAGTCAAAATACAAGGAAAGCTTTTCGAGCGCCTTCATTTTGTCGGCAAGCTTAATGGCGATGCCTTCCTTGCCGAGTTTTGCTTCTGTCACAATCGTGCCGTCCACAAGACCCGAATCTTTTACGTCGACGTAGCTGATCTCCTGCATAATCGGATTGTCATGTTCATCAAACAGCGGCCCTGATTTTCCGAAGGCCTGAACCTCTTTTTTTCCGAAGGTCACATAATCCGTGATGTCGGCGAAAGCGATTTTCACATACACTTGAAGGACGTCCATCGCTTCGATAAACACTTTATTAACCATTTCCTTTTTCATGCGCCTGATTTCTCCGGCGACCTTTTCGTTTTTTAGCAGCCTGCTTCCCGTCACATGTGCGCTGTCCGGAGAATACCCGGCTTTAATCGCGGATTGGGTGGCGTTAAAGCTTTTCACATAATAAAGGCAAAACAGCCGCTGGCGTTCGTTTAAATCATCATTGTCATGAGAGGCGTTGTTTCCGGGGCTTCTCTGTTTTTTATGTAACGCCTCTTTCCAGCGCCCTTCTTTTTTCCATCTGCCTATCGTCCTTGCGGATACGCCGGCTTCTTCGGCTACGGCCCGGTTTGTTATGCTGCCTTTATGCGCTTTATATACTGCAAATGCTTGTTCTCGCTGTGTGTTTTTCATGTTACGGCATCACCGCCACCTCCGACATGGATGTCTATAATAAAAAGCGGCTTTATTCGGCCGCTTTCATGTTTTCGTCTATTCACTTCTAGGTGGCAAACGTATGACAAGATCTTAAGCAGGTGACTGTTTTCTTTCTTCCTGCTGCTTTTGTATTTTTAATAGCGCCCGTTTGATCGTCGTCTGTACGGTTGATTTCTTTACATTCAAAAGCGCCGCTATCCGTTCATAGGAAAAGCACTCTGCTTTGTGAAGGAGAAGCATTTCTTTTTCTCTATCTGTTAACAGGGCTAATGCTTCCCGTATTCTTATCCTGTCTTCTTCAGTGATGCTCCCGCTCGGTTCAAACATCATCGCTTGTGAATAGGATTCTATAATTCTCGGATCTTTAATCAGCATTCTTTGATAAGCATCTCTGCGGTCAATTGCTCTTCTTATGCCGGGCTGCCGGCCTTTCTCAAGCCATTCCGTGACATATTCTAAATCTGTAATGATCGTTCTGATTATTTTTTTGTCCTTCAGCTCTTCTGCCGAAAGTGCTGCTTCATCAGCTTCCTTCAGCTGCTTGTACCATTTTTTCGTTTGCTTCAGCGTGCGTTTATATTCAAATAATAAGTCTTCCATGATATGATCCTCCTCTTTTCGGGAACAAAAAAAGGACACCAATCAATGCACAAATATGCGCAATTGATCAGTGTCCGCAGGCTTTCCGTCTTGGACGTATTCTGTTTTTAAAAATCTAATTCAACTTATAGCCGATTTCGTATTCAACCCGGGCCAGATCTCCCTTTCTCGTTTCGACAAGCGTTTTGCCGTGCTCCGGCGCTTCGGCGAGCCATGCTTCCCCCTTCAGCCCGTCTACAATAATGACGCGCACCTTGCCTTCCTCCAATTGGCTTTGCAATGTCGTTGTTTCGATGTTTGCCAGTTTTTTAGGATTCATGATAAAAGTCCTCCGTCTGTTTTGTTAATTGTATGTCGTTTATGATGTGTTCGAGCTTATGAATGAACTCTTCCTTCCCCTCGGAAAGCTCTCCCTTTAACATGTGAAGAGCCGTTTCAGCCGCTTCATAAAGCTCCGGGGCTTTGGCCATCAATGCGGCGTTTATTTGCTGTGAGTATGAGCTTAAGTTGAAAACGGCTGCAATGAGCCTGCCGTTTGAATAAGGGAATCTCTCCCTGTCCGCTTCATTGTAGGCGGAATAAATGTAAATTGGTTTTTCTTCTCCGCTGTTTACGGCCCGCCATGGGGCGGGACTGTTTTCTAATTGCAATGAATGTCCTCACTTTCCGTCGGCTTCATGCCACGATTCAATTTGCTTTTCGATCCGTTTAGCCCGGAACAGCAGGCAAAAAAGCCATTTTATATATTTATACATGTGCATCCAGCCTCGCTTTACCGGCTTGAACCATTTGCTCCAGCCGGTTGATGACCGGCGTTAAATCAGCGCCTGCTTTGCAGTTTGGGCACGGGTGAAAGACAGCTCCGAAAGCAGTCGCTTTGACAATGACTTTTTTCGTTCGGCACAGTTTACACATTATCTCGCCCCCTCTAATCTGTGGTTCAGTTCATACGGATTTCCTTTAATAATGACTAAATAGTCGCTGCACATTTCATAAATCCTGGTTCCCAGCGCCTCATCAATCCGCACAAGCTCGTCACAGGCAAGCTCGCTGGAAAGAAGGATCGGCTTATGATTTAAGTAGCGGTAATTAATGACGGCATACATCTGTTCAATCTGCCAATCGGTCGCCCGCGGTTTTCCGTTTAACGGTTTAAACAAGTCATCTATAAAGAGCACATCAACCTGCTTCATGCGGGAAAGCTTTGCGTCCAGCAGGTCAAAATCATTTTTTAAATCCGTAAACCCCTCCACAAACGGAAAATACACAACCGGGGTTTGCTTTTGTTTCATGACATCATTGCTGAGAGCGGTAAGAAGATGCGTTTTTCCCGATCCCGGCCGTCCCAAAAGGGCTATGCTGTTTTTCCGGCTGTTTTTGATCCTGTCAAAGTTCTCAATAAATTCAAGCGCACAGTCATAAGCGTCGATGACGGCCTGCGGCTTTCCTGAGGTTCGAAACCCCTTGAAATTCAGCTTCCTGAAGGCATCGGTGATTTCGCTTGCGCCAAGCAAACGCTTCACTTTCCGGTCATCGGCGCAGCCGCACTTCACCCATACATCCGTTCCGTTTTGCATTCTGAGAAACCCGCCCTGATCTTTACAGAGCTGACAGTCATAGCGGCTTTCGTCTGATTCGCCCGGTCTGTCCGCCAGTAATGGACGTTTCCCGTTTTTCAGGTCGGCAAGAATCTGCTCGATTGTTCGTTTTGTCATGTATTTTATTCCTCTCTCTTCTCATTGTGATTGTCTTTTTCGCGATTCGCGCATTCAAGCGGTCTTCTATAAACTTGGCACAGTAGCTGAATGACTTAATCGTTTCAGCTGAAGAGGTGCGCCGCTGTTCAAAGGCTGTAAAGCATTCTCCGAGCCATTTGATTGCTTCGTGTGCTGAAACACCGCGGGAAACAATGCGGGCGATGGCTTGATAATCTCTTGACGATGGGTACACGCTGCGCCCCTCCTGGGCAGACCTCAATCTGATAAAATGTCTGGCAATCTCATTTATTTCATCTTCAGCAGTATAGTTTTTTGTTTTATCTATATCTGACCGGACGTTTTTGTCCTCCGGATTTACCGTAAATGTCTGATCAGAACCTTCGGGGCGGATATATGTGTCCGCTCTTTGCATAAATTTTTTCGAATGCTTAACGGAGATCATCAATCCGTAAGGCGCCCGAACGACTTTGATATATTCATGCTTTTCCAAAAGATCAAGCCATCTTCTGACGGTTTTTTCACTGACGCCGAATACCTCGGCCATCTCTCTTGCTTTTACGGGCTTATGCCCAAGAACGATGCCCCAATTGACTCCATCGTGCTGCTGTTCCCTTGTCGTTGAGCTGATGAACCATAAAAACAGCCATACAGAAGAACCGATCTTGTCGTAATGTTCTGAATTTAACAATCCCGAATAGGTAAAAAACGGATAGCTGTTACCATTCATGCCGTGAATCTCCATTTTTCTTTAAGCTTACATACAACTCATACTGCATTCGGTTCTCAAATCGGAACACCGGAAGTCCGCAAGCGGTAAACGAAATTGAACCGCCTGCTTGCCCTAAAAACTGCTGATCAGCCAAATTGCGGCTGAAGCGGATGATAATCGGCTGCATATGATAACCTCCCGATACTTTTTTTATCACTTTTGATACATTTAGTATCTATCTGATTTCGATTATATACGATACATTTCGTATCATCAAGATATTTTTGATACTTTTTTTATCTTCTCTTTATTTTGATACGTTTTGTATCTATAATCAGAAGTAAATTAGGGTGTTGAAAAAGAGAGGTCATTCGGATGATAGGCGGCAGATTGAAGAGTCTCAGAGGAAAAAAAACACAGGAAGAGATCGCTAATCATATCGGTGTCTCACGGGCCAGATACTCTCATTATGAAAACGGCCGCTCAGAACCCGATTATGAAACGCTGCAAAAGCTGGCCGATTATTTCAAAGTGTCGACAGATTACTTGTTAACCGGAAAAGAAAAGCCTTCAGATGAAGATATGTTTTCAGATCCCGACTTGCAGATCGCGTATCGGGACATGCAGGATTTTTCCCCGGAAAGCAAACAGCAGGCGATTGAATTCATTAATTATTTAAAAGAAAAAGAGAAAAACCGCAAGCCGAAAAAGAAATAATTCACTCTTTTCGTTAAATAAAACGAAAAATAAGCCGATATAAAGGCTGCATGTTTATTTTTAAAAGAAAAGGGAAATGATTCAAAGTCCGATAAGGGCTTTTCTTTCTCACTCAAAAAGGAACATACGTTCGAAAGGGTGTATTCAATTGGGCGATTTTTTAACACATCTGGAGGAATACGTAAAAAACTTATATTGCAGCTTGGGAATGACCGCCCCTCTTCATATTAATATGCAGACCATTGCGAGGGAACTTGATATTTGGATTCACTTTGAGGATACCCCCAGCATGATGCTGAAGCGTGACGGCATGTACAGCATTGTCCTTAATCAAAGAAAGTCGCCTGAAGAACAGTGGGAAGATTTTGCGCATGAGCTGTGCCACGCGCTGAAGCATACCGGAAACCATTTTCACATGAATAAGCTGTTCAGAGAGCTTCAGGAATTTCAAGCCAATCAATTTATGTACCACTTCTGTGTGCCGACCTTTATGCTGTTAAATATGGAGCTTCCCCAGTGGAGAAGCCATGCCGTCACTTTAATCGCAGCTGCCTTCCGCGTGACAAAATCATTTGCAGAAAAAAGGCTGGAGCTTTTTGAACGGCGTAAAGCAGGTATTCAATTTCAGAAGCAGCTGGCCTATCATCTGTCAGGAAAACGAAAAACAGGCGGATATCAGCCGGCGGAACACCGCCTGGCTGCCGCCGAACGCAAAGAAGCTTACAGCTTCAGCAGCTGCGAATAAAAAACGCCGGGCACCCAGCCCGGCGACAGATCCTGCAATCAATCTTCACAGTAAAACACACGTTTTACTGCTTCCACATAACGAAAAAAACAACCATTTTTAGAAAACCGCCGCCCGCCGAATGTAAAATGATCGAAAAATGCCCGGCGCTGGGCAGTGCTCAATTCAAGCTGTATGCCCAATGCTTTTTTGCTTTGATTTACGATATTGGCCGGGTGCGCCCCTTTAAACCTTCCGCTTTCAGCCGCAAGTTCGGCGCTGAATCCCGCCTCACGGAGACTTTCAACAATGGCTTTCGCACCGGCAATATTTGAACCGCCGGCAATCGTGTGCCTTTTTGTTATATCCCGATAGCCGTGAAACGCCAAAGCAGCGTCATGCTGCTTAACCATTCTAAGCGCAATCGGCTCATCAAATCGGGTGCTTGTCAGGTGCAGAAAATGATTATTGCGTTTTTTCATGCCCTCAAATAAATAGATGGAGCAGCGGTCTGAAAAAGCGTGCACGAGCTCGCTTACACCAGGTTCAATTCCTCCCCCATGAGGACTGAAAACGATACGGTCTGCCTCTTGTTTTTCCCGACACACGATGCGGTATTCCGATTCCGCCGCCTGTAACGCATGAAAATGATGATACATATCGTTCATATTCAAGTGCTCTCCTTTACATATCAGCACCAGTTTACGCTACACCGGACAAAATGAAAATAGTTTTCTTTTGCCTTTGGTTAAGAGAGCTTTGCTTCCAATTTTGCTTTTGTCTTCGACCCGTATATTCCGTCAGCTGATAAGCCGGTCACAGATTGGAACCGTTTGACAGCATTTGCCGTTTTCGCTCCGTATACACCGTCCGCTCCATGATTTTTGGCGCCTTTGTCAGGATAAAAATAAAGCGAAGAGAGCGCCTCTTGCACTTGGAGAACCGCGCTGCCTTTCGTCAGAGGGCTTGTCACCTTAAGAATGCCCGTCGGGAGCTTCCAGTGACCCGTTTGGACGGCAGATGAAGCCGCAGAACCAAGCTTGATTGCTTGGCCGATCTTAATCAGATCAGGATTTTGAATATGGTTTATACTTTGCAGCGTCTTCAAGCTGACGCCGGTGCTTTGGGCTATTCCAGAAAGCGTATCGCCTTTTTTGACGTAATAAACGGAGTCCTTATGCACAGACGAGACCGTTTTTATATCGGCACCCCCGTTTACTTTTTTTTCAATCGCAGCCTTCACTTCATCCCAGCGGCCCTCGGACAAAATACGGTGCGGGCAATATTTTCCGTTCCAGTCCTGGTGTTTTCTGATCCGATCAATCCCCCAGCCGCGCTCCTTCAGCAGCTGTGCGATAAATGTAATCGCCAGCTCCTCTGCGGCTCTGTACCGTGTACCGCCTGACTTGCTGTAGCAGATTTCTACAGCAATTGACTTCCGGTTGCCCGTACCGTTTGTGCCGTCTCCCGAGTGCCAGGCATTTCGGTCCAGAGGCACTCCTTGAATCACTTCTTTGTCGTCAACAGCAAAATGATAGCTTGTTGATTCACTGTTGCCGGTCATATAGCTGATTTCATTAGCGGCCGATGCGTCATTTGCCGTGTTATGAATGGTAATATACTCCGGCGTCATCGGATTCGGGCACTTTAATGCGTATTTATCCGCAGATACGAGCCGTTTTTTTACTGCAATACTCACTCTTCATCTCTCCTTATGCCTTTTTCACTGATAGGTGGCATTCGTAGGACGATTGTCCGAGCAGAAAGGCCTTGATATTTGGATATAAATACCGCAATGGGAAGAAGAAGAGCGGAAACTAAATAAGACCCTTCCGAAGAAGGGTCTTCACATATTTTATGTTTGGTTCCGTGCGGCAATGTGGAATGTGCCCTCCGTTTGATCCGCTGAATGGCTTTCATAGCTGATCACCTGAGTAAAGCTGAACCCGACAGCAACAAGCATCAATCCTGACAACAATTTAGATTTCATAGAGACAATCTCCTCTCTGGATTTGTTTTTGGGCGTGCACCATTTTCTCATAAAACGTGAGCGCTTTTTCAGGCTGTCCATGTTCCATGTAGAATTTGGCAGCATCATGCGCCAGTTCTTCTACATACGGATACAGCATGTGTTCTTCCAGAAAATCAAACGTGTGCTTGACGGATGCGTTATCCATTTTCTTTCCGTATAACGCATGTAAAAATTGAAACAGCTCTACAAACAATTCATCATTGTACTCGCGGGCAATGTCCAGTCCCAGGCGGTATTGCTTCTCTGCTTCTGCAGTTGTGTTTTGTTTATAAAGAACCTGTGTTAATGAGTAAATAGAATGCGGAAGATTATCGAACTTTTCTGACTTGCAAATGGAAACGGATGTCTCAAAATATTCGGCTGCTTTAGAGAGGTCTCCCATTTTTTCGTAACAGTTTCCGAGATTATATAAGGCTGAACTGATAAGACGGGGATTGCCTTCTTTTTTTGCAAGATCTAAAGCCAGTTCTAAGTGGGGCAATGCTCTTTCTGGATACTGCATGTCATCATAATTCCCTGCAATAACGAATTCACATTGGATTCTGCGGACGTTGTACGTTTCATACGATTGGTACGTTTCAAGCGCTTGAACGGCGTAACTCATGGAGACGTAGGTTTGTTTCAGATTGTAAAATATCTCGGCCATTTTAAAAGCAAACTCAGCTTTTTCGATGTCGTCAGAGACGAGGGCAAGGTTTTTTTCAGCCCGTTTGTAATACATCATGGCGTTTAAGAACATTTTTTGTTTGAATTCATACATTCCTCGAAAAAAATTAAAATAGTAATCAAGCAATCCTGTCAGCTTGTACTGATTGCCTTCAATGTCTTCCAATAATTCTGAAAACTCAGGCTGAGAAGGGTCCTCTTTTAAGGGCTTGATGTAATCCAGCATAACACGGTGTCTGAATTCCATTAATGAATAATACAGCAATAAATCCTGGTCTTCTTCCATATCCTCAATTTCTCTCTCTACTTCACGTTTGACGCGTTCCGCTTCAAGCACGTGAAACTGTCGGATATGGGTGTACCATTCATTAATTTTGAGCCCGACAAAAGAGGACGGAATAGTCTGCTTCATCCTCAATTAATCCCCCCTTTTGGAATGACCGAGATATGTCATATTTTATCATATTTGCAAGAAAAAGAAGAACGCAAAAAGACCGCAATTGTCGAATTTCGGCTAACCGCAAAGATTCAGCCGCTGTTTTTCCTGCTGAGCCGGGGCATTTTGCTTGTTTCTTACCTCCCAATTGATATAGCATGTCAGTACAGCATTTATCTTTTTAAATGGAGGAAAACACATGACAACTCAAAATCAACTGGTCAGCCACTTTTTATCACATCGAAACGTGACGATTGAATTGGCGGAAAAAATCAGCCGGGAGCATTACGATTACAAACCTGCAGAGACATCAATGTCTGCTGAAGAACTTGTGAAACACATTTTTTCTTCATTCCTCATGTTCGCAACAATCATTAAAGAAGGAAATGGATCAGCGCTCCAAAACATGCCTAAGGAAGAAGAAACAGATCTCATAAAACTGGCGAAAACGCACACAGAAAAAACGGCAAACATTTTGTCAGAGCTGACTGATGAGCAGCTGAACCGCGAAATTGACCTGACCGCTTCTTTCGGCAGATATGTAACTGGAGCCGCTCTCCTTCAGCTTGCCATGGAGCATGAGATTCATCATAAAGGGAATTTGTTTGTATATGTCAGAGAAATGGGCCATACGGACCTTCCGTTTTACCAGCAAAAATCATAACCTGATTATCCGCCAAACCAGCCATATTATGCTGGGCCGGCGGATTTTTTTTATTCATTAAAAAATTCTAAAAATTAAATTGATTATAGCCTCCGAATCATATATAATCTGATAAAAATAGTCGGATTATTCAGGAGGCTTTCAGATGAGTGTAAGCATTTTATTCATGGGTTTCATTGTCGGAACGCTGGTCGGATTGACGGGTGTCGGGGGAGCGGCGCTTTTAACTCCCTTATTGATTATTTTAGGAATCAACCCGTCTATCGCGGTCGGCACCGATCTTTTATATAACTCGATCACCAAACTGTTTGGCGTTGTTTCTCATTGGAAACAAAAGACTGTTCATTTCAAGCTTGCAGGGTACCTGGCAATCGGAAGCGTGCCCAGCGCATCCATAGCCATCGGCGTACTCCACCTGTTCCCCGCTTTTCATCAGCATCAGGAGCAGATTATTAAACACGCTCTCGGCTATGTTCTGACGCTGGTCGCGGCCTCCATTATCCTGCGCCTCTTTTTTGATAAAAAACTGCGCCCGAACCGCTGGCAGCAAAAGCCGCTTGAAGAGAAACGGACACTTATGATTATCATCGGAGTGATTTTCGGCTTCATCGTCGGGTTGACATCGATCGGTTCCGGCTCTTTATTTGCGATCGCCATGCTGTATTTGTTTCAAATGAAAACGTCAGAGATTGTAGGAACAGATATCGCGCACGCATTTTTGCTCGTAACCGCAGCCGGCCTGTTAAACGCCGGCTTTGGAAGCGTCAATTACTTGCTGGCGGCGAATCTGCTGCTCGGCTCAATTCCCGGCGTGCTCCTCGGCAGCTTCTTCTCGCCAAAATTCTCCCCGCGCCCGCTGCAGTTTGTGATGGCGACGATTATTTTGATAAGCGGGTTGAAATTAATCTAAAAAAAAGCGTCCTTTACAGGATCGCTTTTTTCCTTCTGACTGCTTTTAACTGAATGAAGAACTTACCAAAATGTAAAAAACAAATGAAACAATATACACAATAAATGACCCCATCATCAATTTCACAGGCTTTTTTGACAAATTTAAAACGCCTTTTACTCCTCCATTGAGAATTATTCCGATAAAGGTAAATAAGGTAACTCCTAAAGCGATCATTGAAACAACGAAAATGATTTGCTCCATTTGAATTTATCCCCCATTTTTTGTGCCCTATTTATTCATTATATGTATCATAAGAAATCCTTTCAACCAATTTTACCCAGAACATTCAAGGCGACCCTTTCACAGATCGCCTTTTCCCTTATAACGTCACACCTGACTTAAAAATCGCGAGCTCTCGAAAATCGTTTTTTTCGTTATTGACAAACTCACCGCTTGCGACTTGTATGATGTATTGAATAAAATCTCTTAGAATATCATCCTCTGCTGTTTGTTCTTCTGTTAATTGGCCTGCATTATAGTCAATCCAATGGGGTTTTGATTGGTAAAGGTTTGTATTCGTTGACACCTTTACAGTCGGAACAAATGTGCCGAAAGGTGTGCCTCTCCCGGTTGTAAACAGTACGATGTGGCAGCCTGCTGCGGCGAGTGCTGAGGAAGCGATTAAATCATTGCCGGGCGCACTAAGCAGTGTCAGTCCCTTTGTTTTCAGTGTTTCGCCATATGCCAGTACATCAGAAACAGGTGAAATTCCGGCTTTTTGTGTGCAGCCAAGCGACTTGTCTTCAAGCGTTGAAATACCGCCTTCCTTGTTCCCGGGTGACGGATTTTCATAAATCGGCTGCTCGTGCTTTATAAAATATTGCTTGAAATCATTGATCAAGCGGACCGTTTTATGAAACACTTCTTCGCTGGCCGCCCGCTGCATGAGAATCGTTTCAGCGCCGAACATCTCAGGCACCTCAGTCAAGACGGTGCTTCCTCCCTGTGCAATCAAGTAATTTGAAAACCTCCCTAATAAAGGGTTTGCAGTAATGCCGGAAAAACCGTCAGATCCGCCGCACTTTAAACCTATGCTCAATTCTGACAGCGGGATATCTTCCCGTTTATCCCCTTTCGCTGCTTGATGAATCTCCTTTAAGAGCGCAGCACCTGTCTCGATTTCATCTGTGACAGATTGTGATTCGAGAAATTTTACCCGTTCCCCGTCTATCTCTCGGAGCGCTTCTTTTATCGCCGACAGCTCATTATTTTCACAGCCGAGCCCCAATACAAGCACACCGCCGGCATTGGGATGGCGAATGGCGTTTATTAGGATTTGTTTCGTATTCTCATGATCATCGCCAAGCTGTGAGCATCCGTATTGATGCTTTAATACTAAAACATTATCAAATGGCGCAATATCTCCCGCTTCCTTTACGAAGCGCTGAATGATTTTCTCGGCGACGCCGTTTACACAGCCGACTGTGGGGACAATCCACAGTTCATTCCGCACGCCGGCAGTGCCGTTTTCTCTTCTGTAGCCTTTAAATGTCCGGTTTTCATTTGTAAAGGGATTGTCTTCGAAAACCGGTGTGTAGGCGTATGTCTGCACATCAGATAAATTTGTTTTTACATTATGGACATGAATATGCTCGCCGATTGAAATGCGTCTTGTCGCGTGTCCGATCGGAAAGCCGTATTTGATAATGCCGCTGTTTTCTTCTATTGTTTCAAGAGCAATTTTATGCCCCCGTTTCATATCGTCTTTCACTTCAATGACCAGACCGTCTATATGAAGCATTTCCCCTTTTTTAATATCACGCAAAGCGAGAAGCACATTATCGTTTGGATGAATTTTCATGATCTCTTTCATTTGACACTCCCCTTTTCATACAGCACTCTTTTAGCGCATATTCCATTCCCCGCTCATGAATGGTTCTGAGGAAAAAAGCAGTACGTTCGGTCAGTTCCGGAAGATCATTCAGATTCATTCCCCATAGGCGCTCCTCACCTAAAATTGCAGCAGAGGCCTGAACCATATCCTCTTTTTTGGCGGACCAAACCGCTTGAAAGAAAGCAAGGACATCCGCATCGTCCTCCGGCTCATACCGGCCGTTCCAATATGAATAAATGAGAGCGCTTAACGCAAACACCAGCCGCTCCGGAAGACGGCCCTTCTGTTTGACATAGGCCTGAAGCGTCGGAAGATTTCTCGTTTTGAATTTGGACACGGCATTGAGCGATATACTTTGTAAATAATGTTTTAGATATGGATTTTTAAATCGGTTTAAAACGTCCTCCGCATATGGTGTAAGTTCCTTCATATTTAACACAGGGAGAATTTCTTCACTTATCAGCTCTTCGACAAATCGGCCGGTCACATTATTTTCTGCAGCTTCCCGAACGGTGTGTAATCCGTATAAAGAGGCAACCGGCGCCATTGCCGTGTGGGCGCCGTTTAAAATTCTGACCTTTTTCGTCCGGTACGGAGTGAGATCACCGGTGATAATCGCGTTCAGCCCGGCGGCGGCAAAAGGGAGTTCATTTTGAATATACTCAGGCCCCTCTATCACCCATAAGTAATATTGCTCGCCCGCCACAAGCAAACGGTCTTCATATCCGAGAGAAGCTGTGAGCTCCTCCGAGGCGCCGACAGGAAAACCGGGAACAATCCGGTCTACTAAGGTATTACAAAAGAGGTTTGCATAATGAATCCAATGTGTAAAACCTTCCTCCAGCTTCCACAGCTCAGCATATTGAAGAACGGTTTCCTTCAGTTTCCGGCCGTTTTCTTCAATCAGCTCACACGGCAGCACTATACAGCCTTTTTCAGCATCGCTTGCAAAAGCCTTGTAACGAAAATAAAGAAAAGCCGTTAATTTCCCAGGGAATGTTTTTTGCGGCATATCCTCCAAACGATCCCCTTCATCAAATGTAATGCCGGCTTCTGTCGTATTTGAAATAATAAAACGCAGCTCCTCCGCCTTTGCCAGCCGTTTAAATGATGCATAATCAGAAAAAAGATCAATGCCCCGGCTGATGGATTTTACAATCGTATGTTCATTTACGGGTTTTCCATCCTTCATTCCCTGCAAAAAAAGCGTAAACAAACCGTCCTGCTCGTTTAATATTTTAATTTTTCCAGATCCCCTCGGCTGAACGGCGACAACGCTGCCGTTAAAATCCGTCAATTGATTCAATTGATCAATCTGCCAATCCGCAAAAGCCCGCAAAAAGTTGCCTTCCCCGAATTGAAGAACTTTTTCCGGATATTGAATGAATTCCTTACACAGTGTCTTATTTAAACGCTGCAAGCTGTTCGCCTCCTTCACATTTTTGCACACGTTAACATTTTTCAGTGTGGAAAACCGAGGTGTATGCATACGGGTCATTGCTCAAGCTTTCTAACAGAATCCCTTATCATAACCTCGGTATTTTCATAGATTTTTTCCGCCGCCATGCTCGGATCAGCGATCAGCGCTAAAATCTTCTCGGCGCCGAGTTTACTGATGTTTTCAACGGGCCGCTTCACTGTTGAAAGCCTTGGCGTCATGTATTGGGAAATGCCGATGTCATCAAATCCGATGATCGATATGTCTTTGGGAACCTGCATCCCTATGGCAAAAATCGCATTCATTGCCCCTATGGCCATGTCATCATTTGAACAAAAGACAGCCGAAGGAGGAGATTGAAGAGACATTAGCTTTTCCATCGCCTGATAGCCGCTTTCCATATCATAACGCCCTTTTACACTGTATTCCTGCTTGATCGGAACATGATGACGGATCAGCGATGACAAGTAGCCTTCTTTTCGCTGCTGGGACGATTTAAATCCTTCCTTTCCTTCAATAATGGCGATGTCTCTGTGGCCATTTTCGATCAGGCAGTCAACGGCCTGCATGGAGCCTTCTTTATCGTTTGATAAAATATTGGTGATGCTCCTGTCATCAATATCCCTGTTCAGCACAACGAGCGGGATATTTTTTTCGCGGATATGATAAATAAAAGAATTATCGGTATCGCTTTGGCTCATTAAAATGATGCCGTCGTATCTCATAGGGTTGATAGTGTCATAGCTTTTAAGATCATCAATGCCGCGGACGAACAAATTGTATTCCTCGCTGATGACGCGGTTTACCCCTTTTATGGTGTCGGAAAAGAAGCTGTGTGAAGTTCCGTTTGTGATGCTTGTAAAAAACAGTCCGATCGTATGAGATTTTTGCATGGCAAGGCTTTTCGCATTGACATTGGGTGTGTAATTCAGCTGTGCAGCAAGCTTTAGTATTTTCTTTTTTGTATGTTCCTTAATGTAAGGGCTTCCATTAAGCGCCCGGGAAACGGTAGTGTGGGATACATTGGCTAGTTTTGCGATATCTTTTATGGTTACCATCGGTTTTCCTTTCTCCATCGTCATCTGACATTTATTTCTATTGTACCATTAATGGAGGGCCCTTAAAATCACAAATGATGAGGTTTGGCGCTGTTTAACTCCTGAACGAGTTCTGCGTGCTGTTTGTCTGTCAGTTTATACATGAAACCGATGATCAGCATGGCGCACAGTAAAGCGGCAGCGGGATATAAAAGCAGCAGGCCTTTTATTCCTATTAAGGTGCCGGCTGTTTGGGAGACATTTGGGACGTAGCCGATTAAGCTCAGCCCAACACCTGAAAGAAAACCGGACAAAGATTGGGCCAGCTTTCTTGAGAAATTAAACAGCGAATAGGTGGTGGCTTCTTTCCGCTCGCCCGTTTTCCATTCGCCGTAATCAATAATATCTGACACAAGCGCCCACGTGATGCCGTTCGGAATGCTGATGCCGATAAAAGCAATGCTCGCTAAAATCGTAAAAACGTATACATTTGCCGGCAGACAGAAATTCACTGCATCAGCGGCGGCACTGACGGCAAAACCGATGATTACCGTTTGCTTTTTTCCAAACCGTTTGACAAGCTTCGGCAGAAACAGAACGCCCAAAAAAGAAGATCCGATAATTATAAAACTCATGTAGGACATAAGCTCTGCGTTGTGAAGATTGTACTGCGCGAAATACACAAGCATTGCTGATTTAATGTTATAAGCCGATATCGAAAAAATCGTCATAAAAACGACTGTCAATAAAGGTTTATTGCCGATAAAGCTTTTTAGAACGCCCCCCGCAGACAGCTTTTCCTTCGGGGCGTCGCGGACGATGATTCTTTCTTTACAATTTCGATAACAGATCATAAAACCTGCGATCCCGATGACGGCCATCATCCCCATGACAGCGGGGTATCCGATGTGAATGTTATCGAATTGAACGAGGATCGGGATAACGATGACACTCGTAATCAATAGCGCCCCAAGCGATCCGATCTGCCGAAATGCGGAGAGCGCGGTTCTGTCCTCCGCATCCTGTGTAATGGCGGCGCCGAGTGACCCGTACGGGATGTTGACGAAAGAATAGGCGACACCCCAAAGCATGTAGGATGCATAAGCATAGACGAGCTTCCACGTTACTGACACATCCGGTGAGACAAAAATCAATACGGTCAGGATCGCAAGAACAATACTTCCGAATAACAAATACGGCCTGAACTTCCCCCTCGGACCGATATTTTTTCTGTAATCAATAGCCGAGCCGACAATCGGATCAGTTACAGCCGCGAACAGCTTGCTGACTAAAAATATACTGCCGGCGAAGGCTGCCGGGATGCCTGCAACATCGGTGAAAAATTTCAGCAGATATATTTGCCCAAGGTCAAACATAAATCCGTTTCCGAAATCTCCGAAACCGTAGGACACTTTTTCCTTTAAGCTCAGCTTATGTCCTTTCACTTCTGCGGGTGATGCTGCAGCGACAGGCACATTATTCATAAGTCACCTCTCCGGTTAAATTTTAAAAACCGAAATATTCCTGTGCATTCCGGCAGCAAATTCCCTCGACAATTCCCCCTAAAAGCTCCATATCGTAAGGCGCTTCCCCATTCTCTGCCCAGGTGCCGATCAGGCTGCAGACAATCCGCCTGAAGTATTCGTGGCGTGTATAGGACAAGAAACTTCTTGAGTCAGTAAGCATGCCGATAAAGCTGCTGAAAAGCCCTGTATTTGATAATGCTTTCATCTGTTGCAGCATTCCGTCCTTCGTATCATTAAACCACCAAGCTGTGCCGAATTGAATTTTCCCCGGCGTTTTTCCATCCTGAAAGCTGTTCATCATGCTGGCAATAATATAGTTATCGTTAGGATTCAGTGAATATAAAATGGTTTTTGGCAATTGCTGTTTCATTTCTGCGGAGTTTAGAAGCTGTGCCAGAGGTTTTGCGATATGTTCATCATTTATCGAGTCATAGCCTGTGTCAGGACCGAGGGTATTGAACATTCTCGTATTTGTGTTTCTTAATGCGTTGATATGAAACTGCATCGCCCAGTCCAGTTCAGCGTACAGACCGCAAAGAAATTGCAGCGTCCATGTTTTAAATTTCATTTCGTCTTTAAAAGACACATGCCCTCCGCTTAATCCGGCAGCAAAAATGCCTGCCGCTTCGTCTTCGGTTGTTTCGGCATATACCATTTGATCTAAGGCGTGATCGGACACCCTTCCGCCGGCAGCATGGAAAAAACGCACACGTGATTCTAACGCTTCTAAAAACGTTTTATAGGAAGTGATGGAGATTCCCGCAGCTTTCTCAAGCGCCTTAACCCACTCGGCAAAACCCGGCCGGCTGATCTCGAGCCCTTTATCCGGGCGGAATCCCGGTAAAACTTTTACAGGGAAATCGCTTTCTTTTAACAGCATATGATATTCCAGCGAATCAACGGGATCATCTGTTGTGCAAATGACTTTTACATTCGATTTTAAAATGAGGTCCCTTGCGCCAAAACCTTCTCCTTGCAGCAAGGCGTTCGTTTTTTTCCAAATAGAGTCGGCTGTTTTTTCATTCAGCACGTCATAAATGCCGAAGAAATGCTGCAGCTCTAAATGAGTCCAGCTGTACAGCGGGTTTCCTATTGCCATCGGCACTGTTTTTGCCCAAGCCGCAAACTTCTCTTCATCTGCAGCGCTTCCGGTAATGAAGCGCTCCTCAACACCATTCGCTCTCATGAGGCGCCACTTGTAGTGATCACCGTAAAGCCATGCCTCCGTAATCGTAGCGAATGTTTTATTTTCATAGATTTCCTTGGGGCTTAAGTGACAGTGATAATCAATAATCGGCATTCCTTCCGCATATTCTTTGTACAGTTTGACAGCGGTTTCATTATCCAGTAAAAAATCGGTTCCCATAAATGCTTTCATCTTCTCACCCTTTCTAATAATGTTAACGTTAACAAAACGATTCCTTTTCATTTTATCTTTCTCTTTTTCATATATCAATCACTTTTATTTGATTTTTCAAAATAATCCATCACCTCTTATTACAGAAAAAAAAGACATTGCCGTCAGGCTCTGAATTCAGAGCGCCGGGCAATGTCTTTAAACAACTAAAGGATTAGTAAGCGAGACTGAATAACCCTTTAATATGTGTTAAGTAACGTACGTTACTAGCTTCTTTCATTAAAGATGCAGGAAGGCCTTTCAGCGGAGTAGAGTTCGCTCCAATAATGGCAACAGCGTCTTTACGGCCGAGGCTTGCAAGCGTACCAGAGTTTACAGGCTTGAATGTTTCAAGCGTTTTTCCTTCTAAGTAAGCGAATAGGTTGTAACCGATCAGCTCACCCATTTGCCAAGCGATTTGCGCTGTCGGCGGGTACGGACGGCCGTCCGGTGCGAAGTATACCGCGCTGTCTCCGGCAACAAATACATCTTCGTGAGAAGTAGATTGTAAGAAATCGTTAACTGTCGCGCGTCCGCGGTTCACTTCAAGACCTGATTCGCCGACTAATGGGTTTCCTTGTACGCCGCCTGTCCAGACAAACGTGTTAGCAACGACTTTTGATCCGTCTTTCAGATCAATTACGTTTCCTTCAACATTTGTAACAGGAAGACCTGTTAAGAACTCAACGCCGCGTTTTTCAAGGCTTGCTGTCGCGCGTTCGATAAGATCATCCGGAAGAACAGGAAGGATTTTCGGACCTGCTTCAACCAATTTCAGTTTGATTTCTTTTGGATCTACGCCGTATTTTTTCGCCAGGTTCGGCATGATGTCAGCAAGCTCACCGACAAGCTCGACGCCTGTTAAACCGCCGCCGCCGATAAGAATTGTTGCATCAGCTTCGTTTTTCGTTTTAGAGTACTCACGCACACGGTCTTCCACGTGATTGTAGACTTTATTGGCATCAGCCGCAGATTTCAGCACCATGCTGTTTTCTTCGAGGCCAGGAATGCCGAAATAAGCCGTCACTGAACCAAGACCGACAACAAGGGCGTCATATGTTAATTTAGAACCGTCACTAAGCGCAACTTCTTTCTTATCAACTGAGAAAGAGCTGACTTCCGCGATTTTAAGATCAACGTCCTTACCTTTTAAAAGTTTTTCAAGCGGCATAGCAACCGCTTGTTCAGATACGTTTCCGGCTGCAAGACGGTGCAATTCCGTAATGATTTGGTGAGTCGGGTATTTGTTCACAACGGTTACACGGGCTTCATCTTTACTGTAATGTTTGCGAACGGTTAGAGCAGAAAGAATTCCGCCGTAACCAGCGCCTAAAATGACAATATGTTTTGACATCGTATATCCTCCGTCCTTTATATCAATTTGTGCGGTAGTTGATTATTTTTGTTTTTCAGACATGATTTGCAGGTAGCTTTGAGCAAAACGGAAAAGCTTTTGCGCCTGTGGGTCTTTCAGCATTTTCAGCAGGCCGAAAATTCCGATCACTTCATTGCTTGCATCCGCGCGGTCTTTTGCTTCGATCGCAGTAGCAGCCACTTCTTTCGCTGTTTCTTTCACAGGCTCAAGAATTTCTGTAAGCGCACCCACTGTATCGCTCTTCAATACTTCGTCTGTCGCTACAGACTGTGCAAAATCGTAAGACTTCGTTAAAATATTAACTAACTCAGTCAGTTTTGGAAGCTGGTCTACTAAAGCAGTCAGTGATTCTTGAACTTCCGGTTTTAACAGCTGATCAATGAGATCGCGTTGGCCTTGGCTGACAGATTCATTTGTTTGATCGATTGTTTCTGGCATATCCGATTCTCCTTTACTATAAGCAGTATGCTGATTTTTTTGGAAAGGGTAGCCTTCCCCATTTCACGCAGAAAGCATGAAAAAACAGGATTGTGAATTCATGCACAATCATTTACAAAAATAAATGTTTACTACCCAGTTTTTCACTTTGCCATATTCAGTATTATTTTTATATCAACAAAAACAATTGAATAAGTCAAAATTCCTTTTTCCTCTCTGAAAATAGCAAACATAAAAAACCCCAATTTGATTTACTTCTATATGATAACACTTTTTGAACAAAATTTGAACGTGAATTGTTTCGTTTATGAAATTATTTATATGGAGGCAGAGTTATAACGTTTCTTTGACACTATTTTTTTACAGGCAATCCGTTTCTCTCCTGTCATTTGTCCCAAATCTCTAAAAGCGGCGCTTTATGTCCCGTAAAAGGGTCATGCTTCGGAAGCGGGACGCGGCTGATTTCTTTTACTGCGCTTTCACTTTTTTCTGTTTTTATATCATACTTCCGGCCGCCGGGATAAGCACCCATAACCGTAAAATCAGAACTTCCGGTCATTTTTTTGTGGCCGGTTCCGGCAGGAATGACCGCAGCATCTCCCGTTTGAACGCTGATATCGGTTCCGTTTTCGCCTCCGAATCTCAAAACAGCGCTGCCTTTTATCGTAATAAGAACTTCATGAGTTGTGCTGTGAAAATGATGATAAGGAAATACACCTCCCGTCCAGCTGTTTGACCAGTCATGTTGACGGAGGATTTTCTCCGCTTTCTTTACCGTATCACCATCGAAGATCCCTTTATAAATCACAAGCGGGAGCTCGGGGTTGTTCGGGATGCGTCCGTCATCTTCAAAATAAAATGTTTGGATGTCCTCTTTCTGCATGGTATCACCTCCGTACTATTTTGTATTCCACAATTCTTCGTCGGTTAAAACGCTATTTTTTGATATTCCATTGCGAAGCATTCCGGTGAATAGTATAGTATAAAAAATAATGTGCCAAAATGAGGGATTTTAATGAAAGCAATTGTGCTCGGAATATTGTCATCTCTGTTTTTTGCAGTTACTTTTATTTTAAACAGGGCAATGGAGCTGTCAGGCGGGAGCTGGATGTGGAGCTCTTCCCTGCGCTTCATTTTTATGGTTCCGTTTTTATTTATGATTGTTGCGGCAAAAGGGAAATGGGGGCCGCTTTGGCTTGAAATGCGGAGCAAGCCGTTTTTTTGGCTGAAGTGGAGCTTTATCGGTTTCGTGCTTTTTTACGCACCGATTACCTTTGCGGCAGCTTACGGCCCCGGCTGGCTCATCGCCGGCACGTGGCAGATTACGATTGTCGCCGGAGTGCTGTTATCTCCTTTTTTCTATGAGAAAAAAGATTCACCTGCCGGCCCAATTTTTGTTAGGCAAAAGATTCCTCTTATCTCACTTGTTACTTCCGTCATTATCTTGATCGGAGCCGGGCTGATTCAGCTTCAGCATGCTGGCTCACTATCGGGCCGCACGCTTTTATTCAGTGTTGTGCCAGTCGTGATCGCAGCTTTTGCCTATCCCCTCGGCAACCGCAAAATGCTTGAACAATACGGAGGAAAACTCGATACGTTTCAGCGCGTGCTCGGCATGACGCTTGCAAGCCTTCCTTTCTGGCTGCTAATCGCAGCTTTCGGATGGCATTCAGACGGTCTTCCGGCTCCGGGCCAGACGTTTCAGTCCTTTATCGTCGCTGTCAGCTCAGGAATTATCGCGACCGTTTTATTTTTCCGGGCCACTGACCTGGTAAGAAACGAGCCGCAAAAACTTGCCGCTGTCGAGGCGACGCAGTCGGGCGAGGTTCTTTTCGCTCTGATTGGCGAAATCGTCTTTTTATCCGCGGCTTTCCCGTCACTTCTTTCTTTTGCCGGGTTATTCATTATTATTGCCGGAATGGTTATGCATACTTTCGCTTCCCATCAACCAAGTCCGAAACCTGCGGAGAAACCGTCAGCCAATCTCACAGAATCCTAATTTTTTTAAAAGAGCCGTTTCCATACGGCTCTCCTATGAAAGGTGTAATACTCTATGAATGAAGAACACATTCCCGCAATTTCTTTTCTGTCAGTCAATAAAAGCTACGAACAAAACGATACCCGCTATGACGTACTGCGCGATGTAACAGGTCATATTCGAAATGGCTCGATAACGGCCATCATAGGGCCGTCGGGTTCAGGGAAAAGCACGCTGCTGTCGCTGTGCAGCCTTATGAATTCACCGGATAAGGGCGAAGTGCTTGTATTCGGAAAAGAGGTAAGGAATTGGGATATCAAAGAGCTCAGAAAAACGGCCGGGCTTGCTTTCCAGTCTGCTCCTGTCATAGAGGGTACGGTGCGGGACAACCTCCTGCTCGCGGAAAAGCTCCATCAGACACAGGCTTATACACCTGAAGAGCTTGCCGATTTTACAGATCTTCCTTACGAGCTGCTGGATCGAAACGCAAAAGAATTGTCAGGCGGACAGCGCCAAAAGCTTTCATTAGCCAGAACGCTTGCGAATCCGCCGTCCATTTTGCTGCTGGATGAAATCACGTCCGCTTTAGACCCTGCATCGGTTCTCGTGATTGAGAAACTTATTACGAGCTGGCATCAGCAAAAAAAGCTGACTGTCTTATGGATTACCCATAACCTCGAACAAGCCGAACGGATATCCGATACGATATGGTTTATGGCGGAAGGGCGGCTTTTAGAAACCGCAGACACCGAAACATTTTTTAAAGATCCGAAACACGAAGCGGCCAGAGCGCTTTTACAAGGGAGCGGCCGATAATATGGATTATCTTTCTCTTTTATTTACCAGTGTTTTTGTCATCATCGCTTTATTTTTATCTAAATCTTTTAAAGCCGGCGTAGAAAAGGATATGATCATCGCAACCGTAAGGGCGGTAATACAGCTTTTAATTATCGGTTATATCCTATCGCTGATTTTTCACGGCGATCACCCGGTGTTTATCATTTTAATGGTGCTTCTCATGCTTACTGCCGCCTCGCAAAATGTCGTGAAACGAAAAAAAATGCAGATCGGCTCATTTTGGCGTGTTTTCCTGACGCTGGCTATCGTAGAAATTGTAACACAGGGAATTTTATTGGCCCTTCACATCATTCCTTTCACCTCACGATATGTCATCCCGATAAGCGGTATGGTGATCGGAAATTCTATGGTGCTGTCGAGCTTGTTTTTAAACCGCCTCGGATCAGAGGCTGAAATGCGGAAAGAAGAGATTCAATTGGTTCTTTCTCTTGGCGGAACACCTAAGCAGGCAATCCGGCACATTTTAACGTCGAGTATGAAGCTCAGTATGATTCCGACGCTTGAAAGCCAGAAAACATTAGGCCTCGTCCAGCTTCCCGGCATGATGACGGGACAGATTTTAGCCGGCGCAGATCCTATACAGGCGGTGCGCTTTCAATTGCTGATCGTTTTTACGACCATGGCCTCCGCCCTGCTGACATGTGTCATATTAAGCACCTTGACTTACCCTTCCCTTTTCACAGCTCACTGGCAGTTAAAAAAAATTCAATAGGAAAAGAGCAGGCTCTTTCCCTATTGAATCATCAGGAGTTGAGAGATTCATAGTAACGGGACAGCTCGATAATCATCGCCCCCATCCGCTCAATTTCCGGAGCAAGGAGCCTCATTATCCCTTCATCGCGAATGGCTTCAGCGGTCACTTTTCCGACAGCCGCAGCCAGAACGCGTTCTTCGAATACTTGTTTTATTTCATTGGCTATCCCTTTCTCTCTTGCATAATCAAAAAGGGAGCGCACTTGAATGGCTGTCGTAAAACACACCGCGTCAATTTCATGGTTCATCAGCTCCCGGCACAGCTTATCAACGGTTTCCCTTTCAGGCGGAATGTGCTGATAAGGCAGGATAGGGAAAACCTGCGCTCCCTTTCCCTCAAGAAAATCTGTTAACACAGGTGCTTTCTCACCATGGAGCTGTATCATTACCTTTTGCCCTTGGAACTCAAACCGCTCCAGAGAACGGATCAGCCCTCTTGTTGTTCCGTCTTCATCTGAAGCTGACGGTGTCATGCCGAGTTTTTTCAGAGCTGCAAAGGTTTTATAGCCTCTGCAGCCTATTTTTGCTTGTTGGATGGCCAGCAGAAACTCTTCTTTCAGACCGATTTTTTCTGAAACTGATCGTAAGGTTTCCATTCCGATTCCGGTTGTAAATATGGCCCAATCTGCTTTTTCTTTAACAAATCTCCGCACATCGGGTTCAATTTGTTCTTCGGCCAGGTACACGGTCCCTTGGAGGGAGCGGATAACTGCGGTGCCGCCTTGTTTTTCAATTAATGTGCTGATTTCTTCTGTTTTCCGCGAACCGCCGATTGCAATCCGCTTACCGTTCAATCCTTTTCCCATCGCTGTACTCCTCTTCCCTTCAGATGCCGGACAGCCGCTCGGTTTTTCTGAAAACTGGCCATCCGATTCTCTCTCAATTTTGCTCATCCATTTCTATTGATGATATCATTTATTTTTACGCAATCGTGAGGGAAAATCAAGACAGCCCCCGTTGAATCCCGCATGCGGTTGCTGTATGATTAACCGCAGAACGATTAGATTGGCGGAGGGGTTTTCAATAATGGAAACGAAAAAAGAGTTTGAAACAAAAGGGTATGATACATCAGTGATTTATGAGTTTAACGAATATCCTGACGCGCATAGCGGACGCTGTGATAATTGTGACTATACACTGTTTAAAAGCTCGGTAAAAGGCGGAAAATTTTTGCGGGAATGCCGGAGATGCGGGATGAAGAAAAACATTTAACAAAACAGGCAGCGGAATCTGTCCGCTGCCTGTTTACATATCAATTTTCCACAACCGCCTCTTTTATAAAATCTTCAATTGCGGCTGCAGCCTGTTTAGCGCCGCCGGTTTCTTCAATTTTCTGCTGCATGTTTTTCACCCGGCTGAGGATGTTTTTATCTTGGTAAACCTTCTGAACGTCTTTTTGCAAACGGGACACACTGACCTCTTTCGGCGGCAGATGGACACCGAGGCCCAGTTCATCTACGCGCATGGCGGTTACCTCTTGTTCTTGCATTTGCGGAACCACAACGAGCGGGACACCCGCATTCATCGCTTCCATCGTACTGTTCATCCCGCCGTGAGAAACGAAGAGCCGGGCTTTTTCCAATATATCAAGCTGCGGGACGTGCTGGCGGATGATAAAGTGATCAGGCACATCGGTAAAGCTTTCCGGATCAATTGATGTGCCGACTGACATGACGACACGCCATTTTGAATCCCGAAATGCGTCAATGCACATTTGATAAAATTCAGGCCATGCATTAAATGCCGTTCCGAGTGAAATGAGCATAAGCGGCCGGTCATCGGCATTCTCAAGCTCCAGACTTCCTGTATTTGTGCGTTCACCAAGAGACGGGCCCACAAAACAGAAGCTGTCATCAAAGGTTTCTTGTTTCGGCTGAAATGCCCTCGGCATAAAGACGATATTCAGTTTTTCAGGCTTAAAGAATTCTTCCATGGTCATATGTTTCACTTGCTCATTTTCGACCTCTTCCTGATACTCCTCTATCGCTTGTTTTGCCGCTTCAATTATATTTTGGTCTTTTTTTATTTGAAAATGCTCATTCATCGCATAACTCGGGCAGAATTTCACAGCCGGAATGCCGCATTTGTCGGAAAACAATCTTCCGGAAAGAGCGAGAAAATCATAAAGAACGGCGTCGGGGAGATCATCTTTGTACAGTTCTTCCAGCTGCGGGAGCACATCAGCCGCTTCTTTCAAAAACATCACAAAGGCATCGCTTTTATTCACCTGCTCTTTTATTGTCTTAGGGTCAGGCTTAATGCTCGTGCGGTATAAAACCGGGACGGCGCCGGTTTGTGAAACGGCATGTGCGAAGTCCTCCGTCGTAGCATATGTAACTCTATGCCCTAGTTTGACAAGCTCCTCCGCTACCGGCAATGTGGGATTGACATGGCCGTGAGCGGCCACATTGATAATGGCAATGTGATTTTTTTTCATGGTTTTCTTCTCCCCTATTTTAATTTGTCTTAAGTTCAAATGCTGTTAAGCCGTACATGACGCTGTTTTGAATCGGCTCAATCCGGACGGGCTTCAGCTTGTGATATGTTTTTAAAAGCCCTCTCAGCGCGACTTCTGCTTCCAGCCTGGCAAGCGGCGCGCCTAAACAAAAATGAATGCCGAATCCAAAAGAAAGGTGCGGATTCGGTTGACGGCGGATATCAAACACTTCGGCATGCTCGAATTTCTTCTCATCACGATTTGCAGACGCAATATAACCAAGAACCATTTCCCCGCTCTTCAAGAGGCGGCCGCTCAGCTCAATATCGTGTTTGACCGTTCTCCGGACAAACGGAGCGGGAGCGCGAAAACGCAACGTTTCTTCAATGACCAGCGGGATGAGCGAAGGATCCTGTCTCAGCTCTTCGTAAAGTCCCGGTGTTTCTAATATGCTGTATACCGTATTGGAGATGAGATTGGTCGTTGTTTCATTTCCCGCCACCAAAAGCAAGGTGCAAAACGGGATCAGATCTTCTCCTGAGAGCTTTTCTCCTTCCGCTTTAATTAAAATAGAAATAATATCCTGGCCGGGCTGTTTTCTTTTTTCTTCTATAATCCTTGCAAAAAATGAGGCCAGTTCCCGCTCACATTGATCCCGTTCTTGCTGATTCACTTTCGCCGCTTCAGGACTGTCATCCTTAGGCGTGCTGACAAGAATGTCCGACCATTCTTTAAATTGGTCCATATGCTCGGACGGAACACCCAATAACTCCGAAATCACGATGACCGGCAAAGGATAAGATAAATCTTTCACAATATCAATGCTTCCCCTGCCCTGTGCCTGTTTCAGCAGGTCATCGGTGATTTGCTGAATTCTCGGCTCCCATTCTTTCAAAACCCGGGGAGTAAAAGCGCGATTGACGGCTGATCTGATACGGGTATGCTTTGGCGGGTCCATATTCAGAATGGAATTTCCGATCGAACTGGTCATTTGCGGCATATAGCTGGAGAATGCCTCTTTATCACCAATGACTTTTTTTACATCATCATACAAAAACACGCTCCATACCTTGTTTTCTTCATCAAAATGAACGGGGTTTTCCCGCCTCATTTCTTCGTACCACGAAAAAGGGTCATATGCGTCTAGGCCGTTCTTTCCTTTCATCAGGGTTCTCTGGATCGCTTGTCTCGGATTCTTAAGCTTGCTCATGTTTTCTCACTCCTGATTGTGTCAATTTTTGAACTTTTGACGCCTTGATTTTTATCGTAGCACATCTTTTCAATTTTTTTCTATTCATAACCTTAACTATTAACATAACACAACAAAAGTCATAACAACGGGCGTGAAATTTATCCCAAGAAACCGTTCACAGCGCACAAAAAACCCGAGCCGCCTTCAGGCTCGGGAATGATCGTTACTCATTTGTATGGTGCTTTTGATTTTCGGGAGGCTGCGTGTTTCTCTCCATATCACTTGTATCCCCGCCCATTCCCTTTAAAAAAGAAAACAGCAGGGTGACGGCCTTGTTGATGTCCGGGTCTTTCAAAGCGCGGACGATATCAAAATAACCTGTCTTCTTATCATCGTCTTTTTCTTCAACAGCCTTTGTTACGCCCGCGTTGATTTTGACGATGAAAGGCTCAAGCTGTTTAACATCAATCATGCCGAGCACGCCTGTCAGGAGCAGGAGGTTCTTTAACGTATTGGCGGTTTCTGGCGTGTCAGCTTTCTTCACCATAATGTCCATCACTTTGTCTCCCTGTCCGAAAAGCCCCCGCAGAAGGGCCAAAACGCCGCGCTCATTCATATGATGAAGAATGTGCAGGGATTCTAAAATAGCGTCCTTATTGTTTAAAAGGGCAGTCTCAATTTCTTCTAAATCCCGCCTGCGTTTCTCCTCGTCCGTTACGGTCTGTTTGCGAATGGTCTTGATCGCCTTAGCCATTGTTTTGCTTTTTCCCCCTTTTTACCGCGTCTCCCGGAAACACATAATCCTTCCGCGCCCATTTCCGCTGGACTTGAACTCCGATCTGCGGCTGCGGGTTTCCGTGGCGGAAATTGATTTTCGGCAGCGGATTGATGCCTTCTTTCTTTAAGATTTCCATCTTGGCGGATGTTTCTTTATAGGCCGGTGTATCAGTATCCTTATCAGCATAGCTGCTCGTTAACAGATTGACGGCTGCATCATTCGAATCGTTCATCGGCAAATACACTTGCTTGCCTTTGACACGGTCTGTGATGACGCATTTGACCTTCACATTCCCATACGGTGATGTCAGGCGGACGAGCGTTCCGTCTTCAAGCCCTCTTTCTTCTGCCAATTCAGGCGATACTTCTAAAAACACACTCGGTGTTTTTTCAGAAATCCCTTTTGATTTATAAGTAAGGTTGCCTTCATGAAAATGCTCAAGCAGACGGCCGTTATTTACATGGATATCGTATTGTTCATCAAATTCCTTCGGCTCCGTCCACTGAACGGGATAGAGAATCGCCTTGCCGTCAGAAAACGGAAATTTGTCCGTAAATAAAAGCGGTGAATCGGTTCCGTCAGCCCCGACCGGCCACTGCAGAGATTTATAGCCTTCAAGACGTTCATATGTGACTCCGGCATAAAGCGGTGAAAGCATCGCTGCTTCTTCCATGATGTCCGCGGGATGCTCGTAATGCCAATTTGCGCCTAACCGATTTGCGACATCCATAATGATTTTCCAATCCGGTTTTGAGTCGCCAAGCGGCTCAAATACTTCGTAAAGGCGCTGCACCCGGCGTTCCGTATTAGTAAATGTGCCTTCTTTTTCAAGGCTCGGGCTTGCGGGAAGCACCACATCGGCAAACTCAGCCGTACGTGACAGAAAGATATCCTGTACAACGAAGAAATCAAGCTTTTCAAACGCAGCGTGGACGTGATTAATATTAGAATCAACAAGCCCCATCTCTTCGCCTTTCAAGTACATTGATTTCAGCTTTCCTGAATGGATGCCCTCAATCATTTCATGGTTTGTCATGCCGATTTCTTTCGGGAGATCCGTTCCCCAGCCCCGCTCGTATTTTTTGCGGGCCTTTTCGTCCGTTACTTTTTCATACCCCGGGAAGCTGTCCGGCATACTGCCAAAATCACTGGCCCCCTGCACGTTATTATGGCCGCGCAGCGGATAAGAGCCGGAACCCGGTTTTCCGTAGTTGCCGGTCACCAGAAGCAAATTAGAAATAGCGGTGCTCGTATCACTGCCTCCGATATGCTGGGTGACACCCATCGCCCACAGTGCGCACACACTGCCGGCCTCATGAATCATATGGGCGATTTTGATCAATGTGTCCTTGGCGACGCCGGTATGTTTTTCAGCGTATTCCATCGTGTACGGCTCGAGGCTCTCCACAAACTCATCTATCCCATTAACCCGTTCACGCAAAAATTCCGAATCCGCCATATCATGATCGAGCAAGTATTTCGAAACGGCGTTGAGCCATACGATGTCAGATCCCGCGCGCGGCTGGAAGAACAGGTCTGAACGCTCAGCCATCTCATGTTTTCTCAAATCAGCGACAATCAGCTTTTGTCCGTGCAGCTTATGTGAACGTTTAATCCTGGTGGATAAGACGGGGTGCGATTCAGATGTATTTGAGCCGATAATCAGCACAAGCCCCGCTTTTTCAATGTCTTTAATGGATCCTGAATCACCGCCGTAGCCGACCGTTCTGAACAATCCGGCTGTCGCGGGAGATTGGCAGTAGCGTGAACAGTTATCGACATTGTTGGTTCCGATGACGGCCCTTGCAAGCTTTTGCATTAAGTACGATTCTTCATTGGTGCACTTCGAAGATGTAATAAAGGCAAGGGCGTCAGGGCCGAATGTTTCTTTGATATCGGTAAATTTATCGGCAATCAGCTCAAGCGCTTCCTCCCATTCCGCCTCCCGAAACGAGTCTCCTTCGCGGATCAGCGGTTTAGTGAGACGCTCTTCACTATTGACGAAATCCCAGCCGAACTTCCCTTTGACACATGTTGAAATTCCGTTGGCAGGCGCCTCCGTCTGCGGTTCAACCTTTAATATGTCTCTTCCTTTCGTCCATATATCAAAGCTGCAGCCGACACCGCAATACGTACACACGGTTTTCGTTTTTTTGATTCTTTCGTCTCGCATGGCTGATTCCATGTCTGATATGGCAAGGATGGAGCCGTATCCGGTTTCAACGCCTTTTGTGATGTCAATCATCGGACGAAGCGTCTCTTTATTGATGCCTGTTAAATACCCCGCCTCGCCTTCCATTCCTTTTTCCATCATGGCATTGCACGGACAGACCGTTGAACAGTGCCCGCAAGACACACATGAAGATTCATTGATCGGCACATCATTGTCCCAAATGACCCGCGGGCGTTTGCGCTCCCAATCTATCGTAAGGGTTTCGGTGACCTGTACGTCTTGACACGCTTCAACGCAGCGTCCGCATAAAATACACTGATCAGGATCATATCGGTAAAACGGATTTGATTCGTCTTTGTGGTACGGCTTTTGATCAAACGGAATGCTTTGGTGGTTGATTCTCATTTCTTTCACCGTGTTATGTACTTCGCATCCCCCATTGTTGTAATCGCAAACCGTACAATATAATTCATGGTTATATAAAATCTTGTCCATGCCGATAATTTGCGCTTTTTTCACATCTGACGAAAGTGTGTCAATTACATCTCCGTCCTTTATGTTCGCTGAGCAGGATCTCACCAATTCTCCATTTACATTAACGATACAGGTGTCACACGTCTCAATCGGGCCAAGGCTTGGATGATAGCATACTTGCGGCACTTCGATTGAGCTGTTGTTTAAAAGCTGCAGCACGGTTTGTCCGTCTGCCGCCTCCATCTCAACACCATTGATTGTTACCTTCTTTGTATCAGGCATTTTGATTTCCCCTTTCTGCACCCCTTTATACATCATTTATGATTCCCCAACCGGCCATTCAGTAAAACATCGCGTTTAGCCCGGAAGACCTTCGGGTACAAGAGAAAAAAAGGAGGCATTAGCATATGTTGAAGAAAAAACCGCTCATCACGGGGTTATCGGCAGTTATCCTGACAGGAACCGTTTTCGGTGCCGAAGCGTTTTCTGATTCAGAGCCCGTTCATGCCGCGGCTGCTTCAGAGACACCTGAACAAAGTGCAAAAGAGCTGGTGAACCGCCTTTATCAATCAGCCTTCAAAGGAGAAATGCCGCAAGACGTTAAAGGCTTGAAAATAAATCAAAGCACAAAGCAGGATGTGTATGATAAAATCGGCGAGCCTGAACGGAAAGCGGACGGCAGCAATCCATTTGACCTGTACAGCTGGAATATGGGACATCCCGGCTATGGATTTTCCTACCGCAAAAACGGAACAATCTCAGAAATCCGCTATTTCGGCACCGGTGTTGAACGCCGCTTTAACCTTGGCAGCGTAACACCTGACGTCTTAAGCAAACAAATCGGCAGCGCCGATAAAATCCTTGCCGTACCGGGAACTGGTGAAACGGATTATGTTTACAATACAGGGCATTACGAACTCCATTTTGTCATCGGCAGCGGACAAAAAGCCGATCATGTGAATGTAAAAGCCAGATAGCACAAATAAAACAGCGGCCTTGGAGCCGCTGTTTTTCATAGACAGCTTATCCATAATTCCTTACAATACATGGGAGAACCTGTGTAAAGGGGAACAAGTGACGTGAGAAGAAATCGATTGGCATATGGCGCTTTGACCATACTCATCATTGCGCTCGGCTTATTATCCAGAACAGCATATATGACTGCCCTGCTTCCCTATGCTGTAAACGCTTATCTGGGGGATGCTCTGTGGGCCGCGATGATCTTTACGGGATGCGGTTTCCTGTTTCGGCACACACAAACAAAAACAACCGCTGTTATAAGCCTTTCGTTTTGCTATCTGATTGAATGCAGCCAGCTGTATCACGCGGCGTGGATCGACGCCATCAGAAACAATCCGCTCGGCGGGCTCGTCCTTGGCTATGAATTTGTTTGGAGTGACATCATCGCATATACAGCCGGGGTGTGCGCTTCTGCCTTTCTAGAATGGACAATGAAAAGCAAAAGAAGCCGGGGGCTCTCTTTATAATTGGCGTAAGCTGCCGATATGAAGAAATAAGGAGGTGGAATTTGTGGACATTCCCGCATTATCAATCGCTATGCACCAGACATCTCTGGCGCAAAATGTAAACATCGCTTTAACAAAAACGGTCTTACAAAATGCTCAGACTGCTTCGGAGGAGACTGTGAAAATGCTCTCCCCCCAGCATCCGACATCCGGCCATTCTATCGATCTGAAGGTATAAAAAAAGGCTGTCAGGTATATTCTTGGCAGCCTTTTCTCCTCCCTTGGAATTGTACGTACACCATATCAGCGGAATAGGCATATGGTATAAAGAATAAAAACTTCTTAGGGAGGTTTTCCTCTTGTACGATCCTTTATTAACTGAATTTGCGCCCGGTGACGAACGGGTTCCTTATTATTATCCGAGGCCGCGCCCGCCTTATTATTACCCGAGACCCTATCCATACTATCCAAGACCGTACCCATACCCTTATTATCCGCGTCCCTATTTTCCGTACCATCCTTGGTATTATTGATGTTGAACACCCGTATTCCAAACAGAATATGACCTGTACTCCGATCCTTTTCCGCCCGGATAATGGTGTAATTTTGTCCTAAAAGAAAGAAAATGGCGGCTTCAGCAGAAAAACACGGCCTCCCCCATCCGGATACGATCAAATTGAGCACGGCTTTAGACAAATGTCTGAATCGGTATGATAATCGCAGAAAAGGGGATTGCCCCCTTTTTTTTGCTATTCAACCTTTACAGACACCATGTATGGGACGGATTGAACGTTCTCCATCACTGCCGCTTTTCCGCTCCTGCTTTTCGCTCTGCCCTTCACTTCAAGAATACCTTTATTCAGCTCATAGGAAGTAATGAGAATACCTTTCGCTTCAAGTGATTTTAAAATATCATACGTAGCGGCCTGCTCCTCCGCTTGAAAGCTGATCACTAAAGAATAGGCTGCCGATCTAAAAAGAAAATTTAAAAGTTCTAGACCGATTAACGCTAAAATCGTGCCGCTGATCCCGATGACATACATACCGGCTCCGACCGTCAAGCCGATTCCAGACGTTGCCCAAATTCCCGCCGCCGTCGTGAGCCCGCGCACAACATGCCTTTGCAAAATAATTGTGCCGGCCCCTAAAAATCCGACGCCGCTAACCACCTGTGCCGCTACCCGGCTCGGATCAAAAGATGTATGATCTTTGGACAACAAATCAAAAAAACCGTATTTGGACACAATCATCATCAAGGCGCTGCCGACAGCAACTAAAAAATGTGTCCTCAATCCGGCCTCCTTCGCCCTGAACTCCCTTTCCAAACCGATGAGAGCACCAAGCAACCCGGCAACCGCTAAACGAATCACAAAATCAAGTTCCATCGTCTCTCCCCTTTCCTTATCTTCTTACCCGATCTTACAGCACAATCATGCGGTGATCTTTTTTCAACTATCGGTATAAGGAGGTTTTATGAAATATATTCTTTGGTTCTTTAAATTATTGTTATTGATTTGCGGAGGATATAAAGCATCCGTTTCCCGGTGCCTTATTTGCCTGCACGACAAAACAAAGGAATATGAAAAAAGAAAATACATAATGTTTCGCAAGAGAAGAAGAAGGCCCAAGCGGTTTATCCCAATTGGGCAGCGCCGAAAAAGGCTGGAAACTTAAGGGGCAGGAGGGACTTATCAAAACCTTTGAAAAAAACGGAGAGCGTGTTTCTCTTTTTTACGGCACGGGAGAAAAAGGTGTCATTGAAGAATAATTATTACAAAAAACAGGATGAAACCCGCAAACCGGCTTGTCTTTTTCGGCGGCCATTACCTCTTCGAATCTAAAAAAAACATCTTCACCGTCAGCATCTCAGTAAAGGTGAACCGCTTATCCTGATTCAAAAAAAATAACAACGGCACTCCCCTCACAGCCATTTTACCGAGTATCGCGATTTCATCAGGCAGGGTAATCGCAATGCCCCTGCACAGTTCATCGAGGACAGGAGCAGGTTGATACAGCTGAGGTATCGTGAGAAATTCTATGTATTGGCAATAGGCTGCTGAAAACGCCGCCTCTTTGCAAGCCTCATCAGCGTCCCCGCGCCCATTTCGTCCCCGCAAGAGACGTCACCACGATATAGGAAAAACTTGAGAATTATAGGATCACCCAGCTGAAAAATAGCTCCTTCACCATCACCCAGTCTTTTGCTGATAACGTAACGGACGAATACGGATTATCTTTAGACTCAAACCCGAATGAATCGTAAAATACCGAAACGATAAACAGCCTCCAGGATTCCGGCAATAGGCAGTGTCTGTTGGAACCGGAGTTTTCCCAATTGTAAAAATCGCAGGCATAGGTATAGGGATGTCGTTTGTAATTTCATATTGTCTTGCTTTCTTGTGTAAATATATTAATCTTTTTAAAGAAGCATTTTCAAAACAATCCTCGAAAAAATGGCTAGAGTCATGAAAATTTGTCTCTAACCACCTTGATTATTCCCTAAATGAAAAGACCTACTGTTGTACCTTTTTATTTTTCTTAGCCAAATAATGTTCTTTTATATAGTGAATATATTGCGGATTTGTCAAGATGCAGCTCACTTCATCTTTCGCCCTTTTCTGACCATTATTAGACAGCCAATTATGTGATCCGATTATTAAAAATCCATCATCAATTAATATTAATTTTGTATGCAAAGGCGGACAGTAAATAAGCTGATTTCCCAAAGTATGATATAAATATTCTAAAGCTTTTTTTGTACCTTGATTAGCATTCTTATTATCTATATCGACTATTTTCCCCAATTTATCTAACGACAAACCCGTTTCCTCAAAACCGAACATGACTTTCACTTTTACTCCCCTATTTAAAGTCTCATGGAGCAACGTGAAAAATTCCCCGTTTACGACGTAATTTGTAATCCATGGCGAAATAATTGTAATTGACCTTTCTGCTCTCTTTAACGCTTCACATAGGAACTTGTAGTGCTCTTTCGGCCCCAATAGTATGCCGCTTTTAACATACTGTTTTATATAAAGCCCTATTTGTGAAGTTAATGTGTACTTTATTTCGTCACTGAATATTTTTAAAGCCTTTTCGAGTTGTAAACCGTCTTGATTAATGTTTAAAGAGTTATTGTAAATTGAATATATGAATCCTCGCTCTCTTATTACAGTCATTGCTAATTTTAAATAATTATTAGAATCAAGTGCTGCCTGAACATTTCCAACATATATCACCTGCTCTTTTCCTCTGGTAAATGCGACATTCAGCAGATTCGCTGTACCACCTATGAATTTAACTTTACTGATGTTGTCGATGGAAGCGGAAATAATAATCACTTTCTTCTCCTGTCCCTGGAATGTATGAACAGTCCCAATATCGATACCTTTTATTTCCTTCTTTAGCTTTTCTGCTTGATTTTTGAATGGTGTAATAATAGCAATGTCAGTTTTGAATGATTCACCATACTCCTCTATAAAATTATCAATGATCCTTTTACAAACTGTTACCTCCAAAAGGTTTGTATTATCTTTTCTTTGAATACCTCTTACGTCAAAAGCTACTAAATTTCGCCCAAACATTTTTTGATGGTTATCTTCATTTACAATTTTCAGCTTCCTACTATAAACATATTGATTAGAAAACTGAACAATGCTATTTTCACATCTTCTATGTTCATTGAGTATAATTCCGGCATGTTTTGCATCAAATTTTTCATAGATATCAGACTGATTGTCTGAATAACTTTGTACACTATTTCTTTCAATACAAATTTTTCGTTTTACTTCTTCATCGATTTGATTATATTTTTCAATTAAATTATTGTTTTGTAATCTTATTGGCTCTAATTGATGAACATCACCAACAATAATCGCTTTTCTTGCTCGATACAATGGACCAATTAAATAATGAGGAAGAATTTGACCCGCTTCATCAACTAACAGGTGATCAAATAACTCACTGATCATATGGAAGTTTTTAGAATGAAATGAATGTAAAGTTGTTGTTACAACTGGAAAGCAAATAAATAAGGTTTCCCATAATGCTTTCAAACCCTTTTTAAAGTCTTGCTGAAACTTTTGTTCAGGATTATAAAAGGAAGAAAACCACCTGTTGTCTTCAGTTATTTTTTCAAGGTTTTCCGTAATTGCTTTTTGATGTTTTTTTATATATGCTTCATGGACTTGCAATGAAAGATCAAACAGTCGTTTTCGTAGTTTTATGACTACTGTAGAATTTACAAGGCTATAAACATCATCAGTGTCTCTAAGCGTAAAACCCAAATCCTTTTCTAGTTCTTTTTTGCAAGAATTAAAATTCTGAAGAATGACGTATTCATTATGGAGCGCATCTTGCTTAAGTTCAATGTGAGCAAAGTCTTTTTGTAAAACTGTTATCTTTTGATTTCCTTTTTGAATCTCTGAGTATATCGATTCATATTCTTTATGTTCATTATTAAGCCTAGCTAAATCATAGATTAGCTTATGCTCTGTCTGTTTCAATGTATCCTCAATATCCAGTTTTGACGGAAACATCTTTAAAAATTGTTTTCTTTTTTTGGACAAAATGCTGAAAGGGTTGAATTTCTTATAACGATCAAATTGCTCAAAGGCGATATAAAGTGATTTTTTCTTCTCTTCGTTTTGTTGTAAGGAATGTTGTAAATACTCTATGTGAACTTGGCTTTTCTTTATCTTTTCTTTTAATTCTATTATCCTTTGCTTACATTGGCTGATTAATTCTCCTTTTGAAATTTTCGCTTGCTGCAGGCTTTCATATTCTCCTTCTAATGCTTTAAGGGATTTATCCTTAAGTCCATTTGACACCATTGCTTTTTGCTCTTTTAGAAAATGTTTTAACTTTTCTTCTAATGACAATAATCTGCTATAAACATTTTTGAATTCCCCAACAATAACTTCTTCATTTTCAGACCCTTGATCAACTTTTAGACCATCAATCAATACACCCATTACTTGATCTTTAAACATTTCCACATTCTCTTTTTTTCCGAGCCTTGCGCATATAAGCCCTTTAATATCTGTTTGCTGCCGATTTGTTATATATTTATGAAAATAAGGAATTTCTTCAAGAAGTTCTTTTCCAATATTATCAACGGCTTTGTTATTCGTACTGGTTATAACCATTGAACGCAAATTCTCACCGCCGAAAGGAGATTGAAATACTTGGCGTTTTGTTCCTTTGTTAATGACGTTCCAATCCTGATTCCAAATTAAGATTAAGTCATTTGCTTTTTTTACTAACTGATCAGCAATAATCTCTTTTAAAAGAGTTGTTTTTCCAGTTCCCGGCGGCCCGTTGACTGATAACAATTGATTGTTTTCCGCATTTACAACAACATCCCATTGCTTTCTATTAATTGCATATTTATCGTTATAGCTTCCAAAATGGAATTTGAATTCATCTTTTATGGATTCATAATGAATCTTTTTTCGGTCAGGATAAATCCCCAAATATTTCATAAAGGTTTGTGGCGGGACTTCATCCTTTACTTTTTCTTTTATTAGTTTCATTTCGTTTCTAAACTCAGAGTCGATAATTTCATTAAGTCCATCGGTCGTTATAAATACTTTATTAACTTTGCACCAACCTTTATATTCTTTAAAGGACAGAATTGATTGTCTTTTTTTAAACATCTGCTGAATTAAATCTTCAATAATCGAGATAATCTCGTAAAGGTTTGTCTGTCCTTGTATATTATGTATTCTCTCTATCAGCTGTTTAATCTCATCTTTGTATAAATCTTCAATCTCTTCCACATTATTTTCGGTTGCCTCAGCTATAATAATTAACAGGCAGTTTTTTGCTAAACTAAAGTCCTGTACTAATATATGTCCTTCTTTAATTTCCACATTAAATGTCAGCATAGGCTGCTTCTGCTTTTCTTTTTCAAGCAATGGATAACAAATAATTATATCTTTTTCTTCCAGTATCTCATTTAAATATTTATCACATTCTTCTTCTACTCTCTTTATCTTAAACCTCAATTTCTCATATAGAATTTGTTTATTGTTCTCTAGCAAACAATCTTTAACGGCAGTCTTTACGATCTCTTTGTCTGTTAGTAAGGTAATGAAACCTTTCTTAACTTTTGAAATGATGTAATCGTTTATCTTGTCACATTTTTTATGGAAAAGAGCTGATTCAATTTTTGCAGGATTATTTAAAATACTCTCTGAAAAATCACTGCCTTTTATATTTTTTAAAGAGCTGTTCATAAAACGCTCATTTGCTTCATACTCACAATAATAATCCAAAATGTTTTCCAACAACATTTTCAATAACCTCACTAAATTTTTTTTATTCAATATATTTGTTACATTAATTAAAGCTTTTAAAAAAATACACTTTTCAGGTTTAATTTTTATATCGTCATTTAAGTTTCAGCATTTAAGGCTACAGTGAGAGCAAAGCATATTTGAAGCGAAAATCAAGGTGTTATAGATAGGAATGAAGGCTCTATTCACAAAGTTAATAAAGAAACTAAAAATCAAGCAGATCGAAAAGTATTCAATCACAAAAAAAATTGGGTTATTTTATGTTTTTACCCCAAGTGTTATGATGATTTATTAAGCTATGTTTGTTAATCGTAAGTTTTAGGAACCAAAATAGGAAAAGCTGTATCACTGTACAACCCCCAATAATTGTATGGTCACGCAATAAAAAAAGAAATTGATTAAAAAAACACAACATTCAAATATTACCATTCCTCTAGAAAGATTGTTCAATAATTTAAAAGTTGAATCAATTTCTCCAAACAGTCTGCAACTACTAGTGAATTTATACTTAGTTTACCCAAGAAAAAAGAAAAAACCCTTGTTGTACAAGGGGATAATCAGGTTTTTTTATACGTCTCTAATAAGAGATTTAGTTTTATTCACAATTTATTTTGCGGGATCTTTCAGCTTAACTCTCCTCTCTCGAGTAATGACAATGACAATAAAAATAATTTATTTAAAGCTTATCCTTTCGGGAGCTATCCCCGGATTCAAGAAACCTCATGCGTCCTCCCAATACTCAAAAAGAGATCCGGTACCGTATAATTTTTTCAAACAGATGAACCAGCAATTACATCAAAAAACGCAGTAAAATCAGTGATAATCCCACCGCTCGCCAGTTGCTTTTCCTCAAATAACGAGCGGTTTTTTCCCAATGGATCAATGGCAATAATCTTGCCGATGCCTGCTTTCTTAGCCGCTGTAAGTCCTGAGAAGGCATCTTCAATGACTAAACATTCGTTTGGCATAAGGCCTAATTTACTCGACGCAATCATAAATATGTCCGGTGCCGGTTTGCCGGGAAAGCTTCCGTCATCAAACGTTACTTTGTCAAAATCAAACCACTGGTCTAAATGAAAAACGTCAAAGTAAAATTCAACATTTTCCTTTACCGTAGCGGTCGCAATGGTCATTGGCATTTCTGATTTTTTCAGCTGGTTCAATATATCCGCAAGTCCCTTTGTCAGCCTTAGTTCATCTTTGTTTTTAAGGCATAATTCTCTATAATAGGCTTCTTTTTCAAAAGACATTTTTTCGATTTCCTCATTTGTTAAATCTTTCGAAATAAAATAAGTAAGAATTTCCTTGTTCGTTCTTCCATGAATGTTAATTAAAATGTCTTTATCCGAAATCGCTTTTGGCGAATACTTCTTTACCATGAAAAACCATGCTTTTTCATGTAAATGCGAATCTTGAAACATAGTGCCGTTGAAATCAAAAATAATCCCTTTCATTGAATCGCCCCCCTGCCTTATTTTATTTTTTTGCGATTTTGACATCTACATATTGTTCGTAATGGATTTGAACATCCTTCATCACTTTATCATCTGTAATCAGGTAATCCATATCATGCAAATTATAAAAAACGTAAAAATCTTCCCGGTTGAATTTTTTATTATCAACCAGCAGAAATTTAGTTCTCGAATTATTCAGCGCAATTTGATGTGCTTCTCCTTCTTCAATGCTGTAAGAAGAAATTTCATCATTATGTATACCATTTGCACTAATGAACGCCTTTGTAAAATTGAATTTTTGCAGATTGCCGTTGACGATGGGACCGACGAATGCACCTGTATTTTTTCTGAAGTCGCCGCCAATCAAGATAATATCGGCAACATCACCATGCTTTAAAATATCAAACACAGGATAGTTATTGGTAATAATTCGGATTCGTTTATGTAAAAGGTGTTTAGCTAAAAGTTCAATTGTCGTACCCGGCCCCAGAAAAATGGTATCGCCGTCGTTAATATAGGATGCTGCCAGTTCTGCAATTGTACTTTTTTCCTCCATTTGAACGCCGAGTTTTTCGTGATGCGATAATTCCTGATCAATTGAGTAAGAAATACTCTGGGCGCCGCCGTGAATACGCACAATTTTCCCGGCTTTATCAAGTTCATCTAAATCTCTTCTGACTGTCATGTCGGAAACATCCAGTCCGTCAATAATGTCACTCACCGTAACAAACCCTCGGGAGTTAACGATATCGATGATTTTTAATAATCGTTCTCTTTTTAACATGTTCAATCATCCCCTTAACTTTAAACACAATTTAACACACGCGCAAACTCCGGTCAACAAAAACAAACACAAATGAACATCTTTACAAACTCTGTCACGCCAATTAAAATCAGCACTAAATCTATAATTAGAGCCTTCATTTCTCAATGAAACTATTGACAACAAAAATGTATGCGTTTACTATTAAACAAAAGATAACAATTGTAAACATTAATAAACTTAATTTTTACATTGTTTTGAGGAGGATTCCAGTAATGCTCAAATTACCTCATGATTTTATTTTAGGCGGCGCGACTGCAGCGTATCAAGCAGAAGGCGCAACAAAAGAAGGCGGCAAAGGACCTGTTGCCTGGGATGAATTTCTTGAAAAACAAGGAAGATTCAGCCCTGATCCGGCGAGTGATTTTTACCGTCAATATCCGGAAGATATAAAGTTATGTGAAAAATTCGGAATTAACGGCATCCGGCTTTCCATTGCCTGGACAAGAATTTTTCCGAACGGCACGGGTGAAGTCAATCAGGAAGGCGTAGATTACTATCATCATATATTCGCAGAATGCCAAAAACGAAATGTCACTCCTTTTGTCACGCTTCATCATTTCGATACACCGAAAGAATTATTCGATAAAGGCGATTTTTTACATCGTGACACAATAGAAGCGTTTGTTAACTATGCGGAGTTTTGTTTCGAAGAATTTACCGAAGTCAGATATTGGAGTACTTTTAATGAAATTTATCCCGTAGCCACTAACCAGTATTTACTGGGTGTTTTTCCGCCGTCTATTGAAAGCGATCTCACAAAGGTCATTCAATGCTTACATAATATGATGGTGGCGCACGCAATGACCGTTAACCTATTCAAGGAGGGCAGCTATCCTGGCGAAATCGGCGTCGTTCACTCGCTGGAGACAAAATATCCCGCCAGTGACTCAGAAGAAGATCGCCACGCCTGTTTCCTTGATGATGCGCTATCAGTCAGACTCCTCCTCGATGCAACTTACCTCGGTTACTATTCAGAGGAAACCATGCTTGCTCTAAATGAAATCTGTCAAGCAAATGGAGCTTCATACGAGTTTTTAGACAGCGATTTTGAAATCATGAAAAAGGCTTCAACGCGAAATGATTATCTCGGCATTAATCATTATCAATGCCATTTCGTTAAAGCGTACAACGGAGAAACCATGATTCACCATAACGGAACCGGAGACAAAGGCACTTCGGTTTATAAAGTAAAAGGGATCGGCGAAAGAATCTACAAAGAAGGGCTGAAAAGAACCGATTGGGACTGGCTCATCTACCCTGAAGGAATGTACGACATCCTGATGCGTATTAAACAAGATTATCCGCAGTATAACAAAATTTACATTACCGAAAATGGCATGGGGTATAAGGACGAATTTGAAGACGGCATCATTATGGATAAAGCAAGAATCGAATACTTAAAAGTGTATTTAGAAGCGATCAGTAAAGCGATTACTGACGGCGTCAATGTGAAAGGGTATTTCTTATGGTCCTTAATGGATTTATTTTCTTGGACAAACGGATATAACAAACGTTACGGTCTTTTCTATGTCGATTTCGAAACTCAGAAACGATATCCGAAAGAATCCGCCTACTGGTACAAACTGGTGAGTGAAACAAAAACGATTATTTAATGATGATACATGGTGAAAAGGATCTCTTTTCATCATGTGTTGCCTTAGGAGGTTTTTTTAGTGACTAAAGAAGAATTACAAATGCTCGGTTTTGAAATTGTGGCTTATGCCGGAGATGCCAGAAGCACGCTATTAACATTACTAAAAGAAGTGCGTGCCGGAAACTTCGAAAATGTGGAAACAGGATTAGAAAGTGCCGATGAAAATTTACATCTCGCCCACAATGCGCAAACGAAAATTTTAGCGGAAGAAGCCCAAGGCAAAGACATGGAATTAGGTTTTATTTTTATACACGGGCAAGACCACTTAATGACAACTCTGCTTATTCGGGATCTCATCCAAGATTTTATAGAGCTCTATCGAAGCCGCCAATAAGGAGTGGAATAATGAACGGTATCATCAAGCAAATCGAAAAGGGAAAACCCTTTTTCGAAAAAATCTCTAGAAACATTTATTTAGGGGCGATCCGTGACGGCTTCTTAACCGCCATGCCTGTCATTTTGTTTGCAAGTATTTTTATTCTAATTGCTGCTGTACCGGAAGTATTGGGCTTCTCCTTCCCTGAAAGCGTATCCAAATGGCTCTGGAAAGTGTATAACTATTCAATGGGAGCCCTTGGTCTGATTGTTTCGGCAACCACAGCAAGATGTCTGAGTGAATCAATGAACCGCAGATTGCCAAAAAACAAAGTGATGAACTCCCCCTCCGCGATGCTTGCTTCTATTGTTGGGTTTCTTGTTTTAAGCGTTACTCAAATTGACGGCGGTTTTTCAACAGAATATTTAGGTACAAAAGGTCTTTTAGCTGCTTTTGTCTCTGCATTTATTACGGTGAATGTTTATAAATTCTGCGTGCTGAAAAATATCACAATTAAAATGCCCAAAGAAGTTCCGGGAACCATTTCACAAACGTTTAAAGATGTCTTTCCGTTCGCCTTTTCCGTACTGACAATGGTGATCATAGATTTAATCGTCAGAAATATGCTGAACGTGTCTTTCGCAGAAGCTCTCACTGCTCTGCTATCACCGTTGTTTACTGCTGCTGATGGTTATCTGGGAATCTGTATGATTTGGGGGATGATGGCCCTTTTCTGGTTTGTCGGCGTACACGGGCCTTCTATTGTAGAGCCGGCTATCGCGGCTATTATTTATGCAAATGTGGAAGCAAACTTGCAGCTTCATAATGCCGGTGAACAAGCATCCAACGTGCTGACAGTCGGACTTGGAAACTTCGTCGGCACAATGGGAGGAACCGGCGCAACCCTTGTTGTTCCATTTATTTTCCTTCTTGTTGCAAAATCCAAACAATTGAAAGCAGTCGGAAAAGCGTCTGTAGTACCAGTATCTTTTGCAGTGAACGAACCTCTTCTCTTTGCTGCACCAATGATTTTAAATCCTTATTTTTTCATCCCATTTATTTTAACACCGATGGTTAATGTCTGCTTGTTTAAGTTTTTTGTTGATGTGATCGGAATGAACAGCTTTATGTATGTTCTTCCATGGGCAACGCCTGCACCAATCGGCCTGATTCTCGGAACCGGTATGGGACTCTCGGCTTTTATTCTTGCAGCCGTATTAATTATCGTCGATTTCCTTATTTATCTTCCATTCTGTAAAGCTTATGACAGCGAATTAGCGGCAAGAGAAGCCAAAAATACTGAATCGGAAATTGCTGCTGAAACTTCTCACACAGCACAGGCAGCAGAAGATACAGCCTCTGTCATAGATACAAATCTTCAAATGAAAGAATCTTCACCGGCCCTGGAACAAAGCACCAATGTTTTAGTATTATGCGCAGGCGCAGGAACGAGCGCCATGCTTGCTAACGCACTGACAGAAGGCGCTGAAGAATACAATGTGCCGATCACTGCCTCAGCAGGCGCCTACGGATCTCATTACGACATCTTGAAAGACTTCGATATTGTCATTCTAGCTCCGCAAGTAGGCTCTTATTATGATGACATTAAAGAAGATACAGACCGCTTACAAATTAAACTCGTCGCCACAAAGGGTGCAGAATATATCAACCTCACCAGAAATTCGGAAAAAGCTATTAAATTCATACTGGAACATACCGCTGAATAAAAATCAGACTGTAAAATTGGAGGCTTGTCATGGAAACAAAACTTTTGAAAACAAAATTCGAAGACGTTTTCAATCGGCAGGACGGAGAATTATTTTTCGCACCGGGACGGATTAACCTTATCGGGGAGCATACGGATTATATTGGCGGGCATGTTCTTCCATGCGCCATTACACTCGGGACATATGCTGCATGTGCGAAACGGGAGGATCATCAAATTCGGCTTTACTCGGAAAACTTCCCGGACATCGGCATGGTATGTTTCGACCTTCACGATACAGCTTACAAAAAAGAAGATAACTGGACCAATTATCCGAAGGGAATGATTCGTTACCTGCAAGAAGCCGGCCATAAAATAGACAGCGGATTGGATATTTTCTTTAACGGGAATATCCCGAACGGCGCCGGATTAAGTTCCTCTGCTTCAATTGAAATGCTGACAGGCGTTGTCTTAAGAGACATATTTGACCTGGATCTTTCTGATCATGATTTAGTGTTAACCGGAAAAAAAGTTGAAAATGAATTTATCGGTGTCAATTCCGGAATTATGGATCAGTTTGCGGTACAAAAAGGAAAAAAAGATATGGCCATTCTATTGGATTGCGAAAAGCTTGAATATGAAATGATACCGGTTGTTTTAGATGGATATAAAATCGTCATCATGAACACGAACAAGCGCCGGGAGCTTGCGGCTTCAAAATATAATGAGCGCCGCTCTGAATGTGAAGCGGCTCTTTTGGAACTGCAGCAATATCAGAAAGTGAACTCACTTGCACAGCTTACAGTGAAAGAGTTCGAAAAATTGGAAACTTATCTGTCTTGTGAAACGTTGCGTAAAAGAGCCCGTCACGGGGTCAGCGAAAATGAACGGACCCTCTTAGCCGCAAAAGCATTAAAAGCGAACGATTTAAAAACCTTTGGGGAACTGATAAATGCGTCACACAGATCTTTGCGTGATGATTATGAAGTAACGGGTGCCGAATTAGACATATTAGCAGAAACAGCCTGGGAAGAAGGAGCCCTCGGAGCAAGAATGACAGGCGCGGGTTTCGGCGGCTGTGCAATAGCGATCGTGGAAAGCGAAAAAACCGACAGCTTTATCCGGGGCGTTTCATCTAAATATCTTGATCATACAGGACACGAAGCTTCATTTTACATAGCAGATATTAGTGATGGAGCGGATAAATGGAAGGAGTAATAGATGATGACAGTTCTGGTTCTGGGCGGAGCAGGTTATATTGGTTCTCATGCCGTCGATCAGTTAATTAACAAAGGATATGAAACGGCAGCAGTGGATAATTTGCAGACAGGCCATAGAAAAGCCGTTCATGAAAAAGCACGGTTCTATCACGGTGATATTCGCGATAAAAAGTTTCTTCGCTCTGTTTTTGAAAAAGAGAGCGTGACAGGGGTGCTCCATTTTGCGGCTCATTCCCTTGTCGGCGAATCTATGAAAACTCCCCTTTCCTACTTCAATAATAATATTTACGGTACACAAATTACACTGGAAGTGATGAAGGAATTCGAAGTAAAAAACATTATATTCTCTTCTTCCGCCGCTGTCTACGGCGAACCTGAGCGTGTACCCATTACAGAAGAAATGCCGACGAATCCAGAAAGCGCATATGGCGATACAAAACTCATAATGGAAAAAATGATGAAATGGTGCGATATTGCCTTCGGTATAAAATATGTTTCTCTCCGGTATTTTAATGTTGCCGGAGCGAAAATGGACGGCTCCATCGGCGAAGATCACAAACCCGAAACACACCTTGTCCCTATTATTTTACAAACAGCGCTCGGTCAGCGTGAGGAGCTTTCGATATTCGGTAATGACTACAATACAAAGGACGGCACGTGCGTACGCGACTATATCCATGTCGTTGATTTAATCGATGCCCACATTCTCGCGCTGGAATACTTGAAGAACGGCGGGGCCAGCAACATTTTCAACTTAGGTTCCAGCACGGGATTTACAGTCATGCAGATGGCGGAAACTGCACGTGAAGTGACTGGCAGGGAAATTAAAACAAAAGTCGCGGAAAGAAGAGCAGGAGATCCAAGTACACTTATTGCCTCAAGCGATAAAGCAAGAAACATTTTGGGATGGAATCCGAAACATACAAGTGTCTCGGAAATCATCGGAACTGCATGGAAATGGCATCAAGGGCATCCAAACGGATACAATGATGAATTCAATTAAGGTGGATGGTAATCGTGATTTTTGAATCAGTGGCAGGGTTTTTACAAGCCAGTATCGCCTCAGGTGATATGGACGAAACGGATGTTATCTACAAACGAAATCGGCTTCTTGATTTACTCAGACTGACAGATTATACAGAGCCCAAGCGGATAAAAAAACAAAGCCGCCTTCACTGTCTGGACGAAATGGTCGAAGATGCGGTGAAGCGAGCAATTATTAACGATACACTGGCTGAAAAAGAAATGTTAGAAAGCAAAATAATGGATGTCATTACACCGGCGCCTTCGTTTATCAATGCCAAATTTAACGAACTGTTTTTAGATCACCCGAAAAAAGCAACAGATTATTTTTATCAGCTGAGTAAGAACAATGATTATATTAAAACGCGTGCGATTCAAAAAAATATTGTTTACAGTTCAAAAACGCCTTTTGGAGAACTCGAAATCACAATCAATCTATCAAAGCCGGAAAAAGACCCTAAAGAAATCGCCGCGGTGAAAAACAGTCCGGCGGGCGGCTATCCGAAATGTCCGCTTTGCATGGAAAACGAAGGATATGCCGGAAGATTAAATCACCCCGCGCGTTCGAATCATCGCATCATTCGATTTGACTTAGCCGGCGAAAAATGGGGATTTCAATATTCCCCATATGCGTATTATGGCGAGCATGCGATTTTTCTGTCAAGCGTGCACAAACCGATGAAAATCAATCGTGACAGTTTCAGAAAGCTCCTTTTGATTACGGAGAAATTTCCGCATTATTTTGTCGGCTCAAATGCAGATTTACCCATCGTAGGAGGATCGATTCTTTCCCATGATCACTATCAAGGCGGAGCCCATCATTTTGCAATGGCAAAGGCGGAGTCCCTTTACCCTTTTGAAATGCAGCATTTTCCGCAAGTTCAGGCAAGTGTCGTGAAATGGCCGATGTCAGTTATTCGCCTCCGGGCAAAAGATCCGGACATGCTGACAGATGCGGCAGCTGCCGTTCTTGAAAAGTGGCGCACTTATACAGATGAAGCCGTTAACATCCTTGCTAAAACAAGTGAATGGCATAATACCGTTACCCCCATCGCAAGACGCCGGGGAACAGATTTTGAAATGGATCTCGTCCTCAGAAATAATCGCACGACTGAAGAATACCCTGATGGAATTTTTCATCCGCATCAAGATGTTCAGCACATAAAAAAAGAAAATATCGGTTTGATTGAAGTGATGGGGCTGGCCGTTTTACCGCCGCGGCTTAAAAACGAGCTACTGGAAGTAGAAAAGTATTTGCTGAATGCATCACATGATATAAAAGAAATCCATCGATCGTGGGCTGAAAAAATCAAAATGGAGTATGACGTTACTCCCGAAAATGTAACCGCTGTCTTACAAACAGAAGTAGCGAATGTATTTTTACGCGTACTGACTGATGCAGGTGTGTTTAAAATGACGGACGATGGAATTCATGCTTTTAAACGATTCACAAAATTACTTGAGGATGGTGCCAAAAAGTGAAAATCACGAAAACAATTTTTGGACATCTTGAAAACGAAGAAGTTGTCGAATATGCCCTTGAAAATGACAACGGGTTAACACTCAGAGCTTTGAATTACGGAGCAATAGTCACATCTATCGAAATGAAAGATTCGAAGGGCAATTTAGAAAATATCAGTTTAGGCTTTCGGACGCTTGAAGACTATTTGACATACTCGCCGTATTTTGGAGCTCATGTCGGACGGGTGGCCGGACGGATAGCAGACGGCCAATTTGAAATTGACGGAAAACCGTTCGTTATTGATCAAAATGAGGGAAATAATCATCTTCATGGCGGAAAACACAATTTCAGCAAAAAAATCTGGGGCGCGGAAACAAGCATCAATGAAAATAGTGTTTCACTCGTTTTTCGTTACACCAGTCCGGACGGAGAAAATGGTTATCCAGGAACGCTTCATGCCGTCACTGCTTATACGCTGACAAATAATGATGAGTGGGTCATCGATTACCATGCGGAAACAGACAAACCAACCCTTTATAATCCAACCAATCACATTTACTTTAATTTATCGGGATCTGTCAAGGAGACGATTTTAGATCATCACCTCTTTGTCAACAGCGAGTCTTATGCCCCCCTCAGAGAGGACGGCATTCCGATCGGAAACATCATTCCATCAGCCGGCACCGTTTTTGATTTAACCGCTCCGGCACCGATTCGTCGGGCTGCCGAAAGCAATGACGAGCAAATTACATTCGTAAAGCAAGGGTATGACCACCCCTTTGTACTCTCTCATAAAAAAAATGAGCCGGATGCGATTCTTTCCCATGGGAAAAGCGGCCGGGCCGTTTATTTGTTTACGGATGCCGATGCAGTCGTCATTTATTCAGGCAATAAGCTAAAAGGAAACTTTACTATCGGCGGTTATCCGGCCGGAAAATACAGCGGGATTACCATGGAAACGCAAGCATTGCCTGATGCAATCCATCACGAAGATTTTGGCGACATTGTGTTAAGACCGGAAAAACCATTTTCTTCACGGACAATTTATCAATTTAAAGTAACTGAATAAACGAGAGACATGTCATTAGCCTTTTACTAGAGAACACGGCGAGCCAAACCAATTAAACAAGACAGAACCCCCCTCTTCTCAGAAAATCGCTGGGTTGACTTAAGAGTAAAAACAAGAAGCAGCCGGGGCAATAAAGATTTTATATCCCAGGAGGTCATTTTTATGTTAAAAAACCATGTAAAACGTTTTTTGATAAAAATCATCTGTCTATCTCTTGCTTTCACTGGTTTTGCGATTTTCAATGTTTTTCAAAAGGCAGAAGCGGCGGCTCCTTTTGCTTATGGAGCTGACATAGGCTGGATGAAACAAATGGAGGATGAAGGGGTACGCTGGCTGGATGACAACGGAAAGCCGGCAGATTCTTTACAGATTCTGAAAGACCACGGCATTAATTCCGTCAGGCTGAGAGTTTTCGTGAATCCGCCAAGCAGCTATTATTGGCTGAAAGACGGCACAACCTGGACAATGCTCGGTTATAGTGACAAAGCCGGCGTGCTTGCTGCAGCAAAAAGAGCAAAAGCTTTAGGAATGAAGGTAATGGTTGACTTCCACTATAGTGATGTTTTTGCAGACCCCGGTCACCAGATTAAGCCGAACAAATGGGCCGGATACACCAATACCCAGTTACAAACAGCCGTATATAACCATACTTACGATGTCATAAGTGAATTAAAAAATCATGGCATCTCTCCTGATTGGGTGCAGGTCGGAAATGAAATGAACTCAGGGATTATGCTGCCGGATGGCAGTACGAACGATTTCAGTAAATTAACTGGATTCCTTAATAAAGGCTATGACGCAGTAAAGGCGGCCAGCCCCTCCTCCAAAGTGGTCAGTCATTTAGCACACGGGACAAACAACAGTCAATTCAGGTGGTGGTTTGATCAATTCTTCAAAAATGGGGGCAAAACCGATATTATCGGTGTTTCATTCTACCCCTATTGGGAAGGTAAGCCCTACTGGGAACTCACCTGTGATTTATCGTCCAATTTAAATGACATCGCATCACGCTATAACAAAGAAGTGATGGTTGTTGAACTGGGCGGAGACGAAAATAACCCTAAAGATTCATACTGGACAATCAGCGATACAATAAAAGTAGTAAAAGCCGTTCCGAACGGCAAAGGGATCGGAGTATTTTATTGGGAACCCGAGGCCCACTCAAGTGTTCTTTCAGATGGTTATCCATTAGGCGCGACTGCCAAAGTTTCTAAAAACGTCTTGAGATATACAACCGCTATCGATGCTTTTAGTGACGCAGCGAAAGGAAAAACTGATCAATTACAAAAGATGATGCATGACACTTGAAACCGGCGGCTGCCCAAAATTGCATCGGGCAGCCGCCTGCTTCGTTTTACACTCATACTCTGCCGGATACTTTTGTAATCTTTAAGTAATGGTTTCTGTTCGCATCACCTTCCGCCTTGTCTATTGCGCTCAGGTCTAAATGATTGCCCGTGAAATTCTTTTCACTAAGGGTAAAATCATACCCAGCCAGCGTAATTCCACTAAGTCATTTTAAAGTCATCAATATGATATAGTCTCATTCTTTTGTATCCCCATAAGATACTCGTTATTTGTTTGAGACTGCTGTCGTCGTCAGTTGTTATTAATGCATGTATTCTAAATGAGCTTTAAAATAAGTGGTGATGCTAATAAGAATGTTGCGATGCCTTTTTCCCTTAGATCATTCTTGTCTAAAGTGTTGTTCTTTTCAATTAAACGGGGAGGTATAATGTAACTATAGGTTCATAAAAAAATCATAAGGAGGATTCTTGTGTTTCAAACCTTAGACCATTTTTTAAAATCTTGGGAGTTCGAATCCGATGCTACACAGAAACTACTAAATAGCCTGACTGATGAATCACTTAAACAAGAAATAACCTTACAAAATTGGACTTTAGGACGCATCGCTTGGCATACTGTTGCTGCCATTAACATCATTACCTCAAACACAGACTTAACGTTTCACGCTCCAACTGAAGATTATCCTGTTCCTACTTCTGCTCAGTTTATAGCTGACAGCTATCATCAAGCCAGTACTGCATTTGTACAGGCATTAAAAACCCAATGGACTGACAATACACTTCAAGAACATATCAACTTTATTGGTCAACAATTGCCGAATGGTTCACTTTTGATGTTTTTGATTCAGCATCAAAATCATCATCGAGGACAAATGACGGTTCTTATGAGACAAGCAGGATTAACTGTTCCCGGTATTTACGGTCCTGCAAAAGAGGAATGGGAAAAATTCGGTTTGGAACCCCCGCAAATGTAATCAAATTAATTACATAAAGAAGTTAACCTATCACACTGTTTATCATTGATATAAACATTGCTGCGCTATCAGGATTACAAAGAACTCATTGATAAGGTGACTATATTCGACTTCTTCCATTTTCGCTAGATCCCCTATTCTCATTTAATGCCAAACATTGAAAAGGATGCTTCAACATTTATTAGCGGTGTTTTACAAGGCAAACAAAAAGAGGAATCAAATTAAATTGTGACTCCTCTTTTTTGTGACTCCAGTGTAAGTGTCCAGCAAGCTGAAACCAGCGACCTCTACCCTGTCAAAATAGCGATTAGCTTCGGAACTGTTATTTTTATACCTGATAAATACTTATACCTCAAGGGGTTGCAAATTAAAGATCTGATCTTTTCTGATTAAAAATAATGATTGTTGGCAGGTTTGGACAACAACTCGCCAACAATTTTCCATTTAAAACCAGAGAATGAATTCACATCCTTTCAAATATTTTCTCCATTGAAAAAAAGGAACTTTAGTTCGTATATAATTTGTTCAAGGAGATGAAACCAAAATGGCCGGTTTTGAGCGTAAAGCGTATCGAATTATTTTTAATATGACCCGCTTCGGGAAAAATCCCTCCATGGAACAATTGAAAAGGAAAACCGGGAAAGATGAACGAGCTATGAGGTAGCGCATATCGAGGTGGGATAAGAAAAAAGCAGATGGATGTTTTGATACATTATAATGAAGAAACTAAAAAAACCTTTTCCGAAGAAAAGGCTCATGTTTGAAAACGGTCAGAAGCTTGCATTGTATCTTGATTTTGTTTTTCTACTAAGCTTACTCCGAATCCAGATACCAAAGTCAATGACAGTCCCAGAATAATGAACACGCTTTTTTTAAAATTCATACAGGCACCTCGCTTTTTCACGTCTGATTCCGGTCAGACGAAACTTGATATGATCCATCATTTGTATCACCAAATGTTGTAAGGCCGATTCCGGAAATTAAAATGACAGCTGTAATGATAAATACGCCTTTTCTAAAATTCATACAGGCATTCTCCCCTCTGAATTTGTTTTTGCGTTTGAATCATTTTTTTATGATAATAATATGATTTGTCATATTGCTCGGACTCTGCATAAACAGCAGCTGTATCAAGAGCAATATCTTCTACATACGAATAGTTTTTATTCTTCTCTAAATAATCAATTGTAGTTTTGATCCCCATTTGATCTACAGCATTAATATATAAAGCCTCCAAGTATCTCTGTAGAGATTCAAACAGCTTATCTCCTTGGTATATCGCTGATGAAAGTCCCTTTTTGCTAACTTGAATCGCTTCGCTTGATTTTCCCTGCTTAAATAGAAACTTTGCGTATGTAAACAAGGAATGCGGAAGGTTGCCTAATTTATATTTCTCGGATATCTCCACAGCTTTTTCCAGAAAGGTTTCAGCCTTCTTATACTCTTCTAAGTCTCCGTAATTCTTCCCTATGTTGTAATAAGCTGAACTGAGCAGCCTTTCATTATTTTTTAATTGTTTCGACAACTCTAAAGCTTTTTCTAAATGCGGTAAACTTTTTTCATAACGTTTAAAGTCAACATAATTTCCCGATATGACAAAAAGACACTGGACTTTTCGCACCTTATAAAGCTCATATTGATTATAAATGTCCAACGCTTGTTTGACGTGATGCATGGAAACATGGCTTTGTTTCATACCGTAATAAGCCTCTGCCAGCTTAAAATGAAATTCCGCTTTTTCAATTTCATCATGAACGTGCACGA
>NZ_JAHXDO010000007.1:0-200507 GCF_019891195.1 Bacillus sp. YC2 | reverse complement strand
CAGTAGCAGTTTACATAACAATTCAGTTAGTTCAATCATTTTAAATAACAAAACTATATTTCTCTTTTAAGACTCTATCCCCTTCTTTAAGTTAGTTTCTTCAAAGTAATAATGACAATAAACTGAGTTGCTATCTTCATCTCTAATATATGTATCTTGGATTAAGAAGTTTGTATAGCCGGCTGTTTTGAGTATCGCTTTACTCATCATGAGCATATCCTTCTGGATATCATAATCTGTTTGAAGGTCCAAATTAACTTTAAATGCTGCATGTAACTCAAAGAGCGAATTATCAAATTTAAATGTCAAGATTTTCATTGCAATCTCCCGATCTGTTTCCTTGAAATTACTTCAACTTAGACTAAAACTGTAAATCAACCTCAATTGCCTTTTCATATGCTGAATGGAAAATTATTTTGTTATTTATCCATTCAGCATTATCTACTCCTAACACATCAAGATCGTCTTTACCTTCGATATTTCGTGTCATAATATATACGGTGTCCTTATTCACTTTTTTCATTAAACCAGGGTAGAAACTAGGAACATGTACATAAAAATCGTAAAAGTAATTCGTTTCCCCTAAGGTGGCGTTACTATGTTCTATTGTTACTGTTACATTTTTAGTCGGCGAAGAAATGGTAGCGTATGAATCACCAGCTATCGCAAACAATGCAACTATAAGTATTACTGGAATTGTTATGCAAATTACATATAATTGTCGTATTTTATACCTCCAAGCTAACACAAAAAAACCGACTAAAGTAAGTAGTACAGGAAAAATATAATTCGTTTGTACCACAAAGCTTAAGTAATAACCATCATGAGACATTAAGAAAACAGTTAAATCAAATGCTAAAACCAAGACAAAGAAAATTGTTGCTCCATCTATTTTGCGTAATACTTTGTTTACCATATTCATTCCCCCTGTTAATACACCGCCATCGATTATTTGTGATCTGCAGCCTTAGAATTGTATTATAGCAAAGTAAAAGGATTATCAGATAAACAACAGAACAAAAAGACTTAACTATGTCAATTTTGAGGAAATTTAATCTCTCCGTTCTTTTTATAATTGAATGTTACCTGCTATACCCTGAGTCAAATCAATATTACAGTAAACACACAAGTTTCGTGACCTTCCCCACAGCCAGAGAATTGAAGGTTATCTAATATTTCTTCAGACTTAGTTAACCCCCCTTCTCTTAAACTGCTGTTTTTTCATATTTTATTGTTCTATTCTTACTTGCTAATCAGAATGCTGAATGAGATCACCATCAATAAAGATTAGTAATCTCTACACGGATTCCCTCTGAGGTATGCATCAATTTTAATAGTCTCGTCTTCAATCATTTCTCGGATACTCTCTTTGACAACTTGTTTTACTTGTTCCTCAGTTTCTCCACCTCTCCTTTAAACCACCACACCTTTATCATATTGCATTAATCTGTTCTGTACCGTCATTTCAATCTCTCCTATCTGTTTGAAATTGTTGTTTTATTGGAACCTATAATACAAATGTTTTTGATACTTCATTCGAAATTAACAAGATAAATCCCAGCTCTGAAATACCCCAAAATCTGTTTGGATATACGGTGCCCCTTAATTATCACTGATACTAGTGCGTCCTTTCTAATTTAAACTTCTCTCTATAGGTTTTATTATTGGTTTTCCACTCTACTTCAACAGTTATTTCATGACCGATCACTTCATTTTCCGGCATATATTCAAACGTCTGGATATGATCTTCTCCTACTCCGCCGCCTTCTAATTTCTCGCCAGTGAACTCTGAAAGATGATAGTCTTTATCTTCGGCATATTTCAGGCCGTCAACAAATAATGTTAATCTCTTTATCACCGTATTCTTTTCATTAACTTTATTTCCTCTGTAATACAAATTGAAGAAATAATTAGGGCCGATAGAAGTTTTGCCTGATTTTTCAATTGATGCTTCCCAGGTCTTATTCTGGCTCCAGCCTATATATTTGACTTTCTCTCCTGAAATTAGGAAATACACTGCGAATCCAGCTATTATAATGAGATCAGCGATGATTATTAGTAAAGTTTTAATAACATTAAAATTCTTCATTCAATCCCACCTTCAAAATTTAGAACGTTTAAATATTAATAAAGTTACATTAAAAATCAAAATAAAAAAGCCACCTAATAGGCAGCTCCCCTTTAAAATTAGCGCTTTAATTTCTTCAACGCCTCCATATATGAGGTCTTTTTCGACTCCTTGTTCCCTTTTTCAATTAGATCGTCTAACTGTTTCATCCGCTCATTGATCCAAGTTAACCCACTTAGAATTGTAATTGCTCTGTTCCCTTTATCATAATGTCCTTTAAATAAGTCAAGGGGCATCTTGTTATCAAAGACATTAAACAACTCATTATACGATATGTGCTCCGTTAAGAACTCATGAACATCCAGAACAACTCCTGCTCTCGTCACATTTTTAAACTCAACTGGAGTACCCTCATACTTATAAATGGCTGTAAACAGTAACATGCCAGAGCGATATTAAGCAGTTCACGAGACAACCGTGAATTCTCCGCCGGTGGGGACTTTAAATACGTTCCGGAAAGCGTGTATTATTTGTTGTTATAGCTCATCTGCCAGGTTGGAAGGAGCCAGCTGGATTTCGCACAGCGATTACCGGTTTTTATGCTCATGTACCATGATTCTAAAAGTCATTTACTCTTTTTTTCAACTTTCACCTTGTCGTAATCGAACATAAAACCAAAAGCTATCAGGATTGCCCCACCATAACGAAGATATTGTTGATATTCAAAGTCTTTAAAAACAGTAACAGCTCCAACTATCAACAGAAGACCTATTATAATAATGACATTCAAAACTTTGTCTCTCAAAAAAAACACCTCTTTTTCAAATTTCATCTACACTTCATTATACCTATTGTGGGTTATTTTTCCACCAATCAAAAAATCCAATAACACTTCTTTAGATAATAGAAATAGAAATACATATGCACACTGGTTATCAATAATCTCCTTCAGGCGTTTCCCAACGCCTCATCCAATTTATTTTTTCATCTCCTATATATCCCCTTCTCGGACGTTACCGATGCTTCGAATCATCGGGCTTCCGAAGGAGTTTATTGTACGTAAATAAAACAAGTAATTGGAGGAATTTAAAAGGGAGTTAAAACAGAGCAAGAAGACACGACAACGAAAAGCAGTGTAGACATTGGAACAACGCAAGAAACAAAATAATGTTAGGAGTTTGATATCTTGGCACTTTTGAATAAAGACGGAGACATATATACTTCAGCTAGAGACGATGGAACTGGAAAACCAATCACTAGCATTCACCTTAAATCACAAGAAAAACCTCTACAGGTTGACTTCTCTCAAGCTGGCTTGGATGCTATCAAAGGTATTCAGGTACAACCCCCTTCCGTAACAGTGAATGAAAGAGATCCAGATTTCTCCTCTTTTAAGACGGATAAATTCACTGTTACTTCAACAGCTCAAAAAGTTACCGCAGGCATTGCTGACAGGACAGCACTTACTATTTACCCTCCTGCAGAAGGCACGATTTACATTGGAATCTCTACTGTGACTGCTGATACTGGTATCCCCTTGGGAGCCGGAGACAAACCTTTTTCAGTTCCCGTTGCGGCTGGCAAAACGCTTTATGTTTATGTGATTAATGACGGTACTGACAGAGACGTAAGAGTATTTGAAGCTAAATAATTTGAGGGGATTCTTCCCCTCTTCTTTTTAAATAAAAGTCAGTTTTTAAACAGATTTAGGAGGTGGAGTTGTTGACAGAAACCGATGAAAGTATTTTAAAAACCATTCCAGATAAAACAACCTTTACATTCCACGAAGCAACAACTGCCCCGTCTGAAGGTGAAGAATTTGTAGTATCACATTATCGGGATATTACTGTTAAGATCTCTGGTTCCTCAACCTCAAGAGAAATAAAGTTCTTTGCCGTAGATGAAAATGGTGAAAAAATAGAACCCGCTGGAACAAACAAAACTGATTTCCAATTGGGTACGGGGACATTGAATACAAATGAAAACTGAAGTCAAAAATCAACTGTAAAAACTCATCTTTTGTGAAGTTTCTTTTTTCAATATCATTCAACGATTATTCAAGACGACCTGTGAACTCAAGATTAAATAAATCTTTTATAGGGAATGTTTCTATCAGCTTTCTTCCAAGCTCTGTACAAAGTAAATTTTTATTCTGCGTTGTTATATAACCGACATCTTTTAATTTTTTTATTGTTTCAGCTCTTGTGGCAGGTGTACCGTTACTAAATCCACTTAAGATCGCATTTAGGCTTTCTTCATCTGTACCTTTCCATCATAGTTCTTTCCACATGTCTCCATAACTCGAAGCAGCGTTCTTTCTGTATGCTGCTTCGGTGGCTTTGTCACATGCGTAGTGATTTCATGCTTCACTAAATCTACGTCATCATTAACTTGGACAAGAGGCAGAATCGTATCCTTAGATTGAACTTTCTCTACTTTCTTCCACCCTTCCACGAGCAGAACTTTTCCTTTAGAGATAAATAACCCTTTTAAATCCACACCCGTAATTTTCGTTTCAATTCTTGTTTCCTCATACTCAGCTACAGGCATAAATTGTAGAATGAAACCAACATTATTCAACTAAAGGAGCAGGTTAGTTGAATAGTGTTATCTAATTAATGTTTAATAATCGGGCTAGATTGTAGAATATGACTTCAAAACAAAGCTGGATATTCGTGTTAAAATCGATATGAAAATGTGAATAAATATACTTAAATTAATGGGACAGATTAGTTGAATAAGAATAAGGTGTGGTTATGCATGAAGTAAATAATTTTCTGTAACACCACACTACAAATGAAAATGATTCCGTTTTTGATATAGAAATAATCTTCTGTCTTTTTTTGTATTGAATTCCAGTTTTAAAATTTGGTGAATTATATATAAAAAGCTATAAAAAGAAGAGTAAACATACGTACTATCTACAGAGACCTCTGGTAGCTGAAAAAGAGGGATAGGAAATGTGTTGAAACAAGGAAGCTCTTTGAGGGATATATTTAACATATAAAAAAGGCGGGGTATCCTGGTATCCCTCGCCTTTTAATTTGACAAAATTAATATAAAGATTTTTATATTAAGACACCTCAAAAGCCTCTTTCACCATATTCCAAAAGGGGTGAATCATTATTGTGTGTGCAAATTCGACGTTGCACATGCACAGTGTATCACCCCTAATGCTCTAACGATCATTTTTAACAGAAAATAAAAATCCCTAATCTCGATTGATGCATTTTACATCCATCAAAAATTAACCAAAATAAGATTTAATTCCACGTTTTTGTAAGATTACATTTAATCGGCTGAAGTCATACTCTCTCATATTTGGATACTTTTTCTTCAATTTATTATTCATCTCTTTCAGGGTCGCACATTCACTTTGATCGCTTGAAATAATAGTGTTAACAGCTTTAATAACACCAAATTGTGGCTCCTCATTCATATTATTATTTAGCTGAGCCCTTATATCTGACAAAGGATATTTAATCTTATTGTTCCAACAGATTGTTAACACATCTATTGCATCTCTTAAATTCCTAGCAACAAGATTTTCAACTTCAGTTCTCTCGCCATCTACATCTACACGTCTATCTAATTGATGTGGAATAATATTATCATCTACCTCACCAATTAAAGGGTTAAACAATCTTATATTAGGCTTATTAATCAGTTCAAGAAAATGTTTTGCTGCATGTGAACCACAAACAAAGACACCTTTTTTCCTTGGGTCTTTTCGATCAATATAAGAAAAACAGTAGTATTCATTCTCTAACTGATCACCCGTACAGCTTATGTGTTCTTGTCCAGGAAGTAATTTTATTCTAGACATGACGTCTACTTTAAAAAGTCTTACTATCTCCTTTCTCCTATCCTCACCACGACAATTAATTTCTCTACACCCTTGGCCCATTTACTTACCACCCTTAAGCAATTATTTTTAATTATTCACAATTAAAGTATACTTGATTTAGAAATAAATAGGAGGATTTCAATGAGGTTTCTCAGCAAAATTTTAGGAAAATCGCAATTGAACGAAAAGGTTGAACAACTAGAATAAGAAATCGAAATAAAGTTGAATGAGAAAACTGATTTATCACAAAAATTAAGCATCTACAAAACAAAATAATTAACTACAAGAACAGAATTCTTCACTTGATTATTCAAATAGAGAACTATCTAGGCAATTAAAAGAGTTGAATAATAAGTTACATAAAGCTCATCAGCAGATCGAGGATAGTGAAAAAAAGTTAACATTATTAAGTAACTATAAAGCTACTTAGGGAGGAATCACTATTGAAAATAACCAGTCAAATACTGGACCTATTTCTGATTTAGATGAGGATAGTAGCTTTTTTGAATTTCTTCTGCCCAAACACGGTAATAACCCTTTTAATACAGATCAGATAAATGCAATTCGCTATGATATGGAAAAACACCTAAGAATAATAGCAGGATCTGGAAGTGGCAAGACTCAAACGATATGTGCAAAAGCAGCTTACTTAAATATGATGCAGAATGTTCCTGAAAAGAAAATAGCTATGATAACCTTTACTAATAAAGCTGCCGAAGAAATGAAAAATCGCGTTAATGAATTTAGCAATAATCATAAAAGTGAAATTCAAGTTGCAACATTTAACGGAATGTTTCGAAGACTTTATAACGAATTAAAAAAAGAATTCCCTTACATTAATTCTTTGGGGATTAATGGAGACTCACCTGATAAGGGCGAAAGAGAATACACCAGATTACTATCTACAATGATTAACAAATGTCACTTTGCCGTCCTTTAGCGATTGAATTCTTGCCAATGATTCCACGCGGCAGCCCTTTTTCACAAGCTCATCTCTTCCCGGCTGAAACGACTTTTCTATCACGATGCCAAGCCCGCAAACGGCCGCTCCCGCTTGGTTTACGATTGACAGCAGGCCTTCTGCCGCCTGGCCATTCGCTAAAAAGTCGTCAATAATTAAGATGCGGTCTTCTTTTGAGAGATGGCTTCCTGATACGGCAATTTGGCTTTCTGTTTTTTTCGTGAAAGAATATACGGATGCCGTTAAGAGATCATCCGTCAACGTCAGAGATTTCCGTTTTCTCGCAAAGACGACGGGAACGCCGAGTTCAAGGCCGGCCATAACCGCCGGGGCAATGCCTGATGATTCGATTGTTACGATTTTTGTAATACCGTCTTGTTCGAAGCGGCGTGCAAATTCTTTGCCGACTTCCTGCATAAGAACCGGATCAATTTGATGGTTTAAAAAAGAATCAACTTTGAGCACTTGATCAGACAGAACAATTCCTTCTGCTTCTATTTTACGTTTTAATGCTTCCACAATAAATACCCCCGCTTATATAATAAAAAAAGCATTGCCCGCTCTGAAAAAGAGCAAGCAATGCTGAATATCCACACGTAACGGGCGCAAAAAAGCCGTCTCATTGCTCACTCATAGTCGGACATTTACGGTGACCGGTAGAAACTTGCGTGCCATATCCACGCGATTATATGAGTGTTGATATGATATTAATTCAAATTATAACAAGGTTCGATTCTTTTGCATAGAGAAATTTGTATATTTCCGAACTTTTACAACGTTTCAAAGAGTATTATTCGTCTTCTTAGATTTTTTAGAAAAACGCCCGCTATAGCCGGGCGTCTTCATTACAAGTACAGATTCGAATATTTATCAACGAGATGCTGAATGAGATAACGAACATTCAGCTCTTCTCCCGTTGCATCCTTAATAATATCCAGCGGCAGTTTTCGTCTTCCGTGAATATGAACGTTTTCCGTCAGCCACTGTTTAACAGGCTCAAAATCCCCTCTTTCAATTAACTGATCGAATTCGGGAAGATCTTCTAGCATTTTATGTTTCAGCTGTGCTGCATACATGTATCCGAGCGCATAGGAAGGGAAATACCCGAAATCACCGCCCGCCCAATGAACATCCTGTAAAATCCCTTTTGCGTCAGAAGGAGGCGTAATCCCTAAATAATCTTGGTATTTTTGATTCCACAAAGCAGGCAGCTCTTCCACGGATACTTCATTGCTGAAGATCGCTTTTTCAATTTCATAACGGATAATAATGTGGAGCGGATACGTCAGCTCATCCGCTTCAATTCGGATGAAGGTCGGCTTTGCTTCGTTTACGGCGCGGACAAAATCCCCTCTTTTCACGTCTTGGAATTGATCTGGCGACGCATCAATCATTTTTTGATAATACGCAGTCCAAAAATGCTCGTTTCTGGCGATAAAGTTTTCATAAAATAGGGATTGGGATTCATGGATTCCCATGGAGGCTCCGTCAGATAAATTCGTGCCGCTCAGCGCTTCGTCAATATTCTGCTCATAGATGGCATGGCCGCATTCGTGAATCGTTCCGAAAATCGCGGTGCGGAAATCATTTTCATCATATCTCGTTGTCACCCGCACATCGCCCCGGTTTATCGTCGTCATAAACGGATGCACCGTTTCATCCAGACGGCCGCCGTCAAATTCATACCCGAGTTCTTTTAAGAAATACAGGCAGAGCTCTGTTTGTTTTTCCTTTGGAAACGTTTTCGTGATAAAGCCTGTATCCGGTTTGCCGGTTGAAGCCGTCACTTTCCGGACAAGCGGAATAATCGCTTCCTTCAATTCAGAAAACAGCTGATCAAGCACCTTTACCGTAACTCCCGGCTCAAACATATCCAGCAGCGCGTCATATGGGTGATCTTTGTGCCCCCAATAGGAAATAAACCGTTTATTGTAATCGATCAGCTTTTCAAGGTACGGTGCAAACTTGGAGAAATCAGACGCTTCTCTCGCGTCCTCCCATGCCGTCTCAGCCTTTGACGTCAAAATAACATATTGTTTATACTCTTCCTCAGGGATTTTTTTATTATGATCATAGTCTTTTTTCGCCAGCTCTGCGGCCTTTATTGTATCCTCAGGCAGCTTTTCAGCATGCTCAAGAAGGATGTCCAGCAGTTCTTTCATCCGGTCTGATGTCTGTATCTTAAATATATCCGCCGACAGCTGCCCGATGCTTTCAGCCCGGTCATCGGAACCTTTTTTCGGCGCTCCCGTTCTTAGGTCCCAATGCATTAAGGCAGCCGCTTCCTTATAGTGCGATATTCTTTTTAACAGGTCAAAAAACTCTTCTTCATATGTATGTAAATCCATATCCGTTCCCTCCCTTTTCACTATCAATTACAGGCTAATTGAAGGCGGGGAGAAAGTCAACTTGTTGTAAAAAAAGAATGCCGGTTTACAGCCATTTGATTGTACTGCGGCAATTTTTTGTGCTTCTTTATGGTACCCGGTAAAAAACCGGGTTGAATTCCGTTTTCGAAAATAAATTGAGCGACGGCCACACAAGCAAGGCGGGAAACTGATTTTCCCTAAAAGATTTTTTAAAAGCTGTTTCTGAAGGCTGCTGGCTTGCCCGCTGATATAAAAAAGGCTGCCAGAAACGAATCCGGCAGCCTTTCTTCTTACATCAATTGAGGCGCAACAGGTAAAATCTTTTTCACTTCGTTCAGAACCCGCTCACTTTCTCCGCCAGCATAAATGGAAATAGAGCCGCTGTCTTGATTGGACCGTATAAGACGGCCGATTCCCTGCCGCACTCTTAACAGCATGTACGGCAAATCAACTTCCTCAAACGGGTCTTGTTTTGCTCCGTTTCGCTTCGCGGTAAAGACGGGATCATGCGGCGGATACGGCAATGCCCAAATGGTCACATTACGAAGCGAATCGCCCGGAATGTCAAGCCCTTCCCATAAGTGGACGGAACAAAGCACAGATTCTTCATCCCTTTGGAACTTTTCGACCAGGCTGCTGATTTCTTCATCACCTTCATAATAGATCGGGTAAGGCAATTCCCAGGCGGCGGCTTGATCTTTAAACTCCTTCATTTCTTCAAATGAAGGAAAAAGGACAAGCGTTCTTCCTTTATACTCCTTAATCGTTTCCATTGTCCGGGCTGTTTTCTGCTCGGCCGTCATTTCGCCGTAAAGCGCAACTGCCATTTGCTCTTCGTAATCGTACGGAGATTCAACAGTAAATGATAATGGATCATGTATACCGAGGCTGTCTGCAATATATTCAAATGAACCGCCCTCTGACAACGTAGCAGATGAGAAAATGTAAGGGATTTTTTTAGAAAACACCTTTTCACCCAGCACTTCCGCGACAGTTCTCGGCATGACGACAAACGTTGAGTCCGCATCCTGTTTTTCAAGCCAGCTGATGGCATCCTTTTGATACAATGACAAGGAATAGGCCATTTGTTCGACGTATTCTTCTACGACTGACAGCTCGTATTTATCGATCGTGTACATTTCTGACTCAAATACAAGCGCCTCGCCGATTTTATCCAGAAGACGGCACAGCTCGTCAGCCGCGCGTTTTACACGCTGGGCGTTTTGGATGTCAAGACGGTGAGACCCGGCCACTTCCTTACATTCCTCTGAAAGCACATAGAAAAACTCGTCGTTTGCAGCAAGCGAATCTTCTATCAGCTCGGCAAATTCCTCCCTGATGTCGTTTTGAAGCAGGCGCTCTAAAAACAATTCAAGCGTTGATTGCTTCACGCGATATGTTAATGCTTTTTGTGCAGCGAATTCCAAAAGGTGCCCTTCATCAAACACAACGGCGCTGTGATCCGGCAAAAGCGGCAGCTGACCTTCCCGCTTGCGTGATTCCTCTGTCCACACATGTTCCATGTAGAAATCATGGGAGCAAACGATCAGATCCGTTGATTTTCTGTAATGGTCTCTTGAAAGCGTTAAGCCGCATCTATGTCTCATATCACACGTTAAGCAGTCCTGGAAGGAGTCATAGCTTACGCTTGACCATTCTTCATTCGTCAAATCAGCGTATTGCTTGCGGTCGCCGTACGGATAAAAACGCTGCATCGCTTGCGATTCGTGGACGAAGGAAGGCAGGGATTCATAGAGATCAAGCCACTTCTCATCATCAGAACGCTGCATCGTTTTCTCTAGCTTTTTCAAACAGAGATACTGCTCATGTGATTTTGAAAGCCTTGTATCAATCTGTAAATCCAAATGCTCCGTCAGCTTTGATATGTCGCCTTCCTTTTTGACAAGCTGTTCAATTAACGTTTCATCAGCACACGCGATAATGGCAGGTTTTCCGGTATACCTTGCATAGCTGATCGCAAACAGCAGATATACCAGCGTTTTCCCCGTACCCACTCCGGCTTCGGCAAACATGACTTTTTTTTCTTTAAATGCCCGCTCAAGCTGAAAAGCCATAAACACTTGCTCATCCCGAAGGTCAAAGCCTTTTTCGGGAAGTATATCGTAAAACACGTCACCAATCCAATTGTTCAGTTCTTCGTAAAAATTCTTTTGTTTTGTTAAAGCAAAAGGCAAACGTGATGTTGTCACCCGACTCCAACCCCTAACTATTCTGCATTCAGACCATCTATAATATCATTTAATCCTTTTTAATACAACAAAAAAACTTGGCCGCGCCAAGCTTTTCTGAACAATCATTTTCGGTTAATCACATGTGAAGATAAAAACGGATGGTCTGTTGAGTTTGTATGCTCCACCGCTTTTTCAAAATCTTCTTGTGCATGTGTCATGACGGAAGGAGAAAGCTCCGCCCCGGTTTCTTGCAGCTGAGCCGCTGTCGCGTCTAACGCCTTTTGAATCCGGTTAAAGTGTTCGCTGTTTAGCATGAGATCACCTCTCGAATAGAAATAATCATCATTCTATGCGGATTTTTCACTTTATATACATGCTTTTTGAATGATCCGCACATGACCTGCACAAACTACAAGAGATATTCACGAGTGAATATCCATCTTCACAAACTTATTCTATCCGGGAGTGATGGTTACATGAGTTATAAAGATCGTTTAGATCAGCATTCTGAATTGTTTCATCACAATTGGACTCGGCCGAAGCGCTCAAAATCGCAGGTCAACGGCCACACCGAAATGTCCCAAACCAACATTATTTTACGGAGCAACGCAAAAGCGCACCGTTGGTAATGATAGAATAGAATGGAAAGATGACCGGGAAGACGCTGTTCAGGCGTCTTCTCGTTTTGTTTGTTCCTGCTTTTTCCGCTGCGGGCGCACTTTAGCCCAATACTGGTAATAATCCGCCTTAATAAATCCGTTAAACAGCTTGCGTTTTTTTGTCGCTTTTCTTCCGTATGCTTCTTCAAATTGTTCATTTGAAGTTAAGATGTACACAGACCACGTATCAAGCGATTCAAACGCACGGCCCATTTCTTTATACATCCGCTCTACTTCACGTTTCTCACCAAGCCGTTCGCCATACGGCGGGTTTCCGACGATGACGCCAAAATCAAGTTTGGTCGTGAAATCTTGCACTCGCATTTGTTTGCATTCAATAAGGTCACCGAGACCGGCTTCTTCTGCGTTTTCTTTCGCGATTTGCACCATCCTGTGATCGACGTCACTGGCGAAAATCTGAAGCGGCTGATCATAATTCGCTTTTTCCTCCACTTCAAGACGCGCTTTGTCCCACAGTTCTTTCCCGATCCATTCCCAGTCTTCCGAGACAAAATCACGGTTAAAACCAGGAGCAATGTTTTGCCCGATTAAAGCGGCTTCGATTGCAATGGTGCCGGAGCCGCAGAAAGGATCGACAAACGGACGGTCAGGCGTCCAATTGGTTAAGAGAACAAGCGCCGCAGCCAGCGTTTCTTTAATCGGCGCTCCTCCCTGATCGACCCTGTATCCCCGTTTATGAAGGCCTGTCCCGGATGAATCTAATGTAATCACGGCTTTATCCTTTAAAAGGGAGATCTCGATCTTATATTCGGCGCCTGTTTCTTCAATCCAGTCATTTTGTTTGCCGGACTGGATTTTCAGCTTTTCAGCAATCGCCTTTTTCACGATCCGCTGACAGTCAGGCACGCTTGCGAGCACCGACTTAACAGATTTTCCTATAACGGGAAACTTTCCGTTTTCCGGAATATACGACCGCCAGTCAATGGCCTTCGTTTTTTCAAAGAGCTCATCGAACGTTTTTGCCTGAAACTCGGCGACCTGCACTTTTATGCGGTCAGCCGTTCTGAGCCATAGGTTAGCTCGGCATATTGCAAGCGCGTCGCCTTCAAAAATGACTTTTCCGTTATCTACTCTGCACTCGTACCCTAACTCACGGACTTCTTTGGCAACAATCGCTTCAATTCCCATCGGCGCCGTCGCTATTAGTGTATACTTCTTCATCGTATCACCCTGTCTTTTCAAACTTTCGTTTCATTCAAGATAAAAGCTCCCCATGAAGGAGAGCTCTGAGTTTGTCATTTAAATGTTTAACGTTCTGTAAGCCATGTTTTGTTCCGTCGTACTGCAATCGGCTCATCACCTCGTACTCAGGCGGCAATCATCTATCTACAGAAAGTATTCTGTCCTTCTATCTGTTCAATTCCTTCAAGAAGGTTCCCCTACCAAAATTTGGGTTTCTCGCTCGAGGGGTTTACCGCGTTCCACTCTCACCATTTCTGGTGAGACTTCGTCACTGTGGCACTTTCAAGGATACTCAGCCATATCCGAAGACGTAGGCTTTTTTCCTGCCGTCAGCCTATCAAGGCTGCCCTAGCTTATCGCTTCGCTAGGCACGAACACTACGGGCATCTCAGCACCGTGCGAGCATGGACTTTCCTCTACAGATTCGGAAGACCTGCAGCGATTACCCGAACGTTAAGAACACTTGTTCATTATAAAGCAACTTGTCTCATTTGACAAGTGCGTCTTTCTTATTCATCATACAGCTTGCTGCCGAATACATGTTTCTCAAGGTTAGACAGCCGTTTTAAAATATCAAAGTTCGTCGTATTGGACTGAACCGGCTGCTTTTTGCTTGCTTCTTCAAGCTGCTTTTTCAGCTGCAGATTTTCCTGCTGCAGTTCTTCTACTTCTTGATGAAAGGTTTCATAATCCTTAATAATCATATCTAAAAATTTGTCAACGTCTTCTTGTCTGTACCCTCTAACGCCTGTTTTAAATTCTTTTTCCAAAATGTCTTTCGCAGAAAGCTTTACTTTATCAGCAAGCATCTTTTTCACCTCGTATCGTGAATCATATCTTATATTTTATTCAGAAACACGTGCCGTTGTCAAATGTTCTCTGGCATGTTATGTAAAGAAGGCTTCTTCTTCAACTGCTGCCCGGAGATCATCCATCGTAATTGAATAGATCGGATATCCGTCTTTTTCACGCCGTTTCTCCGCTTCTTGCAGCATATATTTAGGCGAACCTTCCATTTCCGGATCATATAATAGTAAAAGCGCGTCTGATTTTGCAATAAAAAACGCGTTTTTCTGCCGGAACTGCAGCGGACTCTCATAAGGCCTATGCGTGAGGCTCTCTTCATAATCTGCCTGTGCCAGCACGGCTTCATACATCTCTTTATTCGGTTCCTTCCACTTTTCTTCCTGGCCGTAAAAAGGCGTGATTACGGCCACCTTTAGCTCGGGATAATCCTCTTTGAGATCGTACGCCGTTTCCGCCGCCCAAAGTTCGGTCCCCAGCTGGCCTGATATAAGCACCCACTCCAAGCCTTCGTCAAGAAAGCTCCTCAGCCGGTTTTCCAGTGCTTTTTTAATATAAACCAGCGCGCGGTCATCCTGCTTAAAGATGCCGAGTTCAAACGGCTTGTACCCTGTTACGGCTAATACTTTCAATTCCATCACCTGCTTAAAAAATGGGGCTCCCATCGGGCCCCATTTTGATTTGCTGATATCCGTACCGATCTTGCTTAAACGTTCAATACTAGTAATCGCAGCAAGGGCTTCCGCACTGAATATGCTGATGTGTTGTCGGATCAACATTTGAGTAAGTGTGCGGGAAGTAATGAACGTGCTCAAAGTTGTGGTGATTTACGTTAGTTGTATGCTGCGGATGAATATGCGGCACAATCGTGTTGGAAAAATTGTGGTGTTCACAGCAATGAGTCGGATGGACAATCGGCGGCATCACGTTTGGTCTGCAATGATGAAACATGCTAAAATCCCCTCTCCATAAACTTTTATTACACTGTTAAGTTATGAAAACAGAGGGGTACATGTTCTAATGCAATCACCCAATTTAGAAATGCATGAGCAAGCTGTCTTTAAAATTCGAAAAAACAAACGCAATTAAAAAAACCACGACAAAGAACAAGTAAAAAACACCTTTATACATACTAACTCTCCCCTATAAATAACTAACGCTATTTTACAGGATGCGTCATTATTCTACAACTAAATCGATGTGAAGTCAGAAAAAAATATTTTTGCCGAATCCGCTCGTCTTTTGCGCTTTCCCGGGCAATATTTCAAGAGAAATATTTCCTCTTCAGCCGGACAATCCGCACATGCAGCCTTTCAGCTTCTTTTTCCGATAATTCCTCATCTGCGGCCGCTTGTTTTGCGGCTTGTAATGCTTGCCTGAAGTCTTTTACATGATGCTCAAAATATTTCGCCAGCTCGACCGCTGATTGATATCTGCATTTATGAAGATCAGAAGTCATAAGCTTTTTCCAAAGCTGAACGGCGTCTGCCTGACGGTTTTGTTTTTTATAAAGCATTGCTAAGTCAAAAAGGGCTTTGTCTGAATCCTCAAATGCTTTGCCTATCAGCGCTTCAAGCTGCAAAATGGCACGCCCCGTTTCCTTATGGGCGATAAACCACTTCGCCATCGCATATGCTTCCCGGTGTTCTGACGTCTGATCAGAGGCCGCAAAAATTTTCTTAGACATATGGATGTATAGAGTGATGAGAGAAAGCACATCCTGTTCATTATGTGACAGCACTCCTTGTAATAGGACGGGGTCTTCCGCTTTTAAAAATTGAAAATACAGCATCGGCGCCAAATACCCCGGAGTGTCTTCGTCTCTTATTACGGAAAGCTCCTCTTTTTCTACCGTGCCGAGCGATACACGCTCCATTTTATGTTTCCAAAGACGTCTCGCTCCGTGTAAGAGGTCAAAATGACCGAACTCCGGCAGCTTCGGCAGCCTGTCCCTAAGCAGTGTATGCCTTGTTTTTACCTGCGGCCAGTCAAAGGCTTTGCCGTTATAGGTCACAAGAGACGTAATATCCACCTCGCTTAAAAAGCTTTGGTACAGCGCAGCCTCGTTTCCGGGCTTAGGCAGCAGATGCTGTTTTACGACGACACAGTCATCATATACACGGGCATGCCCGAGCAAAAAGATCATATTTCCTGCTCCGCCTCCAAGACCCGTCGTTTCAGTATCAAAGAAAAACAGCTGGCTTTTTTCATATCCCTCGGCTGATAATGTATGTGTAAGCCCGCCTTCATTCCATAAAGCCATCACTTCATCCAGCTCAGAAAAGCTGTATCGGCCGTGGCGGTGCGTAAGCGGATAAACAACTTCACGGATGAGGCAGTATTCATCCTCAAAGAAAAAAGGCTTCACGCCGAATGACTCCCATTTTTCCGCAAACGGAATATCAGCATCTTGTTCTGAATGAGAAGCTGCTGCCGGCTTTTGTTCTGCTTCCTGTATATTGATGTGCTTTTTCATCCGCTGCAATTTATTTTTTAAGGACATCTCTCATCCTCCTTTTCTGTTACACGTGATTCAAGAGCCGGAGAATTGTTTTTTTCGCATCTGTCCCCTCTATTTCGGTGCCGATGCAGGAAGGGCAGCCGTCTTGACACGGGCATTGCCGAATCAGGCGCTTTGCCCCCTCATTAATTTCATCGAATCGTTTATATACTTCATCAGCCAGCCCGATGCCGCCGGGGTAATGATCGTATAAAAAGATCGTCGGCAACCCTGTGTGAGCGGCTTTAATTTGCGACACGACATGCACGTCATTGCGGTCGCACATTACATATACGGGCACGATATGCTGAAGTACATGGGCGATGCCTAAAAGCAGCTGCTCCAGCGTTTTTTCGCCGATCTCCGAATCCGTTTCTTTTATTTCAAGCCAGGCCGCACTTGTATGCAGTTCTTCTTCCGGAAGATGAATCGGACCCGAACCTATATTTTCAAATGTGGTCATTTTAATTTTTTTGAATATCGTCGGCAGGGCATTTACGGTCACATCTCCAAAGTGCAAAGCTGTTTTCCTTCTGCTGTCTGTCCTGTCAATTTCCAGCACTTTGAGCTGCACCGCTAAATTTGCATCTGTATAATATTCGACATCTACTTTTCGGACGTATGCTTTTTTATGATCCCAATCAAGTTTTTCAACTTGATATTGCACTCCTTCATGCAAATAAATGGCTTCATCATGCAAAAGCGTCATCGCGCTGAATCGGTCCATTTCTCCGATGATTTTTACATATGCCGTATCAGACTGGTCGACGATGACGACGTTTTCCTGTGACGCCGAGCGAAGACTGATATTTGAGGCAGGAAATGATTCGCTCGCCCAATGATAACGCTCACGGTTTTGATGAAGCACCCCCTCTTCCTCCAAATACTCGAGAATGTCCTGTGCATCATTTGTGCCGAATGTTTCATCCGCACGAAATGGCAGCTCGTAGGCAGCGCACTTTATATGGTCAACCAATATAATGAGATTATCAGGATTTATTCGCGCAGATTCAGGTGACCGCTTAAAGAAATAATCAGGATGGCGCACGATATATTGATCAATCGGAGCGGAATTGGCCACCATGACAATTAACGCTTCCCCGTGGCGGCGGCCCGCTCTGCCCGCCTGCTGCCATGCGCTTGCCACACTGCCCGGATAACCCGTCATAATGCAGACCTGCAGCTGGCCGATGTCAACGCCGAGTTCCAGCGCATTTGTGCTGACAACGCCGAGGATGCCGCCATCTCTTAAACCCCGTTCGATCTCCCTTCTTTCTTTCGGGAGATAGCCGCCCCGATAGCCTCTGATAGACTTTGCGCCTATTTCTTTTTTAACGAGCTCTTGGATGTGGCTTAAAATAATTTCAACCCGGACCCGGCTCCTGGCAAAAACAATCGTCTGTATCTGATTTTCCAAAAATGTTTTTGCCAGCTCGTTTACTTCAACGGTGGCGCTTTTTCGGATATGCAGCGGCTTATTTACAATGGGCGGGTTGTAGAAAGCAAAGTGTTTTCTTCCACTTGGTGCTCCATTATCATCAATCAGCGCAACAGGCTGTCCCGTCAGCTGCTGCGCCAATTCTTTCGGGTTGGCGATCGTGGCGGAAGTGCAAATAAATGACGGCGAGCTTCCGTAAAACGCGCAAATCCTCTTTAACCGGCGGATGACGTTAGCCACGTGGCTGCCGAACACGCCGCGGTACGTGTGCAATTCATCAATGACGATATATTTGAGATTTTCAAAAAGGCTCACCCATTTTGTATGATGGGGAAGAATGGCCGAATGAAGCATGTCAGGATTTGTAATGACAATGTGCCCGGCCTTTCTCACCTTTTGCCTGATAGCCGGAGAGGTATCCCCGTCATATGTAAAGCTTTTGATGTCCATGCCCATTTCATCTATGATTTCATTCAGCTCGCTTTTTTGATCCTGGGCGAGCGCTTTTGTCGGAAATAAGTAAAGAGCCCGGCTTGTCGGATCTTCAGCAATGGACTGGAGAACCGGAAGATTGTAGCACAGCGTTTTGCCGGAGGCTGTGGGCGTGACTGTCACAATGCTTTCTCCGTTTTGAACGGTTTGAAAAGCAGAATACTGATGGGTAAACAGCCGGTCAATTCCTCTCTTTTTGAAAGCCTCTCGGATTCCCGGATCAATCCTGTCAGGCATCGGCATGGTTTTCGCCTCACGGGGCTCCTCTTCATGCCAATGGACAATATTCTCATGTTCTTTTAATTCATGAATCAGTTCGGTCAGTGATTTTTTTTTCATCGTTCACACCTCTTTATGAGGTACAGTTTACCGAATATTTGTTTGCCTGGCTAGATGAAAATACAGTAAAGAAAAAAAGCAGGGCATCAGCCCTGCTTACTTCATTTTTAATGTAAAAACCTCTGTTTGTCCTTTTTTAGCTTCTTTTGCGCCTGCGGACTGTAAAGATTCTGCGGCATCACCGTTCATAATGACCATCGGGATCACCGTGCTGCTTGCTTTTTCTTTTATTAAGTCTAAATTGCACGTCAAAAGCGGGTCGCCGACTTTTACTTTGTCGCCTTCTTTCACATGGGCTTCAAAGCCTTCGCCGTTCATATTGACTGTATCTAAACCGACATGTATCAAAATCTCCGCCCCGGACAAGGTGCGGATGCCGACAGCGTGTTTTGTATGAAAAAGCTGAATCACTTCCCCTTCAGCCGGCGAAACAATGTCACCGTTTGCCGGTTCTACTGCAATGCCGTCCCCCATCATTTTTTGTGAAAATACGGGATCCGGCACTGAGCCTAAATCCATCACCGTTCCGTCAGCCGGTGAATAAATCGTTTCTTCGGCCGGCTTTTTCCGGCTGTCTCCCAATCCGAATAATTTTTTCAGCAATGTTTTGTGCTCCCTTCCTAAAAGTGAATCCGTTACCAGTTTATTCTCCACTATTTAACCACACTTTCTTTTTTCCTTCAATTCATAACCACATGGCACAAAAGAGCATAGTCTGTTACCAAGGCGGTGGTTATATGGGAAATTCACATGATGATAAACATCATTTACAAAACAATGAGGATATCATAAGCCATGCGATGGACCATTTTTTTCATTCCGGGCCATTCGGTGAGCTGATCCAAGGGTTTCAGCATCTAGTCAATTCAGCTTTTTCAGATGTTCAGGTCACCATTGATTTCAGAGAAGAAGAGTCGGGTCTGGCGGTTGATATCAGTGTCCCGCCGACATTCCGCGACGGAGATATGCTGGTTGAAGTCAAGGGCCAGTATCTTCATGTCACTCTTCGGCAACAGCAGCAGCAGGCACATTCATCCCATGTTTCTTCAAGCATGACGAGAACAGTCGTCCTCCCTTATGAGGTGCGCGAAGAGGATATGAACACTTCATGGAATGAACAGACGCTGACCCTCTTTTTCCCAAAAAAATAAGCATGAATGATTCGTGTCATTCATGCTTTCATTATTTAAAGAAGCCGGTGAATCCTTTTATCAGAGATCCGAACTGGTTGACAGCGCTCATCATCTGCCCTGTCGTATCCATCATTTTATTAAAGTCGAACTGTCCGTTTGTTTTTTTAAATTGAGAGAGTATGCCTGAGAATTGAGAAGGCTGCTGCTGATTCGGTCTGGGAACGGGATACGGATTAAAAAATCCCGGCTGTCCGCCAGGCATGCCTGCCTGCGGAGGAGAATACGGCTGCATGTGCCCGTACTCCTGATTCGGATAAAATTGAGGCGGAAATTGCCCTTGCTGAATATACGGCGGGTGCTGATATTCCTGAGGCTGCTGATATTCCTGCATCTGCTGAGGATAGTAATATCCCAAGGGCTGCTGCTGATACATATTTTGATATTGCTGCGCTCTCCTTTTCATATGATGCTCCCCCCTAAATCTCTCATCAAGTTTCTTCTTTATATGTATGAATTCTGCCTTGCTTATGTGTCTTTCAAGAGACGCCCGCTTTGTCAAATGATGTCGAAAGTCTTAATTTTTTAAAAACAGAAAAAAGTCGAATCGCTATGTTACGATAATCTCAACATACATGAGAGGGGATGCACCATTATGAACGTATCATACTTAAGAAAACGTTTTGCAGAAGCAAAAAAATATGAGACAGATTGTGTGAATAAATTGATGGACTTTGCAAAGTTCCTCTATATTCAAGGACACCTGACCGCAACGGAATTTCGAAACAGTATGAAAGTTCTCGAAGCAAGTGGAGCAGAAAACCCGGCATATGAATGACATGCCGGACCCCTGAAAAAAAGAAGGCAGCTGATCAGCTGCCTTCTTTTTCAACTTCATCCTTACATATACGAAGTGTATATAAAACAGATTCAGTTAAATCCTTATACCTTTTTTTATGGATATGATGAACATATGATTGGAGCATTAATTCCGAAAAGTTTTCTTTAACGGCCAGAATCTGTTCCTGATGAACGTATTTCGGCCGGCTCGTTTGGATAAACGGCAGCGCCTTTTCAATCCAAAGCGCGCAAAGCTTATCCTTTTTTTCAACATCGGGTTTAATGGTTTCAAAGAAATCATATGAGCGGTCGTGCTCTTTTCCATCTTGGTACCTTCTGTCAGCCTCTATAGCCGCCTCTATCATTTGTTCTGTTAACTTCAATAATGATTGTGTCTGCAAACGGACTCACCTCAATACATATCGTACCAAAGTTTCAACACAAATTCAGCTTATCCGGTATGCCTTAGGTAAAACCGTTTTGCGCTGATCAGTCAGGAACAGGTCGTCAATACAGATATGAAGCTCCCGCAAATCGTCCTCCAGGGCAGCGAGGCGTTCATCCTCTGTTTCCTCAGCTTCTGTTTTATAGAGCGTCATTGATTGTTCAAGCGCCTCTTCAGCACCAGAGAGCCGATCTTCGATATCAGAAAGCAGACGGAGAATATCAGCCTTACTCGTGTAAACGGACATTCATGTTCCTCCCTTTTGTCACTTACGTATCTCCGGGTATAATTCTCGTTTTTACGCCTCTTTCCTTTGCACCTGACAAAACTAGAAGCAAATCGCCAAACAAACAGGTTTTATCCTAAAAGGCGGGACTTTCGACAAAAAAGTGCCGCAAACTTTGTATGAAGCGGCACATTAATGCAAACGATACAGTTGAGGAGGTGCCGTATGAAAACGAGACCGAAAAATGCAGGCAAACAGCAAAAAACCGAATCAAAAGCGACCGATACGTTAGATAAAAAAACAGGCGGCCCAAACCGCCCTTCTACGTAAGGCAGATGCCCAGCCCGAAACCGCCGAAACGGTTTTGGGCTTTTTCATTTTTTGAGCCAATGTTCAACGGCGAAAAGCGCATGCAGCTGACGTTTTTTTTGCAGATACCAGTTTGTAAGCTCCAGCTGCTTCGGCATTTTCTCCTGTAAAAAGGCCCCCTTCTTTAACCTTTTTTGAAACCAATCCTTCTTTCTGCCGTCTAATGAGTGGACAATCAAGGGATAGGTTGTTCTGAGCATTGGTGATGTTCGTTTTTTGATACCGATTATTTTCTCCATATCAAAACGCGAGCCTGTATGAGGCACGATATCGAGAAAGCGATAAAAAGAGCCGTAAAGCTCCGGGCAGAATAGCAGCTGGGAAAGCTGTTTTCCGAGCGTAATTCTTTCTTCGGTTTTTGAAAAACGTTTGACGGAAATTCCGTATAAACAACCGTCATATGAAGGAAATATCACCGTGTTAAAGTGAAACCAATCACTTAAATAAAAAGGAATCGTGCCAAAAACATTCTTTTTAAACGAAGGATTTTGTATAATAGGTGTTTGGATAGTGTTTTGTTCATTTATAATAAGAGCATACATGAGCCGTTCCGTATCTCCGTCACGCCAAAAACGGAACCATTCTTCCTGCATAAATGCCGAAACGCGGAAATGAGGAAGATGGCGAAAAAGAGGTTCACCGATTTTTTTCGACCAGTGGTATAACAAAAGCTGGGGATAAGCGTCGGAAAAGATAAGCCAATTCGCCCTCTCATAGGACAGAAAAAACCAGTTTTTTTGTTTGCTCTCAAGCCCCTGCTGATAAAGACTGCCTCTTAAATCAGTCATCGACCAGCCGGCATTGCGGGAAACAAAAGATGCCAAAAGTGACCATTTGATCTCAGGATGGCGGTCATAATATGATTTATAGGCATTCGTCCGGGAAATATTATCGGCATTTTTCATTTTCGTCTCTTTTTCGATTCGGCGCAGAATGGTTGTTACGGTCTGTTGTGTTTGCACGTTCATTCACTTCCGTCACTATAAGATTGATAAGGAGGATGGAAAAAGTGATTCGGTATCCGAATGGAAAGACATTTCAGCCGAACAAAACGGTTTCATCCCAAAAAAGCCAGAAACGGACGCCTTCTTACAGTAATCGCGGCATGACCCTCGAAGACGACCTGAATGAAACGAATAAGTATTATCTGGCTAACCAAATTGCTGTCATTCATAAAAAGCCGACACCCGTTCAAATTGTAAATGTCCATTATCCGAAAAGAAGCGCCGCAGTCATTAAGGAAGCCTATTTTAAGCAGTCGTCAACAACTGATTACAACGGGATTTATAAGGGGCGCTATATTGATTTTGAGGCAAAAGAGACAAAAAACAAAACGGCATTTCCCCTGCAGAATTTTCATGACCATCAGATTGAGCATATGAAGCATGTGACTGCTCAAGGCGGCATTTGTTTTGTTATTATATCCGCTTTCGAAAAAGTTTATTTCCTCGAGGCTGATAAGCTGTTTGTCTTTTGGGAGAGAAAGGAGAAAAACGGCAGGAAATCGATTCGCAAAGACGAATTAGAAGATGCTTCCTTTCCGATTTCCCTTGGATACTCACCGAGAATTGATTATATTAGTATTATTGAACAGCTTTATTTTTCGCAGGAGACAGTAGACTGAGCGAAAGGTTGATTAACGAAAGGTTGAGATGTTATGTCAGATCAATTTAAGAGCCGTGAAGAACGCCGAAAAGCAAAGCAGACGAAAAACAGCAAGCCGGCTTCTTCACCGAAAAAAGGCAAGAAACAGCGTAAAGGCGGTTTATTTAAAAAAATTGTACTGTCTTTGGTTATTCTGTTTGTCCTTGGCATAGTCGGCGGAGCGGCGGCATTCGCCGTTTTAGTTTCCGGCGCGCCGTCATTGGATGAAGCTAAGCTGAAAACGCCTTACTCTTCAACGATTTATGATAAAAACGGTAAAGAAATCGCGGAAGTGGGCGCCGAAAAGCGAACCTACGTCCCGATTAAAGATATTCCCGATGTTGTAAAAGAAGCGTTTATCGCGACAGAGGACGCCCGTTTTTATAAGCACCACGGGATTGACCCGATCCGGATCGGCGGCGCCTTGGTCGCCAACTTTACGGACGGTTTCGGATCAGAGGGAGGAAGCACAATCACCCAGCAGGTTGTGAAAAACTCGCTTCTGACTCACCAGAAAACGATTAAACGGAAAGCTCAGGAAGTATGGCTTTCATTGCAGCTGGAGCGCCATTATTCTAAAGATGAAATTTTAGAAATGTATTTAAACAGAATTTATTTCTCACCGCGCGCCTACGGCGTCGGTAAAGCCGCTGAAGAATTTTTCGGCGTAAAAGACCTCAGCAAGCTCACGGTTGAACAGGCAGCGACTCTTGCCGGTATGCCGCAGAGCCCGACCGGATACAACCCTGTTAAAAATCCGAAGGCTTCTGAAAAGAGACGGAACATCGTTCTCAGCCTAATGGAAAAACAAGGTTTTATCTCGAGTGCTGAATACCAAAAAGCGAAAAAAGTGTCCATGAAAGATGAAGGCGTCGTCAGCCAAAAGCAATATGAGAAAAAGGATACAAATAAATACAGCGCTTTTGTCGAAGAAGTCATGAGTGAAATTGAAACGAAAGAAAAGAAAGATGTCGATATTTCCACTGACGGATTAAAAATCTATACGACCCTTGATACGAAAGCGCAAGATTATCTTGATGAATTAATGGACGGCGACAGTGTCGGCTTTACCCAAGGCATGCAGGGCGGCGTTACCCTCCTTGACACGACAAACGGCGAAATCCGCGCCATCGGATCGGGACGAAACAGCACAGTCGGCGGGTATAACTATGCCACACAAGCCAAACGCCAGCCGGGTTCAACGATTAAACCGATTCTTGATTACGGACCGGTCATTGAAAATAAAAAATGGTCAACGTATGAGCAGATTGATGACTCTGCTTACTCTTATACAAACGGAACAGCAATTCACGACTGGGATCGTAAATACCTTGGCCCAATTTCTATGCGTTATGCACTGGCGCAGTCAAGAAATATACCGGCTCTGAAAGCATACCAAGCAGCTGGAAAAGATAATGCTGTCGACTTCGCTAATGGATTAGGCTTAGGGCTGAACAAAGACAGTGTAACTGAATCATACTCAATCGGCGGTTTTGGGGACGATAATCCGGGCGTTTCCACTCTGACCATGGCAGGCGCTTACAGCGCATTCGGCAATAACGGAACGTACAATGAACCGCATGCGGTCACATCGATTGAATTTAATGACGGCACAAAGCTTGATTTAACGCCTAAATCGAAAAGCGCAATGAGCGACTACACGGCGTTTATGATTACAGATATGCTGAAATCTGCAGTGCAAACAGGAACAGGCAGCCTAGCACAAGTGCCGAACGTCGAAGTAGCCGGAAAAACGGGTACAACTAACTTTCCAGACAGTTATATGAGAGCGCACAATATTGCAAGCGGAGGTGTGCCGGATTCTTGGTTTGTCGGCTATACACCGCAATATACAGCGGCCGTCTGGACCGGTGTTGAAAGCAAAAATAAGGCAGGAAAACTATCCTTATCAAAAGCAGACCAACAAGTCGCCAAACGCCTCTTCCAAAAGCTGATCTCGTATGTTGACGATGGCAAAGGAAGCTTTGAACAGCCTGACAGCGTCGTAAAAGAAACGATTGAAAAAGGCTCAAACCCTGCCGCTTTAGCCGGACCGAATACGCCTGATGATAAAAAGGTAACGGAGTACTTCGTGAAAGGAACGCAGCCTACTGCTGTTTCTAAAACATACACGAAAGAAAAAGCCGATAAACCGACAGGCTTGCAAGTGAAGTACGACAAAGACAAAAAATCATTGACCTTAAGCTGGGACTATGATGGTGATGCTACTTTTAATGTCAAACAATCCGTTGACGGAGGAAGCTACAGTGACATTCAAAACAGCTCTGCAAAAGAAGCTGTCGTCTCTGACGTCACGCCAGGCTCCACTTACAGCTTCCAAGTGACAGCGGAAAATGATGACGGAAAAAGCGATACGGTATCTACGTCCTTCAAAGTCCCGAAAGATGAAGAGGACGATGCAGACAAAGATAAAAAAACGGACGAAGATCAAAATTCTGATGATAATCAGGATAAAGACAAGACCCAAACCGATGATTCACAAACAGATAACAATCAGACAGATCCTTCAAACGGTTCGGATGATTCGTCAACTGATGATCCAACTAAAAATCCTGATCAACCCAATCAGGATCAAACGGATAACGGTGATAAGAATCAGCCGGGCAACGGTAAGGATAAAAACGACCAGAATGATAACAGCTCTGATAATAGTTCCGACTCCGGAACAGACGGTTCCAATTCAGACGACAAACAAACGGACAAAAACCAAGACTCATCATCAAATATCAACGGGCAGTCAAATTCGTCAACCATCCAATCAAACTCCGCTAATTAGCGGCCGAAAGCCTTCACCTCAAATAGGTGAAGGCTTTTGTGTACAATAAAAAACCTCCTTACGTAAAAATAAGGAGGTTTCTATTTTTTATTCATGGCTTCATATTTATGAAATTGTTTTTTCATTTCCGTCATCAGCTCATCCAGCTGTATAAACGAGTGGAATTGCGTCGGTTTCGTTAAAATAAACGCTATTCGCTCCGCCCAATTGATCGGCTCCGCCGGAAAATGTCTTGTTTTAAGAACAGACCAATCAAGTGACGGCACCCGCTCCCCTGCCGTCCAATGAAAAGCAGCAATCAGGCAGACAATCCCTTTCAGGATGTCATTTTGATCGCATCTCGATTTGCGTGTTTGAAATACGGGCAGCAGCGTTTCTTTCGTTTCATCCCATATCTGAAAAAGAAAAGGAACATATTCACTTTTTTCTTTCCATGGCTCTATCTCATGCGGCTGCTCACTAAAATCCACATACAAGGGATTACGGCGCAGCGCGGATTTTAAGCTGCTGCTTTCTATATCGGTAAGACCGCGCAAATACGTTTCATAGCTTGCCAATGTTTCATTTTCCGTCACCGTTTCACCAGCCCTTTTTTATCTCTTTTCTGGCCTTCTCTGCATAACGAAAGCAAAGGACATTCCGCACAGCGGGGCGATTGAGCTTTACAGTGATAGCGCCCGAAAAATATCAATCTGTGGTGTGTAACGGACCAATCCTCTTTCGGCACTTTTTTCATTAATGTTTTCTCAACTTCCAAAACCGAGTCCTTCCAGCGGCAGATGCCGAGCCGTTTGCTGACTCGCTCAACATGAGTATCTACTGCGATCGCGGGAACGCCGAACGCAACCGATACGACCACATTTGCTGTTTTTCGGCCTACCCCAGGCAGCTTCACAAGCTCATCTCTGTCTTTCGGCACTTCTCCGCCGTAATCTTCAATGATCATCTTGCTGAGCTTTTGAATATTTTTGGCTTTATTGCGGTACAAACCGATGGATCGGATATCCTGCTGGAGTTCTTCCAGCGGTACGGCAAGATAGTCTTCAGGCCGTTTATATTTTTCAAATAACGTTTTTGTCACTCTGTTGACGAGGGCGTCCGTACATTGTGCAGATAAAGCAACTGCCACGACCAATTCGAAAGGATTTGAATGGACAAGTTCACATTCTGCGTGCGGAAACATGTCGCCGATTTTTTCAAGACAATATTCGATCTGCTTTAAATTTAACACGTTTCTCCCCTTCTCACTTTACTGTTCCAGCCAATTGTAAAAAGGAACCTGCCTCGTGTACTCTTTTTGCGGTTCGTTTTGTTTTGTTTGGACACGTCTGAATTTCTGGCTGTGCACCTTCGCCTGCTCTACCGTTTTTAAGCCGTTCTTTTTCCATTCAAACAAAATTCGGTCGATATACCGGAAACTGAGTTTTCCTGATAAGACAGCTTCTTTTAACGCGTGCTTAATCAACGGTGCTTCGTGCTGATCTTGATCCTGCCATATGGCCAATGTCTCGCATTCAAGCGGAGACAGCGGCCTTCCGAATTCTTCCTCAAAAATGGTATACAGGCTCTTTTGTTCCCCTTCTGATTGCCTTTCCTGCGTTTGGTTTTGTGAATGCTGAATATGATCATACAGCTTTGCCCATAACGGCTGCAAAGAGTATTTTTCAAATTTTATTCCATTATGGTCTTCACATTCTTCTAAGAATAGAAAGCCTTTTTGGATAAACATTCTCAATCTGCTTGTGCATTCCTCAACAGAAATTGACATGCCGGACTGAAGTTCAAACGGCGTCGGAAAATAAGAGCCTTTTTCCAAATGCATTTTAATCTTCAGAAGCAGAATCAATTCGGTTTCATTTAAACCGAGCTCCCGGTAATTTGTCAGAAGCAGATTGGGGATGCTTGAGGCACCGAGCTCTTGCATGTCTATAAATTGCTGTTTTTTCATCATTACACCTCTTACCTGTAAAGGTTATCGCGCGGGCTTTTCCCTTTACTATGAAAAAGTCTCCCTTTACAGGAGACTCTTTTTTTTCTATCTATTACGGATACAGACGGTTCAAAAGTCTTGGGAACGGAATCGTTTCACGCACGTGAGGCGCTCCGCTGATCCACGCAACTGTGCGCTCGAGTCCGAGACCGAAGCCGGAATGCGGCACAGAACCGTATTGTCTGAGTTCAGCATACCATTTGTAAGCGTCTGAATCCAGACCATGCTCTTTTAATCTTGCTTCCAAAAGTTCCATATCATGAACACGTTCAGAGCCGCCGATGATTTCTCCGTAACCTTCCGGAGCGATTAAGTCCGCGCATAATACGACATCGTCACGGTCTTCTGCCGGCTGCATATAAAACGGTTTTAATGATGTTGGGTAATGAGTGATAAACACCGGCTTGTCATAGCTTTCTGCGATCGCAGTTTCATGCGGCGCGCCGAAGTCATCTCCCCATTCAATATCGTTAAACCCTTTTTCTTTCAGAAATTCAATCGCCTCATCATACGTAATACGAGGAAAAGGCGCTTTGATTTGTTCAAGCTTGGAAGTGTCTCTTCCTAATGTGTTCAGCTCGATTGCGCAATTTTTTAATACGCTTTGTACGATATAAGACACATAATTTTCCTGAACCTCAAGGTTTTCTTTAAATTCAACAAACGCCATTTCCGGCTCGATCATCCAGAATTCAATCAGATGGCGCTTCGTTTTTGATTTTTCCGCTCTGAACGTCGGACCGAATGAGAACACTTTTCCAAGCGCCATAGCAGCAGCTTCCATATACAGCTGACCGCTTTGAGACAAAAATGCGTCCTCGTCAAAATATTTCGTTGCGAACAGCTCTGTCGTTCCTTCAGGGGCGCTTCCCGTTAAAATAGGCGGGTCGACTTTAACAAAGCCTTCTTTATTGAAAAATTCATAAGTCGCGCGAATGATTTCGTTACGGATTTTCATAATCGCATGCTGGCGTTTAGAACGAAGCCATAAATGTCTGTGATCCATTAAAAACTCCGTGCCGTGCTCTTTCGGCGTAATCGGATAATCAGTCGCTTCATGAATCACTTCAATTGAAGTCACCGCAAGTTCATAGCCCAGCGGTGAACGCTCGTCCTCTTTTACAATTCCTTTTACGTAGAGTGACGTTTCCTGCGTCACTGATTTTGCCGTTTGGAAGATGTTTTCTTCAACTTCAGCTTTGACGACGACTCCCTGAATGAAGCCTGTACCGTCTCTCAGCTGTAAAAAAGCGATCTTACCGCTTGAGCGTTTATTTGCGACCCAAGCTCCAATCGTTACTTCCTGGCCTACGTGTTTATACACTTGGTTTATCGTTGTTTTCAAACTCTTTCCCTCCAGAACAAGAAAGACATTCAGACATCCTGAATCTCTTTTTTCATCACCTTATTATACCCGTTCTTCTCTAACGGGGTCAATGCAGATGAAAAGCGGCTTAAAGAAGCCGCTTTTTTAATCAGCTATGTTTTTCTGTAAAGCGGCGGATTCTTTCGACCGCTTTTTCTAAAAGATCCAGTGACGTTGCGTAAGATAAGCGGACGTTATCCGGTGAGCCGAAGCCGGAACCCGGAACGATGGCGACTTTTTCTTCTTCCAGAAGCGCCTTCACGTATTCGTCAACATCCTTGAAGCCGCAGTTTTGAGCTGCCTCTTTGGCGTTAGGGAACAAATAAAATGCACCTTCCGGCTTGACACAGGTAAATCCGGGAATTTCGCTAAGCTTTGCGTAAATCGTATTTAATCTGTGCTCAAATGCCTGCCTCATTTCTTCCAGCGGCTCAGCCGGACCGTTATATGCCGCAATAGCGCCGTATTGGGCGATGGAAGTCGGATTAGACGTGCTGTGGCTCGCAAGGCTGGTCATGGCTTTAATAACCGTTTCCGCTCCGGCAGCATATCCGATTCTCCAGCCTGTCATGCTGTGGGATTTAGACACGCCGTTAATGACAATCGTTTGTTCTTTCAGCTCATTTGAAAGCTGCGCGATTGAAACGTGTTTCTTTCCTCCGTATGTAAGCTTTTCATAAATCTCGTCAGAAACGATCAGAATGTCATGCTCCAAGCAAACGTTGCCAAGCTCCGCGAGCTCCTCTTTTGTGTACATGACACCGGTCGGGTTGCTCGGCGAGTTGATAATTATTGCTTTCGTTTTATCCGTGATGGCCTGCTTCAGCTGCTCCGGTGAAATTTTGAACTGGTTGGATTCCAAACCTTCAACATACACCGGACGGCCGCCTGCCAGTTTCACTTGCTCAGGATAGCTGACCCAGTATGGCGTCGGGATGATGACTTCATCTCCCTCATCAAGAATCACCTGAAACAGTGTATAAAGTGCATGTTTTGCGCCTGTGCAGACGATGATCTCAGACGGTTTGTATTCAATCCCCTGATCTTTTTTGAATTTTTCTGCGATGCTGTCTTTCAGCGCCGCCAAACCGCCGGAAGGCGTATACTTCGTATGGCCTTCATTCATTGAACGCACTGCCGCATCTATAATATGCTGAGGCGTGTTAAAATCCGGTTCTCCTGCCCCGAGACCGATGACATCATGGCCTTCTGCTTTCAGTTCTTTCGCTTTAGCGGTAATTGCCAATGTTGCAGACGGTGTTAATGCGGATACTCTTTTTGCCAATTTCAACTTGAACTCCCCCTAATACGTCTCACGGTGTGATATTTTTGAGAATCTTGCCGCTTGTAAAGTCCACATAGCTAAAACTATACTGCCCGTTTTTGTTTAAGTAGGTCACTTCCCACAGCGGGACGTTATTTTCTCTCGCCGGGTGAACGTCTTTCAGTTTGGAAACCAGTCCGGCGTCCTGAACGATTTTTGCCGCTTTGTCACTGGAAATGCCGTCACTGGCTTTTTTCGAGAGAATCTTTGCTTTTTTGTCGGCAGGAACCCATACATACATTTTCGCATCATGTTTGTCTGTTCCGGCAACGATATAATACTTTTGTTTGCCGACAAAGGTTTCGACTTTATCAGCGTTTGTCAAATCCGTTTTTTCTTTGGCGGCTGCGGCAGCTGTTTCGTGGCCTTCTTCTTTTTGAGCCATTGCTGATTTAAAAATACCGGCAGAAAATAAAAGAACTGCTAAAAAAATAATACCAAATACAGCTGTAAATATTAATGCTTTTTTTTTCATGTTTTTCACCTACGTGCGATAAATGGTGAAGACCGCTTCATTTTGGTTTTCTTCATCCAATGCAAGTCCGAACATCAGGTTATCTCTTTTCAAGGTCCGGTTCAGTGTATCGACGATCTTATATAAATCATCTGAATGCTCTACATTAATTGTAGAAAGAATCTCAATTTTACTTTCCATTTTTATACCCTCCATCGGTCGAACAAATTTTGTTAGTCATAGCGGGTCTGCACACGCGGCATAATAAAGTCACAAGGCGGCGCGAACCCGCTTTTACTATAAAAACAATTCCTCATCCCACACCATGAAAAGCCGCTTTTTGCGGCTTTTTATTCCGTTTGCCCGACGTAAGCTTCAAGCTCGTCATCCGTAAGTTCCAGCAGGGATGCAGTGGGCAGCGCTTCGAGAAATAAACGCCCGTATCCCGCCGTCTTTACCCGTTTATCCAAAAGAACGATCGTTCCCTTGTCTCCTGCTGTGCGGAGAAGCCGCCCGATGCCCTGTCTGAACGTTAAAACGGCCTCAGGCAATGAAACGGTTTGAAACGGATTTTTCCCCTTTCGCTTTGCAAACTCACATTTTGCTGCATGAAGCGGATTGTCAGGCGGCCGGAAAGGAAGCCTTGCAATCATCACGGTTGACAATTCATCCCCCGGAAAATCAACGCCTTCCCAGAAATGATTTGTGCCGAGTAAAATCGCTCGGCTGCCTGCTTTAAAGGTTTTCATTAGTTTTCCCGGGCTGCCGCCCGTGATGCCTTGGGCAAGCAGCTGGATGCCGGAAATATCCATGCTGAGCTTCAGTTCCTGATACACTTTTTTCAGCATATCATGGGACGTAAACAAGACGAGGATTTTCGGCTGTTTTTCCTTTGACATGATCTCTACATACCGGGCAATATGATGAATGGCATCCTGCTCTCCGTCATATTTTACAGACTTCATGTCTTTTGGAATGATGACCTTCATTTGATCGTCATACGAAAAAGGAGATGGAATGCTTTTGGTGCGCGGATAAAAATCCGAAAGCCCGAGCCTCTCTATCATAAATTGAAAAGACTGCTCCACCATAAGGGTCGCCGATGTAAGCACGACGCTTTTTTTGCGGGCGAAAAATTGATCGGCGAGCATTTCTCCCGGTTCCAGGGGCTGAGCATATATGCTGACAGCGTTTTTAGCGCCTTTTGCATCAATTTCAATCCATATGGCTTCTTTTTCATCAGGCTCAAACAGGAGACGGCTGAACGTATCGCGATACTCTTTTAGGCCTTTCATGCATTTTACATATTCAGCCGCTAAAAAAGCCGCTCCGCTTTTCATCTGGTCCAGCTTTGTATGTAACAGTTTTTCATGTACTGAAAAAACAGCCAGGAGATGCTCAAGCATAGCGCAAAGCCGCTCCGCTCCGTCGGTTAACATTAACAGGCCCCTATCCTGGCTTTTATGGTTCAGGCTATAAACGAGACGGTTCAGATCGTCTTTAGGTTTTCTTCGTTTGACAAAAGAATGCACTGAACTGAAAAAAGCATCGCTTTCTGACTGAATATGCTTCATCCACTCATCTGCGTCAAAGAAACTCTCAGAAGGTAATTGATACGTATGAAACAGCTTTCTCATCCGCTTTAACAGCCCGTGTTCTTTTAACGTACCGATTCTGCTGAGCTTTGTATGCAGCCCTATGTATGAAGCTCTTCGCCCTAAGTGCTCGCTTGCGGCACGCTCAAAATGGTGCGCTTCATCAATAATCATCGTCCCGCTGTCAGGCAGCCTTTTTGAATTGCTGCCTTCATCGGTTAAAAGCAGGGCATGGTTTGTAATGATGAGATCTGATACTTGCGCTTTTTGTTTAGCGCGCTCATAAAACCCCGTGACTGAATTGTCTCCTTTTTTCAAAAAAGAATCTTCGTCATAGGCCATGCGTTCCCACAGCAACCTGCCGCCTGAAGGCAAATTCAATTCAGCGGCATCACCTGTTTCTGTCTCTGTCAGCCAGACAAGAAGCTGAGCTTTTGTCAAAACCGCATCGTAATTATCATCTTCCTCATGCAGTATATGTTCAAACTTGCGCAAGCAAAGATAATGAGACTGCCCTTTTAAAATAGCCGCTTTGACCGGCCAAGGAAACATACGCTCCAATAACGGGAGGTCTTTAGACATGATCTGCTGCTGCAAAAGCGTGGAATACGTGCTGATGATGACAGGGGTCTGTTCTGACTTTGCAAACAAAACTGCCGGAACGAGATAACCAATCGTTTTTCCGATGCCCGGTGCAGCCTCAATCAGCGCATGCTCACGATTGGAGAACGCATCGAGCACTTCGTTCATCATGGCTAGCTGTCCCTTCCGCTTTTCATAACGGGGCACAAATTCAGATAAGAGCTCTTCCGTTTTTTGAGTCCACCTCTCAAGATCGACAGAAGAATCCAGTTGTGCCAGCTCCGGCGGGGGTTCAGGCTGTTTAATTGAAAATGAGGCGTACGGCACGCATCCCTCATTGGCTGATGGCTTGTTTTCGTAAATAAATGAATCCAATAACAGCGTCAAATCACTGATAAAATGCTGTGAGAGCCTTCTAAGCTGTTTTAACGTCGGCAAAGGAAGATGTCTCAGTTTATGTAAGATTTCTAAAAAAATCAGCCCGGTTACTTCCGCGTCACTGTCAGCACGATGGGGCCGGTCATGAACGATATCCAGCTCCTCGCATAATTCACTCAGCTTATACCCTTCAAACTCAGGAAAGACAACACGTGAGAGCTCCACGGTATCAAGCACGTCACAATCGGTCAGCTGATAGCCCGCCTCGTTTAGCTCATGCCTGACAAAGCCGAGATCGAAATGAATGTTATGCGCCACAAAGTATGCACCGTCAAGCAGATGAAAAATGTCCGCTGCTGCCGCTTCAAACGGCAATTCGTTTTCAACCATTCCGGTTGAGATCCCTGTCAGCTGCTCAATAAACGGCGGAATCGCCTGATTCGGATTGATATATTTTGAAAACCGCTCAGTAATTTGTCCATTTTCAATGACAACCGCTGCGATTTGAATGATTTTATCGCCCTTTTTCGGCGAATTCCCTGTTGTTTCGACATCTATGACAACGAACCGTTGCTTGTTCATTAAAATGGACACCTCTATTCTTGCATACGACAAAAGTGTAACACGTTTTGTACAGAAATGGAGCGAAAAAACAGGTTTTGCCCGCAAATCTTAAAAGAAAACCCCCATGATGGGGGCTCTTTTACAAAATCGTGTGCGCCGGCTCTTGGCCAAGCATCTGCTCAATTTTGTTCTGATCGTTCAGGACAGCAACCTTTGGCTGGTGGCTTTTCGCTTCTTGATCAGACATCGTTTGATAAGAAATAATAATGACTTTGTCGCCCTCTTGGACGAGTCGTGCGGCTGCGCCGTTCAAACAGATCACGCCGCTTCCCCGTTTTCCGGGAATAATGTATGTTTCAAGTCTTGCTCCGTTATTATTATTCACAATTTGAACTTTTTCATTAACGAGCATTCCGACAGCATCTAAAAGATCCTCATCAATTGTGATGCTGCCTACATAATTCAAGTTTGCTTCCGTGACAGTAGCGCGGTGCAGTTTACCGGCCATCATAGTGCGGTACATATTATGATCTCTCCCATTCGTCAATATCAATAATGATATTATCAATCAGCCGCGCCTTAGAAAATTGAACGGCGCAAGCGAGAATGATTTTGCCGTCCAGCGTATCAATCGGTGTAAGCTCTGGATAAGCGTATAATTCAACATAGTCGATGACGCCGCTTGTATTTTCGATCATGCCGGTTACGGCTTTTACGATTTCTTCGGGATTTCTTTCACCGTCTCTGATCAGCTCGGCTCCTTTTTGCAGCGCTTTGTAGATGATCGGCGCTTCTTTTCTTTCTTCGGCTGACAGGTTTACGTTCCGTGAACTTTTGGCAAGCCCGTCCTCTTCTCTGACGGTGTCCACAGCAACCAATTCGATATCCATAAAGAAATCTTCAATCAACCCGTCCACAACTGCGGCCTGCTGCGCATCTTTCAAACCGAAATAAGCGCGGTTCGGTTTCACGAGATTGAAAAACTTCGTCAGAACGGTGGCGACTCCGTCAAAATGGCCTGTGCGGGACCGGCCGCATAATACGTCAGTCCGTCTTTTGACGTGTACGGCCACATTTTGCTCGCCTTTATACATGTCTTGTGCAGACGGCGTAAAAAGGAGGTCAGCTCCCGCCTGTTCTGCCAGCTTGGCATCGCGGTTCAAATCGCGCGGATATGCTTCATAATCCTCGCCGGGACCGAATTGTGCCGGGTTGACAAAAATGCTCATCACGACGATATCGTTTTCCCGCCTCGCTTTTTCAACAAGCGTCAAATGTCCTTCATGCAGAAAACCCATGGTCGGCACAAACCCGATGCTTTGGCCCTCTGACCGGTATTGAGATGTCAGTTCTTTCAGCTGTGAAATTTCTGTTATTTGTTTCATCGCTTATTTTCCTCCGTACAAGCCTTGCAGCACTGTTTGGTTCAGCTGAAAGGAGTGCTTTTCTTCCGGGAAAACCCGCTCTTTTACATCATGTACATAACCGCTGATTGCCGTTTCGATGGTGCCATCGATCTGGGCGTATTGTTTCACAAACTTCGGTGTTCTTTCCACGCCGTGGCCGACAATATCATGATAGACAAGCACCTGTCCGTCAGCTTCCGGTCCGGCCCCGATTCCGATAACAGGAATCGCTACCTCTTCTTTTATTTTTGCGGTCAGTTCTGCCGGCACACACTCAAGCACGAGCATCATCGCTCCGGCCTGTTCGCATTTGATGCTGTCTTCCAGCAGTTTTTTCGCGCTTTGTTCGTCTTTTCCCTGTACTTTATATCCGCCTAATACACCGACAGATTGCGGTGTAAGCCCTAAATGGCTGACGACCGGAATTCCGCCCAGTGTCAAAGCGCGGATGGATTCGAAAACGCCGTCTCCGCCCTCAAGCTTTAACGCGTCCGCGCCGCTTTCCTGAATAATGGCAGCCGCGTTTTTCAGCGTCTCCTCTTTAGAAAGGTGATAAGACATAAACGGCATGTCAGTGACGATAAATGTGTTCTTCGCACCGCGTTTTACCGCTTTTGTATGGTGAATCATGTCTCTGACCGTTACGCCGACGGTTGAATCGAGCCCAAGCACGACCATTCCGAGTGAATCCCCGACTAAGATCATGTCAACGCCCGCCTTTTCAGCAAGCTTTGCCTGCGGATAATCGTAAGCGGTCAGCATCACGATCGGCTCTCCATTTTCCTTCATTTTCATAAAATCCAACTTTGTTTTCATCCTGTTCTCCTCCTCAAACGGTGAGGAGATGAGCCGCCAGTTCTTTACAAGCAAAAAAACCTTCCGGTATGTAAGAAGGATTCTCCACTTATTTTAAAGTTCGGCGAATGTCATCCCTCTGTCCCAGTCCTTTTTTGGATCAAGGCAGACTCTTAAAAACTTTATTCTGCTGATCAGGTGCAGTTCATTATGATACTGCCCAAAGGAAGTATACCAAATTCGGCAGACTTGTACCAACTAAGAATGATTGAGTTCGATATCTGCGGAGTAAATCTTTTTTATACCGTCTTTCGTTTCTAAAAGAAGTACTCCCTCATCATCAATGCCGAGCGATTTACCGTAAAACGTTCCCTGGAGGGTTCTCGCTTGTAGCTCGTTTCCCAAACCGAGCGCATAGCTTTCCCATAATAACTTGATCGGTGTAAAGCCGTGCGTCAAATAATCCTGATAACGTTTTTCAAATGTCTGTAAAATCTCTTGAATCAGTCCGGCTCTGTCAATTTTTTCGCCGGCTTCAAGGCTCAGGCTTGTCGCGATGTCTTGAAGCTCGTCGGGAAAATCGTCCGTCTGCTGGTTCACATTAATTCCGATTCCGATAATAACCGAGCGGACACGGTCTTCCTCCGCCTGCAGCTCCGTTAAAATACCGACGGCCTTTTTTCCGTGAATTAATAAATCGTTCGGCCACTTAATGTCAGGCTGTATGCCGGCCGCCGCCTCAATGGCCTGTACGACGGCTACAGCGGATAACAAGGTTAGCTGCGGCGCTTTTTGCAGAGGAATGTCGGGTCTGAGGATGAGGCTCATCCATATCCCGTTCCCTTCCTGCGAGTGCCACACTCTGGACATTCTTCCTCTGCCGGCCGTTTGTTTATCGGCGACGACGAGTGTTCCTTCCGGCGCTCCGTCATTCGCCAGTTCATGCGCAGTTTTTTGGGTGGTCGGAAGAACGTCACGGTAATAAAGCTGTTTGCCTAAGAATTCGGTCTTCAGCCCGAAACGGATTTCAGATTCACTGAGTTTTCCCGGTTTCTTTACAAGCCTGTATCCTTTTCTTCTGACAGCTTCAACCTCATAGCCCTCTTTGCGGAGTTCTTCAATATGCTTCCAAACAGCGGTTCTCGAACAGCCGAGCGCATCACTGATTTTTTGTCCGGAGATAAAATCGTCTCCCGCTTCAGAAAATAAATCTATTAATTGGGTTCTTAACGTTGATCCCACGCTCTAAGCCACTCCTTTATGTTGTTTTTTCGGTTGGAGAGCTTTCCTGCCAGCACCGCTTCTTCAATCCGGCGAAGTTCTTCTGCTACCCATTTTCCCGCCGGACGGTTTCTGAGAGCCATGATATCGGCACCTGAAATATCAAGGTCGCGCAGGCTTTTGATCGGCAGCTGTTGATACAAGCGCTGAACCTCTTTCAGCTTTTGTGCATCGATTGTCTTCGTCTGCTCAAGCATGCTGATTTTGACCGCAGAAAGCAGCGCTTTTTCTCCGGTCCGATACATGGCTTCCGTTTCCAGTTTCACCGGGCAGGCGCTGACGATTTGCACCGCTTCTTTTATGACCTTTCCCGGCAGCTTCCACTGTTTTAAAAACGGCTCGCCGTCTTTAGGAAGTATACGGAGATATAATAACAGCGCTGCCCAGCGTTCCTCACGTGTGTCTAAAGCACGAAACGGAAACCCGCACGCCTCAAGCAGCCTGTCCTCTTTGCCTGAAAGGCCGGGCAGCTCTTCACTCAGGCCTGTCTTTACCATCGTTTGAATGGCTTGATGTGAGGATATGCCCTGTAACAGTTTCTCAAATTCTGCTGTCTTCCGTTCTACAGAGACATGTGACAGCAGATTTCTATCCTTTATAACGGCCTCTTCGGTCTCTTTTGCAAGCGTGAAGCCGAGCTGGCTCATAAAGCGGACAGCCCTCATCATCCGCAGGGCATCTTCTTGAAAGCGATCTTGCGGATTTCCCACCGTGCGAATTAGCTTTTGTCCGATATCTTGTATTCCGCCGAAATAATCAAGCAGCTCACCCTCTGCGGACATTGCCATCGCGTTAATCGTTAAGTCTCTGCGCTTTAAGTCCTCAGATAAAGATGTGATAAACTGCACGGCTTCAGGCCGCCTGTAATCTTTATATTCAGATTCCGCGCGGAAGGTGGTGACTTCATAGGTTTCATCTTCCCATAAGACGATAACCGTACCGTGCTGCTTGCCTACATCCACGGTGCGCTGAAAGAGGCGCTCCACCTCATCCGGCGAAGCGCTCGTTGCGATATCTACATCGCCTATTTTTCGTTTCATATAGCTGTCTCTGACGGCTCCCCCGACAAAATAAGCCTGATGGCCCGCCTTCATGAGTTGATGAAGGATGGGGAGGGCTTTGACAAATTCCTGTTCCATCTGATCACTCCGGTTCTGCCAGTTCGGCATAAATCCGTTCATATTCGCTGACGATTTTTTGCGAAGAAAACTCCGTCTTCACCATTTTCAGCGCCTGTTCAGTTAAACGTTTGCTGAGCTGTTTGTCTTCTAAAATGGTGAGCGCTTTTTCAGATGCAGCTTGAATATCACCGACATTCACTAAAAAACCGCTCACTTGATCTTTAATGACTTCCGGAATTCCGCCTATATTCGTTCCGATGCACGGCACTCCGCAGGCCATCGCTTCAAGGAGAACGAGTCCGAAGCTCTCCTTTTCAGAAAGAAGGAGCTTAAGATCGCTGATGGAATACAGCTCTTCTACCCTGTCCTGATTTCCGAGCAGCAGCACTTGATCCTGCAAGCCGTATTTTTCGACAAGCTGCCAAGCGACGCACTTTTCCGGCCCGTCTCCGACAAGCAGGAGCTTCGCCTTTGTTTTGGCGGCGATATTACGGAAAACACGGATAACATCCTTGACGCGTTTTACTTTTCTGAAGTTAGACACGTGGATGACGACTTTTTCATCCGGTAAAATGCCGTGCTTCTGTTTTATACTTTCTGTATTTTTCTTAAGATAAACACGTTCGTCTATAAAGTTATAGATTGTCTCAATTTTTTTCTGCGGCTTGATTAAATCGTATGTTTCGCCGGCAAGTGCGGTTGAAACGGCCGTCACTCTGTCTGATGCCTCAATTGCAAAACGGATTAAATCCTTCAATGACGGATCATATCCTAATACAGTGATATCCGTGCCGTGAAGCGTTGTGACGATACCGATATCCCGCTTGAGCATCTGTTTCGCAAGATAAGCGCACACCGCATGAGGCAGCGCGTAATGGGCATGGATGATATCAAGGTTTTCCCTTGCTGCGACCTCTGCAATTTTGCTCGCTAAAGTCAGATCATAGGGCGGATATTTGAATACAGCGTACTGATTGACTTCCACCTCATGAAAATGAATATTCGGATGATATGTATTTAATCTGAACGGGATGCTTGATGTAATGAAATGAACTTGGTGCCCCTTTTCCGCAAGAAGTTTGCCAAGTTCCGTCGCAATAATACCCGAGCCTCCGACACTCGGGTAGCATGTAATCCCTATTTTTAATGGTTTCATTGTCCGCCCCCAAAAACGTCATCATTCAATATGGGAAGCTGTTTTGTAAAGAAGCCTTCAGCATATCCCGTGCCGGCTTCTTTGCCGTACAGCCTTTCCCGCGCTTCCACCATCTCAATATAACCGTTTGTCAGCGGTGTGTTCACTGAATGCTCTGAAGGGATAAACTGGCTTTGATATGCATTTAAGCTCTTTTTCTTCAAATCGATGGTTTCCGTTATATCTATGACAAAATCCGGCCGATGAAAACCGTTAATCATATAATAATATACTTTTTCTGCCTTGTGAGCCGGCAATTGCTGATGATCTTTATACTTATGAATGCCCGCAGAAAATACCGCTTCTTCAACTAATGCGGCTGCATTTCCGTGGTCAGGGTGGCGGTCTTTCGGATAGGGCATGAAAACGGCTTTCGGCCGGCAGGCTCTGATCACACTGACGATCTGTCGGATTGCGTCTTCATTTTTTAAAAGCCCGCGGTCCGGAAGCGTAAGCTGTATTCTCTCTTTTACACCGAGAATGTGAGCCGCCCGCGACGCTTCTTCTTTTCTTAAACTTACTGTCCCGTTAGACGATAATTCCGCCTCAGTCAAATCGCATATAACCGCGGTTTTGCCTTTGGCTGTGAATTTTGCGATTGTGCCGCCCATGCCGATCTCGACATCATCGCTATGGGCGCCGAACGCAAGAATATCAAGATGTTCAGACATTCGGCTCTCCCCCGCGGACGAGATTGCGAAAATCAAACGCCCCTCCGTCAAGCGTACGGACGAGGATTTCCGCCGTCCCCATGTTTGTGGCAAGCGGGATCGCGTACACATCACAGAGGCGGATTAATGCCGAAACATCCGGCTCGTGAGGCTGCGCCGTTAACGGGTCACGCAAAAAGATGACGAGATCAAGTGCATTTGCCGCAATTAATGCGCCGATTTGCTGATCTCCCCCAAGCGGGCCGGATTGAAAGCGTTCAACGGTCAAATCGGTCGCTTCTTGAATTTTTAAGCCAGTCGTACCGGTTGCATATAAATCGTGATGGCTTAATATGTCTTTATAGGCGGTCACGAACTGCACCATATCCTGCTTTTTTTTATCGTGAGCAATCAAAGCAATTTTCATTTGATTTTCTCCCCCTTGCCGATTCAATCGATAATATTTTCAAGCCCGTACACAAGCTGGTCTATTTTCATCACTTGCTCTACAGACAGCTTCACTCCTGACATAAAGGAAGCGCGGTTATAGGAATCATGACGCAGTTTAAGCGTCTGGCCGTCCATGCCGAACATGACTTCCTGGTGGGCGATGAGACCCGGCAGGCGGACGCTGTGCAGACGGATGCCGTTTAATTCTGCACCGCGGGCGCCCGGAAGAATTTCTTTTTCATCAGGGTGACCCTGCTGTTTTTCTGAACGGACGCTTGAGATCATCTCCGCCGTTTTCAGCGCCGTTCCGCTCGGGGCGTCCAATTTTTGGTCATGGTGGAGTTCAATGATTTCGACATCTTCGAAATAATTGGCAGCCATTTGAGAAAATTTCATCATCAGGACCGCTCCCAACGCAAAGTTCGGGGCAATAATCGCGCCGATTCCTTTTTCTTCTGTCAACGCGTGAAGCTCCTGTAAATCCGCTTCAGAAAATCCTGTCGTTCCCACTACCGGGCGAACGCCGTGTTCAAGCGCCGCTTTTGTATGTTTTTTGCCGATTTCAGGCGTTGTTAAATCAATCAGCACATCTGGCTTTGTTTCTTGAAAACATGCGCGGATATCCGTATAAATGAGAGCGTCTGAATCAGCAGACATTACCTCTCGCAATGTTTTTTGATCGTATGTATGGTCAATGGCGCCGACCAGTTCAAAATGAGGCGTGCGGACGGCAAGCTTTACAGCCTCTTGTCCCATTCTGCCCCGCGGCCCCGCGATTACTACTTTAATGGTTTCATTTGACATGATTTCTCCTACTTTCCTTCTTCTTTTCTTGTCCAGCGGTCTTTATCTCTTGTATTAAATTTATGCATGACGCGGTTATGGGCTTCCTCTAATGAAATATCAAGGGAATTGGCCAGACAGATCAAGACGAACAGCACATCGCCCATTTCCTCTTCCATGCTTTTATCATTTTCCGTCGTTTTTTTCGGCTTTTCACCATAATAATGGTTGACTTCTCTTGCGAGTTCGCCCAGTTCTTCCGTGAGACGGGCCATCATGGCAAGCGGGCTGAAATAGCCTTCTTTAAATTGGCCGATATAGTCATCTACCTCAGCTTGTAAGTCTTTCATTGTTTTGTCACTCACTGTGCGAATACCTCCTGTCATCTCTTCCATGTTAGCTAATTCATGTTCGTTTGACAAATGTTTAAAACGGGAGTTTGCTGTTTTCTTTTGTATCCACTATAATATTAACGCAATCTTATGGAAGGAAAAGGGGTTTGATACAATGCTTGGAGAAATCAGATTAAAGAATATTTGCTTTATCTTAATCGGCGCCGCTATTTTTTCATTCGGACTGGTTCATTTTAATATGCAGAACAATTTGGCGGAAGGCGGATTTACCGGCATTACTTTGCTTTTATATGCGTTATTCCACATCAGCCCGTCCATTTCCAACCTTGTATTAAACATTCCGATTTTTTTCATCGGCTGGCGCATGCTCGGCCGGACGATGTTTGTCTACACCATTATCGGGACTGTGTCTCTTTCCATTTTCCTCAGTATCTTTCAGCGCTACGAAATCCATATGCCGCTCCAACACGATTTGGCGCTGGCCGCTTTGTTTGCTGGTGTGTTTATCGGCGCCGGGCTGGGAATTATCTTCAAATTCGGAGGCACGACGGGCGGAGTCGATATCATTGCCCGCTTAATCAATAAATTTTCCGGAATCCCGATGGGACGCACGATGTTCGCTTTTGATGCCTGCGTCATTCTTCTGTCTCTGTTTACGTACCTTTCCTACAAAGAAGCAATGTACACGCTTGTAGCCGTTTTTGTTGCGGCGAGATTAATTGATTTTATTCAGGAAGGCGGGTATGCCGCAAAAGGGGCAACGATTATTTCTTCGAAAAACCATTTGATTCAGCAAAAAATCATTGAAGAAATGGAAAGAGGCGTAACTGTATTAAAAGGTCAAGGCTCTTATACAAAAGAAGACAGAGACGTTCTTTACTGCGTCGTTCCGAAAAACGAAATTGTGATGCTGAAAAGCGTCATTACCTCTGTCGACCCGCACGCATTTGTTGCTGTAAGCGACGTTCATGACGTGCTTGGCGAAGGGTTTACGCTTGATGAAAATAAGAACCCGATCAGACGATAATAAAAAGGCGGCCCATGCCGCCTTTACTCTCTTCTCCATTTCACAACCGGTGATTTTTTCTTTTGCAGACGGGCGGCAAACGCCGGGCTGATATTCAGCGTCTGCTCCACAAACCTTTGCGGTGTCAGCGCCAGCCACTGGTTTAAAGAGACATCTTCGAACCGGTCGCTTTTGAATATTTCTAAAAAGCGCAAAACCGTATCGCCGGTATTTTGAACATAATGTCCCATCGCAAAGGGCACATACCCTACGTCACCGGCTTGATAATTAAACGTCCGCGCTTTTCCTTCCGCCGCGAAAACAGTCATTTTTGCTTCTCCTGAAAGATAATACTGCCATTCATCCGTATTCGGATGCCAATGCAATTCCCTCATTCCCCCGGGTTCGACTTCCACAAGGGCTGCGGCTATTGTTTTTGACACCTTAAACGTCTTTGAATCAACGATCTTTACTTTACCGCCGTTTGTAACAAGAGGTTTTTGCTGCGAAAGTTTATAGCTGAACGGTTCTAATACCGTGCCTTGCGGGGAAATGACTTCTACATTGCTGATCGGAGGAGGCGGTTCCAGCTGGAACATATAGCGTTCTTTTGCGGGGATGTAGGCCAGCTCATAGCCAGAAACGCCGAAATTTGCGGCAAGCACACTGCGCGGAGTGTGGGCAAACCAGTCCGTTACAGAGAAGGTGCTGTTTTCCGAAAAAGATCCGTCATCAAATACGAGCAGAAATTCACTGCCTTGATCCAACCCTTGAATCGAATGAGGAATGCCTGACGGAAAATACCAAAGATCGCCTTCACCGACATCATCTATAAAATTTCGCCCGTTTTGGTCAACCGCGGTTAAGCGCACCTTTCCGTTTAACACATAGCCCCATTCCGCTTCTTTATGCCAATGAAGCTCCCGCACCGCTCCGGGCTTCAGCCTCATATTAACCGCTGCAATATTTTTAGAAACCGGCAGTTCTCTTACTGTCACCTCTCTTGACCATCCGCCTTCTTCAAGTCTCATATGTGTATCAGAAAAAGAGAATTTCAAGTTCTCCACCGTTCCGGCGTCCGTTGACGGCGGTACGAGCATATCAGGATTTTGAAAATCGCGCGCGATATTTCGCGGACCTTCATCAGTCGCCCCTTTTCTGCCCCTGATCGGCTGCGGGATTTGCTTTGAAGCTAATTGCTGAATGAGTTTTTTCATGAGCTAAGCTCCTTTGCAGCAATGTTTTTCACTTAGGATATTCCCGTTTTTTCACTTTATTTTTTTCCGCTCTGTATTTTCTGAAACCGACATAGGTCAGCGCCGTGATAATAATGCCGCCTGTTGTCAAGATGACCCAGAGCAGCGACGGGTCGGCATCATCCCGTTCCACCTTGTCAAATACACGCTTTAAATCCTTTTGCAAAAGCGTCAGCCGTTCGAGCTTTGTCCCTTTTGTCATCTTCTGAAACCCTTCCTGCTCAATGACCTCTATATGTTTCGCGACCGTGTCAAGCTGATCGGACGAAATATCCATCGTCAGGCTGGGATAGATTAAATCATATAATGATATAAATTCATTCCATTTTTCATTGAAATTTTCACTTCCGTTGCCGCTGATATCTTCCTTTAGGGCGCTGAATGTAGCCATAATCGGTTTTTCAAGCGAACCCCACAGCGGATCGGAGTGGTGCTCCATTGCATCCATTACCATTCTGAATTGGGCTGCAGCCCGCATTTTTTCAGTATCTGAAGCGTCGGCCTGTTTTAATGCACGCACCAAATCATTGTAGCCTAAAGTCAGCTGCCTTACTTCGGCTCCTGTCAGCGCATCAGCATTTTTCATTTTTTTCTTAAAGTAAGCAAGCACTTGCAGCGCCTCATCATACTGCGAATGCCGCGTCATTTGAAAAACGGTATCCGAGAGGTCATTTAATTCCTTGAGGCCCCCCTCTCCTTCAGCTTTGGCAGTTGTCATGAACATAAGAGCAAGCAAAAGACAGATTGTCAGCTTTCGTTTCATAGAGGTCCCTCCCACTCCTTCTCTGTACAGAATATGAGGAGCGGGACAAGGTTAGACCAAGATTATCTCAATGTAAGTCAAGCTTCATTCGTTTTTTGAAAATCACCAAATAATATGCGAGGCCGAGAGAAAATATGCTGAGCCAGAATGTAGCATACCCGATCTCATGCATATAGGCACTCAGCATTGAATAGCGCGGCATCATACCGAAAAGATAGTCAATGGCATCATTATGAAGCGTCCAAACCGCGGCAGCGGCAAGATGCCATAACCGAAAGCGGAAATACGGGCTGTATAAAACGCCTTGAACCGCCATTGCAAAATGCGAGGCAATCAGCATGTACCCCTCCCAAGGGACTTGTCCCATTTCAATTAAAACAAGCACATTCATGCCGACCGCCCACAGGCCGTACTTTACAAGTGTCACAAGCGCCAGTGCTTCAAACAGCGGAGCGTTCCTTTTCATGAGAAATGCCAACAGCACAAAGAGGAAAAAAAACGTTGCCGTCGGGCTGTCAGGGACAAAAATAAGAAATCGCGCCGGCGTATCCATCAACTGCGGAGCATACCAATAATAACCATATACCGTGCCGATAAAATTCACGGCAAGAACAAGCCGCAGCATGCCGCGCTGCCCTAAAATATAGGATATCCACCTCATACCATCAACTCTCAGTCTGTAAATATGTATGCAAAAAAAGCTGACATCCGGTCAGCTCTTTTCATAAAAGTATATCCTGCTATTGTTCAATTCACAATACGTTTATTTCGAAGTCGTTTCAGAAATGAATTTAGCCAGCTGATCGAGCTGTTTGTCATTTCCTTTAAAAACGCCGGCAGGCATCTGCCCTTTTCCTTTCACGGCGATTTTTTTGATTTCTTCAGGGCTCAGGCCGTTATCGACCAAGGAAGGCCCCGCTCCCCCGCCTTGAAGATTATCCCCGTGGCAGGAAATACAGCCTTGTTCTTTAAACACTTTATAGCCGTCTGATTCTGTATCAATGGCCGCTTCTTTTTTAATTTTTCCTTGCTCCTCCGCCTTTGCCCAGTCATGTGTGGCGACTGACTGCCATGTTAAAAATATAGTCGCGCAAATCGCCAAAAGCATCATGCCGGCGGCAACCGGCCGCTTCCACGGCCTTCTTTCAGCTCCCCTGTCAAGAAACGGCGCCAAAAGCAGCGATCCGAAGGCAAGCCCCGGCATAATCATCGCGCCGATGACCGTATAGCCTCCTGCGGCATATTCATATTTCAGCAGCTGGTATAAAAATAGAAAATACCAATCAGGCAGCGGAATATATCCCGTATCCGTCGGGTCCGCCATCCGTTCCAAAGGCGGCTGGTGCACAATCGTTAAGACAAGAAATCCAACGAGAAAAACGGCGCCGACCATCCACTCCTTCAACAGGAAATTCGGCCAGAACGCCTCTGTCTTTCCCGGATACTCTGAATAGTCCTTCGGTATATTCGGTTTCTTTTCAGCAGGTATCCTTGAATCACCCACAAACTTCATCCCTTTACCCCGGTGCATGTCATCCCCTCCCTTTTTATCAGATCAGTATTAAAGCGGCCCTGAAATTCCCTGCTTGCGGATCATGACAAAATGCGCGCCCATGAGCGCAAACAAAGCGGCAGGGAGAAAAAATACGTGAATCGCAAAAAATCTCGTCAGCGTTTGAGCGCCGACAATATCGTGGTGACCGGCAAGAAGGGTTTTCACCTGCGCTCCGATCAGCGGCGTCGCTTCAGCTATTTGAAGACCGACCTTTGTCGCAAACAGCGCCTTCATGTCCCAAGGAAGCAAGTATCCTGTAAAACCGAGGCCGAGCATGACAAAGAAAATTAACACACCGACGATCCAGTTCAACTCCCGCGGCTTTTTATAAGCCCCCTGAAAGAAAACCCTCAGCGTATGTAAAAACATCATAACAATAACTAAACTAGCGCCCCAGTGATGCATTCCCCGTACGATCTGTCCGAAAGCGACTTCATTCTGCAAATAATAAACTGATTCCCATGCATTTTTTATATCCGGCACATAATACATCGTTAAAAACATCCCGGACAGCACTTGGATAACGGTTACAAAAAACGTGAGACCTCCAAAACAGTATACAAAAGCCGAGAAATGATGGGCGGGATTCACATGTTCCGGCACCTCATGATCGGCAATATCCCGCCACATCGGCGTAATATCGAGACGTTCATCCACCCAGTCATAAATTTTATTCAGCATGTCACCCTTCCCCCCTAGGCTTCGCTTTTCCAAGATACAAAAAGCCGTCCTTCACTTTTTGCTCATAACGGTCAAGAGGCGCGAGCGGCGGCGTGCCGGGGACATTCGTGCCGTCTTTTTCATACAGCCCGTAATGGCAGGGACAAAAGAACTTATTCGGATTTTTAGGATCGTTGTTCCAGTTGACGGTGCACCCCAAATGCTTACAAATCGGTGAAAGCGCTACAATTTCATCCCCGTGTTTATAGACCCAGGCTGATCTGGATTCCTCCGATTCGTACCACGCGTCGACTTGATGAATTTTAAAGTCAAAGCGCTTCGGTTCTTTTGTCAGCTCATCTACGCTGACAACCTGCACCATTTTTTGATTTCCGGTCGGTTTTAAAACCGGGTCCAAAGCAAAACGCACCATAGGCATAAGCGCACTGGCGGCCATAAATCCCCCTACGCCGGTGAGCGCATAATTTAAAAATTGCCGTCTTGATATATCGTGTTTTCCGCCCATCTCTTCCCCCCCTAAAGATTGACCAAAAATTAACTAAAATAGAAAATAATTCTGAGATATGACACCCTCATAATATATGAATCTCTCAGCAAGGTCAACAGAGGAAAAACGGCTGTTTTGCGGGAAATGCAGGTGTTTTTACGAATTGTTCCACTTCTGTAACAAAACGTTCAAAATTTCCCCGCACTTGTCATCGGCTATCTTTCTCTTTAAAGAATCTTTCATATGTTCAAACGGAACGGCCGGTATGTAAATGACATCAGGCCCTATCTCTGAGTCCTTCCATTTCTCGTCTGCCGTCAGAAATACGGCATGCCGAAACTGAGACATCACCTCTTCTTTGACCTTTTGGAGCTGGCTGATTTGAGTTTGATCTATATCAACATATGTATATGAGGGGAATAAATATACCCGTCCCTTTAATTGGCGCTCAAGCTCTTCTGAAAGCAATTGAGTGCTTTCCCCCTGTTCAGCCGCCTCTTTTAAACCGCCTGGTGATTTTATGGAAATTAAAGGAATGATAGCGGTATCAATGTAATCCATAGACTGTAAGTAGACGTCGGCATCAGCGGCCCTCCATCTCATGTCTGATTCCTCCTTTTTTACGGAAACAAGCCTTGCATGTGCTGCAAGGCTGTCATTTATGTGAGCTGTTTCAATTGGCGTGAAAGCTGTTCAAAGGCTTCTTTATCATGACGGTCTAACGCATCATCGATATCTTTGAGCAATTTTTCCCGCTGGAATTCGGAAATCGCATGTTCCAATATTTGTTCGGCCATGCCTTGATCCTTTTTATTTTCAAACAGATCCTTCGGCAGGTGCGGGTTAGATTCAAGCACCGCAGCATATTCAGGCGAGCTGTAGGCTGAACGGAAATTTAATTGGATAAAAAGATCCTGCTGTTTATTTAATCGGATATCATGAAAAGATTTTTCGGCGTCAGTGGTCATGACATTTTCTTTATAAAACCGAAACGGCACCTCTTCAACACAATGAGTAGACATGATAATGCCTCTTGGGCAAAACTCAGCTTGTTCTACGAAATGGACTTTTTCCATTAATGAATCATGGCTCATTAAATAATTTAAAATCCAGACGCACTCCCGGCGTTTAAGCTGATAATGATTTAAAAACCAACGGATAAAATCCTTTTTTTCATTGACAGAAACAGGGGTCTGCATGTAATTCCCTCCTCTATCGATCGTATAATCTCATATTACTTATACATTCAACAAGCATGGCAGAAAATCCTGCTTATCTTAAAAATTCATCCTCTATCCGTAAGATTGTTTCTTCAAGCTCTTCATTTGCCCCATCCATCGTGAGCACTTGTTTCAAAAGCGGCAGCGCTTCTTTTTGGAGGCCCTCTTCTAATAAGAAATGAGCGTATTCATATAAGAAATCCCGATCCTCTTGATAGTGGAGATACGCGGCTTCGAAGCTTTTTTTCGCTTCATCATATTGCTCAAGGCCGGTATAGGCGCTCGCCAAATACCAATTGTATTTCGGATCTTCTTCGCCGTAGCTGCGGACTTCCTGAATCAAATCAATGATCTGTTCAAAACTTTCTTCTTTATGGTAAACGGCCAGCAGGGTGTGGAGCGCTTCCACATAACCCGGGTCAAGCGCCAGCGCTTCCTGAAGAAGTGTCTTGCCTTCCTCTTCATTCCCGAGCTTTAAAGCCATTTTCGCCGCATAAAGAAAAAGCTCTTTATTGTATTCATCGTATGTGATGCCCTCTTTAGCGGTTTTTAATGCTTCTTCATACATGCCTTCTGTCTCGTAGCTTTTAGCAAGCGGCATATAAAGCGATGAATAAGACGGATCAAGCCCTTTCAGGTCTGACAGCTGTTTAATGGCCGTTTTGACCATACCTGCTTGATAAGCGGTGAATCCGTAGCCGAAAATCGTATTTGGTTCTGTATTTTCCTCTGCCGCTTTTTCATACCATGAAATCGCTTCTTCAAATTCACCTGCGGCGCTTAGTGATTCAGCCAATCGCTGGTGAACGTTTACACCGCCGATCTCACTTTGTTCTCTTGCCGTTTCTTTAAAATACGGCACGGCTTTTGCATATGATCCTTGGGTAAAGTATAATTCGCCTAATGCGAAATCAATGACAGGTTCTTGTTTTAAAATGGCTTTTGCCTGTAAAAGCTTTTGTTCACTTACTTCAAATAAGCCTTGCATCTGATACAAATCGGCCATTAAAAGGAGGCTTTCCGGGTAAGACGGGTCTTCCGGAGAGATTGTCTCCAACACCTCGAGGGCTTTTTCTTCTTTATCAATATCTATTAGCAATTCTGCGTAAAAATTCGTCAGTTCTGACTCCTCTGGGTAGAGGTCATGCAAATCGCTGATCAGTGAAATGGCTTTTTCGGCATTTCCCCATTCGTAATAAAGCTGGGCTGCAATGGCTTTGTCTTCGTCGTGAAGCTGTTTTTCCGCTTTTGAAAGCGCTTCGAGTCCCTTTTCGGTTTCACCTGCTTCAACTAATTTTATGGCTTCTTGAATCAATGTATTCAAATCAGACCGGTCCTTTCTTTTCCTATACATCATCAACCAATGAAAAGGGTTTTTATTCGGGTTAACCTTATCATAATTCAGACAGAAGCTGCCCGCAAATAAGATGCTTCACCCGGCATTATAGTTTATCAAAAAATCCGCACCAGGAAAACGGCAAAAAGGGAGACGGCATCTTTATACTAAAACAGCGCTTTTCACTCCGGCTGCTTCTGTAACGAAAACGCATCCCCCCTTTCTTTATTTTTTCTGTTTAAGACAAGCTATGTTCGAGCCCCTCATTTTATGATTTCCGCACTGAAAAAAGCCCGAAGATGATTCTTCAGGCTTTTTTCGCTAATTGATTTAGATGCTCAAAAAATGTCGGGTAGGAAACATGGATCGCTTCTGTCTCCAAAATCTCAATCGGCTCCTGTGTCAGGCACGAAGCGATGCCGAGCATCATACCGATCCGGTGATCGCCGTGGCTTGACACAGACGCACCGCCAGCGAGCGTTTTTCTGCCGTGTATTTTCATTCCGTCCTCTGTCGGCTCGATGTCTGCCCCGATTTTACGAAGCTCTGATACGACTGTGTCAATCCGGTTCGTTTCTTTTACCTTCAGCTCTGCCGCATCTTTAATAATCGTCGTGCCTTCTGCCTGCGTTGCTAAAAGGGCGATAATCGGAATTTCGTCAATTAAGCGGGGGATGATCTCTCCGCCGATTTCCGCTGCTTTCAGAGCCGAGGATTCAATGATCAGATCTCCGTAAGGCTCCGTGCTTCCTGTTTCAGACGGAATGACTTCAAGCGCCGCTCCCATCTGCTGTAAGACGTCAATAATTCCCGTGCGAGTCGGGTTTAAACCGACATTTTTCAAAACAATCCTGCTTCCGGGAACAATAGCTCCCGCTGTAAGGAAATAGGCTGCCGAAGAAATATCACCGGGCACGAAAATGTCTGCGGCCCGAAGCTCTTGCCCGCCTGTTACGGAAGCGCTCGTTTTTGTTTCAGACAGCTCAACGCCAAAAGCGTTCAGCATCCGTTCCGTATGGTCTCTTGATTTATGCGGCTCGGTTACGGTCGTCGTTCCGTCAGCCTGCAATCCGGCAAGCAGCACGGCTGATTTAATCTGTGCGCTGGCGACAGGCGATACATAATCGATGCCGGTCAAATTTCCGCCTCTTACCGATAAAGGCGTAAATTCTCCGTCTGCTCTTCCGTCAATTACGGCACCCATCTGCTTTAAAGGCTCCGTAACCCGTTTCATCGGACGTTTCGCAATGCTTTCGTCGCCTGCTACCGCACTGTGAAAAGGGCGTCCGGCTAAGATGCCGAGCATCAGTCGGATCGTTGTGCCTGAGTTCCCGACATCGAGAAGGCTGTCAGGCTCACAAAGAGCGTCTATGCCTTTCCCGTGTATCGTTACATCACTTCCATTTTGTTCGATGGATACACCCATTTTTCTGAAGCAGGCGATGGTGCTGAGGCAATCAGCTCCAGGCAAAAAGTTTTTTACCGTTGTCGTTCCTTTTGCAAGCGCTCCGAACATAACAGAGCGGTGAGAAATGGATTTATCACCCGGAATATGGATTTCACCGTTTAAAGACAGCACTTTTTCTCTTTTCATTGTTTTCCACCTCAGTCAGCGTAAAATGTTTCGTAATTGGCGCGGTTTTGTATACAGATCTCGGCCCGCTTGCGGTCATCATCAGTTTGGAAACTGATTCTTAAAATCCCGTTTATATCTTCTCTCGTTTCAATAATGCGGATATTGGTAATGCTGATAAGTTCTTCCGCCAATATCGCCGTAATTTCCGAGATCACACCCGGATGATCCGGTACATCAACGTAAAGATCATAAAACGACGGAATAGCCCCTTTTTGGCGCAGCGGCAGGCCGTCGCGATAATCCTTCGCCTTTTTAAAGTAGCCGAACAGTTTGTCCGCATCTTCATTTTCTACGTATGATTCTATCGTGTCAATCTCACGTTTCCACTCTTCGAACCGTTCAAGCAATTTTTCTTTGTTGTGCAAAAGAATGTCTCTCCACATTGCCGGACTGCTTGAGGCAATCCTCGTAATGTCCCGAAATCCCCCGGCTGCGAACCGCTTCACAAGCGGATAATCTTCTTCACAATGATGAGCCTGATGGACGAGGCTTGCGGCGACAATGTGAGGAAAATGGCTGATCACGCTTGTTACGCCGTCATGCTCTTCAGGGGTCATCTCAACAAAATGCGCATTTGTCGCTTTCAGCAAATCCTTCAGCTGCACCACTGATTCTTTTGATGTTGATTGTCCGGGCGTTAAGATATAAAACGCATTTTCAAATAGAAACTCTTTCGCGGCAGCGGCGCCGGACTTATGGGAACCCGCCATCGGGTGGCCGCCGACAAATTGATAATGGGAAGGCAGCACTTGATCGGCGTAGCTGACGACTTTCTGTTTTGTGCTGCCCACATCTGTAATCAGCAGTTCGTGGCTGATGTCTGATGCTGCCAGCTTATCCAGCATGTGCAGCGTTTGGGCGACAGGCGTGGCAATAATGACGGCTGACGCTTTTTGCGCGCCTTCTGTAAACGAATCCGCCCGTTCATCGATAATGCCCAGTTTCAGCGCGGCGTTAAGCTGTTCTTCTGATATATCTACGCCGATGATCCGTTTATGAGGGTGCTGCTTTTTTATAGCTAATGCGATGGACCCGCCGATCAGCCCTATCCCGGCAAGCAATATTGTATCCTTCATATCATTCATTTCCTTATCACCTAATTTAATAGATTAAAGAGGTGACGCTGGATCACCTCTTATAATAATTCAGCTAAAATTGTCAGTATTTCCTCGTTCTGTTCCTTCGTTCCGACTGTAATCCGGAGTGCAGTCGGAAATCCGAGCGCCTGTCCTGATCGAACGATATACCCCTTTTCCAGCAAGGCTTGAAACAGTTCATCCGCCGGACGGTTAAAATCAATGAGCACAAAGTTTGTTTGCGAAGGATAGCATGTTAAACCATGCGTTTCTGCAAAGTCATAATACTGCTTCAAACCGGCTTTATTCTTTTCAACACAGGCTTCAATAAACGCCTGGTCGTCAAGAGCTGCCAATGCTGAAGCCTGGCCGATGCGGCTCGTGTTAAACGGCTCTCTCACGGGTTCGATCTGGCGGATCAAAGCCTCACTCGCGATTCCATATCCGACGCGGAGCGCTGCAAGCCCGTATGCCTTAGAGAATGTACGTAAAATCATGATATTCGGATATTGTTTTAACAGCGGAATGCTCGCCGGGTAATCTTCCGCGGTGACATATTCGTAATACGCTTCGTCCAGTACAACGAGAATATGCTCGGGCACCCGGTCTAAAAAGGAAATTAACTCTCCTTCAGACGTATACGTCCCCGTCGGATTATTCGGATTGCACACCCACACGACCTTTGTCTGTCCGTCAATCGCTTCAAGCATCTGTTCCAAGTCGTGAGCGCCGTCAGAACGGAGCGGTATTTCACGCACCTCAGCACCTTCTATGACCGCATTATGTCTGTACTGCGGGAAGGTTGGAGCGGCAGTGATCGTATTTGTTTGCTCGTGTAAGAAAGAGCGGCAAATGATCTGCACAAGCTCATCTGAACCGTTGCCGAAGATGATCGACGATTCATTGACCTGAAGATGCTCACTCAGCCGCGTTCTAAGAGCAGCACTATATCCATCAGGGTACAGCGCCAGCTGCTCTATTTCCTGATGCAGCGCATCTTTAACGGCTTGAGAACAGCCGAACGGATTTTCGTTAGAGGCGAGTTTTACTATTTTTTCGAGCCCGTATTCACTTTTTACTTCTTCTATTGGTTTTCCCGGCTGATAAGGTTTCAGCTGCCGCAGCTGTTCTTTGATCTGCAAATCCAGTCACCTCATTTTAAACTGTACAGCCCGCCAAACGTCTTCGCATATTCTTCAAATTCAAGCAGCGCATCCTCTCTTGTTTCCGGATCCATGAGCCTGCTTTCAAGCTCTTCAATTTTTCTGACAAGCGCGCTGCCGACAACAACTCCGTCGCATATTTCATTCATCTCAGCAACCTGTTTGCGGCTTGAAATGCCAAAACCGACTGCTACCGGGACAGAGCTTAATTCCTTTACCTTGCGGATGAAGGAGTAAGCAGACGGCTCGAATCCGCTGCGGACGCCTGTCACGCCTAAAGAGGATACACAATACACAAAGCCGCAGGCCTGTTCAGTAATTATTTTTAAACGTTTTTCACTCGTCGGAGCAACCAGCGAAATATAAGTCACCTTCTCCTGCCGGCATTTCTCCTGCAAAAGGGCGCTCTCCTCCAAAGGAAGATCCGGAACAAGCAATCCGTCTATATGATTTTCCCGCAGTAAAGCGAAAAAGTATTCTTTGTCTAATTGTAACACAGGATTATAATACGTAAAGAGGATTATTGGAATATGAACGCCGTTTTTTTTCATTTGTCCGCCAAGTTCAATCGCCTTCACAATATTCATCCCGTTATTAAGGGCGCGTTTTGAGGCCCGTTGAATCACAGGGCCGTCAGCCAGCGGATCTGTATAAGCCACACCGATTTCAAGCGCCGAGGCACCGGCTTTTTGCAATGATTTCGCCAGTTCAATCGATACCTCGGGGAGCGGGTCGCCTGCTGTAATGAAAGGAATAAATAACTTCTCTGACGCTTTCAGATTAAACATGTGTCTCCACCTCGTTTTCCAATACTTTCATCAGTGTATGGACGTCCTTATCCCCTCTTCCCGACAAACTGACGAGAATGATTTGGTTCTTATCCATCTCTTTTGCCATTTCAAACGCTTTTGCCAGTGCATGTGCTGATTCAATTGCCGGCAGAATGCCTTCTTTTTCAGAAAGCAGGCGTAATGCAGCAATTGCTTCATCATCTGTCACGCTTTCATATTTCACGCGCCCGCTCTTATGCAAAAACGCGTGCTCCGGCCCGATGCCGGGGTAATCAAGCCCCGCTGAAATGGAATACGGTTCTATGATTTGTCCGTACTGGTCTTGTATCAGATAGGTCATTGATCCGTGAATCACACCGAGCGTGCCTTTTGCAATCGTGGCAGCGTGCAGCGGCGTGTCAATTCCTTTTCCGGCCGCTTCGGCACCGACCAGTTCTGTGCCTTCTTCTAAAAAGGCCTGAAAGATGCCCATCGCATTGCTGCCTCCGCCCACACACGCGATCACCTTATCCGGAAGCGATCCTTCCATCTGCCGGAGCTGCTCTTTTGCTTCCTCACCAATCATCTTTTGGAATTCACGGACGATATACGGATAGGGATGCGGACCGACTACAGAACCGATGAGGTAGAAGTGATCCTCACAATGCTGCACCCAATACCTGATGGCTTCATTTGTCGCATCCTTCAGCGTACCGTTTCCGCTTGAGACCGGCACAACCTTTGCTCCGAGCAATTTCATCCGGAACACGTTAAGCGACTGGCGAGCAACGTCCTCTTCCCCCATGAAGACCGTGCAGTCAAAACCGAATTTCGCGGCAACCGTTGCAGCGGCTACGCCATGCTGCCCCGCACCTGTTTCAGCAATGATTTTTGTTTTGCCCATTTTTTCAGCAAGCAGAATCTGACCTAATGCGTTATTGATTTTGTGGGACCCCGTGTGGTTTAAATCTTCTCTTTTCAGATAAATTTTAGCCCCTCCCAAATACTCCGACACCCGGTCGGCGAAGGTTAAAGCCGTCGGCCTGCCGGAATAATCAAACAGCAGTTTTTTAAATTCAGCGTGGAAAGCCGGGTCGTCTTTTAATTCTTTGAAGGCTTTTTCGATTTCTTCCAGCGGCTGCATCAATGTTTCAGGGACAAATTTGCCTCCGAATTCGCCGTATCTTCCGATTTCATTTGGATATGGATACATATTGGTTCATCCTTTCTTCTAAAAGCCGGATCAGTGTTCTATTCTTTTGTCCGTTTTTTTCAATTCCGCTTGCAAGGTCAATGCCGCCGGGGCGCCATTTGAGTAAATCTGTTATCGTTTCCGGATTAACGCCGCCTGCGATAAAACAGCGCTTTTTTGCATGCCGGGCCTGATTTCTGTATAGGGGAACGCGATCCCATGAAAAGGTGATGCCGGTTCCGCCTCTCATTCCTTTTACGGAGGAATCAATGACATAGCCGTCAACTGCGCTTTCAAATTGTGTCATCTGCTGAAGCGTCCCTTCATGATGATGGAGCGCCTTCCATATTTCACAGCGCACAAGCGGGCGGAGACGGCGGGCATCTTCGGGTGATTCGTCTCCGTGCAGCTGAATGACATCAAGTGAGAGATCTGCTGCGGTGCGGCTGATATTTTCCGCAGTCTCATTAACAAAAACCCCGACGCGTTTTTTATCTGTCTCAGACCGTACGAACCATTTCTGCACGTCGCCGGGCGTGACTTTTCGTTTGCTTTCGGCAAAAATAAATCCGAGATAATCCGCTTGTGAGGCCGCTGCAAGCTTATAATCATGCTCCGAGCGGATACCGCAGTATTTTAATTCAGGGTTTTCCACGTCCTCACTCTCCAAACAAACGGCGGATCGCCTGCTGCTGCGAGTCCTGCCTCATCAATGATTCTCCGATCAGAACAGCCTGCGCTCCGTGTTCCTTGACGAATTGCAAATCCTCTAAAGAGCCGATACCGCTTTCGCTTATTAACAGACAGCCGTCCGGCACAAGCGCAGCTATTTTTTCCGTTTGAACGACAGACGTGCGAAACGTCTTCAAGTCGCGGTTGTTAATGCCGAGAATCTCCGGCTGAAACACCTTTAAAATCTGTTCAAGCACTGCTTCGTCATGGACTTCAACGAGAACATCCATGCCCTTCTCCCGGGCCTCCGTGTAAAGCTCGTGAAGCTGTACAGGCTCCAGCACTTCTCCGATCAGCAATATAGCGTCGGCCCCGATCCGATATGATTCTTCCACCTGAACGGAATCGATAATAAAATCTTTTCTGAGCACAGGAAGAGAAACGGTCTGTTTGATATCTGTCAAATATTGATTGTCCCCTTGAAAAAAACGTGTATCCGTCAGGACAGAAAGCGCATCAGCCCTTGCTGCTTCGTAATCTGCCGCAATTGCTTCCGGGACGAAATGCTCTTTGATCAGCCCTTTCGACGGCGATGCTTTTTTCACCTCGGCGATTAACCCGATAAAACGGTTCGGATGAGCGAGCGCTTCTTTAAAGGAGCGCCGTTCGATCTGACAGGTTTCCGGTAAAATAATTGATTTCACTTCTTCTTTTTTTTGTTTGATGATTTGATCAAGCATAGATTTCTTCCTCTTTCTGTTTCAGACGTTCAAGCTGCCTTTTGGCATCTCCGTTTTTAATCGTTTCTAAAGCGGCCTCTGTTCCTTCTCTCAGGCTATTTGCAATGCCTGCGGTATAGATCGCCGCTCCCGCATTTAAAGCGGTAATATGCAGAGCGGACGGGACGCATTGATTTGCAAAAATATTCTGAATGAGACAGGCGCTCTCTTCCGGTGACTGCACCTGAATATCCTTCAGTGAGCCTGTTTCTAAACCGAATTGTTCCGGTGATACGGTATATTCGCGCCGTTCTCCGTCTTTCAGCTCAATCACATCGGTCGGTGATGTAATCGACAGCTCATCTAACCCGTCATGGCCGGAAACGAGAAGCACGTGCCTTACATCAAATCGTTCAAGAGCACTCGCCATCAGCCGCGCCTTTTCTGCCGAGTAGACACCGATCACCTGCCGCTTTGTCTGCAACGGATTGCTGAGCGGGCCGAGCAGATTAAAAACGGTTCTGAAGCCGAGCTCTTTTCTCGCAGCGGCTACGTGTTTCATAGACGAATGAAACAATGGAGCAAACAGAAATCCCATCTGTTTCGTTTGAATGCTCCGTTTGACGCTGTCAGGAGTGGCCTGAATTGATACCCCGAGTTTTTCCAGAACATCCGCGCTTCCGCTTTTAGATGAGACGGAGCGGTTCCCATGTTTGGCAACTTTGGCTCCGGCTGCAGAGGCTGTGATGGCGGCTGCGGTCGATATATTAAACGTAGAAAGTCCGTCTCCGCCTGTCCCGCACGTATCAACGACGTCCGGCAAGCCTTCCGCCGTCCGCGCACGGGCATGCATGACCTTTACAAACCCTGCAAGCTCCTCTGCCGTTTCCCCGCGGTGGGCTAAAACGGATAATATCCCGCCTATCTCCGGCTGACTCATTTCACCGTTCATCATCATCTCCATCAGCTGCTCCGCCTCATCGGCAGTAAGTGTGCTTCCATTAACGCAAAGCTGCAGAAATTTGTTCATCCGTCTTCTCCTCCCTGCCTGAAAAGATGTCTTCGGCGATCTGAATCGTTCTTAAGAGCGCCCCCGCTTTATTGCAGCTCTCTTCATATTCGGCTTCTGGGACAGAATCAGCTACGATCCCGGCCCCCGCTTGAATGGACGCTGTACCGTTTTTGACACTCATTGTGCGTATCGTGATACATGAATCAATCGAACCGTCAAATCCGATATAAGCGATACATCCGCCGTATGTTTCCCGGGGTGTCGGCTCCAGTTCATGTAAAAGCTGCATCGCACGTATTTTCGGAGCGCCTGTAAGCGTGCCTGCCGGAAATGCAGACATCAGCGCGTCAACAGGATGGATGCCTTGTTTCAAGCGTCCGGTCACAATCGAAATGATGTGCATCACATGGGAGAAGGACACGATTTTCGTAAATTCAGGCACAGAGACTGACCCATGCTCCGCCACTCTGCCGATGTCATTGCGCGCAAGATCAACGAGCATATAATGTTCGGCCTTTTCCTTCTCATCATTCATCAGTTCTCTTTTCAGGCGCTCATCCTCTTTTTTCCCGGCCCCCCTTTTCCTCGTTCCGGCAATCGGGTGGATTTCTAAATGCCTGTCATGTACGCGGATTAAACGCTCCGGCGAGCTGCCAACGATATCCCTGTCCGGCAGTTTTATATAATACATATAAGGGGACGGATTGATGATTCGCAGCACTCTGTACAGCTCAAACGAATCTCGAGATACCGGGATCTCGAACTTCTGTGAAAGCACCCCTTGAAAAATGTCTCCCGCTTTTATATATTCTTTTAGTTTGCGGACATCTGCCATAAACTCTTCTTTCTGATAATTGGAAGAGACGCCGGCAAAGCTTGGCGTGTCACAGGTTTCTTTTGAAAAAAACAGTTCTTTCACGTTTTTCGGTTCTGTTAAAGTGTCAATAAGCTGCTGAAGTTCCGCGCAATTTTCTTCAAAAACAGCCCATTTTTCTTCGTCTGTCTCTTGGCCGTTAAGCGCTGCATATTGAATAAAATGCACTTGTTTCGTTTCATGATCGTACGCGATGATTTTTCGGCAGACAAACAGCATGCATTTTGCAAAATCCGTTTCTTTTGCGTGGCTTGGCACGGAAGGCTCTATAAGCGGAATCATATCATAGCTCAAGTAACCGACGGCTCCGCCTGAAAATGGGATATCAATGTCGGGAGTTTTAATCAGAAAACTTTCATTCATCCAGTCAAGGACTGCTTTTAATTCGCCGGCCGTAAAAAGCGTTTGCCCTTTTGAATCGGCAGCGGTGAACTTGTTATCACTCTCTTTAATTGTGGTAAACGGGTCGAGGCCGATAAAGGAATATCTTGACCAGCTTGACGTATCATCCTTACTTTCCAGCAGATACGTAATGTTCCTGTCCAGTTTTTCTACCATTTGAATGGGTGTGATCGTGTCAACCGTAAATGTCTCTGCGATCGGAACTGTGCGGTGTGTCAGACTGTCCTTTAAAAATAAGGAAACATCCGATTGTATGTTCATGCTTCTCCTCCTTACGGGAAGGAGAATGAGATGAAGAGTGAGAGGGATTGTACGGATAAAAAATAAACCCAAAAGAAGGCTCTTTTGGGCAGAATAAAGACTAGTTTATCTCAGCTCAGGCTAAACTCATTCTCTGCTACCCTATTCTAAACTCAGCTGTTTCAAGGTCTTGCTTTTGCTTTATACACACTTCTGTGTATTTCTAAGCTTTGTTTATCGTATTACAATTCAGCATTTTTTGTCAATGATAAATCTGGCCTTAACACAACTGCTTTTTCTAAATATACGTGCCTGATCTCATCTTGAGGCGTATCCGTCTGAACGGTCATCATGACCCGAATACACTTTTTCAGGGCGCCGTTCACGTCCATTTCCTGCATGCACGTCACCGGCACATACTGCCAGCCGGAAAAGCGCCGAACCGCTTTAGCAGGGAAAACGGAATGAAGATCAGGAGTGGCGGATAACAGTATTTGCACAACATCTTCCGGCTTTGTTTGATTTTCCTTAATGATTTTTTCAAGCAGCTGCTGCGTTTTTTCTAAAATTTCTTGTTCGGTGTCTTGTTCCACCGTCGTTGCTCCGCGAATGCCGCGTATCATCATGCTGTCTCCTCCATTCGCCACTTGTTCAGCCAATTCTCCAGCTCATCTCTTGAAAGCATAAGGTCTCTTGCTTTGCCTAATTCCTTTAAGACAATGAACTGGATCATGCCTCCGCGCGTTTTTTTGTCATTCATCATCCGGCCGGAAAGAACGGACGTTTTGATATCATTTCTGATTGTGCCGGGATAGCCGAGCCCTCTCAGCCACTCTGTGAGCCTTTTTCTGTCCATTCGGCATCCAGCAGCCTGTTCACTTACAAAAAGAGCAAACTGCATGCCGAGGGCTACCGCATCTCCGTGTGTGATTTGACCGTACCCGTATTCAGCTTCAATGGCGTGGCCGAGCGTATGCCCGAAATTCAAGAAAGCTCTGATTCCCTCTTCCTTTTCGTCCTCTTGCACAACGGCTGATTTAATAGAAATGCCTTTATAAATCATCTCATTCAAATCATCGCTCGTCAGTCCGTTTAATGTTTGAAGCCCAAGCAGCTTCTCTAAAAAAGCGTGATCGGCGATAAACGCATGTTTAATCACTTCGGCCATGCCCGATCTCAGCTCTTGTTCCGGCAATGTTTGTAAAAGCTCCGTATCATAAATCACCGCTTTCGGCTGATAAAACGCGCCGATTAAGTTCTTCCCGAGCTTATGATTAACAGCCACCTTGCCGCCAACCGCGCTGTCATGGGCAAGCAGCGTCGTCGGCATTTGAATAAAATCAATTCCGCGCATAAAAGTCGCTGCGCAAAAACCTGCCAAATCACCTGTGACACCGCCTCCGAATGCGATCATACACGAGGAGCGGTCCATATGAAAAGAAATGGCTTCCGTTTGAATCCGTTCATACATTTCCATGGACTTCGCTTCTTCACCGCTCGGCACAATGACTTTTTTTACGGGCCAATTTTCGCTTAAGAGCTGATACATATCATCGCCGTACAGGCGGTCGACTTCAGCATCTGTCACAAGTAAAATTTTCGTCAGCGGTCTGTTCAGTGAAGTCAAAAATGCAGCGGCCTGTTTTCTTATACCTTCACCGATATAAACGGGATACGATGAGGAAGCAGTACGTACCTCAAGCTCTTTCATCAGAATTCCCTCGACAGTTTTCTCATGTTTTCTACATTTTCTTTTATGCGGTCGATTTGGTCCAGGCCAAATTGTTCTACGACGGCATTGGCAATTTCCCAGGCCACTGCTGCTTCTGCCACTACGCTTGCTGCGGGAACTGCGCAGCTGTCTGAACGCTCAATGCTTGCAGAAAACGGCTCTTTCGTTTCAATATCAACGCTTTTCAGCGGTTTGTACAAGGTCGGGATCGGCTTCATGACACCGCGGACGACAATCGGCATTCCTGTCGTCATACCGCCTTCCAACCCGCCAAGGCGGTTTGTCGCACGCGTATAGCCTTTTTCCTCATCCCAAATGATTTCATCATGAACCTCACTGCCGTTTTTGCCGGCCGCTTCAAAGCCGATGCCAAACTCAACGCCCTTAAATGCATTAATGGACAAGACAGCCGCGGCAAGCTTACTGTCAAGCTTGCGGTCATAGTGAACGTAGCTGCCGACGCCGACAGGTATGCCTTCGACGATCACTTCTACGATTCCGCCGATTGAGTCGCCGTTTGCTTTCGCTTCATCTATAGCCGCCATCATTTTACGGCCCGCTTCTTCATCGTAACATCTGACCGGTGATTCCTCGGTCACCCGCTGCAAATCTTCGATTGACGTGTAATCAGTTTTGTCAGCCTTCACCCCGCCTATTTCTAAAACGTGTCCTGCTACTGTAATGCCAAGCTCCGCCAGAATCTTTTTAGCGACAGCGCCCGCAGCCACCCGAACCGTTGTTTCACGCGCGGAAGATCGTTCTAACACATTTCTCATATCGCGGTGATTATACTTAATAGCGCCGTTTAAATCGGCGTGCCCCGGTCTCGGTCTTGAAATTTGGCGTTTCATTTCACTTTCTTCTTCTTTTGTAATCGGAGCAGCGCCCATGATTTTTGTCCAGTGGGTCCAGTCCTTATTTTCCACGACAAGCGCAATCGGTGAACCAAGAGTCCGGGCATGACGCACCCCGCTCATGATTTTAGCCTGATCCGTCTCGATCTGCATGCGGCGTCCGCGGCCGTGGCCTTTTTGGCGTCTGGCAAGCTCAAAATTAATATCTTCCTCAGTTATATAAAGCCCTGCAGGCACACCTTCAATAATTGTCGTCAGTTGAGGGCCGTGTGATTCACCGGCTGTTAAATATCTCATTCCTTCTACTCCCTTCATCGCATTAACGCTTTTAAGTAAAACTATACCACAAGTTTTCATAAAAAGTCTTCTATCTTTTTTGATAAAAAAACGTATCCGTGCTTTCAAGCCCGAATTTCTCCGGATTAAAAATCTGTTCTGTGCTGCCGACAAATAAAATACCGTTTTTCTTTAAGCTGTCAGCCATTTTCACATACAGCTCTTCTTTCGCTTTTTCAGTGAAATAAATAAAGACGTTGCGGCAGACAATCAGGTCAAAATCCTGCTCATAGCTGTCTGCAAGCAAGTTGTGCCGCTTAAAACGAATGTTTTTTTGGATCTCATGTTTTACTTGATAGCTGTTATCGGCCTGCTTCAAGAAATACCGGTTTTTCACGGAAGACGGCACCTCTTGAAGCGAACGCTCCTGGTAGATTCCTTGTTTTGCTTTACTGAGCGCTTTTTCATCTATATCAGTCGCTAATATTTGAAAGCCGGGAAGCTCTTTCTGCTGATCAAGAATCATAGCCAAAGTATAGGGCTCTTCCCCCGTTGAGCAGGCCGCACTCCATATTTTTAACGGCTTATTTTTCTTTAATAAAGGAAGTATTGATGTTTCAAGAACTTCCCACCTTTTATAATTACGGTAAAATTCAGAAACATTAATCGTCATTCTGTCTAATGTTTCATTCAATAAGAGCTTGTCTTTTTCAAGAGCTTCGGCGAATTGCTGAAAATCTCCGAACCCCTTTTTTTCGTAAAGTGATGTCAGCCTTCTTTTCATTTGGGCTTCTTTGTATAAAGATAGATCAACGCCAGTCATTTTTTTCCACTTGGTGATAAAAATCTCGTATGGCTCCATTGCTTCTCTCCCAATCTCGCTGTCTTTTGTCCTAGTATAGCCTGTTTTCTTTCTAAATTGTACGATTTCAATAAAAAAATCAGCCGGTTGGCTGATTTATGAAAAACAAAAAAGACAGAGTACCGCTGACTCTGTCCTTCACGAAAATTGTAAACCTTTACATAAAACAAGAAAAGAAAGGCCGTTATGGTTTAGTACACCCAATCGGCCAGCAGTTTTTGATACGGCACAAGCTCTTCTTGCTTAAAGAAAATTTGAATTTCACGTTCAGCGCTTTCTAACGAATCAGAGCCGTGAATAATATTTTTACCGACAAACATTCCGAAGTCTCCGCGAATCGTGCCCGGCAGCGCTTCTTTCGGATTTGTTTTTCCGATCAGCTGTCTTGTGATATCAATGACATTTTCGCCTTCCCATACCATCGCAAATACAGGACCTGACGTAATAAACTCCACAAGCTCGCCGAAAAACGGTTTTCCTTTATGCTCAGCATAATGATTTTCAGCCATTTGTTCAGAAACCGACAACAGCTTGGCTCCTGCCAATTGTAAGCCCTTACGTTCAAACCTGGATAAAATTTCTCCGATCAGCTGGCGCTGTACGCCGTCCGGCTTTACCATGATAAAAGTTTTTTCCATAAGATTCTCCACCCCATCATTATGTATAGGCTTTCAAGTTGCACACCGAAATCGTAACATCTTTCTGACAATTAATCAATCCGGGGCGGAGAAAGTTCACATCTTGTTCGTAAAGGACTTAAAACTTCCGTTTGCCGATATATTTTGCGATCGCGGCCAATGAAGAACGTGCCCGGCCTCTCGGCAATGTATTCAGCTGCTCAAATGCTTTTTTTAAATATCTTTCACTGACGGCCATTGATTTTTCAATCGCGTCCGTCCGTTTAATATTTTCAATGATCGGCGCGAGCTGCTCCTGCGTTGTCTCGCTGTTAATTAGCTTCAGCTGATTTTTCAATTCAGGCTGATGCAGCGCGTACAAAACAGGCAAGGTGACATTCCCCTGCAAAAGATCTCCTCCGACGGGTTTTCCCAGCTCTTCTTCAGTTGATGTAAAATCAAGAATATCATCAATGATTTGATAGGACATTCCCACATAATAACCGAACCAATATAATGCTTTGTGAATCTTTTCATCGGCTCCTGAGGCAATTGCGCCAAGCTGGCAGCTGACGGCGATGAGAAGAGCCGTTTTTCGTTTGATGCGGCGCAAATAGGTTCTGAGGTTTTGTTCCATATTGTATTTGTCTTTGATTTGTTCAATTTCTCCGAGGCATACTTCTACGATGGTTTTGGACAGGATCCGATGGGCTTTCGGCTCATCTAATCTCGTCATCATTTCTAGTGAGCCGGCAAGCATGTAATCACCGGTGTACATGGCAATGCGGTTGTCCCATTTGGCTTTAATGGTCGGTTTTCCCCTCCGCAGTTCGGCATCATCAATGACGTCGTCGTGAACAAGCGATGCCATATGAATCATCTCCAGCGTCACTGCCACATATTTGATTTTATTAATGTCATAGTCGCCAAACATGCCGGAAAGCAATACGAACACAGGGCGGATCCGCTTGCCCCCCGCCTGCAGCAAATGAAGACCCGCTTCACTTAACAGGGGATAATCAGACCGAACCGTTTGCTCAAGCTCCCTTTCAATCACATCAATATCGTCATTTAAAAAAGAATAGGCCATTTTAAATTTCATATCATTCACCCAAACATCTGTTATTCATCATTTCCATCCGATATGTGTAGCAGCCACTCCGCCGGTAAACGGATGGTATTTAACATTCGTCAGGCCCGCCTCTTCAAACAGGCGCGCAAGCTCTTTCATACCGGGAAATTCTCTTGCCGATTCCTGAAGCCAAGAATATTCTTTGTAACTCTTCGCAAACATCTTTCCGAAAAAAGGCATAATGTACTTAAAGTACATAAAGTAAGCCTGTCTGAAGCCGAACATTTCCGGCTGGGATGTTTCCAGGCATACAACTTGCCCGCCCGGTTTGACCACGCGCCGCATTTCCTTCAGCACTGTCAGGTAATCGGGGACGTTCCGCAAGCCGAAACCGATGGTGACAAAATCAAATGAATCATCTTCGAAAGGGAGCTCCATCGCGTTTCCGTGCAGCAGCTCAATTTGGCTGAAACCGCCCTCTTTTACTTTTTTTTCGCCGATGCTCAGCATATTTTTACTGAAATCCAGTCCCTTTACTTCGCCGCTTTTCCCGGCCGCTTTCGCAAGGGCAATCGTCCAGTCAGCCGTTCCGCAGCAGACATCGAGCGCTTTGGCGCCTTCTTTCACATTCATGATCTGCATCGTTTTATCGCGCCATTTTTTGTGCTGCTGAAAACTGATGACAGAGTTCATTTGGTCATAGTTTTTATAAATTTTTTCAAATACGCCGTGTACCCGCTGTTCTTTTGACTCCTGCATGATGGTTACCCTTCTTCCACTTTCTGATGATAAGTTTTGTCTTGGCTGATTGTTTTAAGCCGGTTCAGCAATAGATTTTGAATAGGTGAATTGAGCGGCAGCAGCGTCTCAATGCTTTGCTTTGCTTTTGTAAAGCTTTCTTCCAGTATTTCAGCCTTTGTTTTCCCTGACTTTACAATATTGCCGATTACATCGAGAAATATAGCATTGCCGTTCATCAGCCGCTTATATACAAAAAAATCACTTGCCAGCCTTTTCCAGCGCGGAAGGTTGAAGTGGTCTGACACTCTGTGAAACAGCGCCGCTTCCACAATCGCCATGCTTCCGATCAATTGGTTCATGTCATTGACAGACCGATCGTACAGACGGATTTTATGCTCATTGATTTCTTTAATTGCCGTTGCGAGTGTCCGAATCATGTAGATATCCTTCATTTCAGATAAAAGCGAATAGTACAGTCCGCTGAAATAGTCACCGGCAAGCACGGTCAGCTGCCGATTTTTATTTTCATCTCGCTTTAACGCTCTGGCTGTTGTCACTTCATCGTGGGTATCAAGGGCGCTTTGGACAAGCATCGCAGTTACTATATAATTTTCTCTGTCGTTGTTCTTAATGTCCGCTTCTTCAAACAAAGCGTGAAAAAGAAGAAGTTTATCTTCATCGATTTTAGGCGCAGAAATATGTTTCGCTAAATAAGGATGAGACAGCTTTTGTTTTAATTTCATATTCAAATTTGCTAAAGTTCCGTAGATGTCTTGCAAAAATATCACCCTTGTCCCCAAATTCACATTTATTCTAATATGTATGAGATTTAATCGTCATTATTATACGCACGTACCATTATAGCATAAAAAAAAGAAATTGGCTGTATTCTCCCGCTGTTTGCGAGCATTCAGCAGCAGCGGGAAACAGCCAGCTTATTTTTTTTCGCTTTTCATTTCTCCGTAAGCGGTTTGGATGAGGGCGCTGCCTCTCACTTTAATGGCGGATGTGTGCTCGGTAAATTGAGCGATGATCACTTCACCTTTGTCCAGTTTTTCGGAATGGTGAAATTTCGTATCCGTACCTCTCGTTAAACCGATGACGTTCACGCCGTCCTCGACCGCTTTAATGACGACAAAATCATTTGAATGCTTTGAATTCATATCGGCACCCTCTATCATTATTAATCCGCACGTTTAATATGTTCTAAAACTTCCGAACGTGCTGCTGCGTCATCTTTAAAAATACCTCTCACAGCGGATGTAACTGTTTTTGCACCCGGCTTTCTTACGCCTCTCATCGTCATGCACATATGCTCAGCTTCCACGACAACCATGACGCCGTGCGGATCTAAGGTCTCTACAATGCTTTCTGCAATTGTTGAGGTAATGCGCTCTTGAAGCTGAGGGCGTTTTGAGACGGCTTCTACTGCGCGGGCCAATTTACTGAGGCCTGTCACCTTGCCGCCGCGCGGAATGTAGGCAATATGCGCTTTTCCGTAAAAAGGAACAAGATGATGTTCACACATAGAATGAAACGCGATATCTTTTACTAGAACAAGCTCCTCGTGATCCTCCCCGAAAACGGTTTGAAAATGTTCTTTCGGATCTTCATTCAATCCCGAGAATACTTCGGCATACATTTTTGCTACCCGCTTCGGCGTGTCTAAAAGCCCTTCCCGGTTCGGGTCTTCTCCAATCGCCTCTAAAATCTGGCGAACCGCCTGTTCAATCTGCTCTTTATTAACTTCTTTCATCTTCTGTGTCCTCCACCATTGAATACATTTAATTTCGATTCTAGCACATTTGCCGCGCCAAAAGCAAAACGAAAGCCCTGCTCGGTGACTGAGGCTTTTTAAATATGAAAAGCCCCTTAAAAAGGGGCTTTTCTGTGAAGAAATAAAGTGTATGTATGACTGATGCATACACGATCTATATTCACAATTATTTTCCTGCAACGGCGTCTTTAAGAGCCTTACCTGGTTTGAAAGCAGGTACCTTGCTTGCTGGAATTTCGATTTCTTCACCTGTTTGAGGGTTACGTCCTTTACGTGCAGAACGCTCGCGCACCTCAAAGTTACCAAAACCGATCAGTTGAATTTTATCACCGTTTTTAAGTGCATCTAAAATCGTATCAAAAACAGAATCAACTGCTTTTGTAGCGTCTTTTTTAGACAATTCGCTTGCTTCCGCAACCGCATTGATTAGTTCTGTCTTGTTCATGCCTTTCACCTCCTCCCAAAAGAATATCATTTCAGCAGTTTATTATCATTTCTTCACAGTTCAGCCTGATTCTAAACCTGTCTGATTAAAAAATCAAAGCAGGGAAGAACAGACAAGTAAACGGCTTTAACAAGAAAATAGACACCCTGAGGAATGTTTGTCCAGCAAAGTGAAGATTTTCTGTATGTAGATTAACACATATAAAAAGCCATATCAAGCATTTTAAAGCTCCAATCCCTTGCTCGTCAAGGTTTTCACGTGTTTTCCCGAACAAATATTCCTTTTTTTGCTTATTTCCTCCTAATCCTTGATTCATTTCCAGTATCTAAAAGGACATAAAAAAAGACCTCCCGTTTCAAGAAGAGGTCCTTCTGATTACAAAATGATGGCGATCAAGCCGCCTGATCCTTCGTTTATAATTCTTTCCAGCGTTTCTTTCAGCTTATATCTGGCATTCTCAGGCATAAGCGAGAGTTTTGCGGAAATGCCTTCTCTCACAATAGAGCTTAACGACCTTCCGAAAATATCGGAGTTCCAGATAGAAAGCGGATCATCTTCAAAGTCCTGCATTAAATAGCGGACAAGCTCTTCGCTTTGCTTTTCCGTGCCGATAATCGGCGCAAATTCACTCTCCACGTCCACCTTGATCATATGAATGGACGGGGCGACCGCTTTCAGCCTTACGCCGAATCTTGACCCTTGGCGGATGATTTCCGGTTCATCAAGGCTCATATCCGTTAAAGCCGGCGCGGCAATTCCGTACCCAGTCTGTTTAACCATTTTCAAAGCGTCTGATACTTGGTCATATTCCGTTTTCGCATGAGCAAAATCCTGCATCAATTCAAGCAAGTGGTCTTTTCCGCGAATTTCAACGCCCACTACCTCTTTTAAAATCTGGTCATATAAATGATCAGGAGCGTACAAATCGATTTCAGCGACACCCTGCCCCAGCTCAATCCCGGCTAAACCGGCGCTTTCAATAAATTCAAATTCGCTGAAGTGGCCGACAACCCGGTCTACATCACGCAGACGTTTGATATCCTTTACGGTTTCTTTCACTGATTCCTGATAGCTTTCCCTGAGCCAATGGTTTTCTTTGAGCACCATGACCCAGCTCGGCAGATTGACGTTCACTTCAAGCACAGGAAACTCATAAAGCGCTTCTCTGAGGACGCTTAAGACATCTGTTTCCCGCATGCTTTCAACACTCATAGCGAGTACCGGTATATCATATTTTCCGCTTAATTCCTGCCTGAGCGCTTCGGTTTCCGGATGGTACGGCTTCACAGAGTTGATCACCATAATAAACGGTTTGCCGACTTCCTTCAGCTCTTCAATGACTCTTTCTTCCGCCTCTACGTAATCACCCCGTACGATATCGCCGATCGAGCCGTCTGTCGTAATGACAACTCCGATTGTAGAGTGCTCTTGAATGACTTTTCTCGTCCCGATTTCCGCTGCTTCATGAAATGGAATCGGTTCTTCATACCAAGGTGTATTAATCATTCTCGGGCCGTTTTCATCTTCATATCCCTTTGCCCCCGGAACAGTGTATCCCACACAGTCCACCAGGCGGATGTTGACATCAAGTCCTTCCGCTACATGAACGGACATTGCCTGATTCGGAACAAATTTAGGTTCCGTGGTCATAATCGTTTTTCCTGCGGCGCTTTGCGGAAGCTCATCCTGCGCCCGCGCGCGGTCCGCTTCATTGCTGATATTCGGGAGCACCACAAGCTCCATAAATTTTTTAATGAAAGTAGATTTCCCTGTACGGACAGCGCCAACGACTCCTAAGTATATATCGCCCCCTGTTCGTTCAGCGATATCCTTGAAAATATCGACCTTTTCCAAGTGATCCCCTCCCGGACTTCCTATCCTTATCATTTTTATTTCACCATTCTTCAATCAAATACAGGACACTATATGTGTATGACGTTGTCCTATTTCAATATGACATCTTTAGAAAATTTTCAGGCAGTCTTTCTATTACAATCAGAAAAAACCTTTCTCCCTATTTGTATGCGCGGGAGAAAGGTTCATTCCTGTTTCGTTTTACTTTCTAAAAAAACGGGTTCCTGTTTTTCATTCACGGTGTATTTGACTGAAAAAGCCGGGACAAATGGGGTGTCCTTCCATAAGATATCCTGGATTTCCGTACCTGGTTTTACTGTTTTTTTGTTTTCTTTCAGACAGCGGGCGAGATCGACGCGATAGTCTGCATAGATATCCCCGTCCGCACCGATTAAAAGCGGCAGCGAAACGCCGGATACCGGGCTTCTGACTGAAGGAGACTCTTTGATGCCGAGCTTTGTTTTATCCAATGTGAACAGGCCCTTTGAGACGACGTCCTGATAGGGAGGGTATGTATGTTTTTCCTGATACATTTTGACACGAAGCTTCATTTCACGGATTTTTTCTGCCATTTGCAGGTCAATGAGCTTGACAGTCGGCTTGTTTTCCACGTCTACGAGCACGTATTGATACGTTCCTCCGCTTTCATAGGCCGAAGCAGGCGGCTCTTCCATGTATCTCGGCGCCAGCCGCTTAAAATCTATCGGATACTTTTGATAGATCGGTGTTTTCATATCTTTTGTCTGAATGGGCAGCAGGCCGCCGTTTGCCTTTTTAAATTCATTAACGGCCGCTTGAACCTGCTCAAGCTGATGTTTGTAAGACACTTGATTTTCAGTTTTTTTCGCTTCCGGGTATAAACAGCCTGATAGAAGAAGCACCGCGGCCGTTATCACGGCAATTTTCAATTTATGCATCCCGCTCCCCCTTTCCTGCTTTATTCATTGACAGGCCCGCTGAACACAACCATTAACACGATCAAGCCTGATATGAGCATACAGGCATAAGCGAGCGAAGAAACTGCGGCTTTTATAAACTTGTTTTTGCATTTATACCGGCTTACATAAATAGACGCAACCGCGACAAACATTAATCCCATAGCTCCAAGCGCAAACCACATTTTCATCAATGCTACACTCACGTTCGTGCCCCCCGATCATTCTTTTGTAAGCGTTATATTTTATTTTAATATACAAATGTTGAAAAGATCAACATGTTTTCCATCTATTGAAAAAAACAAAAAAACTGAAGCAAAGAGGGGGACTTTGCTTCAGTCAAGTTGACTATATTTACCTGCACGTCTAAGATACACTCTCTTGGACTTCGATGCTATAGTATGCGGGTGCGCATACGTATGCATCCTCTTCTGCCTAAATCAGCAAATGTTTTAAGCGATTTCAGCCGGAGAGTTCCGCGATTTGGACTTTCATCACTTCAGAATATGCAGGCCGCGTTTTATTGTCACTTCGCTTGGTTTTCAAATGTGTTGACCAAGTCCTCCATCTCATGGGTTTTTACTCTGGCCATCAAGGATTCGACGGCCGTTTCTACCTTTTGCCCATTAAATAACACTTGGTGAAGCGCTTCTGTAATCGGCATTTTCACTTGGTATTTTTGTGAAAGCTGATATGCCGCTTTTGTTGTCCGCACTCCTTCAACAACCATTCCCATCTTGTCGAGGACTTCTTCAAGCTTATACCCTTTGCCAAGCAGGTTGCCGGCGCGCCAGTTCCGGGAATGAACGCTTGTACACGTCACAATTAAATCGCCTACGCCGGTCAGCCCGGAAAAAGTAAGAGGATTACCTCCCATTTTTGTCCCAAGCCTTGCGATTTCGGCAAGCCCGCGTGTGATTAACGCCGCTTTCGCATTATCTCCGTAGCCCAATCCGTCTGTAATTCCGGCGGCCAGAGCAATGATATTTTTTAAGGCTCCCCCTATTTCAACACCGATCATATCCGGGTTCGTATAAACACGGAAATGCTGGTTCATAAACAAATCCTGAACAGCTTCTGCAGCCTCAATATTTTTAGAGGATGACGTGACGGTCGTCGGGTGTCTTAATCCGACTTCTTCAGCATGGCTCGGCCCGGAAAGCACAACGATGTCTTTTCTGTACTCCTCAGGCAGCTCCTCTTCCATTAATTCTGAAATGCGGAGAAGCGTGTCCGGCTCGATTCCCTTACTGACATGAACAAAAATCGAGTTTTTAGAAAGGTAAGGCAAAGCCTGCTTCAGCACTTCACGAATGGCTTTTGTCGGCACTGCGACAATAATGTACTCAGCACCTGTTAAGGCCTCGCTTAAATCAGCGGTGCCGATCACGGAACTGGAAAGCTCCACACCAGGCAGATAATCTTTGTTTTCATGCAGTTCATTGATTTGATTGATCAGTTCGGCACGGTGTCCCCACATCATGACTTGATGTCCGTTATCAGCCAGCACTAAAGAAAGTGCAGTGCCCCAGCTTCCCGCTCCAAGCATTGCCACTTTTTTCATCTCTGTATCACACCTTTTTATTTTCTCGCTCTTGCAAATATTTTGATTGGCGTCCCTTCAAAACCGAACGCATCTCTGATTCGGTTTTCTAAAAAGCGTTCATAAGAAAAATGCATCAGTTCCGGATCATTGACAAAAACAACGAAGCTCGGCGGCTTTACAGCAACCTGAGTCGCATAATAAATTTTCAGGCGCGAGCCGTTATGTGTCGGAGTCGGGTTCATGGCGACCGCATCCATAATTACGTCGTTTAACACGTTTGTCTGCACGCGAAGCGAGTGATTTTCACTTGCTTTAATAATCGCAGGCATCAGTGTATGAATCCGTTTTGTCGTCAATGCCGACATAAACAAGACCGGCGCATAATCGAGAAATTGAAAATGTTCCCGTATATTCTGCTCGAATTCTTTCATCGTGCGTTCATCTTTTTCCACGGCATCCCATTTGTTTACGACAATCACGACGGCTTTTCCCGCTTCATGGGCATAGCCGGCGATCCGTTTGTCCTGCTCAAGAATGCCTTCTTCAGCGTTCAGCACCACACCGACGACATCTGAGCGGTCAATCGCTTTTAACGCCCGAAGCACGCTGTATTTTTCAGTCGTTTCGTATACTTTACCCTTTTTTCTCATTCCTGCTGTATCAACGATCACAAAATCCTGCTGGTTATATGTGAACGCCGTATCCACAGCGTCTCTCGTTGTTCCCGCGACGTTACTGACGATGACACGCTCTTCGCCGAGCATCGCGTTCACTAGGGAAGATTTGCCGACATTCGGGCGGCCGATCAGGCAGAATTGCACGACATCATCACTGTATTTCGTTTCCGGAATGTTTTTAAAATGCTCGGCAGCCGCGTCAAGCAAGTCGCCTAAACCCAAGCCGTGTGTACCGGAAATCGGATAAGGCTCGCCAAAGCCGAGCGCGTAAAAATCATAAATGTTTGATCTCATTTCGGTATTATCTAATTTATTAACGGCTAATACGACCGGCTTTTTCGTCCGGTAAAGTATTTTCGCCACTTCTTCATCAGCCGCAGTCACACCTTCACGGCCGTTCACCATGAAGATAATCACATCAGCCTCGTCCATGGCGATTTCAGCCTGCTGACGGATTTGTGTCAGAAACGGCTCGTCTCCGATGTCGATTCCGCCTGTATCGATCAGGTTAAAATCATAATTCAGCCATTCCGCCGAGCTGTATATCCGGTCCCTCGTCACTCCGGGGGTATCTTCTACTATTGAAATTCTTTCACCCGCAATCCGGTTAAAGATTGTGGATTTTCCCACATTCGGTCTTCCGACAATGGCTACGACAGGTTTACCCATAGTACCCTTCCTTTCAATCCAGCCGCTTACATTTTCATAAAAATTGTTCAACCGGTTATTAAAATCATCTTCGCTATGAAAAGAACCCTTCAAACAGAAGGGCTTAACTCATTTATTATATCAGTTTTCACTGAGATCACAATGTATTCTTCAAAATGTTTCGCAATCATGTAACAGTCCCGGCTTGTTTTCATGACATTTTTGTAGCTCCTTTTCCCGTCTTTTTGCTTTTTGCGCCGACACGTGCCGCAAGCTGTTCATATGTGGTCAAGCCGACGAGTAAAATCGCTCCCGCGGAGCACCCGGAGAGCCATTGATAGTCTCCGACGGTTACGGTGCCTGCAATCTTATGAATGACCGTAGAATATAGAAGCTCCCCTTGGCACATACCGAGAACAAACAGACAGAGCCGCTCAGGAAACCGCGCCTCAACGGAAACCGTAATGACGGTCAGCAATATGACCGCCGCCCATTCAGGTTTTATGATAAACCAAACCGGATCATATAATGCAAACAGAAAAATAAATCCGTAAGCTGCCGCCGCCGTCAAATGTATCACTATATAACGGAGCTGTTTATGCATGCCTAAGCGCCCCGCATAGACAAATGCCGCTGCAAAAAACATCACATACGCCGCGTTCAGCGTAAAATAAACAGTAATATGATGTATGCTTGCCATTATATTAGTCAAAATAAAGACTGATACGTGAAAACGGCTTTTCGTTTTGGCAAAAATAAAAGTCGCAAGTATCCATAAAAACCACATAGACCAGTAATAATAAAACAGTTCCATAATCGCTCCTCCTCTGATCAGTATGGAGCGGGAATGCATTTTTTAAACCATATGATAACTGAAAGGAGCAATGACGATGGGAAAGGACAGACAGGAAAAAAAGCTGAAAGCCTCACGCAGAGTAGAATCAGACCGTGACCAGTCTATACATCATAAGGGGGCGACAAGCCTCGAGCAAAACGGGGAGTTCAGAAAAAGAAAATCATAAGCATACAAAAAGGCATGCGGACTGCATGCCTTTTAACGTCTGCTGAAACGGGACGTATCAATCCCTCTTTCTGAAAGCCAATGGTGGGTGTCACCTTTTATGACGAGCGGCGCCCGCTGCAATTCAGCAACAGACTGACAGCCGAGGACAGTCATAATCATTTTCAGCTCGTGCAATAACGCCGTGATCTCATTAAACAGGCCTTCTTCCCCGTTTGAGGTCAAAGCTTTTAAGAAATTGCCCGCCATTCCGGCAAAAGAAGCACCGAGAGCAATCGATTTCGCAACATCAAGCGCGCTTTGCAGCCCTCCGGATGCGATAATCGGATGATCGCTGCAAACCGAACGGATTTCCGCTAAACTTGCGGCAGTCGAAATCCCCCATGTATTAAAAAATTGAAGCTCCTTCTCTCGGCGCAGATTTTCAATCCTGGAGAAATTCGTTCCGCCGTAACCGCCGGCATCAACGGCTGACACTCCGATGTCAAACAGCTGCTGCGCCGACTCTTTGCTCATGCCGAATCCGACTTCTTTTACGAATATAGGAACACCCGCTTCACCTGCAATGCGCTCAATGCGGTCCAGAGCGCCCGTAAAGCTTCTGTCTCCCTCAGGCATGACGATCTCCTGTATGACATTCAAATGAATCTGCAGCGCATCCGCTTCAATCATGTCAACTGCTCTTTTTGCCTGTTCAGCGTCTGCTTCACTGCCTAAATTCGCAAAGATTAAGCCGTCCGGGTTTTCTTTTCTTACGATTTCATAAGAAAACCGCTCGGACGGGTCTTTCAAAGCAGACATTTGCGATCCGACTGCGAGCGGAATGTCTGCTTTGCGGGCGGCTCTTGCCAGTGATCGGTTAATCTCATATGTAAGCTGTCCGCCGCCGCCTGTCATAGCATTGATAAAAATCGGCGAACTGCTGGTAAGTCCGCCGATTTTCGTTGAAATATCCACTTTTTCCAATGCAAGGTTTGGCAGGCTGACATGAACAAACGTAATATCATCAAGCCCTGTTCCACGGTCTTGGCCGGTCGACAGCGCATGATTTATATGTTCTTTTTTTCGTTCTGCTCGTGTCACGTTTTATCACCAATTTATTTTAATTTATTAAGCTTGTCTCCGATTAAATCGCCAAGCTGGAAGCCTGTGCTCGGCTCTTCCTTCGCCTGGTATTGGCGGAAGTCCTCCTGATCAGCTTTTGGCGCTTCTTCAAGCTCACGCATGCTCAAGGAAATGCGTTCTTCGCTTTCGTTGACATCAAGCACCTTCACTTTTACAGTTTGTCCTTCTTCAAGCACTTCATGCGGCGTTCCGATATGTTTATTGGAAATTTGCGAAATGTGAACAAGGCCTTCAACGCCCGGAAGAATTTCAACAAACGCACCGAAGCTGACGAGGCGCTGCACTTTGCCTTCAAGCACATCTCCCTGTTTTACCTTTTCGCCGACTTGGCTCCACGGTCCCGGCAGCGTTTCTTTAATCGATAAAGAAATACGCTCATTATCACGGTCTACAGACAGCACTTTCACTTTTACTTCCTGGCCTTCTTCCACCACGTCAGACGGTTTTTCAACATGTGAGTGGGACAGCTGGGAAATGTGAACAAGGCCGTCGATTCCGCCGATATCAACAAATGCGCCGAAATCAGTCAGGCGCTGCACTTTTCCGTCAAGCACGCTTCCAACCTCAAGCGTTTGAAGAAAATCTTGTTTTTTGTTTGCTTGTTCTTTTTCCACTACAGCCCGGTGTGACAGAATCACCCGGTTTTTCTCGCGGTCAAGTTCAACGACGATAAGAGAGAGAGTTCTCCCTTTATAGTCAGTGAAATCCTCAACGAAATGAGCTTCGACAAGTGATGCAGGAATAAAGCCGCGAACGCCGATATCAACGACGAGACCGCCTTTCACCACATCTTTCACTTCAGCTTCAAACACTTCTTTTGTTTCGAATTTTTTCTCAAGGTCTTCCCAAGCGCGGTCAGCATCAACGGCACGTTTAGATAAAATCAAAGCATCGTCTTCCACTTTTGTTACTTTCAGGTCAAGCTCGTCGTCTGTTTTCACGACATCCGATGCTTTCTCTACATGAAGACTTGATAATTCACTGATTGGAATGATGCCGGACTGTTTGACATTGATAACCTCAACATCTACATGTTTGTCCTCAACCTTTGTCACAATCCCTTTTACTACATCTCCAACCTCTGGCACTTGAACATCAATTTGATTCATTTCCTCTGTCATTTGAATAACCTCCTTGGTCCAAACCTACACAGCTTAATTAAAACGGTTTGAAAGCTGAACATGTGACTGTCCGCTTTTAGCCGAATATGTATTAAAGAATCATTCAAAAAGAATTTGAATGTTCAATAAAAAGTTTTATTAGTATTAACTTCTAATAAAAGGACTGGTTTGTCAAGCAATAACATCTTGTCTGCGGAAAAAAATTTAAAATGAACGGCAGCAAGGTTAACGTGATTTCTGTTCGACGATTTCAAGAATTCTGGCTGCAACTTCAGCAATGCTGAGAGACGTCGTGTCAATTTCAATCGCGTCATCCGCTTTGCGCAGCGGCGAGACTTCCCGTTCTGAGTCAAGCTTGTCGCGTCTTGCAATTTCTTCTATCAGCGTCTCGTAATGAACGTCATAGCCTTTTTTCACATTTTCTTCATAACGGCGTTTCGCTCTTTCTTCTACAGAGGCTAAGAGGAAAATTTTCACTTCCGCATCAGGCAGCACGTGCGTTCCGATATCCCGGCCGTCCATGACAACGCCGCCCTTTTCTCCAAGCAGCTGCTGTCTTTTGACCATTTCTTCCCTGACGCCTTTATGCTTGGCGGCAATGGATACTTGGTTGCTGACTTCATCTTTTCTGATCTCTTCTGTCACATTTTCTCCGTTTACTAAAACGATTTGCCCTTCCGGAGCTGAAACAAGCTCTATCTCCGTCTGCTTCAGCAGCTCTGTAAGCGCCGCTTCATCAGTTAAATCTGTATTTTGTTTTAATGCCGTATATGTAATTGCACGATACATCGCGCCTGTGTCAATGTACACATATGATTTTTTTTCAGCCACTATTTTAGCAACGGTGCTTTTTCCGGCAGCTGCCGGGCCGTCAATTGCAATCGATAATTTCTTGTCCATAATCTCTCTCCTTGCTCTTTTCTCCTCTATGGATTGTATCACGAACTGCATAAAAAGGGCGAAAAAAATGAGATGATTTTTACCGTTTTACCGTTTCAATCCACTCTTTTTTCTCCATTTTATCTACTCCTTCATATTTCACCGCTTTTGAAATATAAGGTTCGATAGGCTGATAATGAAGCAGAAATTGTACTGCGGCCAGAATTAAGAGCTGGATGCATACTAATTTTACAAGCAGCCGTTCAAACGTTTTCATACACGCGCACCTCCATTATGATTAGTATGGAAAAGTGCGCCGCTGTTTATTCGGACAGCCTGCTTCTTCTGTTTTGAAGCTGCATGCGCATACAGTATTGGATCAGCAGCTGCTGTGAGCCGGGGTTAATCTCTGTGTATTCGAGTGTTATTTTCTGTTTATCAGCTTTTGAATCATAGAAGACCCGCTGAATGACTGCTTCTGCCGTAATATCGGCCGGCTTTTCCGGAAGAGGAAGACAGAAGGAGACATTCAGCTTTTCACCGGGCTCTGCAGAAACATGCTCAGGCAGCACAAGGGCCATTCCCCCTGCACTGATATTAGAGGAAACCGTTTGAAACGCGGCTTTTCCTGATTCGCTGCGAACAGACACATCCAATACAGCGTCCGCCCGCACAAATTGACGCCGTTGAATTCGTTTCATGTCCTCCTTGGAAGGGAAGTCCAGCCCAATCATCGGAATAGGATCTTTTCTCTTTCCTTTTACCGTGCTTTTAAATTGGTATGGGACTTGGCCGATGCCTGTAAATTCAACCGTAATTTCCAATCCTCTGTGCAAAAAGACCGTCCGTCCCGAGTCGAGATCGACAGGATACGAAATCAGCAGCTCTCCGTTTTCCACGCTGACCGCCTTGCTTTTTACTTTTTTCCACTCATTGTTTTCTATGTATTCAATCCATATATAATCTCCGACAGCAATCATGACCTTCACTCTTTCATTAGCTTTATGCTTTTATTAAAGCATGTAATGAAAAAAAGGAAAAGACTTTTAGTCCTTTCCTCCTTCGTTTTTATAGGTCTTTATATACAGGTTCTGCGCTTTTCAGCTTTTCTATTTTCTCTTCTTTCCCGTCGTCCGCATTGATAAACATTTGATACGTGTCATTCCCTATGGTGCCGAGGATTTCGTAGCACAGTACTTCCTGGCCGAGTTCATTAGTTATTAATGCGAGGCGCGTTTCTCTTACCTCGACATTCTTATTCAGCTTCGCTTTCGCTTCATCCGCCGATAAAGCCGGAGACGGAATGGTTCTCGTGCGGTGCGCCGCTAAATAATCCCTTGCGGAAAAGCCGACGACTTCACCATCATCCAGCGCAACCTTCATACGGATCGCTTCCGGATAGATACGGACATTTTTCTCAACAGGAATAAAGGTGAAAACACCGATATTATTATATTGCGCGCTTTCGTCAATTTCGAGGGCTTTCGTTTCATAACCGTTTTTCTTTAAAAATGCGATTGCCCGATTTGATGCTTCATTGAGGCTGATCTTTTGCTTTTTCACGGCCCGGTTTTGAATTAAATAAACCGGATGGCCGCCTTTTTGCGTAATATCCATATAGATCTTAGATGTATGATCCGCGTCGTTCATACGGATGCTGTATACATCCCGGTTCGTTTTTCTGCCGCTTTTGACCACTTTAATGGAATAATTATGATCAGGCGCAAACCGTTCCGCGATCTTTATCGCTTCTTTTTCGGTAATTTGTTTTCCCTGCAAATGGTTAAAACCCTTTTGCGCTGTTTTTGCGCTTGTAAATGTAGGGCCGAAATTGCCTTCCGAATAGGCGCTTACATTTTTCTCGACTGTTTTAAAGCTGTTGATAATAGTATTGTCACTCTGTTTTCTGTCAGATGCGAGCGCCATTTCAACATCCATCCACCGCAGATTTTTGCTCATCACGAGGTGCTGAACGCTGCGCAGTTCGTTTTGAATGTTCTCCGCCCGTTTATAAAGGCTGTTTAATGCCGTATACTCTTTTTTATCGAGCGGCTTTTGGTCTAAGTCTCTGACTGATGTTTTATAGCTGAAATCTCCTATATTGGATAAAAACTCCTCCGTCTTATTAAAAGGCATTAGAGTAAGCGGGAGCTGGCTCACATTGTTATGAGCCGCTGATGAAATCCGCCACACGTCAATCAGCGCCGGTGACAGAGATTTTTTGCTGTTCATGGCCAGCGTCGTCCCGATTTTATCGTGAAGCTGGTCAACATGATACGTTAATTCATGAAAAGCCCTCTGATAATTGTTTTCAGCATGCAAAAGGACGGCATCCTTTTCCTGATGCTCTTTATATCCCCAATAGCCGGTTGCGGCAATGGCGACTCCGAGAACAGCGATGATGATTCCTCTGATCATATTTAACACCTCTTTTTATGCGTTCTTTTACTCACAGAAAATGTGCTTACCGATTCTCTTAATCTGCGGGCGGCCCCATATCCATGCGCTGGTCGCCGTGTCAGGGTTGAAATAGTATAACGCGTTTTCGGAAGGGTCCCAGCCATTAATTGCGTCAAGCACCGCTTCTTTCGCTCTTTCATTCGGCTGCAGATAAATTTGTCCGTCAGCAACGGCTGTAAAAGCAAGCGGTTCAAAAATAACGCCTGCCACCGTATTCGGAAATAACGGGCTTTTGATCCGGTTTAAGATGACCGCGGCAATGGCGACCTGCCCTTCAAAAGGCTCACCACGCGCTTCTCCGTATACGGCTTGCGCCAGCAGATTAACGTCATTGTTTGAAAAACCGCCTGGCATATTGGCTGCAGTTGTATTCTGTTTTTTAGACGCCTGTGTTTGGCCGCCTGTTTTGTTTTGCGGTTTTGGTGCAGGCTGATTTTTTCCAGCCGGCTTTTGGGCGGCTGCTGACGGCTTTGTTTGATTTTTTAACGGTATGCCGCCGTAATGCGTGAACGTATTTCCTTTCTGAATCTGCTCCATGACATATTCACGATAATACTTTGATTTCGAGATCAAGGTCTGTTTTGTTTTTGCTCCGACCAGGCCGTCAACCGGCTTCATTCCGAATTTCTCCTGGAAGTTCCGCACGGCCCAATATGTGGTCCAGCCGTAAACCCCATCGATTTTCCCGTTGTAAAACCCGTTATATTGAAGACGGGCCTGTAATTCTATAACATCATCCCCCGTCGCTCCTCTTTGAATCACTTGATTTGAAAACGCATAGGCCGTTTCATGATTGAAGAAAGCGGTGATAACAAAGGAATAAAGAATGAGACATGCCATAAACGCTCCTTTGGACTTCATCTTTTCAAGCCTCCTACAGCAAAATTTAAAGTGTAATCGTATTGTCTGTCACGCGGTTATTTTTATACACCGTTTCCTTCTTATCCCTTACCGGGACATAAAAAAGAAACCGCACGGCATTGTGCGGTTTCTTTATACTTGGATCATATTAACGGAACGGGCTTTTTTTGCCTTTCGTAAACCGAACCACCATAAAAACAGCATAAACGGAATCATATAATACCCCCAATGACGCAGGGCGGTCAGAATAAAATCGTAAGACCCGTGCAGGCATGAAGGTACAAACAGCGAGATCAGCAGCCACTTGGCACGGGCTTTTTTTTGCGAAAAACGCGCTTTTCCAAGATAAAAGCCCATAATGACTCCGATAAGCGCATGACAGGAGACCGGCAGCAGCGCTCTGATGAAAGCATGCTCAACTCCATGGCCGAATAAATAAAGAATATTTTCAAGGGTGGCAAAGCCCAGAGACACACTGGCTCCGTAAACGATACCGTCGTAATGCTCATCAAAATGGGCGTGCGGATACACACTGACCATCAGAATAAACCATTTAACCGATTCTTCCAAGAAACCTGAAGACAAAAACGAAACAAAAAAGCTCCCTTCCCCTATATGTTCTTTTTCGAGGACATATTGGATAAACATGGTCGGAAACACAAGAACGACCCCAAGAAAAAAAGACCTCAGCACCATATGTACGGGTTCATTGTCATACTGATCTTTTAGATAAAAATAGCTTAACAGCGCAATGCCGGGGGCAATTCCTGCAGAGATGATTGCAAACATCAGGCAACCTCTTTCCTTTAAATTCCTAAATCTATCGTACCATGTTGCGCTCTATTTTACATCTTCCATTTTCTAAAAAAAGAGCATATGAATGATCATATGCTCTAGATACCAAGTCTTTTTGAAATTTCCGCAGCGATCAAGCCGCCGTGAAAACGTCCGTTTTCAATAAAAATTTCATTGGCGTTATTTCCCGCCGCAATGACTCCGGCAATAAAAACACCGTCGACATTTGTTTCCATCGTCTCTTCGCGGAAAAACGGACGGCCTGACTCCTCGTCTATCCGTACGCCGATCTTTTTAAGAAAACTGTGATCGGGATGATAACCCGTCATGGCGAATACGAAATCATTTTTCAGCCGGACCGTTTCATTTCGGCCGGATCGGAAAATGATTTCATCTTCCGTTACTTCTTCCAGACAGGCGCCGAACTCCATACGGATTGTGCCGTTTCTGACAAGGGCTTCAAATTCGGGTAAGATCCACGGCTTGATGCTTGGGGAATACTCGTTTCCTCTGTAAAGCACCGTCACGCGCGCGCCGGACTTTACTAGCTCCAAAGCGGCATCCACACTTGAATTTTTCCCGCCGATCACGGCAACATCTTTATCAAAATACGGGTGGCCTTCTTTAAAGTAATGAAAAACCTTAGGCAGCTCTTCACCCGGAATGTTCATATAATTCGGATGATCATAATATCCTGTCGCAATAATACAAAATGGGGTGAGATAACGGTCTTTTGACGTTTCTACAAGAAAGCGGCCGTCTTCCTGTTTTGTGACGCGCTCAACTTTTTCGAATGCGTTTACCCGCAGCTCTTTTCTTCTGGCAACCTCTCTGTAGTACGAGAGAGCCTGAATTCTGACCGGTTTTCTGTTTTCAGTAATAAAGGCCACGTCACCGATTTCCAGTTTTTCGCTTGAACTGAAAAAGGTTTGGTGTGTCGGATAGTTATAAATGCTGTTTACGACATTTCCTTTTTCGATGACAAGGGCATTTATGCCAATTTGCTTCAGATGTATAGCCGCTGATAATCCGCAAGGACCTCCGCCTATTATAATTGCTTTTTCTTCTGTCATGTCCTTCAACTCCTGCGATTGGCATTTCCATCAATTGTTTCCATATATAAAAAATCTCCTATACAATCATAGGAGATTTTTTATGTTTATGCAAACAATTGGTTTATATCCAGCCCCTGAAACGTGAAGCCTCGGCCATTTTCCGCACGCCGACCATGTAAGCCGCGAGCCTCATGTCGATTCGGCGGTTCTGCGCCATTTCATAAATATTATTAAATGATTTAACCATCATGTTTACCAATTTTTCTTCTACTTCTTCTTCACTCCAGTAGAAGCCTTGATTATTTTGTACCCATTCGAAATAAGAAACTGTTACGCCGCCGGCGCTTGCCAAAACATCGGGAACAAGCAGCGTCCCTTTATCTGTAAGGATTTTTGTTCCTTCCAGCGTCGTCGGTCCGTTTGCCGCCTCCACAACGATTTTCGCTTTGATGCGGTCAGCGTTTTCTTCAGTAATTTGGTTTTCAATCGCCGCCGGGACAAGGATATCACAATCCAGTTCAAGCAGCTCTTGGTTCGTAATGGTGTCATTGAAAAGCTTTGTCACTGTCCCGAAGCTGTCCCTGCGGTCAAGCAGATAATCAATATCAAGACCGTCCGGATCGTAAAGACCTCCGTACGCATCAGAAATTCCGACAACTTTCGCACCGGCGTCATGCATAAATTTAGCCAAATAGCTGCCCGCGTTCCCGAAACCTTGAACGACGACGCGCGCGTCTTGAATATCAAGACCTTTTTTCTTGGCCGCTTCTTTTATACAAATCGTTACGCCTTTTGCCGTAGCTGATTCCCTGCCGTGGGAACCCCCGAGCACAAGCGGTTTTCCCGTAATAAAGCCGGGTGAGTTAAATTCATCAATTCTTGAATATTCATCCATCATCCAAGCCATAATCTGCGAGTTTGTAAATACATCAGGTGCCGGAACATCTTTTGTCGGTCCGACAATCTGGCTGATTGCTCTGACATACCCTCTGCTCAGCCTTTCAAGCTCTCTGAATGACATATTTCTCGGATCACAAACAATTCCGCCTTTACCACCGCCATAAGGAAGATCAATAATGCCGCATTTTAAACTCATCCAAATGGAAAGTGCTTTCACCTCTTTTTCCGTTACATTCGGGTGAAAACGAATACCGCCTTTTGTCGGACCGACGGAGTCATTGTGCTGTGCACGATAGCCTGTAAATATTTTTACAGATCCGTCATCCATCCGAACCGGAATTTTAACCGTTAACAATCTGAGCGGCTCTTTCAGCAGTTCATACACTTCCTCTGGATACCCCAATTTTTCCAGCGCTTTATGTATTACGGTTTGGGTTGATTTTAATACATCATGTTTGTCTTCATCATTATGACCGGTGAATCGATCGGCTGCCATTTGAGTTAACCTCCTAAAATCTTATGTTTCTCTCATGCTCCCTTTCAGTGAATAGTATACACCTTCATATTGGCTGTGCATAGAAGAAAGACAATGATTTTTCCATTATTTCGCTTAAAAAAAACGGCCGCCGGAAACAGCAGCCGTTACATATATGTTTTTACGAAAAATGAGCTTGGATGGTCTCCACTGCATTTCCGTCCATAATCAGTTTTCCGTATTCGTGAAGCCTGTAAATCGTCAGAGTCGCCGGATGCCCGTATTCGGCTAAAACCGCGACAACGCCTTCGGCAGAATGAGAGCCGAGGTCTTCAAGGCTTACATAATACTGGTCCTCATAGTGATAGACGGTGCCGCCGGTAATACCGATGCGATGCAGGCTGCCGGCAAGCTGAATAATATCTTCAAAGGAATGAAATTGATAAATAATATCTGCGCTTTCGTCAAGTTTGACCTGCATCTCGATATAATCATCATCGTATTCGTCGTCTTCTGCCTCCGCGTCATGATTTTTCGTCACAATCACAACCATGCCTTGTGCCTGAAGAGAATACACTTCAACCGCGATCGGACCATTCGCTTCAAAGCCGAGCTCTGTATTTGCTTCATTCATCATATCTTTAAATAACTGGTGGACTTTAAACGAGTCCTTCCAGAGGTCTTCTTTTGTCAGTCCCCGATCCGTGAGATCGTCGAGGGTCAAAAAGATTTTAATCTTATTATAATTCAGACGCTCAAGCCGCATAATGTTCCCTCCTGCCTCTTCTTGCACACAAATCATATAACACAGTATATGAATAAATGAGTCATAGGTTCTTAATTTGTTATCAGTTTACACCGTGTACAGCGCGAAGACAAGCACAATGCCGTTTTTTATCCGCACGGCCCGCCCGTTTTAAGAAAAAGACGCATCGGGGCCGCACAGCCGGACGATGTGCGTCTCAGGTTTCGCTCCGAATCTCAGCGGAACTTTTGTGGTGCCGTAGCCATTGCTGATCAAATAATGCGCCTGCTTTACAGTGCCTGTTTTGCCTAATTCGTACGGTCCGAATTGTCCGAAGCGGATCTGGCCTCCGTGCGTATGGCCGCTGAAAACGGCGTCAATTCCGTCTGATTCACTCATCTGCTCGCGGATGTCTGGATTATGACAAAGCAGTACATTCACCCGGTTTTCGTCAATATTTCTGATCGCAGACCCGTAATCGTCCATCATCATTCTGATGTCATCGACACCGATGATTGTAACTGTCTCTCCTTTATAGGTAAACAAAACAGATTCGTTTCTCAACGGAATGACCTTGTATGTGTTGAAAATAGAGAGCAGCTTCTGCTGGCTGACTTCGTAATCGTTATTTCCCCATACATAGAACACGGGTGCGAGTCTTGTAAGCCGCTTGATGTTTTCTTCAATTCTCGCGTAAGGGACTCCGCCCTCAGCTAAATCACCGCCGAGCAACACCGCATCAGGCTTATGAGCGGATGCTTCTTTTAAAAGGCTTTCATCAATTAAACGTCTGTGCACGTCAGAAATAAAAAAAATCGTGAGCGGCTCCATCCCTTTCATCTTCCGAAGGGTAAAGGTATGTGTTTTCAGATGACTGCCTTTTGCTGTTTTGTACATGACGGCGGCCATGACAGCAGCCGCTCCTGCCAGTGAGCCAAGAATACCCGCTGCAAGCTTCATAAAAGCACTCTCCATTCTGTAAATGTCTCTGATTAGACGGACAAACAAAAAAAGACGTTTCTATCCTTTCCGGAAAACGCCTCATTTTATTTGCTTTCAAAATAAAGATTTATATCATACCGATGTTTCATCAGGTGAAAAACAGATTCTCTCGCTCTCCATTTCTCCGGCTGCGGCCACAAATCCGTGCTTTTTTGGATAATTTCACATCTCAGCTTATGATATTCTCCCTCAGCTTTTTCTTCCTTTTTTTTAAAATAGTAAGAAGTGCAGTACGCGAAAGCGGAAGCCATGATCCAGCATAAATAAACCGTATGGCTTAATATCTCTTGCAGAATCAGCTGCGGAGAAGTTTGCGGCGCATTGAAGCTTTTAAAGATGAGCAATACGCACATCAGGGAAAAACAAACGAGGGAAGTCCACTGCCATCTTCGGCATTGTCTGGCATAATTTTCGTATTTCAATTTTCTTTTGACCAGCGCCTGAAGCATTTGTTTCGTCGGCCCGTCAACAAATCGGTCTAATTGCTTCCATAATGAATCCATGCGCTTCACACCTTGTCCATTTTCATTGATACACTATATGAAAGACGCGGCGAAAACATGCATTCAATCGGATAAAGGAATGCTCAGAACCTGACCGGCATAAACTTCATTTCCGTTTAAACGGTTATAGCTGCGGATTTTTTCCTCACCCGCTCTGCTTTTGTAATATTTCATAGAAATGCGGTAAAGCGTTTCTTTTTGCTGCACTGTATGTTTTACGACCTGCTGCTCTTTTCGGGGCTCAGGTTCATTCTGCTTGTTTGTTTCAGCCGTTGCTTCACGGACAGCCGGCGGAGACTGCTGTTTTGTCTCCGCGTATTCGGTGTCTGTAGTTTTTTCCTTTTTTTCTGAAGCTGTATCGGCTTTTGCTGTATCGGTTTTTTCCGCCGTTTTTTTCGGTGCCGATACATTTTCTTGCTTTTCTTTTTTATCCTCTGCCTTTTTTTCAGGCTTTTCTAAAAGAGCGGTTTTTGATGATTCCTTCTGCACGTCCGTTTTTGGGATAACGGCAGGTGCGCTTTCGCTATGGTCTATGAAGACATCTTCATAATCCTTCGGGTCAAATCTGCTGCTGTTCGTCATATAAAGAAGACCGAAAAAGACACCTATCGTTACTACGATAAACAGCACGGTGAGAAAGGTGAACAGCGGCGTTTTCGATTTGGTTTTTTCCTTCACCTGTTCTTCCTTTTTTTTACGCTCCTCTTTTACAGATTGTCTTGTCGGGAGGCTGTCTTCAAGATACTCAATTTGTTCATCCGCTGCCGCGGCAATCTGCTGCTCGGCACGCAGCTGAGCTTTTTTTCTTTCAACTCTTGACATTTCCGTCATGCAAACCCCTCCTAACATATTGAAAACGGATTTGACAGGCAAATACCGCATCAATAATAAAATGCGCTGTAATCGGAACGAATAAATTGCCGGTCCATTCATAGATAAGCCCCAGCATCAAGCTGATACCTGTTACCATGATAAATAGCAGCCATTTCGTCAAGTACCTGAAGTGAAGCACGGCAAAAACAAGGCTTGCGGCCCATAAACCGATATGTGTCTGCAAGACGCCTCTGAATAGGATTTCTTCGGCAAATGCAATCAGAAGCGTCAAAAACAGCAGATGAGGCACCGGCCTGTTCCGAAAAAGCAATTCGTTAATCCCGCCGTCATCATATAAATGACGCGGACACCACTTCATCACCGCCATATCAGTAAAAATGACAAAGACGGCAAGAGGTACACCGTACAATATGATATATTCGTCCCTTATATTCCACAGCTTGAAAAAATCGTGAATATTCTCAAAAAAGAAAAAGCCTGCCACAGCTGACGCAATCAATATAACGAATTGAGTGAAATACAGCTGTTTTACAATTTCCTGATCTGTAAGCTGATGGATCATTTCGCTTTGCCGTCTCAGCTGAGCTCACCCGCAGACCGCAGGCCGAAGATTCGATCTAATTCCAGCTTCCAATTGTCAAACCGCTCCATGTTTTTCCGTTCTCCTTTTTGTTCGTAGGGCGACAGGTCGATCCCGCAGCTGCTGCAGCATTGCCCGGTTTGACCGTCAGGCTCGTACGATTCATCAAAATAAGCTAATAGCGCTTCTCTTATACACTCTTTTCGCCCTAATAGCGCTGAAACGCGGTGCATTTTATGAAGTTTGTTCTCTAAACGGCATGTCAGCTCTTTTTGAAGGAGCTCCTTGGACGTTTTCCCCTGAAGATACAGGTGGACGGCTGTCCGCGCCTGTGTTTCTTGAACGCCTCCGTTTATCAGAACGTCGCGAAGCTCCCTTTCTTCTTTAGTTCCGGCGTTTTTTATGGCGGACAGAATGGCTTCCAGATCATAATCCGACAGACTTTCCATCTGAATGATCTGCTGCTGAAGTTCAATATCGCCGGGGGCTCTCAGCAAAATACTGACACTCGGTTTGCCGTCGCGGCCCGCTCTGCCGATTTCCTGCATAAAGGCTTCAGCCGTTTGAGGAAGAGAAAAGTGAATCACGAAGCGGATATCAGACTTGTCCACTCCCATGCCAAACGCATTTGTACAGCATATGCAATCAAGCTGGTTATGGATAAATTGCTGCTGAATTAAAATTCTGTCTCCGGAGTCCATTCCTCCGTGATAATAGTCCGTCCGCTTTCCCGTTTTTTCGTTCAGCTCAGCCGCAAGCTCTTCCGCCCACTTTCTCGTCGGACAATATACAATCCCGGGGCCTTCAAGCTTTTCAGCAAGCTCTGCTATCCTATTTATCTTTTCGGCTGTATCTGTGCAGTTTTCAACCGCCAAAAGAATATTCGGCCGGTTGACTGAATAAAGATGTCGCACAGCATGCTCCAGCCCGAGCACATCCGCAACGTCAAGAAGCGTTTCTTTCGTTGCCGTTGCAGTCAGCGCCAACACAGGCGGATGGCCGAGTGCTTTTCTGAAAGGCCCGAGTTTCGAATAATCAGGCCTGAAATCATGCCCCCATTCGGAAATGCAATGAGCCTCGTCAATGACAAATAAACTGACGGGGACGCTTTTCAGACGGTTCAGAACATACGGTGACGACAGAGCTTCAGGGGACAGGTAGAGAAATTTGTATCGGCTGATGTTGCTGAGAATAAAATGTCTTTCGTTCGGGCTCAGCATGCTGTTTAAAGCAGCAACCCGCTTTTCTCCCCTTGCCTTCAGCTGCTGCACCTGGTCTTCCATTAATGAGAGAAGCGGTGAAATAATCAGCACCAAACCTTCCAGCATGTAACCGGGAAGCTGGTAGCACAATGATTTCCCTCCGCCGGTCGGCAGCATTGCAATTGTATCCTGTTTTTGGAGCACGCTGTTTATAATCTCTTCCTGCCCTTTTTTAAACGAGCGGAAACCAAAATGCCGATATAATGCTTTTTGCAGCTCAGTCATACTGTTTCACCGTCTTTGCCAGCGCCAGCCTGATCTGAAAATAGCTGAATCGCATCTGCAACCCTTCACGAATCCGTTTGATTTTATTGGTTTGATGCTGTTTTGCAAATGCCGCTATCATGCGCTGCTCCTCTTTAGAAATGTACTGTTCAATAAAAAAGGCGGGCTGATGTAAAGAAATCTCCACAATATGGTCTTCGATCGTGGCGGTTTTTAAGTTTCTGATTGCCGCAATCCGTTCAATCGGAAATCCTTTTTGCACAAGCTCAAGGGTTTTTCTTGCGGACTGTGTAAGGGCGCTTTCTGCCTGAAGATCAGACAGAAGCTCCCGCAAAATGGGATGTGCACATTGGGGTAATGATTGAATAACATAATGCAGCACCCCCCAAAACTGGATGGACACATACCACTCATCTTCGGCCAATTCATCGGCCAGCTGTTTATTTGTGCTTCCGATTCGTTCAAATGAGGTTAATGAGCAGACAAAAATAAGCGCCTGCTGTCCGTTCAATTGATTCAAATAATGAGAAAGCATGTCATGCAGCTTGACGGAGAGCTCTTTATGATCCGTCTTTTGCCGCATGAACCGTTTGACCCATCTGAGCGTCTGAACATCGTTGGTCACCGGTATATATTGACTGCATTGATGCTCTTTATTTGACAGCACTTGAACGAGCAAGGACAGCCGCTTCCACAGGATGACTGCCGGCGTTTGATAATTGGCGCCGTGGCAGTGCTGAGGCCAAGGCCGCTCGGCAAATGCCTGTTCAAGCTCCTGAACGCCGCGGGCCGTCACTTTAAACGCACTCGTTTCTTTTCCCGCTTCAATGTAAGAGTGCTCAGTGAGTTTATGTATTGCAGCTGCAATATCACCGCGTTCACACTGGGAAGCCATGCCGAAATATTTAGCAATCTGAAATAAGCCGGCATCCTGAATGGTTTGGGACGACTTTTTTCCTTTTAATAAATGAAACACAGCACTTTGTGTCCGTTCGCCGTCTATTTTGTCCAGACAGTCGAGAACCACGGTATCGAAGTAGTTTATCGCCAATCTAAACACACCTACATTTCTTCCTGACAAGATTCGTTGTTTTTTGTTCTTTTTATTTTAACAGATTTTCAAATAAAATTGACGTTTAAAGTCATCTTTTAGGGGGAAGTGCTATAGAGAATCCCTTATATGATAAGCATTCTCAATCATTTTTCTGTTGAAATTTGACACTAACATCATTACAATAAGTAAGAGGAATAGGTGTTATATTTAAAAAATATATAAGGTAAACCATTTGTTCCAACACGAACAATCTGGGAGGTTTTATTCATGGCAAAGTACACAATTGTAGATAAAGATACGTGTATTGCATGCGGCGCTTGCGGAGCTGCTGCACCAGACATTTATGACTATGATGATGAAGGCATTGCATTCGTTACACTTGACGAAAATAAAGGCGTCGTTGAAGTTCCGGAAGTTCTGGAAGAAGATATGATTGACGCATTTGAAGGATGCCCTACTGATTCAATCAAAGTTGCGGATGAACCGTTCGAAGGCGACCCGCTAAAATACGAATAGAAAAAGCCCTCCGCGAGGAGCTTTTGAATTCAGGAAAGACCCCGGTCCAATTGCAGCCGGGGTCTTTATTTTTGTAAAACAAACAAAAGCGCCCGGCCTTCTTTCATAGCCGGACGCTTTTTTCATTATGGCGTTTGAATACTGCGTTTTTGTTCAATCCAAGGTTTAAGCTTCGTAAAAATAAATGTAAACACGATTGTAATGATGATGCCTTTCACGATATTAAACGGTAATATTCCCGCCACAATCGCTGTTTTTAATTGGCTGTTTGACAGTGCCGGTGAATGTAAGAACCAAGTATATGCGGGCAGGATCAGAATATAGTTTAAAATGCTCATTAATACGGTCATAGCCGCAGTTCCCGCCAATAGGCTCACCGCAAGCCCTTTTGCAGAGTTCAGCTTTTTAAACATAAACGCCGTCGGCAAAATAAACAGCGTTCCCGCGATAAAGTTGGCTGCTTGCCCGACAGGCACGCCGGCCATGCTTCCCTGAATGATATATTGAAGAATATTTTTAATGGCTTCCACCGCAATACCCGCCGCAGGCCCGTAAACCAAGATGGCGATGATCGCAGGAACGTCACTGAAATCGATTTTCAAGTAATCCGGAAGACCCGGAAACGGGAAATTTAACAGCATAAGCACAAAGGCAATGCTGCTAAGCATACTGATGACAACTAATTTTTTGACTTTCACAATGCTCTCTCCTTTTCGATCCAATCTCTCGAAAAGTGGAAAGGTTCTTTTACAGCCCAATAAAAAAACCGCTTTTATCAAAAAGCGGGAGCTTACTTAGGCTTGGCAAAGAAACGTTTGATATGATCATCAAAACGCTCGCTGAACCTCCATCTTCTCCCATCCAGACTATACTGTCGGCTCCGGAATCTCACCGGATCCTGCTGCCGAAGCAGCTCGCGGGCTTAGAGCTTTATGCTCATCACCGCCGGTAGGGAATTGCACCCTGCCCCGAAGATTGATCATATGAATTTATTCACATTATAAACGATCCGTTTGGAATTGTATAGAGAACTGCTCAATTTTAAAATAAAATGTTTATCATGTTCACTGCCTTATCACAATTGAAATGATTGCGTTTCCTTTTCTCCTTTACTGCGTCAATACACATTGACACTATATTAAGAATATGATAAATTATCAGATATTTAGTCAGCTAAACTAGGAGGAAATCTAACAATGTTTCGAGTTTTGGTCTCAGATAAGATGAGCAATGACGGCTTAAAGCCGCTAATGGATTCAGATTTTATAGAAATTGTTCAAAAAAACGCCGCGGACGCAGAAGATGAATTACATACCTTTGATGCTTTGTTAGTCCGCAGTTCCACGAAAGTAACGGAAGAGTTATTCAAAAAAATGACTTCATTGAAAATCGTCGGAAGAGCCGGTGTCGGCGTGGATAATATCGACATTGATGAGGCTACAAAACACGGGGTTATCGTCATTAATGCGCCAAACGGAAATACGATTTCTACTGCCGAGCATACATTCGCAATGATTTCTTCATTAATGAGACATATTCCGCAAGCCAATATCTCAGTGAAATCAAGAGAATGGAACCGGACGGCTTTTGTCGGAGCAGAACTTTACGGAAAAACATTGGGCATTATCGGGCTGGGCCGAATCGGAAGCGAAATTGCACAGCGCGCCAGAGCTTTCGGCATGACGGTTCATGTGTTCGATCCGTTTTTAACTGAGGAAAGAGCAGGCAAAATCGGCGTCAACAGCCGGACGTTTGAAGAAGTGCTTGAAAGCGCAGATATCATTACCGTCCACACTCCTTTAACAAAGGAGACAAGAGGATTGCTTAATAAAGAAACCATTGCGAAAACCAAAAAAGGCGTTCGCCTTGTGAACTGTGCAAGAGGCGGAATTATTGATGAAGCTGCGCTTTTGGAGGCGCTGGAAAGCGGCCATGTCGCAGGAGCTGCGCTTGACGTGTTTGAAGTGGAGCCGCCTGTTGAGTCAAAGCTTCCTGATCACCCGTTAGTGATTGCCACACCACATTTAGGCGCTTCCACAAAAGAAGCCCAGCTGAATGTCGCGGCTCAAGTGTCGGAAGAAGTTTTGCAGTTTGCAAAAGGTCTGCCGGTCATGTCAGCGATCAACCTGCCGGCAATGACAAAAGACGAATTCAAAAAAATCCAGCCGTATCATCAAATCGCTGACAAAATCGGCAGCCTTGTGTCACAGTGCATGAAGGAACCCGTAAAAGACGTCGCTATTCAATACGAAGGGACCATTGCCAAACTTGAAACATCATTTATCACAAAAAGCCTGCTGTCCGGCTTCCTAAAACCGCGTGTCGATTCAACGGTTAATGAAGTCAATGCCGGCGGTGTCGCTAAGGAACGCGGTATCAGCTTCAGTGAAAAAATTTCCTCCTCTGAATCTGGATATGATAACTGCATCAGCGTAAAAGTAACCGGAGACCGCAGCACATTTACATTAACGGCTACGTATATCCCGCACTTCGGTGAGCGTATTGTTGAATTGAACGGATTTAATATTGACTTAAACCCTGCCGGACACCTAGTGTACATCCAGCATCAAGATACGACCGGCGTTATCGGGCGTGTCGGCCGCATCCTGGGTGATAATGATATCAATATCGCCACCATGCAGGTAGGACGCAAAGAAAAAGGCGGAGAAGCGATCATGATGCTTTCTTTTGACAAACACTTAGAAGAGAAAGTCGTTAATGAGCTGACTGCCATTCAGGATATTGTATCCGTCAAATTGATTGACCTTCCGTAACAAGCAAAAAACCCAAAACATTAATGTTTTGGGTTTTTATTATGTTTACTGAACAGGAATCGGATTAGGCGCAACGGGCACGGGAACCGGCTTTGTTACATCGTATTCCCCGATCTTTTTTGCACGCGTATGTGCAAACAGCACCTCAGAAAAACCAAATTCCTTCGCGGTAAGCAGCAGCCCTTCAATCATCAAAATCCCCTTTAACGAGTCTTCCGCTGCATGTTTCCCCGAAAATTGAATCCGTAACCGCTGATGGTTTTCACTTTCAGACACGGACGCTATCGAATCAGCGTCAATCACACCGGCCGTATGAGAACCTCTGTCTGTTTTCATTCCGTCAATGGCCTTCTTTACAGAATCATAGGTTTGTTCAGACGGAATAAGATATTCTTGTCCCAGATCGTCGTGGTAAGAAAAATACGCCCTGTTTTTCTTCTTCGGTACGGGAATCTCAGTGGATATCCCGTAAGACTTTCCGAACTCCAGCCCGGCGCCGTTTTGAATGTTTGTGACTTTGATTCGTTCATAAGGGCTCCATGTCAGTGTTTCTTTCAGCATTTTTTTTAATAATTCTGCTTCTGCTGAGGATTCAATCGCAACACGCCGGTTTATTTGCACAAGCAAATCCTTCTCGTCTGCCGTCACTTGAACACCATCCAAAAGTTCCGGAACAGACATAAAAGAATCCGGTACTTTTAAGTCTCTGCCTTCTGTCAGCGCTTCTTGAACCGACTCGTTCTGCTTCTTTTTTTCAAAACTGACGGGGATCACTGCAGACGTTTTAGAATCAGCAAACGCCATGGTAATGTACTTGTTTTTTTCTTTTTTTGAGACGACAAATGTTTTCCGAATCGGCTTGGCAGGGTCTGCCTGACTGGTTTTTACAGTTTGCTGCTCATCAGCTGCAAGCTGGCTGCCGGATTCATTTTTTGTCAGCAGATGAGGAGATATCAAAAGAGCGATGCACAATGCGCATGCAGTGGCTGCGGCGGGGCCAATCCAGGTTCGGACCGGTTTTTTCCTGTATTTTACCGTTTGAATGTTCCGGTAAATGGCATCAGGCGAACGATGGTCTCTAACCGCCGGAAGTTGTCTTAACAACTCCTTTACTCTTTCTTCGTTCCAGTATGACTTCATCATCCATTAGCTCCTCCCTCAAAAGCTCCATCTGTTTCCGAAGTACTTTGAGCCCTCTGTGTTGGGTCGTTTTGACTTTGCTTTCCGAGAAGCGGAGAGCGGCGGCTGTTTCCTGAATGGAATAACCCTGAATAAATCTCAAGATAATAACAGCCCTTTGATCGATGGTGCAATGATCAAGCGCAGTATAAATTTCCCGGACATTTTCGTGCTGAACGGCAAGTTCGTCCGGAAGCAAATGCTGATCTCTGACATCTTGTGTATCCCAATCAAATGTACCCATAATACGCTGTCTGATCGTTTGCTGCTTGCGGAACCAGTCAATCGCCACATGGCGCGCAATTGACAAAAGCCATGTTTTTTCACTGCTTCTTCCTTCGAATGTATGATAAGAATTCAAGACGCGGATATACACTTCCTGCGCCAAATCCTCGGCCTGGGTCTTATCCTTTACCATATAAAACAAAAACTGGTATAAATCTTGATGGTATGTATCATATAATATTTGAAAGGTTTCTTCCATGGGAAGCCCCTCCGTTCACTTTTTTGTCGTAAAAATGGGTTGAAAAGTTACATTACAACTATATTACGAGAAACTGGAATTTGGAAGGGAATTTATATTAACATATTCTTAAATTTTTAAGTGAGAAATAAATAAAAACACCCGCCGGATATGCGGGTGTTTCTTATGGAACAAGATTGTTCGTCAATTTCAGACGCCCTCTTGCGTTTTTGTCGGAATATAAAAGGTAAACGTCGTTCCCTTGTCGATTCTGCTGTGTACCGCAATCGAACCGCCGTGGGCTTCCACGATGTTTTTAACGATGGCAAGACCGAGCCCCGTGCCTGCCCTTCCTCTTGTCCGCGCTTTATCCGCTTTATAAAAACGCTCGAAAATAAAGGGCAGATCCTCCTCCGGAATACCAGTGCCGGAATCCTTGATATCGATCTTCAAACCGTCTTTTACGGTTTGGGCGGCGATATGGACGCTTCCGCCGGACTCGGTGTGGCGCAGTGCATTGTCAATGAGATTCGTAAAGACTTGCTCCATTTTGTCCTCATCAAACGTACATTCCGGTTCCGTCACTGATATATCTTCTGTAAGCGCAACTCCCTTTTCCTTGGCTACTCCGAAAAATTTACGGGAGATTTTCTCAAGAAATTCATGCAGATTGACTTTCTCATAATGAAGTCCCGTATGGCCGGATTCCATTCTCGCCAAATCCAGCAAATCATTTACGAGCCTTCCCATACGCAGGGATTCATCGTATATAATTTGGGCAATCTCTTTTTTGTCATCTTCCGTGCTTGCAATATCGTCCACTATCGCTTCACTGTACCCTTGCAGCATAGAAATCGGCGTTCTGAGTTCATGACTGACATTGGCAATGAAATCCTCGCGCAATTTATCAAGCCTGCGTTCTTCAGTCATATCCCGGAGCACGGCCACAGCACCGCGAACATGTGATTCTGCATAAAGCGGCGACATCAAAAGCACCCATGACCTTCCTTGAAGTGTCATTTCAATCATTTGTTCTTTTTCTGTGCTGACGGCATTTTGGAACAGCTCTTTTGCTTCCGGCGGAAGATTGTCATCTTCTTTTATATTCATATTCTGCTCATAATACCAGGCCTGCAGGAAACGTTCAGCCGGCGGATTGGTCACCAAAATGGTGCCGTCAATATTAATGGTGATGACCCCGTCGGCCATACTGCTTAAAATGTTCGACAGCTGTTCTTTTTCCTGATTCAAGGCATTAATATGAAAATTGAGCTGCCGGCCCATCTGGTTAAAAGCAATGGCGAGCTCCCCGATTTCATCTTGTGTGAGGATCGGAATTTTCGTGTCAAACTTTCCCTTTGCCAGATCCTGTGCGCCCTCCCGCATTTTTCGAAGCGGGTACGTTACCCTGCTTGATAAAAAGAAGGCAAAAAACGTCGTCAGCACAATGGCAATACCCGCGGCGAGAAAGATGTAACGGGTCGTATGTTTAGTCGTGTCTTTTACAGCAAGCAGTGACTGTGATAAAAAGACCATGCCTTTTTTGCCGTCTTTTTCATACGGCACTCCGACGATCAGCCGTTCAGTATCATTCGGCCCGGCGCGTTTGCTGACTTTTTTATGGCTGTTCAGCGCTTTGTGTAAATCACGGTCACGTTCAATTTGCGACAACGTAATGGATGATAAATGATTATCATCATTAGGCGAATACCAAACATGTTTATCATCCTGAATGATCGCAATGCTCGTTAAATTGTCAGCCAGCTCCCACGTAATGGATCTTGCCAAAGCCTGGTCTTCATGGTTTTCTAAAATGACCGCAACTTTATCGGCAAGCTGCGTTAAATCTTCTTCCGCTTCTTCGACGTGATAATTTTCTATAAATTCCAGCAAAAGGACGGTTAAAATGAATAATACGATTAACACGAGCGAAAGAATGGTAAACCAAAGCTTTCCTACTACGCTTTTCCAAAACTTCATTCAGCGCCTACCTCAAATTTGTACCCTACGCCCCATACGGTGACGATTTTTTTCGCCGCTCCCGGGGAAACTTTGTTCAACTTTTCACGAAGCCGTTTTACATGAGTGTCCACCGTTCTGAGATCACCGAAAAATTCGTACTGCCACACTTCTTTTAAGAGCTTTTCCCGGTCATAGACCTTATCAGGCGTTTTCGCCAAAAAATACAGAAGCTCGTATTCCTTCGGCGTCAAGCTCACTTCCGTGCCGTCTGCGGTAACTTTGTGGGCATCGTGATCGATTGAAAGATGAGAAAAAACAAGTACATTTTTAGTCGGCGTATTGGCGGTAAAGTATGACGTTTGGGAAGCCCTTCTCAAAAGCGCCTTCACACGAAGCACCACTTCTCTTGGGCTGAAAGGCTTCACGATATAGTCATCCGTTCCGGCTTCAAATCCCTGTACGCGGTTGGCTTCTTCCCCTTTTGCAGTCAGCATAATGATCGGAGTCGCTTTTTTTTCTCTGAGCTGGCGGCAGACTTCTATTCCGTCTGTTCCCGGCATCATTAAATCAAGCAGCACGAGATCATAATCTGATGCCAGCCCCATCTTTATGGCTTCATCGCCGTTTTCCGCTTCTTCAATCACGTAGTTTTCCCGTTCAAGGTACATTCTTAAAAGGCGGCGAATTCTGGCTTCATCATCTACTACTAATATTTTAGTTTCATTTGTTTGATCCATCGTTTTCCCCCTGCTTTCCTTCTGTTACTATCATTTTAACAAACTGTGCGGCGGCTTGAGAACTGTATCGCTTTCTGGTCTATGCGTACGAATGAAGTCCGGCAAGCACAAGATTCACAAAAATTAAGTTAAACATAATAATGGCAAAGCCGATCACAGCAAGCCATGCTGATTTCTCGCCATGCCAGCCCCTTGACAGCCGCAAGTGCAAGTAAGCGGCGTAAAATAAAAAGGTAATAAGGGCCCAAACTTCTTTAGGGTCCCAGCCCCAAAACCGCGTCCATGCAAGCTGCGCCCAAATCATCGCAAACACGAGGGCGCCGAGAGTAAACACCGGAAAGCCGATGGAAACGGCGCGGTAGCCGACTTCATCGACCAAATCCAGGTTCACATTCTTTACGAGCGGACTGATAAATGCGCTGATTCTTTTTCTGAGTATCAGCCTGAGTGCGCCGTATAACACAAGCCCCGCACCAAACGACCAAATAACCGTATTTACTTTTCTGCCTGAAAAAATGGCGGGAAGCTCAATGACCGGCTTCATCGCGCCTTCTGTGAGCAGTTCTCCATCATGCGGCCCGACAAGTGCGGGCATATCGTATACCATGACACTTTTATTCTGTTTTTTATCCACCCAATTAAACTCAGCTTTATAATCAGCAAGCCGGAATGCCGACGTGACCGCGATAAACGCCACGGCCGTCACGAGGATAAACATAATGACTTCAAGCCAAAATGTTTTTTTGCTCGGCTTTGACTGGTCGACATGTTTTAACAGAAATATAACCCCGGCGACAAAGCTGATGGCAAGAATAGCCTGCCCCAGTGCCGCTGTCGTCACGTGAATATACAGCCAATTGCTCTGCAGTGACGGAATTAGAGGCGTAATATCTGTCGGAAACATACTTGCGTATGCAATAAGCAGCAGCGCAATCGACAATGTAAACATTCCTAAAGACGGCAGCTTATAAATAAAGTAAAGAATAATAAAAGCAAGGACAAGCATCATGCCGAAAGACGTGGTAAATTCAAACATATTGCTGACAGGCGCATGACCGCTTGCAGCCCATCTCGTAATGAAGTAGCCGAGATGACATAGAAATCCGATAACCGTTAAGGTGATTCCAATTGCCGCCCAGCGGCCCTTTCCGTCCTTTTTGCCTTTAGTTCCCCGGATGGCGCCGCCGAAAATCGGGACGGCGATTAAATAAATCAAAAAGGCAGCATAAAGAAAATTTGCGCTCAGCTCCGCCATGACACCACTCCTTTTTCACTAGGCCTTATTTTTCGTCAGTTCTTTTTGATCAGCCGGTTCTGAAATCCCTGTTCCGTTTAGAGCATATTCGATATCCTTTTTCAAACCGAACCAGTTTTTGTTCGTATGTCCCGCGACCAGCACTTCCCCGTCTCCTCTATGCAGCCAGATTCTTCTGTGCTGCCAATACATGCCTTGAATGACACCGATCATAAAAATCGCACCGCCGACGGCAAGAACCCATAAGGTTAAATCCTTTCTGACGGTAAGGCCTGTAATGTTTTTCGTTTCGACATGATCAAATTTTAATTTGTACTTATTATGGCCCGAGCCCTCAACCGTCTGCTGGATCGCAACAAAGCTTTTCTCCCCTTTCGGTTTGTCAGGCGCAATTATCTTAAAGACAAAAGCCGGATTATTAGGGACCTTGGTTTTTGTGCTCGGTTCTCCGTCCTTGTTAAAATAAAAATCAGGAAGATAGCTGGCGATCTGCACTTTGTAACCGCTACCAAGATCATAGTCCGTATCAGGATCAAGAAGGTTAATCTTCAGCTTCCCAAATGATTGTTTTGTTTTTTGGTCAATCAGCTGAAATACCATTTGATCCAGCTGGTTTTCTTTATAGTCCACTTGATAAACGGAGAAGGAATCAAAACGCAGCGGTTCATTGACACGGATATTTTCTTCTTTTATTCTTTTAAGCTTCGGTTTTTCTCCGAATACAATATCGCCTTCCCTCTTGTAAAGAACGGCGTCCGTCTTAAAGGTTTTGGCGACCTTGCCGTTTCCTGCCCTGTCTATGGCGTCGGCGAAAACTTTATCTTCGTTTTTTTTGTTATACGTCTGCATGCTGAATTGGTTATTCTTCAAATAATATTTGCCGTCAGTGCCGGGAATCGGAGCGGTTTCGCCTTCCCGGACCCATAGGGTTTCATCGACATACATTCCCGGTACAAATCTCAGCATTGCACCGATGAGAAAAATGATCAGGCCGATGTGGTTCACATAAGGTCCCCATCTCGAAAAGCGACCTTTTTCAGCAAGAATGCTTCCCTCTTTTTCTCGCAATCTATAATGTTTTTTCTTTAATTGGGTTCTGATTCTGTCCACCGTATCATCGGTCAGCTCGGTTTCTGTCCGGCTGTACAGACGCTGCCTTCTTAAAAAGACCGGATTTCGCCGCACGCCTTGATTCTTGAGCGCTCTGTAAAGGGGAATCACCCGATCCAGGCTGCAAATGACGAGAGAAACGCCGATGGATGCGATCAGAAGCATATACCACCAAGAGCCATATAAATGGTGAAGGCCTAAAAGATAATAGATTTTGCCGATCGTGCCGTATTGCTGTTCATAGTATGTATCTGGCTGGGCGCCCGGCGGCAAATAGGCTTCCTGCGGAAAAATGGTGCCGAATGCCGACGCGGCAAGTGTGATAACGATCAGCCATATTCCGACTTTAACGGAAGAAAAGAAATTCCATATCTTATCAATAATTGTTTTATTATACGTTTGTGAACGCCTTGCGCTGCCGTCATACCTCATATCGGCAAGCTGCGCCTGATGATCATCGAGCGGCCTTCCGCAAGATTCACATAATACCGTCCCGGCGGGATTAATATGTCCGCATTCGCATTTGACCTTTTTCATGAAGACGCCTCCGGCTTAATTAAATTCATATAGTCATGAACCATGCGCTCTGTCATTGTGCCGGTCACCACTTTAACGATTTTCCCCTCGGGATTGATTAAAAAAGTTGTCGGCAGCGGCGATACGCCGTACGCGTCCAGCACTTGGCGGTCAGTATCGAGCGCAACCGGGAAATTGACGCCGTATGATGTCATAAAGTTATGTACTGCAATTTTTGATTCTCCGACATTTACCGCAACCACCTCGACGCCGAGGTCTTTAAAATGCTTATATTGGTTTGCCATGTAGGGAAATTCCTGTTTGCACGGATCGCACCACGTCCCCCAGAAATTCAGGAAAACACCTTTTCCTTTTAATTGACTCAGCTCTATGAGCTTGCCCTCCGTATCTTTCAGCGCGAAATTCGGGGCCTTGGACCCCTCAGATATACGTTCCCCGTTCGTATAGACAGCATTGTAAATGGTATATCCGAGCGCGCAGAGTAAGATGAGAAGGATGCCGGTCCGAATGAATAAACGACGCCGTTTTTTGTTCATTGTTCACTGCTCCCCTCCCCTGCTTGCAAATCCATTCAATTATATCACTTTCACGTTTTGTAATTTTTGAAGGTTATGTGAAAATTAGAAAGCGTTTTTACCGTGTTCAGCTAATGCTCTCAGACGTTTCACCTCATGCGGCGTCAGCTCTCTTGCATCCCCCGTGCGCAGGCCTCTTAAGTCTAAAAACGCGTATACCTCGCGTTTAAGTTTCAGCACGTCATGGCCGATCGCTTCGAACATGCGGCGGACCTGTCTGTTTCGCCCTTCATGAATGGTCAGCTGGATAATGCTTGTCTGTTTTCTTTTGTCCAAAGAAAGCAGCTTCGCCCTGGCCGGCGCTGTTTTGCCTTCTTCAAGCTGGATACCGCGCTCAAGTTTTCGAAGAAGTTCCTTTGAAGGAATTCCTTTGACTTTCGCGACATACGTCTTATCAATTTCGTATTTCGGGTGCATGAGTTTGTTGGCAAACTCGCCGTCATTTGTCAGCAATAAGAGTCCGCTCGTATCATAATCAAGACGGCCGATCGGATAAATGCGCTGGGGAACTTCCTTGAAAAAGTCGGTTACCACTTTACGTCCTTTGTCGTCCTCGGCAGCAGAAATCACTCCTCTCGGCTTATAGAGAAGAAAGTACACAGGCTCTTCCCGTTCCACCTTTAATCCGTTTACTTCAATTTGATCAGAGCCGGTTACTTTTACGCCGAGCTCTGTTATTACTTTTCCATTCACCTTTACTTTTCCTTCTTTGATCAGCTCTTCTGCCTTTCTGCGTGATGCCACACCGGCGTGAGCAATAACTTTTTGCAGTCTTTCCATGTCTTTCACCTCAAGTATAATCTTACTTTTTTCCCCCTGAACAAACAAGCTTTTTCAAGGAGCAGTTATTCTGGTATATAAAAAGCGCCTGATTCAGGCGCTTCCAAATAATAACGTAACAATGATGATTGATGCAACCACCCCGATCAAATCGGCGAGAAGACCTACCTTTAACGCATCTCCCATTTTTTTGATTCCGACTGCTCCGAAGTACACGGTAAGAACATATAAAGTCGTGTCCGTTGACCCCTGCATGACCGATGCCAGCCTGCCGATAAATGAATCAGGACCGTACACGGCGATGAGATCTGTCGTCATGCCAAGCGCCGCTGTACCTGAAATCGGACGGATCAATGCAAGCGGCACCACTTCAGCGGGGATGCCGATTGCTGTAAAGACGGGCTTAAACATTCCCATCACGAAATCAAGCGCACCTGATGCCCGGAATACAGTAATGGCAACAAGCATCCCCACCAAATACGGAATAATGGAAAAAGCAATCTCAATTCCTTCCTTTCCGCCTTCAACGAACGATTCATAGGTCGGAACTTTTTTAATGGTGCCGTAAATAAGAATGCCGGCGATAATAATCGGAATCATCGCTAAAGACAGCCAATTGACCACTTCCATTCGTTTACCTCCCCTTCTTTTTGCGGCGATAGAAGAAATAGCGGTCGATCAAAATCGCGCCGATTCCTGATATCAAGGTCGCCAAAATGGTCGGTCCGACAATATCGGTCGGCGCCTTTGCCGAATAAGCCATCCGGACGGCGATTACGGTTGTCGGTATCAAGGTAATGCTTGACGTATTCACCGCCAAAAAAGTAATCATGGAACGGCTGGCCTCTGTCCGGTTTCCGTTCAGCTTTTTCATTTGTTCCATTGCTTTAATGCCAAGTGGGGTGGCAGCATTTCCCAGTCCGAAAAAGTTTGCCATCAAATTGGATAAAATATACCCCATTGCCGGATGGTCAGGCGGAATATCAGGAAAGAGCTTCGAAATAAACGGGCGGCATATCCTGCTGAATATATCCAAAAGCCCCGACTGCTCGGCTATTTTCATCAGCCCAAGCCAGAAAACGAGGACGCTCATCAGTCCGAATGAGATTGTCACCGCTTCTTTGGCCCCTTTAAAAACAGCTTCATTCACATCAGGCAGGGTTCCGTTATACATCGCAAATACAAGTCCGATCACCGTCAGGGCGACCCAGATTAAATTGACCATTTTGTCCCGCCCGCCGCGCTCATAAACAGACTCGTAAATGTTTCGATGAAGTGTTTTTTCGGTTTTTTATGTCGTTCATTTTCGTAATAGACCGGCAGTTTGGCGATTATTTTCCCGTCGTGCATGACAGTCATCCGACCGACGACATCAGGAATTAATGACGCGTCCTTTTTCCAGGCTTTTTTCGGCTTGATCAAGGTGGTGCTGATTTTAACATCTTCTATTTCGTCTTCTTTTAATAGATAGCTGACATCACGGTTGATAAAGGCATGTTTTCCGTAAAATGTGTTTTTCAGCTTCGGTATTTCTCCTTTTTTGGCGACGATATAGGTTTTATAATGTTCAAATACATAGTTAAACATATTCATATGGTCATCCCAATCGTCCGGATCATTAATAGTGACCGCGATCAGATCTGTGCCGTCTTTTGAAGCGGTCGAGACCAAAGTCCGTCTCGCTATTTTTGTAAAGCCCGTTTTACCGCCGGTGCTGTAAGGATAAAGTCCCGTCAGCAGCTTATTTTTATTTTTCCACACCCTGTCCATTGTTTCTGCTTTATATCTTTTCGTTCCGGAGACGGTCCGATATTCTTTTATTTTCATCGCGTACTTTGTCAAAAGCGCCATATCATAAGCGGTTGAATATAAATTTTCATGGTCGTCCAGCCCGTGGGGATTTTGGAATTTCGTATTTTCCATTCCGATTTGCTCCGCTTTTTGATTCATCATAAATACAAATCCGTCAAGGCTGCCGCCCACATACTCCGCAATCGCTGCAGCGGCGTCATTTCCCGACCTCAGCATGAGCCCGTAGACAAGGTCCTTCAGTTTGACCTTTTGTCCCGGCTGCACGTAAATCGCTGAGCCTTCTGTTTTCACGGCGTTGGGAGAAATCGTGACGGTTTCTTCCATCTTTCCCGATTCAATCGCGAGTACGGCTGTCATGATTTTGGTGATGCTTGCGATCCGCCGCTTATGGTGTTCATCTTTTGCAAATAAAACCCTGCCTGATGTTCCGTCAATGATAATCGCGCTTTTTGCGCTGACATGTATTTGGGCATGTGCTGTATTGCCGTCTATGATGGAAAGAAGAAAAAGAAAAGCCAGAAGGAATACAACAGCTTTTTTTGGAAAGCGCATGAATGCTCACGTCCTTGTTGTGGTTTGTACAAGTTTATGCGCATGTCCATGACTTATGATTAACATTTACGTTCCGTTCAGCATAAAAAAACTCTCCCGGACGGGGAGAGTTTTCATCTGACAGTAGCGATGTTTGAACCTGAGGCTTCGTATTGCGCCAATTCTTCCCGCATGTGCAGAAAATCCCGGCTGAGCGCCAGGAGCAAGCTTCGCAGCGAGTCCGGCACGCGCTGATAAAATTGAATCGCGCTTTGGTCTGTATAAGCCGCACGGCTGTTTTCATACCACGTGTCTTTTTTCGGCATAAAAAATTCTTCTACGCACTGATGATATACTTTATACAGCATTTTTTCCGCACTTGCCTCATGAAACGGCTCCTGGATTAAGAGCCGGCGGCAGGCCTCCTGAGCACCTTCGCAAAAGACGGTCATTCTTCTCAAAACACTGAGCACGTCCTGACAATACGTCTCATCCGCACCTCCGGAAGCCTGCATATCCGGTAATGTTGTATGGTTTAAATATCTGCTGACCATCGTGACAACCTTTGCTAAAAATTCACCTGTTTCTTCTGTATGGGCCCTCACAATCGAATTTCCCATTCTGTCCGTTTCCTTCCTCTCCTGTACTTCGCATCTTGCGTCATTCATCAATGGCCTTTCCCTACTATCGTATGATGAAAAACTGCTATTATTTTATATCCTCAAAAGTTTGGTTAAAGTTTTCAAAAAATAAATCGGCTTCCTCTTGAAGAACGTCTTCCTCCCCATGCTCAGGCAATGGCGGCAGTTCGTCCAATGTTTTCAAGCCGAATTGCTCAAGAAACACCGGTGTCGTGCCGTATAATATCGCCCGGCCGGGGCCGTCGGCGCGCCCGACCTCACACAGCAGCGCTTTTGACACGAGGCTGTGCAAAATCCGTTCTGATTTCACTCCCCGGATATCTTCAATTTCCGCCCGTGTGATCGGCTGTCTGTAAGAAACAATCGCCAGAACTTCTAACGAAGCCTGCGATAACCCTTTTGACGGCACTTCAATTAATTTTTTCAAATACGGAACGAACTCTTTTTTTGTTGAAAGCATATACGTATCCGCATACTCGGTAAGCTCGATGCCTCTGTTTTCTTCCCGGTACTGGGCGGCGACTTCTTCCATTATTCCGGCCAGTTCCGCCTCTTCTATTTCAAGCACCGTTACTAGTTGTTTTTTGGTCAGCCCTTCATCACCCGCCGCATACAGCAGGGCCTCCACAATTGCTTTCCAATTCACGATATCAAGCGCCATGAATGGATTCACTCCCCGTAATGTATATATCTGAAAAGTTTTCTTCCTGCTCAATCAGAATCAGCTGATTTTTCATCAGCTCAAGAACAGCTAAAAAAGTCACGACTAGATGGTCTTTTTGCTCATACGGAAAAAGCTCCATAAAGTTCATTCTTTTTCCCGCCGTTTTAAGGCTTTTTACGATTTCGTTCATTCTCTCTTCAATCGGAATTTCCTGTCTTGCAATGGTCGTTTCTTTCGGCCGCGTAATTTTTTTCCGCTGCAGCACCTTTTGAAACGCGCCGATCATATCATAGACGGTAACTGACAGTTTCTGCTCCGTCTGTTTTATTTCTTTCGCATACTCACTTAAATCACTCGGCGGCTTTGTAAAAGATTTTTGTCTTTCTTCTTCCCGCTCTTTTAAATCCTTCGCAGCGCTTTTATATTTTCTATACTCAATCAGCTTTTCAATCAGCTCATCGCGAGGGTCTTCTTCTTCAAGCATTTCATCTTCAAAAAGCTCTTCCTCTTGTTTCGGAAGCAGCATTCTGCTTTTAATGCTGAGCAGTGTCGCCGCCATGACTAAATATTCGCTGGCTACGTCAAGTTCAAGCACTTGCATTGTATGTACATATAATAAATATTGTTCTGTAATGGTTGCCACGGGTATGTCGTATATGTCGATTTCCAGACGGTTAATTAAATGAAGCAGCAGGTCCAATGGGCCTTCAAACGTATCAATTTTCACTTGATATTCTACCATTATCTCACCATTTTCAATATCACTCTCATTGCCGGAAAAACTGGCTATCCTTTAGTATAATCCACCAAAATGCTCTCGTCCAATATTTTTATAAACGGGCTCTGTTATTTAGAAAATACTGAAAAAGAAGATATCCGCCTATACCTTAAAAGGCGGATGCACATATGATACTCGTGTAAACATGAAACAAAGGGAGGCTGATTGTACATGGATGGAGCTTGTTTCGGCGGAGGATTTGCATTAATTGTCGTTCTGTTCATTTTGCTCGTAGTCGTAGGAGCAGCTTATATCTGCTAGTCCGGCAGGAAGCAGAAATCAAGCCGCTCTTTTTTTCCTTTTAATGTCGCTGTGTTACACTAGGCTTAGCATAAAAGGAGGAAGCGGCTTGTATCCAAAAGCTTATATCGGCTTTTTAGCCGAATTTCACGCAACAAGAGATTATTTTGAATGTCATGAACTGTTAGAGGAATATTGGAAAGAACGTCCGCCTAAGGAGCGGAACATCTATTGGGTCGGGCTGATTCAGCTTGCCGTCGCATTATACCATCAGCGGAGGCAAAATGAAGCCGGCGCCAAACGGCTGATAGCCAACAGCTTACGTATTCTGCGGTCTGAAGAACAGGCTGTCTGTTCTCTCGGACTGAGTTATCCGCGGCTGATTGAGCTGATTGAATCGCTGTCAGACGATATAGAAGCAGGCTTACCGTACAAAAGCGTCATGCTGCCGATTATCGACGAAAGCCTGAAGGAAGCATGTCTTGAAGAATGCCGCCGGAAAGGATATACGTGGGGGCAAAACAGCATATTAACTGATACTTTTCTTATCCATAAGCATCGTCTGCGGGACAGGACGGATGTTATCATGGAACGCGAGCGGCAAATCGAGAGAAGAAAAAAAAACAGAGGCTGACCGCAAGCCTCTTTTCGTATAAAAAACCAAAGCCCGAAACAGGATTGCCGTTTCGGGCTTTGCCACAGGAAGGCACTTTAGCCTTCCTTAGTTATTATATGAGATATCTTGATCTGTTTGATGTTGACAGCGTTCAAAAAAGCTTTGCGTTAATTCATTTGGAACGATCGCCTCTGTTTTAAATAAACGTTTTAAGGCGTCCATCATTTGTTTTCCGATTCCTTGATGGCGGTGAGAAGGATTCACGCTGATATGGCGGATTTCAACTTCAGAATCTTTTTTTTCGATTCCGATCGCTCCGACGATATCTTCATCCTCTTTCCAAAGAAAGAGCTGGCGGCCAGTATCCGTTTCATAGTCCTTCATTGTCTGCTGAAGCTGCTTGAGATCTTTTTCATTCGGCATAAATGACAGAAGACCCATCGCAATCTTTTCAAACGATTTTTTATAACGAATTAACATAAAAACCCCTCTGTATCCAAAATGTCCATTCATGTCTATCAAACGGATAAATAAAGGTGATCCGTTTTCTCACATTATATCATTTTCGCCGCGGTTTTAAACTCTTTTCAACAAATTATTCAAATGAACGGTTTAAATTTGCCATTTCAATGGCGGATACTGCGCAATCCGCTCCCTTATTTCCCGCCTTCGTACCGGCGCGCTCGATGGCTTGTTCAATGGTTTCCGTTGTCACGATGCCGAAAATAACCGGCACGCCCGTCGTGTTCCCCGCCTGCGCAATTCCTTTCGCGGCTTCATTGCAGACATAGTCGTAATGCGTTGTCGCTCCTCTGATGACGGTGCCGAGTGTAATGATGGCATCGTATTTTTTCGTTTCCGCCATTTTTTTCGCTGCAAACGGAATTTCAAATGCTCCCGGCACCCAGGCAACGTCAATATCGCCTGACTCTACGCCGTGGCGAAGCAATGTATCTTCCGCACCGCTTAACAGCTTGCTTGTAATGAATTCATTAAATCTGCCGACGACGATTCCGATTTTGAGTCCTGTTCCAACTAGGTTTCCTTGTATAATATTCATATGATATCCATCCTTTTTTGTGTGTTTTGTTTTTAGAAATGAAGCAGGTGTCCGAGTTTTTCCATTTTGGTCTGCAAATATTGTTTGTTATGCTCTTTTGCTTCCATTTGAAGGGGGACCCGCTCGGAAATGCTGAGGCCGTATCCTTCAAGGCCGGCAATTTTACGGGGGTTATTGGTCAGAAGCTTCATATTCTGAACCCCTAAATCACGGAGTATTTGAGCGCCAATGCCGTAATTGCGCAAATCAGGCAAAAAGCCGAGCGCTTCATTGGCTTCAACCGTGTCATATCCTTGTTCCTGCAATTGATACGCTTTTAATTTGTTAATTAAGCCGATGCCTCTCCCTTCCTGGCGCAAATACAACAAGACACCCCTGCCTTCTTCAGCAATTTGCGCAAGTGCTGCGTGCAGCTGAGGTCCGCAATCACAGCGATGGGAAGCAAACACGTCGCCCGTCAGGCATTCTGAATGCACTCTGACCAGAACAGGCTCCTCATTAAACGGCACATCCCCCATCACAAAGGCGAGATGTTCTTTTCCATCAACTTCGTTTGTGTATCCGTAAACACGGAAAGTGCCGAAGTCAGTCGGAAGCGTAATGTCAACTTCTCTGTTGACGAGCGTTGTGATGTTGTAGCGGTACTCTATTAAGTCTTTTATCGTAATCATTTTCAGCTGATGCCGTTTAGCGATTTCAGCTAATTCGGGAACTCTGGCCATCGTTCCGTCTTCATTCATAATTTCACAGATGACTCCGGCTCCTTGCGATCCGCAGGCTTCCGCAAGGTCAACCGCCGCTTCCGTGTGGCCTGCCCTCTTCAGGACGCCGCCTTTTTTTGCAATTAACGGAAAAATATGTCCAGGCCTCTGAAAATCGGCAGACACAGATCCTTCATCAAGCAGCGCCTGAATGGTAAAAGAACGTTCTTGTGCGCTGATTCCCGTTTTTGTCAGCCTATGGTCGATGCTTACCGTAAAAGCGGTCTGGTGGGAATCGGTATTATGATCCACCATCGGGTGAAGGTCCAGGCGGCCTGCGATGTCTTCACAAAGCGGTGTGCAGATCAGGCCTCTCCCGTGTGTTGCCATAAAATTCACCACTTCAGGCGTGGCATGCTCAGCAAGCGCTACGAAATCTCCCTCGTTTTCTCTGTCTTCATCATCGACAACGATGATGACTTCACCTTTTTTCAGCGCTTCTAACGCCTCTTCTATCGGATGAAACATATCGATCTTCCTCTCTAAAAGCCGTTCTCGCTTAAAAAGGCTTCTGTGATAGTTTGATTGCTCTTGTTTTGATCTGTTTTGTGCAAAAAGCGATATAAGTATTTCCCGATCATGTCACACTCAATATTTACGATAGAGCCGACGGTTTTCGTCTGAAAAATCGTTTCTGAGATCGTATGCGGGATGACCGATACCGTTACGCTTTCGTCCGTCAAACCGAAAATCGTTAAGCTGACGCCGTCCACCGTAATAGAGCCTTTTAATACAAGCGTTTTCGTTAATTCGGGTGACAGTTTCAAATCGTAATATACGGCGTTGCTTTTTTTCTCTATCCGCGTAATCTCCGCAGTTCCGTCCACGTGGCCTGAAACAAAATGGCCGCCGAAACGCCCGTTTGCAGACATTGCTCTTTCCAAGTTGACTTTACTTCCTTTTGATAAGCCGTTCAGCGATGTCGCTTTTACTGTTTCCGGCATGACATCAACCGTAAATTGAGCGTTCGTAAAATCGGTTACGGTCAGGCAAATGCCGTTGACGGCGATGCTGTCGCCAAGCTTTACGTCATTTATCACTTTTGAAGCCGCAATGGTTAAAGCCATGGAAAGGCCTGTCTTTTTCATTGTTTGGATCGTGCCTGTTTCTTCAACGATTCCTGTAAACATCGTCACCATCCTTTTCGTCTTGAGGTGTGGCCGTCAATTTAATATCCGGGCCGATTTGGGTAATTTGTGTGAATTGTAAATGGGGGACATCTTTCATTGATTGAAAACCTTCACCGGAGATTAAGCTGGGAGCAAGCGTTCCTCCGATCAGTTTAGGGGCAAAATAAAAATGAAGCTCTTGAAAACAGCCTTCCTTGACAAAACTTCCGTGTACGGACGCTCCGCCTTCCACATATACCGACATAATGCCATTTTCAGCCAGAATGCCGAGTACCTCGGGAATGTGAATCCGGTCTGTTTCAAGCGTAAATATTTTGATTCCGAGAGCGGCAATCCGATTTTTCTTCTGCTCGTCAGCACCGTTCGCCGTAAAAATCCATGTCGGCGCAGCGCGGTCAGAGATGACGTTTGCCGTTTCAGGAATAGTCAGTTTTGTGTCAAGAATGACTCTGACAGGCTGCTTCGGCGTATCAGGAAGCCTGCAGGTTAAGCTCGGATTATCGGCTTTGACAGTGCCTGCGCCGACAAGAATGCTTTGATGCGATTTCCTGTATTGCTGGGCATCAAGCCTGGCCGCCTCTGATGTAATCCATTTGCTGTCGCCCGTTTGGGTCGCAGTTTTCCCGTCAAGGCTTGCGGCTGCTTTTAATGTAACGTACGGAAGTCCCGTCTGCATGAAGTGAAGGAACATCTTATTAAGCTCTTCTGCCTGATGCTTTAGAATACCTGTTGTCACTTCAATGCCCGCCGCTTCTAACATACTGATGCCTTTCCCGGCAACAAGCGGGTTGGGGTCTTTCATGGCGATAAATGCCCTTTTTATTCCTGACTCTATGATCAGTTCGGCGCACGGCGGCGTTTTTCCGTAATGGCTGCACGGCTCAAGCGTTACATAGATATCAGCACCCTTGGCATGTTCACCGGCCATTCTGATAGCGTGGACCTCCGCATGGGCCTCTCCGTATTTTAAATGAGCGCCCATTCCGACAATATGTCCGTCCTTGACGACAACCGCACCGACAAGCGGATTGGACTGTGTCTGTCCTTCGCCCCGTTTGGCAAGCTCTATCGCCGTATTCATATAGTATTCTTCCATCTCTTTATCCCTCCCTTCTTTACGCAATTTGGCGTCAAAAAAGCCCCGAATGTTTACACAGTTCGGGGCCTCGCCATTTTTTAACCATAGGAAATAAAACTATGCAACGTGTTTCTTTTTGCATAGCTTCTCTCATCCTTCTCCCATCCAGACTTTCACTGTCGGCTTCAGCTTTTCACTGAATCCACCGTATGCGAATGCATACGGGTCACGGGCTGTAAAGCGCATGGCGCCTTATTACCGCCGGTCGGGATTTTCACCCAGCCCCGAAGGATACAATCAATATTTTTTTGTCCTTAGTCGCTATTATAACGATCCTTTACAGAAGGCGCAATGAATAAACACTTAAAATTTTTAGAAAAATACAAAAAGCGCCCTTTTTACATAAGAGGCGCCTCTCGTTATTCATTTACTTTGACGACCTTCAGCAAACCGTCAATGCGGTTGGATTTGCTGAAATAAGCCTTGATTTTATCTCCTTCTTTAATATCAGAAAGATCTTGCTGCAGCTTTTCACCGTTAAAAATGATTTTTGTTCCGTTTGCTGCCGTACCGTGATATTCAGAACCGTCGATTTTCGTAATTTTGTATGTTTTCGTCGTATATTCTTCTTTTTCCTGGGACAGGGTTTGTCCGATTGCAGTCGGCACGTCTTTCAGCTCAATATCGTTAATCACCATGAAGCCGCCCGCCAGTAAAAGCAGAAGCACAACTAAAATGGTTAACTTTGTTTTTATTCTTCCCATTTTTTAACCTCCAGCGCATATCAATCTATTCATTATTATGTAATATTCCTTTTTTTCATGAATAGAAAACCGTTGTTCCCTAAAGAGTTATTCATATAACGTTCCGTAAAGGGAATATGTTTCATCTATCTGTAAAACTTTCTATCTATTTTATAGATATACGAATTTATGTTCTGTTTTTGAGGGTGGGGACGAACATTTATAAAAAAAGCAGTTTTCTTTTTAAGAAAACTGCTAGGTGTGTTACTTCGTCCGGCGTACTTCTTGAAACGGGAAGAAGACGAATTTTGCTGTGCCGGCAATTTGTTTTTTCGTGAAAAGCCCCAGCCCGTTGCGGCTGTCCATAGATTCTCTGCGGTTATCACCCATCACGAAATACTTGTCATCCGGCACTTTCACAGGACCGAAGTCATCCGTTAAATGGTCATAGCCGTCTTGCTTCGCTTTTTTCTTATTAGCCGCCAAATAAGGTTCTGACACTTTTTTTCCGTTAATGTACAGCTGGTCGTTTTTCATTTGCACCGTGTCGCCCGGAAGTCCGATAATGCGTTTTACGTAGTGCTCATTCTCCCCGTTCAAGACAACGATTTGGCCCCGTTTAAACTCGCTTATGTATTTGACCGTCATATTGACAAAAATCCTCTCGCGGTCATGCAGGGTTGGATCCATTGACCTCCCGTCAACGACATAAGGAGCAAATAAAAAGTTGCGGATGAGCACTGCCAGGATGACAGCGATGATGATGGCTTTTGCCCAATCCAACAGGACGCTTTTTTTAGAAGTTTTTTCTTTTTCTGATTTCAACTGATTTCCTCCCATTATCCATGGTCTTTTTTATTTTACCATGAATCCCTGTACAGAAGGCAAATAAGGCGCCGCGGCGTTATCCATTTTTTTCTTTTTCACAATTCGGTTTTGCTGATTTTCCTGAATTTAACAAAGCTTCCGATCCGCCAAATGCATAAGTACACAAATGCCAGCTCCATTGTTAATACCGCAAATTCCGCCGCATCAATGTTTTTAAAATATTGGCTTAACACGATACGGATTGCAATGATCGATATAATGACATATTTAAAGTTTTTATTCCGTTTCGAATAGACAAACCCGTCTTCACGAACTTCATACGCGGTTTGCGACAGCATGACGGCGCCAAAAAGCGCCCCTAACAGGCCGGCGATGGCGAGCTCCCAATAAGCGGGAAAATGAAATGGCTTTCCCGGTATATTCATGAGCTGGCTGATACTGAAGGAGAAAACAATCGCGATTATAATAAGCGGCGAGATGATGCCGAAGCCGCCGCCTCTAATAGGCCGGTTTCCCTTTTTTACTCTGAACCAAATAATAAGTGCAATACATATGATGACAAATAGAGCTATTGCCAATTGAACCAACGTTTCTACCTCTTTTCTTTTTTGTCCGTCTTTATCACTATACCAGAAGGATCACGGGTGTTCATATATGTATATTTTCACTTTTCCATATGAGATTTATCATGTACAAAAAAATGCCCGCCTTTAAAGGGCGGGCTTTTCTCTCATTAACCTTCTATACGGACTTCTTTCATTTTATCGCCGTTAGACATGTTTTTCGCATGCTCTAATCCGCTTGTTACTTTTCCGAAAACAGTGTGAACACCGTTTAAATGCGGCTGCGGCTCATGCACGATAAAGAATTGGCTTGAGCCTGTGTCTTTACCGGCGTGCGCCATTGATAAAGAACCGGCTTCGTGCTTGTGCGGGTTGCCTTCCGTTTCACATTTGATTGTTTTTCCGCTTCCTCCCATGCCTGTCCCGGTCGGGTCTCCGCCTTGGCTTACAAAGCCCGGAATAACGCGGTGGAAAATCACGCCGTCATAAAATCCCGTGTTTGCCAGCTCTTCAAAGTTGGCAACTGTGTTTGGCGCTTCATTCGGGTAAAGTTCAAATTCAATTCTGCTGCCGTTTTCCATTACTATGTAACCAGTTTTCATTCTCATTCCTACTTCCTTATTGTTTTGTCAAAGCCTCCGCAATTGAATTTCAATTGTAAGCCGGCCTTCTTTTTGATATTCTTTTGAAGGAAGAAGCGTTTGCTCTTCTTTTCGCGGCTATTATACCACACCTTCAGCCGGAAAACGAATCTCCCCGCTTCCAAAGAAAGAAAATGAAACCAGAACAGCTTCACAGCCGTCTATGTATCGGAACTGTCTTATGCAGTCCCTCACGAACCGCCTTAAGACGGCGTTTGTGAAAAGAAGGAGGTTAACCGCTTTGAAAAAAATGTGGATTGGAATGCTGGCGGCGGCCGTCGTATTGTTAACAATACCGAAAATCAGCCTTGCCGATGCCGCGGTCGGAGATGTCATCGTCACGCTAGGGGCAGACCTATCAAGCACAGACCGTCAAAAGGTGCTTGACGAATTAAATGTACCTGATAACGCGACGAAAGTAACCGTCACAAATAAAGAAGAACATGAATATCTAGGAAAATATATATCTAAGGCGCAAATCGGCACAAGAGCGATTTCCTCATCATCCATCACGGTGGCAAAGAAAGGCTCGGGTCTTGATGTTAAGACCCATAATATTGATTCCATTACGGATGAAATGTACTTAAACGCCCTGATGACAGCGGGGGTAAAAGATGCGAAAGTGTATGTGACGGCTCCGTTTGAAGTGTCAGGAACCGCTGCATTAACAGGCATCATTAAGGCATATGAGGTCTCATCTGACAAGGCTATTTCTGAAGATGTTAAACAGGTTGCAAACCAGGAGCTTGTAACGACTTCAGATCTCGGAGATAAAATCGGGGATAAAAACGCCTCAGCGCTTATCGCAAACATTAAAGAGGATTTTGCGAAAAACGGTGTGCCTGATACGAAAGCCGGTATTGAGAAGAAAGTCGATGACGCGGCTTCGAACCTGAACATCACATTGACCGACGCTCAAAAAAACCAGCTTGTTTCATTGTTTAATAAAATGAAAAATGCCAAGATTGACTGGGGCCAAGTCGGCGATCAGCTCGATAAGGCAAAGGATAAAATTACAAAGTTCATTCAATCGGATGAAGGTAAAAGCTTTATTCAGAAAGTCATAGATTTCTTCGTTTCCATTTGGAATGCGATTGTGTCTGTTTTTACAGGCGGCAGCCAATCAGGATCAAACGGCTGAAGCTAAAAAAAAGAGACCGGACTGAAAAGTCCCGGTCTCTTTTTTGTATTTTACTGTTTGACTCCCGTTTTAAACGGTAAGTCTAATTTCACAATGTCTTCGTAGGTTTCTCTTTTAATGACAAGATGCGCTTCGCCGTCCTCCACAAATACGACAGCCGGACGCGGAATGCGGTTGTAGTTGTTGGCCATGCTGTAACCGTATGCTCCCGTACAGAAAACAGCGAGAAGGTCACCTTCCTTCACTTCTGGAAGGTCAATATCCCATATGAGCATATCTCCGCTTTCACAGCATTTTCCGGCGATCGAAACCGTTGTGTCATGGTTTTCCCCGATTCTGTTTGCCGAAATTGCTTCATATTTGGCCTGATAAAGCGCCGGACGGATATTGTCACTCATGCCGCCGTCCACCGCTGCATATTTACGGGTGCCGGGCACTTCTTTTTGAGACCCGATGGAATACAGCGTTGTTCCCGCGTCACCGACGAGCGAGCGTCCCGGTTCAATCCAGATTTCCGGAATGTCAAAGGAATAACGCGCTGCATTTTCTTTTACGGCTTCTATGATCTTTTCTACATAAACAGCGGGATGAAGAGGCTCATCCTCTTCGGTATAACGGATTCCGAAGCCGCCGCCTAAGTTCAGCACCTCGGAGACAAATCCGTATGATGCTCTCCATTCATTCAGTTTGACGAAGATTTTTTCTGCGGCCAGCACAAAACCCGCGGTATCAAAAATCTGCGAGCCGATATGGCAATGCACACCGAGAAGATGGATATGTTTTGATTGTAAAACTTGTTCGATCGCCTTCTCTATTTGACCGTTATGCAGATCAAAGCCGAATTTGGAATCTTCCTGCCCTGTCGTAATGTAATCATGCGTGTGAGCCTCTACCCCCGGTGTAATCCGCAAAAGCACATCCATCGTGCGCCCTGACTCGCTGCATAAATCCGCAAGTAAAGAAATTTCATAGAAGTTATCAACGACGATGCATCCGATTTGATGATCCAGCGCCATTTGTAATTCTTCCCGGCTTTTATTATTGCCGTGAAAATGTATACGCTCCGCCGGAAACCCCGCTGAAACGGCCGTATACAGCTCTCCTCCGGACACAACGTCCAATGAAAGCCCCTCTTGTTCAGCAAGCTGAATCATCGCAACGGATGAAAATGCCTTACTCGCATATGCGACCTGCGCCTTTAAATCTGCTGCAATGAAAGCCTGTTTAAAGCTTTTAGCGCGCTCACGTATTAAAGCCACATCATAAACGTAAAGAGGCGTGCCGTAATGCTCTGCTAAATAAAGCGCATCCACCCCTCCAATTTCCAAATGACCTAGTTTGTTTTGTCTGCTTGTGCCATGTAAGAACAATGCTCATTCCCTCTTTCTGATCCGCATATGGATGAAAAGGACAGCTTCAGATGAGCTGTCCTTATACATTTTCCGTATAAGTTAAGACATACAATATCATAATCTTCTGTCGGTTTCAATGCGATTATGAATTACTCGGCTGTCTTTGGCGGTCTTTAGGATGAACGATGCTCGGCCTGACTTTCGCTCCGGGAACAGTCGTGCGGACAAGCACCTGCCATAGCGCCTTTCCGTTAAACGGCAAAAACGGCCATAAATACGGAGTGTGGAATGAGCGGATACTTGCCATCACTATTAACAGCAATGTAAATCCGATAACAAAACCTTTTACATGGAAGATGGCGACGAGAATCATCAGAATGAGCCGAAGCATTTTATTGGCGAGGCTGAGCTCATAGCTCGGTGTCGTAAATGAACCGATGGCGGCGATTGAAACGTAAAGAATCACTTCGGATGAAAACAGCCCGACCGCTATGGCGATTTGTCCGATTAATACCGCCGCAATCAACCCCATGGCGGTGGATAAAGCTGTCGGTGTATGGATCGCAGCCATCCTGAGAAACTCAATTCCCAAGTCAGCCAAAAAGATTTGCAGGATAATCGGAATATGCGTATTTTTATTTAAGCCGATAAAATCCAGCCTCTCAGGGAGAAGGGACGGCTCCAGCACAAAGAGAAACCATATCGGAAGCAGAACAGTTGAGGCGATGATGCCGAAAAATCTGACCCATCTTAAAAATGTGCCGACAGAAGGCGCCTGCCTGTATTCTTCCGCATGCTGAATATGGTGAAAAATAGTGGTCGGCGCTATAATAACGCTCGGTGATGTATCGACAACGATAAGGACATGCCCTTCCAAAATATGATTGGCGGCCACATCGGGACGTTCCGTGTACCTGACCATCGGGAATGGATTGTAACCTTGCTTGACGATAAATTCTTCAACCGTTTTATCAGCCATCGTCAGGCCGTCAATGTCAATGGCGTTCACTTCATTCTCGACGATGCTGACCAGATCGGGGTCTGCAATATCCTGAACATAAACGATGGCGATATCCGTTTTTGAGCGCTCCCCGACTTTCGTCATTTTGATGCGCAGCCGCTCGTCTCGGATTCTTCTTCTGATTAACGCCGTATTAATGACGATGTTTTCGATAAAACCGTCTCTTGCCCCCCGGACGACTTTCTCAGTATCAGGTTCTTCAGGCGTGCGTCCGGGGTAACTTCTGACATCGACAACAAATGCGAAGCCGGCGCCTTCCACGATAACGGCAATAAGCCCTGACAGCACTTGGTCCGTTGCTTCATCCAACGTTTTAACCTTTTGGACCTGCTGGTTGACAAGACGATTTTCCACAACGTCAACCGCTTCATCTGAGTTTTCATCATAGTTATTCACATCCACGAGCTGTTCTAATAAATGGATGATAAATAACGTATCGCTCAGACCGTTGACGAAGTATATTTGGACTTCACGGTCTAATAAATAAACTTTTCGGACGCCGACGTCATAGCTCGTCCCCATACCGACACGGTTTTTAAAATATTCTTCATTTTTTCTAGGATCCCGGTATACTTTGATCATGTCTTTTTCCGGTTTTTTCGCCATGAAAATCGCTCCTTTCTAAAATGAATTCAACAGCTTTCATCGTGACGGGTGAGCCTTTTGTAATATCATCTTTTCGACCCATTTTCCCTATATCTCCGATGCCAACGATGAGGGGAACGTCAAGCTTATCCAGACAATATACCGTGTCGCCGCTCATTCTGTGCTCGTCCATTTCTCTCATTCCGATTTTATCGACGCCAAACTCCGTCACTTCTCCTTCACGGTCAATAGAGACATCGACTTTTGTCCATTCAGCCTGATGGGTTTTAGACGCAACAGCAATGACCCCCAGCACTTCAATGTCATGATGGGTGGCGACATATTTAAGCGCCGTTTCCCCCGGTCCCTCTCCTTGAAGGCCGGAATCGTCAAACATCACAAACACCGGGTCGTGCGGCGCAGCTTTAATGAGCTTCACTAGTTCCGGTCCGCTTCTTGTTGACGGGTTGCCCTTTGATTGGGAAATACAGCGTCCGCCGACTTTCATCGCGGCAAATTCAATGGTTTTAGCGGCGTATACGTCACCATCCGTCACAAGGATGACCTTACGTTTCGTCGTCATCAGGCATTATCCTTTCGGTTTAAAAATAACGGCTACAAGAAATGCGAATAAAATAGCTGAAGATATCCCGGCGGATGTAAGTTCAAAAATTCCCATGCCGATGCCGATAAATCCGTGTTCATGAGCCTGATTCATGGCGCCGTGCAATAAGCTGTGCCCGAAGCTGACGATGGGAACAGTGGCGCCCGCTCCCGCGAATTCAATAAATTTGTCATAGATGCCGAAACCGTCTAACAAGGCGCCGATGACCACAAAGGAAGTCATGACGTGAGCGGGTGTCAGTTTAAAAATATCTAAAAGGAGCTGGCCGATAATACATATGATTCCGCCGCATACGAAAGCCAAAAGATATTCCATTTACGATGCACCTCCCGCACGCTCAAATACAACCCCGTGGGCAATGGTCGGAATCGTTTCCTTTTGCTGAATCATTGTCGGGCTTAAAAGCGCACCGGTTGCCACGACGAGAACCCTTTTCAGCAGCCCTGCTTTTAATTGGTTAAAAATGTGTGTATAAGTGACAAGCGCGGAGCAGGCACAGCCGCTCCCCCCCGCAAACACCTGCTGATCAGGTGTATAGATGAGAAGTCCGCAGTCATCATGTTTCGTTCCGACCGGATACCCTTCTTCTTTGAGCAAATCTTTCACGATTGGTGAGCCGACTCCTGAGAGATCTCCCGTTAAAATCAAATCATAATCATCAGCCGTGCGGTTTAAATCCTGCAAATGCTGTTTGATTGTATCAGCAGCGGCCGGCGCCATCGCAGAGCCCATATCAAACGGATCGGTAATGCCGAGATCACTTACTTTTCCTACAGTCGCGCTTGTGATTTGAATATCGGAAGGGGTTTGACTGATGATGACAGCTCCGCCCCCAGTAACTGTCGAAGTGGCGGTATCCGGTTTTTGCCCGCCATACTCCGTCGGGTTGCGGAATTGGCGCTCCGCCGTCGCATTATGGCTGCTTGTCGCCGCAATAGCCCGATTGGCAAAGCCGCCGTCAATAAGCGCAGAGGCTACGGCAACCGTTTCCATTGACGTCGAACAGGCGCCAAACATACAGAGGAACGGTATTTTTAAATGCCTTGCGACATAATTGGCTGTCACGTTCTGATTCAAAAGATCTCCGGCCAATAACAAATCGATGTCACTCTTTTTCAAACTTTCTTTTTGCAAAGCAGAGTTGATGGCATCCTCCATTAATTGGCGTTCTGCCATTTCCCAATTTTTCTGATTGCAATGCATTTCATCGTACGTCTTATCAAACAGCGAGCCGAGCGGTCCGTCTTTTTCTTTCGGTCCGGCAGACGTTCCCGCCGCATTTATAAATACAGGGTTTTGAAACACCCAGGTTTGCTTTCCGGTCAATTTCATCCTTCTTTTCTCCTCCTATGAAAACAGTTTTTCGCAAGCAAACCGTATCAAGCCTACAATGTAAGCCGCCACAACGCCGAACACAATAACGTTTCCCGCTAATTTAAACATGTTCGTCGCTACTCCGAGAACGAGTCCTTCACTTCTGTGTTCCAGAGCGGCGCTTGTCATACTGTTCGCAAAGCCCGTAACCGGCACGGCTGAACCTGCCCCCGCGAATTGTCCGAGCCTGTCATAAATGCCAAATCCGGTTAGCAGGGCTGAAAGTAAAATAAGGGTTGCTGAAGTCGGGTTTCCGGCTGTTTTCTCAGTAAAATTAAAAAAATGAATGTAAAAATCTTGCAGAAATTGTCCGATAAGACAGATAAAACCGCCGATCAGAAAGGCTTTGACACAATTCCAGACGTATGGCGGTTTGGGCTGATAGTCTTTCACTTTTGTTTTGTAATTTTCTTTTAAGTTTGTCACCGTGGTTCCTCCTTATGAATGATGGATAAAATACAGCCAATGAAATAAAGAGCCGGCTATTTTGCCGAACACAATGGCCATCAAGAGAATGATGATTTTACTGCCGAGGCCGATCCGCTTAGCAAGAATAGGAAGCACATTCAGCACTTCTGTAAGCGCAGCGGCCAGCATGCCGATAAATACGCCGGCCAAAAGCCCGATCGGAACGGCAAGCCATTCAGATAAAAAAAAATGATTCATATTTAATGTTTCCCAGCCGCCGAACACCGCCCCTGCGATAACGGCCGCTTCATAAGCCTGTACAAACCGCATTGTTTTTGTCAGCTGCATCAGACGGGGCATGATTCCCATAACGGTCAGAAAAGCCACAAAGCCCGCTCCTACGGTTAATCCCCCGCCGAGCCCGACAAACATAACGAAAAGAATGCTAACGATCATGCAGATCTTTCGTTGTTTCTTGATTCTCGTGCATCGCGACATAATGATCGAGATCGAGCTGATAGTTAAACATCTCAACTTCGAGCGGGCTTGGTTCTTCATTCAGGCGCTTTTTGAAGATGTGGTTAAAAAAGACGATCATCCCAAGGCCGAGACCGATGCTGTACGGAATTTGAAGCAGATAAGGATAGTCATTCCGTTCCCCTGTTATGATTTCATATAAGGCGATATGAACCTCCCTCATGCTGACATCTTCGTGAAAATTCATAATGGCGAGGCATGATCCGACAAAAAGCAGCAGCCAGACGGCGACAAACAGAACGGCTGACAGGTGTTTCTTTTGATAATGAATTTCCACTATCGTTTCAGCGCCGCCGACCGTCTGTATATCGAGGGATGGGAAAGCCGCATGAATGGCCTTCAGCACTTTTATGATATCCAAAACGACGATATTTTTATCTTTTTTTGTCACCTGATACAGCGGCAGGGCTGATAGCTTTTTCTTCAGCTTGTGCTGTCCGGCAATTTGCGCTGCATCGCCGACTGTTATGATGTCTCCGAGGTGTGCCTTCACACGGTGGCGAAGCCTGATAAATATTCGTCTTTCCATCTTGCATCACCATCTTTCGGGTGGTTATATATGTAGTATGTGGTTCACTTTTGTTCTCATTCATCAGCGGCAAAAGACCATAAATTACCATCACGTATACAAATAAAAAAAGCCGGCCCCTAAAAGGCTAGCTTTCCGTATGATCCATTTGCACTTTTATCTGCTTCAGTATTTTTTTCTCAAGCCTTGATACCTGCACTTGGGAAATACCAAGACGCTCGGCCACTTCCGATTGTGTCTGGTCTTTGTAGTATCTGAGGTAGACAATGAGTTTTTCCCGTTCTTCTAAATCGGCGATGGCTTCTTTTAATGCGATTTTGTCAAACCACTTCTCTTCCGAATGGTCTGCGATTTGATCAAGCAGGGTAATCGGGTCGCCGTCGTTTTCATATACCGTCTCATGAATGGATGAAGGCGCCCGCACCGCTTCCTGCGCGAGCACGACATCCTCTGCTTCAATTTCTAAATGCTCCGCAATTTCCTGGACGGTCGGCACTCTTCCGTATATTTTAGACAGTTCATCTTTGGCCCGGCGGATTTTATTGCCAAGCTCTTTCAACGACCTTGATACTTTGACGGTTCCGTCATCACGGATAAACCGCTGGATTTCTCCGATAATCATCGGCACGGCATAAGTTGAAAAACGGACATCGTAGGACAAATCGAATTTATCAACGGATTTCAACAATCCGATACAGCCGATCTGAAACAGATCGTCCGGCTCATAGCCCCTGTTTAAGAACCTTTGCACGACAGACCAAACAAGACGCATGTTTTTTTCTATGAGGAGGTCTCTTGCCTGCTGGTCGCCCTCTTGGCTCTTTTTGATTAATTCTTTGACTTCATGGTCCTTCAGCTGCGCGTTTTTACTGTTTTTCTTAACCTCCACATCCATAACAAATCTCCTTAATTACAAAGCGCTTTGCTTTTTGATAGGTGCTTTGTTAAGCGTATCGTCGTCCCCATCTCCGGCGAGGAATCAATCGTGACATCATCCATGAAATTCTCCATAATGGTAAAGCCCATTCCGGAGCGTTCCAGCTCGGGTTTTGTCGTAAACAAAGGCTGGCGTGCTTCCTCAAGGTCTGCGATGCCAAGCCCTTCGTCACGAATGGTCAGATACACGACATGATCCTCAAGCGTGACAGAAATGTACACCTTACCGTCGCAGTTTTCTTCATATCCGTGGATGATCGCATTGGTTACTGCTTCTGATACGACCGTTTTGATTTCCGTCAGCTCGTCCATCGTCGGGTCAAGCTGCGCGATAAAGGAAGCCACCGTTACGCGCGCGAACGATTCGTTTTGGCTGAGGGCGGAAAATTCAAGGTGCATCTCGTTTTTCATGATGCCACCCCCAAAGTTAAAAGTGCTTTTTGTTCAGATTGTTCGAACCTGATAATTTTAAACAGGCCCGACATGTCAAACAGTCGTCTCACCGCAGGCGAAATCGCGCACACAACCATCTCTCCGCCGAGCTGCTTAATTTGTTTATACCGTCCTAAAATAACACCGAGGCCGGAACTGTCCATAAAGGAAAGATCCTCAAGGTTCAGCACAATGTGACAGATGCCGTCTCTCTCCAGCGATTCAGCAACCTTTTGTTTTAGGGACTCCGCCGTATGGTGGTCAAGTTCACCTGATAATCGAATACAAAGCACGGTTTCTTTGACATGAAAGTCAATTCCAAGGCTCATGCTCATTCCTCCTTGATATGATCGGATAATGAGTGTTTCGATTTTACGGGGAGCAATTCCTTCACTATGACAAAACTAGTGTCCGTTCGGCACGATTATTTAAATTTTGTCCAATCTCCCATTGTCCGCTTAAGGAAAGTGAGATAGCCCGCTTTCTCCATGTCGTCTTTCGCAGTTACAGGACTTTCAACGAGCACCTCACCGTCCTTTTTCAGAACGAGGCTGCCCAGCACGTCTCCTTTTTTAATCGGAGCCGTAATGCTGCCGTTAATCTTTACTTCTTTTTTTATCTTGTCCATGTTCTCGCCCTTTTTGGCAAGCAGGGAGATCGGCTCTGAAGTGGTCATCTTAATCAGCTTCCGCTTCCCTTTTTTCACTTTAACTGCCCCGACGGTTTGATTTCGTTTATACAGAGGATGTGTTTTGAACTGGCTGAAGGCATAATCAAGCATTTTGGTAACTTGAGCGTTTCTCTCCTTCGGTGTGCTCGCCCCAAAAACAACCGCAATGACACGCATATTGCCTTTTTTGGCGGTAGCGGTTAAACAATATTTCGCTTCACCTGTATAACCTGTTTTTACACCGTCTACTCCAGGATAAAATTTGATCAGCCGGTTTGTATTGACAAGCCAAAACTTTTTATCTGTATCTTCTCTCAAATAATCTTCATACGTTCCCGTAAATTGAGTGATTTTATCATACTTTAATAATTCCTTCGCCATTTTGGCCATATCATAGGCAGAGCTGTAATGGCCTTCTTCCGGCAATCCGGTCGGGTTTTTGAAGGATGTATTTTTCAATCCCAGTTCTTTTGCTTTTTTGTTCATCTGACTGACAAAATCCTCTTCGGAACCTGCGATGAACTCAGCCATAGCAACAGATGCATCATTCCCTGAAGCAATCGCAATACCCTTCAGCATTTCTTTGACGGTCATTTCTTCGCCCGGCTCCAGAAATATCTGCGATCCGCCCATCGATGCGGCGTGTTCACTCGTTCTGACTTTATCGCTCATTTTGATTTTCCCTTTGTCCAGCGCTTCCATGATTAAAAGCATGGTCATGATTTTTGTCATGCTGGCGGGCGCCAGCCGCTCTCGGCTGTTCTTATTGTAAAGAATTTTTCCCGTATCACGCTCAATCAGCACGGCGCTCTTGGCTTCGTGAGCAAGCTCCGATGTATGTTTTCCGTCCTGCTTTGCAAATGCGGACGGTGCTGATGCAGTTATTAGGATACCAATCAACATAGTGGATATAAGACGTTTCATCTCCAAAGCCCTCCATTTCATAATCCTTTTTATTTTTTCCAAGCCGGGTGGTTTTATACGCCTCATATGGAAAATATTTCGTTTAGAAGGTTCAAAAAAACAGCTGCTTCATAAGAAACAGCTGTCTTGGTTAATTCATTATGATTGAGAACGGGCGACAACAGCTTTTACTAACTTCAAAAAGCCGCCTTTCACTTTTTCTGTCATTTCCATTACCTCATCATGAGATAACGGCTGGTCAAGGATACCGGCAGCCGCATTAGAAATGCAGGAAATACCGAGAACGCGCATACCGGCATGGTTTGCGACGATGACTTCCGGAACAGTCGACATTCCGACAGCGTCAGACCCCATCGTTCTTAAAAAGCGCACCTCGGCGGGCGTTTCGTAGGAAGGCCCCGTAACCGCCGTATACACGCCTTTTTGAACAGGGATGTTTAGCTCATTTGCTGTTGTTTCAGCTAAGCTTGACAGCTGTTTGTCATAGGCTTCTGACATATCAGGGAATCTTGCTCCGAAATCGGCTTCGTTCGGTCCGATTAACGGATTCGTGCCCATAAAGTTGATATGATCCGTGATAATCATCAGATCGCCGGCGCGAAACTCAGTGTTAATGCCGCCGGCTGCGTTCGTCACGATGAGAGATTCGACGCCAAGCGCCTTCATGACACGGACGGGAAACGTCACCTGGTCCATTGAATAGCCTTCATAGTAATGAAAGCGGCCCTGCATCGCGATGACTTGCACACCCTCAAGCGTTCCCAGTACAAGCTGGCCAGCGTGGCCTTCTACAGTTGAGACCGGAAAATCAGGGATATTTTCATATGTAAGCTTGACAGCTCCCTCAATTTCGTCGGCTAACACTCCAAGCCCTGAGCCTAAAATCAAACCGACTTTAGGCGTTTCTTTCAAGTTTTCTTTAATAAATGCAGCAGCCCGTTCAATTTTTTGTTTCAAAAAAAGTCCCCCTACTGTAATCGTGATAAAAAGCTTTTTCCGTATTTCGGTTTTTCTGTTTTGAAATTATCGGCTATGGTCGCTCCGATATCGGCAAATGTATCCGCAAGCGGCAAGCGTTCAGCCTGTTTATGCTTTTTGCTGTATACAAGAAGCGGCACAAATTCTCTCGTGTGATCCGTACCGTGATGGATCGGATCATTGCCGTGGTCAGCTGTAATAATGAGACAATCGTCTTCCTTCATTTTTTCAAATACTTCCGGAAGCCTTGCATCAAATTCTTCAAGCGCTTTACCGTAGCCGAGAGGATCGCGGCGGTGTCCGTACAGCGCATCAAAATCGACGAGATTGGCAAAGCTGATGCCCGTAAAATCTTCATCGAGCGTTTCAATCACTTTGTCCATTCCGTCCATATTAGAAACCGTTCTGCGTGAAGACGTTATGCCTTCCCCATCGTAAATATCAGAAATTTTCCCGATAGAAATCACGTCCAGGCCGCTGTCCTTCAGCTCATTCATCACCGTGCGGCCAAATGGCTTAAGCGCATAGTCATGGCGGTTCGGCGTCCGCTTAAAGCTGCCGGGTTCACCGACGAACGGGCGCGCGATGATCCGGCCGACCATGTACTTCGGATCTAGCGTCAGCTCTCTCGCCGTCTCACAGATCTCGTACAGCTCTTTAAGCGGAACGATATCCTCGTGGGCGGCAATCTGCAAAACGGAATCTGCCGATGTATATACAATCAGTGCTCCCGTTTCCATATGTTCTTTGCCGAGCTCGTCCAAGATCGCCGTACCTGAAGCCGGTTTATTTCCGATGATTTTCCGCCCTGAACGTTTTTCAAGCTCTTGCAGAAGTTCATCAGGAAATCCTTCCGGAAACACTTTGAACGGTTTTTCGATATAGAGACCCATAATTTCCCAATGCCCCGTCATCGTATCCTTCCCGTTAGACGCCTCCTGCATTTTTCCGTAATAAGCAAGAGGATGTTCGGTTTTTTCCACACCGCGGATGTCTCCGATCAGGCCGAGACCGAGCTGTGCCATATGCGGCATATGTAAGCCGTTCATCTGCTCCGCAATATGCCCGAGCGTATTTGCGCCTATATCATTAAAGTCGGCGGCATCCGGCGCTTCACCGATTCCGACAGAATCCATTACGATTAAAAATACACGCTTATATTTGTATTCAGACATCATAAAAGCCTCCTTTTCTTCCATCTGTTCATTGTAGCTTACAGAGGTCAGACAACTCAAGTATAAACCGTTTACATTCCCGTTGACAATGCAAATTCAAATAATAAGAACCTTCGCTGCATTCCGGACACAGAAAAAAACCGCCGCATCTGCGGCAGAGGCCGCTAGGCGCGCGGATGATATTGCTTATACACGTCCTTCAGCCTTGTTTTTGTCACATGTGTATAAATTTGTGTCGTGGAAATATCGGCATGTCCCAGCATCTCCTGCACCGCCCGCAAATCAGCTCCGTTTTCAAGGAGATGCGTGGCAAAAGAGTGCCGGAGCGTGTGCGGGGTCAGCTCTTTTTTGATTCCCGCTTCAAGCGCTATTTTTTTTAAGTTTTTCCAAAACCCCTGGCGGCTGATCTGCCTGCCGTGGTGGTTTAAAAAAAGCGCTTCGGTCACGTTTTTCTTTAATAGTTTCCCTCTGGCTTTCCCGACGTATTCCTCTATCGCATGGGCTGCCGCTTCACCGATCGGCACGATCCGCTCCTTCCGGCCTTTCCCGAAGCAGCGGACAAACCCCATCGATAAATGGACATCGGACAATTTCAGCTCAATCATTTCACTGACCCTGATGCCTGTGGCATACAGCAGTTCAAGCATCGCTTTGTCCCTGAGGCCGAACGGGCTGTCAAGCTTAGGCGTGTCCAACAGCAGTTCTACCTCATTCAGCGCCAGCACTTTCGGGAGCGTACGCTCTGTTTTTTGTGTTTCAATATGTACGGAAGGGTCTTTATCAGTGACTTTTTCCCTCAGCATAAATTGATGAAACGAACGGATCGACGCCAAATGCCTGGCGGACGTCTTCCCTGATTTCCCGGAGTCTTTTATATGCTTTAAATATTGAATAATATGAAGTCGGGTCACATCATTCCATGATGCGATCTGAAGGGTTTCTGTTAAAAAGAGAGAATAACTTTTCAGATCACGCTCATAGGACATCATCGTATTTTGGGACAGCCCTCTTTCAACCCTCACATAATGGATGAAATCCTTAATTTGATCCTTCACTCTCGATCTACTCCCCGTTTTGGTAAAAAAAGATCAACCGGCCGAACCAGCCTTCCTTCTCCTCATTTTCCATTCCGGCTACTTTGACGGCGGAGCCTTCCGGCTTATCGTACCGATGATAATTTTCATACTCTGAATTCACCCATATCATAGCATAATAGAACAGCGCGGTAAAACCTGTGAACAGAATAAACACTTTGATGGTATCCACGGCTGTTTTCATGAATCTGCCCATGTCACGATCGACCCTTTCTTTGGCAACTGTTAGTACACCTTATGCCAATTTCATAGGCTTTTATACATAAAAACAGCAAAAAACCCTTTCCGATAGAAAAGGTTCAAAGGCTTTTATTCTGTTTCTTTTCCGCGGCAGCGGTGACAGATGCCGTGAAAAGTCAATCTATGATCTTTAATTTTAAATTTCCAATCACGTTCCACGACTTCTTCAACGTCTTCAAGCAGATCTTCTTCAATTTCATCGACGGCACCGCACTCCATACACACCAAATGATGATGAAAGTGGGCCGCTCCTTCTTTGCGAAGGTCGTAGCGGGATACGCCGTCCCCGAAGTTAATTTTATCAACGACTTTTAATTCTGTTAATAATTCTAATGTACGGTATACTGTAGCGAGACCAATTTCAGGAGATTTCTCTTTTACGAGGAGGTATACATCTTCTGCGCTTAAATGGTCTTCTTCGTTTTCAAGCAGCACCCTTACTGTCGCTTCACGCTGTGGCGTAAGCTTGTAGCTAGATGAGTGCAGCTGCTTTTTAATTCGATCAATACGGTTTTCCATGTCTTTCCCTCCTACGCCGCATTCCATGACCCATTATAACAAAATACGCGCAGAGTTCCAACTATAATTATTATAAACTGATAAATAAAAATGTTATTTTTTAATAATGATTCTAAAAAATTCGTGATGACAGCTTTTCCATGAAGAGCGGAGACACGTAGGCTTCTAAAAGTGAGGAGAGGAGTGACAAAAGCAAAATGAGAACAAGCACAAGGGCGTAGCGTCCAAACCACTGTATCGGAGCGTCATGAAGGCTCCGCTTCACAAACAGCTGCCTGATCAGCTTCAGCGAAAAAGCGATTGAGCAAGTCCCCATAATCAGATACGCGGGAATCAGCACGATATTTTGCGGAAGCACTGAAATGAATGACAGAAAAAATCCGTTCATCCCCATTTGATTCACTAAAAAACCGACCGTAAATCCGACGACAATTCCCTTTAGAAAGACCATGATGAAAATAACCGGCAATCCGATGACGGATATGCCCAAAATCCACATCAGCCCCAAGTATTTTACATCATGAAAGACAGCCTGCCAAAACATCTCTGAAGCGCCGGCATGCTTCCCATCTGACAGCTGCCCGAAAAACTTGCTTAAATAGTAATACAAATCTTCTTTTTGCGTAATCGTCATGCTGTTGACAATGATAGCGCCGAAGATGACTCCCATTAAAAACAAGACAAACACAAATATATAAAGAGACAGATGATCCTTGACATGGCGAAAAAACATTTCTTTATACGATTGTTTTCGCATACCGTTTCCTCCCGCATACTCTATTGACTTGATTTAGTAGATTATATGAAAGAAAAGAGAAAACATGACACAGAATTCATAGAAAGCTGCGAGATTGCGGCAAAAAAAAAGAATCCCTGCCATCACTATAGTGATCATAAGGATTCCTCTTTTTGTGTTTGAAGTTTTGAAGCCGGTCCTTTTTGCTTTTGGTCATCCGTTCATGCGTGCTGAAGGACGGATGCACTCCCCGTGATAATGACGCGTCCCGTATTCCGTTTCTTGCGAGATGCGCACGTTTTTTTCTTGCTTTGCTTTTCGCCATCTGCCAATCACTCCTTTTTACCTTTGCCTTTATGATAGCAGATTTCAGCCGGGATGTTTACGAATACGGTTCATGTTTTGTCCTGAAGGCGCGAAGAGAGGTTTTCGTTGAGGCATAGCTTCCCATCGCGGCATATCCGTAAAAAAACCCCATAAAAATCCCCGCATACACGTGCTCATGATGGCCGAAAACGATAGAAACAATGTTGCCGATCACAAGAGCGAAGACGGGAACGTATAAGCCCGGAACCCGGCAGAACACCTTAATCAGCTGCGTCACGCATAAAACGACCGGAACACCGATTACCGCGTCCCAAATATTTGTATGGATCAGCGGAAAATAATCCATATTGACACCTCTTTATTCCGTCTTTTGCTTCCTGTTAGGTTGCCAAAGAATTCCGCTTCTTATTCACCATAAAAAAACAGCACCGGAAGAGAATCCGGTACTGTAAACATGTTTACTTGCCTCTTGCTATACGTTCAACGGCGGCTGCAACGGCTTGATGCACTTTCGGATCAAGCGGCTGCGGCACGAGATCCCCGTGCTTCGTACAAGAAGCAATGGCTTCTGCCGCAGCAACGAGCATCTCATGGTCAATCACCTTGCTTTTGGCGTTCAGCGCGCCTCGGAAAATGCCGGGAAAACCGAGGACATTATTGACTGAACGGCCGTCTGCCGCATAACCAGCACCCGCTTCTAACGCCTCTTCCGGTTCAATTTCCGGTTTCGGATTAGACAATGCCAAAATGACCTGGCCCTGTCTGACATACTCTTTTTTAATCAGACCGGGGACTCCGGTCGTGCTGATGACAATGTCGCATGTATCCATTAAATCCTTGATGCTTTCAAGCGGCTGGCCTCCGTATTGAGCGAGGCGGTTCATTGCTTCTTCTGACTTGTCCGTTCCGCAAACGGCTTTGACTCCGTATGCCATAAACATACGGCAGATGGCTACTCCTGCCGCGCCAAGCCCGATTTGTCCGACCTTTGCTTCTTTTAAATCAAGTCCGGCGCTTTTACATGCCGAAATCGCAGCAGCAAGAGTGACAACCGCCGTTCCGTGCTGATCATCGTGCATGACAGGTATATTTAAGTCTTCTTTCAGGCGGTCCTCGATGTCAAAGCAATGCGGCGAGCCGATATCTTCAAGCAAAATTCCGCTGAAGCCAGGTGAAATATGTTTTACTGTGCGAATGATTTCTTCCGGGTCAGAGGTATCCAGCAGAATCGGAATTCCGCTGATGCCGGCAAGCTGATCAAAAAGCGCAGCTTTCCCTTCCATGACGGGCATTCCCGCGACAGAACCGATATTGCCGAGGCCGAGAATCGCCGTTCCGTCGGTCACAATAGCGACTGAATTGCTGATTGTCGTATAAATGGACGCTTTTTCAGGTTCGTTTTCAATCAGCCTGCACACGTCGGCGACACCCGGCGTATACACACGGCCCAGCTCCGCTAACGTGCGGATCGGCATTTTGCTTTTCATCTGAATTTTGCCGCCTTCATGGGCTGAGAGCACTTCATCTGACACCGTATGAAGCCGAATGCCTTCTCCGAGGGCTTCAATGGCCTGAATGACCTCCCGAAGCTGCTCTTCATTTTCGACTTGAACCGTAATGTTCCGCATCGTGTAGTTCGGCCCGACCTTAACGGTTTCAACTTCCCCGATGTCTCCTCCCATTATGCCGATGGCTGTAGCCACTTTTCCCAGATTTCCGGGGACAGTCGGCGTTTCAATCATTAATGTCCGAATCATATGCTTTGTGATCATAAAATGAACCTCCTAACCCAGTTTTTGAGATTGCAAGGATTTCTCTTTCGTGTACCAAATGAACTTCCCTGTATAGCCGTACAATAAAGCAAGTCCTATAGAAACAAAACTGAGCCACATGAACGGCAGGTAAGAAAACGTGGACACTCCGAGAATGCCGGCCATATAGATGCCGTTATCAGACCAAGGCACCATCCCTGAGGTCAGCGTGCCGCCCACCTCTGCGTTGCGGGATAAAATCCTTCTGTCAAGATTCAGTTTATCATAACTGTTTTCCATAATTTTCGGCGTTAAAATCAATGAAACATACATTGCACAGCCGAAAATGTTGGCTAAAAAGGCTACAATCAGCGTTGAGAGCGTGATTTTCCCTGGAGTTGTGAGCTTTTTCTCAAACTTCGAAACGATCACTTGCAGCACGCCCATTTTCTCCAGCAAACCGCCAAAGCCGAGGCCGAATATGATAACGACGAGAGAGCCGAGCATACCTGTAATGCCTCCGCGGTTCAAGAGGCCGTTGAGAAACTCGACGTCTGTCTTAATAGAGAATCCGTTATAAGCGGTTCCGATCGCATCAGGTATGTTCATCCCCTGGAATACAACAGCCCATACCGCTCCAAGCAAAGCCCCGATGACAATGACTGGCATGGACGGTTTTTTTAATGCCAAAAGCACGATGACCACAACAGCAGGGATGAGCATCCAAATATGAATATCAAAGGTCTGCTGTAAAGAAGACTTTAAGAAATCTACTTTCTCAAGATCAATATGTTTTCCGCCATATACAAAACCTGTCACTGTAAAAAGGATGGCTGTAATGATATACGCAGGTATAGACAAAAACAGCATCCCCCGCACGTGATCAAGTACATCAACCTTTGAAAGAGATGATGCAAGCACCGTGCTGTCGGACAGAGGAGACAGCTTGTCCCCGAAGTAAGCGCCTGACAAAACGGCACCGGCTACAATAGGAAGCGGTATTCCCAGCCCTTCGCCAATGGCAATCATCGCAATACCCGCTGTTCCTACGGTACCCCAAGATGTCCCTGTCGCTACTGACATAATAGAACAAATGATTAAAGTCGCAAGAAGAAAGATATTAGGATGAATAAATTCGAGTCCGTAATAAATTAAAGTCGGCACAACCCCGCCGGCTATCCATGTTCCGATAAGGGCGCCGACCGAAACGAGGATTAACACAGCTTCCAACCCGTTCGATATCCCGTTTATAATCGCGGTTTGCAAGTCTTTATACGAATGTCCGAGCCTGACTCCGAGAATCATAGCAATAAACCAAGAAATAAAAAGAGCAAGCTGAATCGGCAAGTCCAGAAAAACCGTAAATGACATGACAAGCGCCAAAAAACTTCCCAAAACAATAATAATTTCCAATAAATTTGGCAACCTAACCTCTTTCAAAAGAAATCCCCCTAGAAGAAAAAAGCTAAAACGCTTTCATCAAATAATATAACAAATAATACTATACTTCCTCATCCCTTTGTATGGCAACCGCCTATTCACCAAAAACAGTGAATAAGCGGCTATATTACTTAAAAATTTATTTTTCCAATAGTTCTTTTCCTGCAATTCCCGGTTTTGTCATTTCAAACGGATTTAATATAATATCCAATTCTTCTTCTGTCAGCACATCATTTTGAAGGCAGAGATCCCGTACAGATTGCCCAGTCATGATGGCTTCGCGGGCAATTCTCGCAGCCGCCTCATAGCCGAGATGCGGATTGACCGCCGTAATGACGCCGACGCTTTTTTCTACATATTGCTGAAGACGTTTTTCGTTTGCTTCTATGCCCGCTAAACAATGATCCGTAAACGAACGGAAGCCGTTATTCATAATGCTGATCGATTGAAGCAGATTAAACACAAGCACAGGCTCCATTACGTTCAATTCAAGCTGGCCCGCTTCTGAAGCGAGGCAGATCGTGTTGTCATTCCCGATGACTTGGAAGGCGATTTGGTTAATCAGCTCTGCCATAACCGGGTTGACTTTCCCCGGCATAATGGATGAACCCGGCTGGCGCGCCGGCAGTGAAATTTCCGCAAGTCCCGCGCGAGGGCCTGATGCCATTAAGCGCAGATCATTGGCGATTTTAGACATGTTCATCATACATACCTTCAATGCCGCTGATACTTCTGTATACGCATCGGTGTTTTGCGTGGCATCCACTAAATGGTCGGCGCCGACGAGCGGGAGTCCGCTGATTTCAGCCAGATGCTTAACGACTTGTTCTATGTAGCGCGGATCAGCGTTAAGCCCTGTCCCCACTGCCGTCGCTCCCATATTTACTTCATAGAGATGCTGGTGGGACTGTTTAATCCGTTTGATATCTCGTTCGAGCACCCGGCTGTATGCTTCAAATTCCTGTCCGAGACGAATCGGCACAGCATCCTGAAGATGAGTGCGCCCCATTTTAATGACGGAATCAAATTGTTTCGCTTTTTCTCTGAATACGCTCAGCATGTGCTCCATCGTGTCAAGCAGCTTATCAAGAAGTTTTAAAGTAGAAATATGAATCGCTGTCGGGAACACATCATTTGTCGATTGAGACATGTTGACGTGAGTATTCGGGCTGAGGTGAATGTATTCGCCTTTTTGATGCCCCATGATCTCAAGCGCCCTGTTGCCGATGACTTCATTGGCATTCATGTTCATGGACGTTCCGGCTCCGCCTTGGATCGGATCGACGATGAATTGGTCATGCCATTTGCCTTCCAATATTTCATCAGCTGCCTGAACGATCGCGTTTCCGATTCCTTCATACAGCCGTTTGACGTCCATATTGGCAAGCGCTGCCGCTTTTTTTACGATAGCGAGCGCATTGATCATTTCCTCATGGATGCGATACCCGGTAATCGGAAAGTTTTCTTTCGCCCGCAGCGTTTGAATTCCGTAATACACTTCAGCTTCGATTTGTTTTTCTCCAAGAAAATCTTTTTCCTGACGATATTCTTTTTGCCCGTTTGACATGCTAAAACCCTACTTTCTCTTTGTTGATGGTCATTGTTTTACAGTACAACGTCGTCTGCGATCGGTGTTTCCATAATTTTTTTGACTTCAGCCAAACTGTGTGACTGGCCGAGCGCCCACATTAATTTCGGCACGATGGCTTCTGTGTTCATGTTTCTGGAACGGATAATGAGGTCTTGATTGACTCTGCGGCCGACTTCATACACGCTCATGTCCTCTCCCTCTTCCAAGCATTGTGTCGTAATCACGACGACAATGCCGCTTTCGATCATTTCATTGACCTTGGCGAGGATGTCCCTTCCTTCGAACGGCACGCCGCCGCTTCCGTAGCTTTCAATGACGATTCCTTTGTACATGCCCTTTAACGCATCAAGCATTTCCGGTTTGAGTCCCGGATGAAGCTTAAGGAGGCACACGTCTGTGCATAGTGATGTATTCACAGTAAATGAATCGTTTTCGGGTACATGCACATGTTTATTGTATTCAATTCCGTCCTCTGTGATAAACGCGATATACGGATAGTTAATGCTCTCGAATGCATCATAGCTTTTTGTTCTCAGTTTAATGGCGCGGGTGCCTTGAATGACTCTGCCGTCGAATACGACGTATACGCCGCCCACTCCTTCACATGCGAAGCGGATCGCATCCGTGATATTTTTTTTGGCATCGGTTTTTTGAAATGTAATCGGAATTTGCGAACCTGTAATGACAATCGGCTTATCAGCATGCTGGAGCATATAAGACAATGCGGCTGATGTGTAAGCCATCGTGTCCGTGCCGTGAGTAATGACAAACCCGTCATAAGCATCATATTTCTCTTTTACGGCTTCAGCTATATCGGTCCAATACTCAGGCTGCATATTTGTGCTGTCGATGTTCATTAACGAATGGGTTTCCATCGTGTAATCGTTATCAAGTTTTGATACGTAAGTTAACAATTCATCTGCTTTTACCCCGGGTGCAAGCCCGTTTTCTCCTTCGACTGAGGCGATTGTTCCTCCGGTTGTTAACAGCAATAATTTTTTCATACCCTGCACCTCTTCATCATTTCTCAAGATGTATTAAGCATTCGCTTTTCGCATACTTTTAATCAAATTATAGACAGACAAATGAAATTAATCAAGCTATTATTATTCAATTCGCGTACACTTTTACATATCGATATGATATAATTTGCTCAAGTGAAAAGGAGCGGTTTTGAATATGAATTTAGATCGTTTAACTGAACTGAGAAAAAAGAAAAATTGGTCGCTGCAGTATACAGCTGACCGGCTTGGCATCGCCAAAAGCACGTACGCCGGATATGAGTCAGGCTACCGGCGTCCGTCCTTTGAGGCGCTGGGTACGCTCGCTGATCTGTTTGATACGACATGCGACGATTTACTCGGCCGCGCTGAAAAAAAAGCAAAACCCTTCGCCCATGCCGTTGAATTAACGGAAGCAGCCGAAGGATCAGGCACGCTGACTGTTGACGGACAGCCGCTGACTCAGGATGAGATCATCCAATTGATCGCATTTATCCGAACGAAAAAGAAGATTCAAGAGGAGCTCGGATAAACACCGCCTTTAAGGTTTGAGCCGCCCATACGTTCCTCCGCCTCCGGCCTCAAGCCCTATTTGTCCTGTGCGCGCTTTGTGGATGACGGCCGCTATTTTACGCGGCACCACGCGCGCTAAGTCCTCTTCTTCCGCCTGATGCAGGATCGCCATCTCGGTCCCGAAGGCCAGCTTCAGCTTTTCCAACGTTTTCGGCCCGACGCCGGGAACGAATTGCAGCGGGATTTGATGGATATACGGAGGCCGCACAGCGCGGCTTTTTTTTTGATCGCTGAGTTCTTCCAGCCGCTCACTGACACCCTTTGTAAATGTTTTGCCGCCGCACTCCGCACAGACTCTATCCCCTTTTTCGAGCGGACTTCCGCATGTATCGCAAGCCGTCCGGTAATACTTCCCAAGCTTCGGGTTCAGCCCATAATTAGCGGCGATCTTTCTGCCATCTTTCCCTTTTAACGCCAGTGAAAATTCCGTAAAATTCGCTTCTTGAAGAAGCAATTGATTATATTCTCTGCTGATTTTCCCTAAGGAATGCGCATCAGAATTTGTTAAAAATGTATATCGGTCAAGCTCTGATAACCGGGAGGCCATTTCCGTGTCACAGCTTAAGCCGAGCTCAACCGCATCAATGAGCGAAGGCTCGAATACTTCAGCCAAGGAAGCGGTGACGCCTTTTCCGTAGAGGCTTTTGTGCGGAGTGAATATATGGGCGGGGATAAACAGCCCGCCCAACTTCTTCGTTTTCGTTTGAAGATTCAAACCGGTTTCGTAAATGCGCTGTGAGCTGAGATGAATATTTTTGAGCCGCTCAGCCAGCCACGCGGAAAATTGCTTCATCTCCGCAAGAGCCGGCATAAAGACCAGAACGTGAATCGGCCCGCGGCAGGATTGATCATATATCTCCAGTTCACTTCCTAACAGAAGCGTTGTATTCCGGTAACGGATACCGCCCTCTTTCAGCTCATGGTATTTCCCTGAGTCAATTCCTTGTTCAATTTCTTGAATGACTTCCGGAGAATGGCAGTCAATAATGCCTAACAGCTCAATTCCTTTCCCCTCGCTTGCTTCAGCTAATATCCGGTCCAAGGTCAGCGTTTTGGCTCCGGTGATCTTGACCGGTCTCCCCGTATAGGTACGCCCGATATGAATATGCAGATCCGCATAAACGGTTTTCATCATTTTCTCTTCAGTGCTTCCTTCAGCTGAAGATACTGAATTGCATACGCCGTTTTTGCATCGTACACTTGGCGGGATTCCACCAGCTCCAGCGCTTCTTCAAGCGTGACCAGCATCACTTCGACAAATTCGTCCTCATCAAGCTCCCGTTTTTCTTCAAGCGGGGAAAGCCCTTCGGCAAGGAAAAGATGCACGATCTCGTCCGCAAACCCGGGCGATGTATAAAAAGCGGTGATTTTCGTCAAAGTTTCCGCCGTATACCCCGTCTCTTCTTCAAGCTCTCTTAATGCCGTATGCTCCGGCTCTTCACCTTTTTCAAGCTTACCGGCCGGAATCTCAACGATTGTCCGCTCCAGCGGCTTCCTAAACTGGCTGACCAAAATCATTTTTCCTTCTTCCGTCAACGCGAGCACTGCAACCGCCCCCGGATGCTTGACGATTTCCCGTTTGCTTGTTTTTCCGTTCGGAAGTTCTACATCCTCCAAGTAAAGGTCGATTACTTTCCCATTATAAAGCTGCTTTTTAGAAAGTGTTTTTTCTTCTAAATGTTTCATCATTTCATCTCCCGTTCTGTCTCTCTATTATGCCTCATACATTTTATCATACATGCATAATAGGGAGGTGCTTTTCGCTTGAAGGTGTACCGGATGGAAAAGAGCATCGTTTTGGTCGGAAAGGCTTGGGAAGTGCGGGCTAAGCTGAAAGAGTACGGGCGCACATTCCGTTATGTCGGAGATTGGATCGCCAGGCCTTAACAGTTGAAAACTTCGCGCCTTTATATTACGGTCAATGAAAGACCAGAAAAAGGAGCGAAACCATGAGAAAACGCACGTTAGGCCGTTCTGATTTAGAAATAAGCGAAATCGGGCTCGGCTGCATGTCACTCGGTACAGACAAAAACAAAGCGCTGTCCATTTTGGATGAAGCGATTGAACTCGGCATCAATTATTTAGACACCGCCGACCTTTATGATTTCGGCCGGAATGAGGAAATTGTCGGGGAAGCCATTCAAAACCGGCGGCACGATATCATTTTAGCCACTAAAGCCGGGAACCGCTGGAGTGATGAAAAAGACGGCTGGTATTGGGACGCTTCAAAAGCATACATAAAAGAAGCGGTCAAAAACAGCCTTGCCCGGCTGAAAACGGATTATATCGACCTTTATCAGCTGCACGGCGGCACAATGGAAGACAACATTGAGGAAACGATCGAAGCGTTTGAGGACTTAAAACAAGAAGGAGTGATCCGTTACTACGGCATCTCCTCCATCCGTCCGAACGTCATCAAAGAATATGTAAAAAAATCTAATATCACAAGTGTTATGATGCAATTCAGTCTTCTCGACCGACGCCCTGAGGAATGGCTGCCTCTTTTGGAGGAGCACGGAATCAGCATAGTCGCAAGGGGCCCGGTCGCAAAAGGGCTGCTGACGGAAAAGCCGCTGGATCAGGCAGGCGGCCGCGTGAAACAGCACGGTTATTTAACGTATTCTTTTGAAGAATTGGCCGACACCAAAAGAGCCATTTCCGGTGTCGCCCCGGATCTCAGCATGACGGAATTGTCTCTTCAATACCTGCTTTCACAGCCGGCTGTCGCCTCTGTCATTACGGGAGCGAGCTCACCGGAGCAGCTCAAAGAGAACTGCTTGGCGGCAGAGGCCCGTCGTTTAAGCGGACAAGAAATAAAAGCACTGCAATTTTATACAAAACGAAGCGTATACGAAGCTCATCGCTCTTAAACAAATAAACCAGCACCTTTTTCAGATGCTGGTTTATTTATATTTGTGCCAATCAAGATTGCTTTCATTCAGCAATTCTTCAAAGCTTTTATTCTTTTCGATTTCTTTGCGTTTTCTGATCTGTTCCGCCTTTTTTTGCGCTTGTTTTTTCTCGTCCTCTTCCTTCAGCTCACTTTTCATTTGCAAAAGCTTGGCCTTCAGGTCAGCTTGCAGGTCGTCTTTCAAGCTGTGTTTTTCCTTAGATGGCTGCTTCTTCTTCATCATTATGCCCCCGTATTCGGATGATTGTGAAGCAAGTGTATCACGGACGCGGAAGGCGGACAACTATCTTTCCTCTTGTTCGGCAAGATGTGCTGCTGCCTCAACCAAAAACTCTTCAAATCCTTCCGGAAACCCTCCTGAAAAGAATGACGGTTTTTCCAATGAAGCATATTTCTCCAAATCAGCAGCTTCCGGCGACAAAGTAATGACAAGCTTCACAAATTCTGCTGCGATACGCTGCACTTCAGGATCATCTGCAGTTTTGTTTTGTTTATACAGACGGCTCATGTCGATAAGCAATGTACTGATTTGATACTCTGCTTCTCTCTGCTCTTTTTTAGAATGCTGCCTCATCAGCATCTTATCAAGGGATTCATTTGAAAAATGTTCGGTCAACCATTGCACCCCTTCTTCCTCATGCTGATAGTGCCATAAAAGTGACAGTACATGATCGCTGTCAGCCCGGCTTTTATTCTTGATCATTGCTTCCGCTCGGCTGATGGTATCAATTGCTTTGTCTATATGTCGTCTTTTGTTCATAAGCTGTTGTTTATGCTTGATTAATGTGTCTATTACTTGTTGTGCAGGTGAATGTATGCATTTCTTTATTTCTGCCAGAGAACAGCCGATAAACTTTAATGCTAATATCTTATTCAATTCAAACAATGATCCATGTGAATAAACGCGGCGGCCGTTTGCTTCGTAGTCCTCGGGTTTTAACACGCCTTCTTGGTCGTAATATCTTAAAGTGCGTTCTGTCACTCCTGTCAGTCTTGCAAATTCCCCTACTGTATATGTTTTTTGCTCCATGTTTTTTCCCCTCCATGTTCGTTATATGTTAATGATACGGCATGACGCTGCGTAAAGAGCAACGTTCACATGAAGGATTTTTTGAATATGTGTCATATTAAACCTTATGCGTTATTCAGAAAGGAGAATGCTTCATGAAAAAATGGCTGACGGTGTTCGGTTCGGTTTGCACCGTTATTTTGGCGGCTGGGATTGGGTTTACGAATGTGATCATGTTCATTAAGAAAAAAACCGATGAAGAGATTATGAAGAAGGAAATCGCAGACGGGCACGACATATTTGAATCCTTTCACACGATGGAAAAAGAAGAAGCGGTCATCCCGTCCCGCCACGGGTATGACATAAAAGGCTATTATATCGCGCCTTATGATACGGCAAATACCATCATCATCTGCCACGGCGTCACGGTAAATGTGTTTAATTCACTGAAATACATGCACTTATTTTTAGATTTGGGCTGGAATGTGCTGATGTATGACCACCGCAGACACGGAAAAAGCGGCGGCAAAACGACGAGTTACGGATATTTTGAAAAGGATGATTTACATGAAGCGGTAAACTGGGTGCGGAAAAAAACCGGAGACGGCGGGCTGATCGGCATCCACGGCGAATCGATGGGGGCCGTGACGGCTCTCTTATATGCGGGAGACTGTCAGGATAACGGCTGCGCCGATTTTTATATAGCTGATTGTCCTTTTGCCAGCTTTCGCGGGCAGCTCGCCTACAGGCTGAAGCGCGAGTTTCGGCTGCCTCCATGGCCGGTTTTGCCTTTGGCTGATGTCTTTTTACGAATAAGGGAGGGATACTGCATCCGGGATGTGTCGCCTTTATCCGTCATCAGCCGCATCAGACAGCCTGTTTTGTTTATTCACAGCAAGGAAGATGACTATATTCCTCCCGCTTCCTCGGAATTACTGTACCGCAGAAAACGCGGGCCGAAGATGCTGTATCTTGCCGAAGCAGGCGGCCATGCCATGTCATATTCGAAAAATCCGGAGAGCTACCGAAAAGCCGTCCAAACATTTTTAGAAACGATAGCGCCAACTTAAAAAAGCGAAAGAACGATTCTGTTCTTTCGCTTCCCGTCATAAAACGTCGGTAATTCCGTCCATATGCTCCCCGATCCAGTCAATGGCAAGATCTATTGTCGTAAACTCCCGGGCTTCAAAGGTCATTTCATCCTGAAGCAGCCAGACATCCTTCTGAACGGCTTCGGCGCCTCCGATAGACCAGTGCAGCAGGCTGTACGGGTGATTTTTATTCAGGAAGGATACCCACGTTTTATGCTGTGCTGTTTGTTTAATGGCTTTCAGCTTTTGATCCACTTTCGCTTTCTCCCTGCTTTACTAATATACTCATTCTCGGGCTCAGCATCTGCGCCGGGCTTTTTAAAGCCAGCGTTTTTGCCTTTTCATTGTAATCGATTGTCATTTCCTCGTCAAAAAACACTTTTTGTGAGGTTTGGATGTAAAGCGGAAGCCCGTTTGTTTCAATGCGTTCACATTCTCCCGTTAATTCTTCCGCCAGCCAGATTGTCGGCACGCCGCTTACGGCGCAGCCGCAGCCTTCAGCATCGAAACGGAGCTGAGCTTTTTTCCCCGGGTTGGCATCCATCGCCGGCTGGAGCGTTTGTTTGGCCGCATCGGTCACATGTATGTGCATAAGGTGATCCCCCGTTTTTTTCATTTTCGCCATTGTAGCATACTGCACGGCTGGATGCACCGTTTCTGTTTCATTTACAGCCGTCTGCTTCCCAGCTTTTCGCCCTTTGTTCAGCAGCCTTGATCCATTCATTTTTCCCTTCGATATACTTTGAAATATCGTCCGGGTATGTATCGGCGAGCTGCCGTTTCAGCTTTATATATTCTGCGGCTTGCCCGGGGCAGGCAGTGAGATAATCCCTGAACAGCAGATGCCGCTTGATTTCCGGATGCCCGGATTCGTATATGTGAACATGGTGCGTGCGCTGATTGCCTCCCTTTTGAAAAAAGCGCCTGTCCTTGATTCCGTTTTCCCCTTTTGCTTCATAGCCGAGTGCTTGCATCTGCGGACAATAACGGTCCGCGGCATGGATGTTATCGACCTCCGCTAATATATCAATGACAGGCTTTGCGGCCATATTGGGGATGGAGGTGCTTCCGATGTGGCTGACAGATCGGAGGGCTGAGCCGAAGATCTGAATCAGATTCGCTTTTTCTTTGTTAAACATCGCTCTCCACTCAGGCTGATACGGAATGACTTCCACTTTTCTTTTCGGACAGAGCTGAAAAACCGAGAGTGTCAGTCCTTCTGCCGCCTCGATCTGTTTTGTTTCTGTGAACCCGGCCCTTAGATAGAGAGAGACTGCCGGGGTATTGTCTTTGGCTGTTGTCACTTCTATTGTTTCAGCGTCTGCATTCATGTCTATCACAAATTGAACAAGCGCCCTCCCGATTCCTTTTCTAAAGCCGGACGGATGCACCGTCAGCCGGCATATGACAAGTTGATGCCCCTTTTTTTCATACGAAATGACGCCAAGGAGCTTTTCCTTTTCTCTAAAACCGGCAAACGTTTCCTGTGATCGTTTTACATCGGTTTCTGTCTCATGCAGGGCCGGAATGCCGAAAAATCCGATCAGCTCGGCTTCTTTTTGATATGAGCAGCGCTGAACCGCCGCAATTTCCCGCGCCGTCTGTTCTTGTGTATGCGGTAAAAATGTAATCAATCTTCTGCTCCTTTTGGCGCAAAAACCCGCTGTGACTCCGCCTTCGTAATGCGGACGGCATATGATTCATACCAGGTACTTCTCCCTTTTTGTTTCGCCGCTTGATGGTCATTATGGTCTTTCCACCGCTTAATCGCATCCATGCTGTCCCAGTAGGAAACGGTGATGCCGCACCCGTTTTCCTCCCGGACGCTTTCAACGCCTAAAAAGCCCGGCTGTCCGCTTGCCAAAAGCATCATCCGCTCTGCCGTATTCTCATATTCTTCATCATATTTTCCCTTTATTGATGAAAAAATGACCGCATAATAAGGCGGCTCCGGCGTATTGGCTAAAAAACTCATACTCCGCCTCCTCTCTAAATGTGCTTCACAAACAGAACCCGGTCTTGACCCGGACCGTCGTAATTCGCAAAAACGGGGATTCCGTTTACGGTTTTGGTGCCTTTTTCAACCTCGAATCCTAATTTTGTATGATAAGCAATTGACACTTTATTGACAGGCGCCGTAACGCAATTGACTTTTGTGCAGCCTCTTTCTTTAACCGTTTCAATAAATCGGTCATAGAGCTGTTTCCCAATTTGCATTTTTCTGAAATCAGGGTGCACACCTGAAAAATGAATGTAGGCTGTCTCAGGATCTGATTGTGACTGAAACCCGATTAAAAAACCGGTCATTCCCTCCTGGCCGTACGTAATAAAGCTTGTGTCCTGAAAATGTTCAAAAAACAAACGCGGCAGTTTTTCTTTCATCTGTCTGCCGCCCCACCATTCATTCAAAACAGACGTAACCATTTCATAGTCTTCAGACGTGATTGTTCGAATATCCATTGTCAATTGACTCTCCTTTTCGCCCGGCAAAATGAATGTCAGCTCTTCTTACTGGAATATAAAAAATTATATGTGGGTTGTTTGTAATTGTAAATGATTTCTTTTCAGGAAAAAAGCAGTCCGATAGACCGGCCTGAGAAAGAAAAAAGACAAACATCGAAATAACAGCGGTTTACAGCTTCTTTTCTTTATCCCATCCGAAGAACTATTTACCAGTATAAACGCCGTCATACTTCGGATACAATAAAAACAGAACAAGTGTTCCTAAAGGTGGTTTTTTTATGACTGAGATCCTTCTTGTGGATATGGAATCATTTTACGCGTCTGTTGAAAAAGCGGAGGCGCCTCATCTCAAAAGCCGGCCCGTGATTGTCTCGGGAGATCCAGCAAGGCGCAGCGGCGTCGTGCTTGCAGCCTGCCCGCTTGCCAAACAATTCGGCGTAAAAAACGCTGAACGGCTGTGGGAAGCGCAAACCAAATGTCCGGATGCCGTCATTGTCCGCCCGCGGATGCAGCGGTATATTGACGTGTCCGTCATGATTACCGAGCTGCTTGAGCGGTACACAGATCTGGTTGAGCCCTACTCCATCGATGAGCAGTTTCTCGATGTGACCGGAAGCATGAGGCTGTTCGGCGATCCTTTTACCATCGCCAAAAGCATTCAAACGGCGATTATGAATGAATTTGGCATTTATGCCCGCGTCGGCATCGGGCCGAATAAAGTGCTCGCGAAAATGGCTTGCGACCATTTTGCCAAAAAAAATGCGTCAGGCATTCACAGATTGGATATGTCAAACATCCAGCAGGATCTGTGGCCTCTGCCGGTCGGAAAATTATTCGGCGTCGGAAAACGGATGGAACACAATTTAAGACGGATGGGCATCAGCACGATTGGCGGTCTTGCCGAGCACCCTCCCGAACTGCTGAAAAAGCGCTGGGGAATTAACGGCGAACTGCTTCAGCGGACAGCGCACGGGGTTGATCCCTCACCTGTCACCGCAGACACGCACAGCCGGCAAAAAGCGGTCGGCCATAACATGACCCTCCCGAGGGACTACTGCAGCTTTGAGGATATTAAAGTCATTTTACTTGAGTTAAGCGAAGAAGTGGCCCGCCGCGCCCGCTTTAAACAATATATCGGCCATACAGTTTCCGTAAGCATCAGAGGCGCTGATTTTGATTTCCCCACAGGGTTTCACAGACAAAGAAAACTCGCTTCTCCAACAAATTTCGGAATGGATATTTTTAAAGAGGCGGTCAAGCTTTTTCGCGAGCATTGGAACGGCGAGCCGGTTCGAAGCGCCGGAGTCGCCCTCTCCCAGCTTGAGCCCTGCCATTATTTTCAGCTGAGCCTGTTTGATGCCCAGGAGAAAAAGATCAGCCTCGGCAAAGTATTGGATGATATTCACGAACGATACGGCCCCGCGGCGCTGCTTCACGCCGCCTCTCTTACTGAAGCCGGCCAGGCTTATCACCGGGCTGAAAAAATCGGCGGGCATTACAAATAATCGAGGTGGTATACATGAATCCGAATAAATTAACGCCCGGGTATAATGTCATGTGGGAATCAAGCCGAATGATGCTGCCCGAGCACAGAGAACAGCTGCTTGCCAAAAAACGAAAAGAACGGGAATTCCGGTTCCCGGAGCTGAGCGAGGATCAAACGAACGATATAAATTGCATCATCACAAAGTCGATCGAAGAGGACAGAGCCATTATGGTCACCTATGCCTCAGCTCAAGGCCCGCTCCGGTTTTGGGGGTGGATAAAGCAAGTGATGCACCATGAAAAACGCTTAAAAATCATCAACGACGAAGATGCGTTAACTTTACCTTTTCATCGTATTATATCAGTCGAATTGGAATAACTCCAAAGCGGCATTAGCCTGACAGAAAATATGATACAAGGGTGTGAGAATGGCATCATATCTAGTAGAATAAAGGCGAATCATAAGAATAGGAGAGTAAATGATGGATCAATTTATAGAAAAAATGATAGGACAGGCGCTCCGCCAGTATGGGCGGAATGTGGCAACAGACCCGCTGAGCCCGTATGAAAAGCAAAGCTTAAAAAAAGCCTTGGAAGAGAGAAGAAACGAAGAGCCCGATGAGGATCTCCATGCCCATGTGGAGGATATTATTTATGATTATGTCACCAATCAAGGGCAGTTTTCCTGACAGGTACACGTTTATGCACCGGGCCATAAAGGATCGTTCGAGGGTAAACCTTTCAGATTGCACGGTGCGAGTGTATGCCTGTCAGGCCCTATTTCAAAATCGGTTATGCCGTTCTTTTGTTATGTCATTATTTATCTTGGAACATTAATGGATTTTTTGTTTTTGCCCTAAAATCCTTGTTTTGCCCATTGTGTTATCCGGCGCCCTTTACTATTTATGCCGTCCGCTCGTCCGGCTGCTTCATAGGGGGCAGAGCTGCCCGCACAGGCTGAAAACTGGATCGGACAGATTCAGAGAACCCAGAAACCGGAAATTCATCCGCTGACTATTATTTTTCTTTACTTGCCGCCGATAAGTGTGCAGGCATTATCGGGATGCTGCTGGCGATTCCGAAATAGTGGTATCAAAGGTCATTGTCAGTCGTCTGCAAAAACTGTTCATTCTCAGAAAATAGCTCTGTGAAACTGTTCTGGATTCTTTTTTTGATTGGAAGAGGAATTTTTTTCTTGTATGATAGAAGAAGATGACATACAGGAGAGAAACAGATGAAAAAATGGAGAGAGATTCATCCCACCAGTTGGACCATTATTATCGGAACCATCTTCGGCCGCATGTCTACGTCAATGAGCATCCCTTTTTTGGCGATATATTTAACAGCCGAAAAGGGAGCGTCAGCCTCATTTGCGGGGCTTGTCATTGCCGTGAGCTCGTTAGTCGGCATATTGGCTAGTTTTTACGGCGGGTATATATCAGACAAACTCGGCAGAGAAAAGGTGATGCTCGCAGCCATCTTCGGCTGGACATTTGTATTCGCCGGTTTTGCGCTCGCATCCCACATTTGGGTTTTCATAGTAATGAATGCTTTAAACGGGCTATGTAAAGCTTTGTTCGAGCCGTCCTCAAAGGCTCTGTTATCCGCTATGACAAAAGAAGAAACGAGATTGCTTGTCTTTAATTTAAGATATACGGCCATCAATATCGGCGTTGTGTTCGGCCCGCTCCTCGGATTGTACCTCGGCTCGTCGCATTCCACCGCGCCGTTTCTCGCGCCCGCGGTCATTTACGCACTGTACGGGCTGATGCTGTTCATCCAGTTTAAAAAACACCCGGCCGGAACGGGAGCCCGTGTAAATGGAATCACCGTCCGGGAGGCTTTTTTCACTGCAAAAAACGATCGGCTGTTTACAATCGCCCTCGCCGGAATCATTTTATCTGCGTTTGGGTATTCGCAATTAAGCTCCACTTTTCCTCAATATATGGCAGAGAGCCCGTTTATTGAAAACGGAGCAAAGCTGTTCGGATATATGCTGACATTAAACGCTGTGGTGGTATTGGTGACGCAATACCCGATCGTCCATGTCGCCAAGCGGTTTCCGCCGCTGTTTTCGATTATGCTCGGCAACGTGATGATCAGCGCAAGTCTGCTCATTTTCACAATTTCTCACAGTCTTTCTTCCCTAGTGGTGATTGTGATACTGTTTACGGTCGGAGAGGTGCTTCTGTTTTCAATGATGGATCTGTTTGTCGACCGCATTGCCAAACCGGATATGAAAGGAACGTATTTCGGAGCGATGGGTTTTTCGCAGCTTGGCAACGTAATCGGACCGTGGGCCGGAGGAGTGTGCATTGATTTATTCGGTCCAGATCGTCCATCCCTGATTTTTTCCGTTCTTGCGGGAGTGACGCTTCTCGGCATGCCGCTTTTAGCATTGGCTTACCGGCAAGTGAGGACAGCCGCTCACAGCACGCCGGAAATGGAAAAACCGCTGTAAAAAAAGGCGGGCTCTTAAAAGCCCGCCGCAAAAGCGAGGTGAGACGATGAATATTGGTGATGTAATCTTTCAATTGTTTTCGTTTGTCATTGCCGCCCTTTTCTTTTTTGCCGTTGTCTATGTATTCAGAAGTTTGAAGCAGCGCAGCGTGCAATTAGACAGAATCGAAAAAAAGCTTGATGCGCTCCGCAAAGAAGAAAACGAAAAGTTATAGTTCAGGAGCAGCCAATTCGACCTTTATCCGATCCGGATCCTCCGTATATACGGCGTAATGCGTGCTTCCGCCCGCATACGGATGGCGGTCTCTGTAAAGCACGGGGCAGCCTCTGGCAAACAGCTTTTCCGTCATCTCGTCCACCTGCTCTCTTGATGCAGCATGGAAGGCCAGATGGTTCAGTCCGACCCGGCATCTGTGGTACTCCGGCTTTAAAAAACGCTCTTTTGTCTGTACAAGCACTATATAAAATCCATCTATTTTCCAGCTGATGCCTGAGTCCCACTTTTGAAATTCCGTATAACCGAGTTCACCTAAAAACCACTCCCAAAACTGCGAGGAGGCCTTCAGGTCAGATACATACAATTCAATATGATGCATCATAGCATCCGCACCCTCCTCAAATCAGACTCTTCTTACCAACACCTCTTCCACCTTATGGCCGTCCCCTTTTCGTAAAATCAGATCAGACCTGAATTTCGTCGGCAGAATATTTTCGTACAGATTAGGGCGGTTGACGCTCTCCCAGATGGAGGCGGCCATCGCATCCGCTTCCTCGTCAGACAAGTCCTTAAATTTATGAAAATAAGAAGCAGGGTCCTGAAAAGCGGTTTCCCTCAAAAGGCGAAAACGCTGTAAATACCAAGTGAAAATACGGCTTTCTTCCGCATCCACATAAATCGAAAAATCAAAGAAATCGGATACAAAGATGCGGGGGTCTTCCCTGTCATCTTTTAAAGTCGGCGACTGCAAAACGTTGATTCCTTCTATTATGACGATGTCCGCTCCTTCCACCACTTCGACAGCGCCCTCTTCCCTGTCGTAGGTGAGGTGGGAATATACCGGGGCTTCCACTCTCTCTTTTCCCGACTTCACATCATTCAGAAATTCAAGCAGCGCCTTTACGTCATAACTCTCAGGGAATCCTTTTCTGGACAGGAGGTTTTTCTTTTTTAATTCGGCTGTCGGGTACAAAAAACCATCGGTTGTCACAAGGCTCACCTTCGGCCTGTCCGGCAAACGGGAAAGCAGCTTTTGCAAAATTCTCGCCGTTGTGCTTTTGCCGACGGCAACGCTGCCGGCAATCCCGATGATAAACGGTATTTTCGCTGAGTGGGGATGCTTCAAAAATACGTTTACATGCTTGTTCCGTCTGGCGGCAGATGTCACATGAAGATGAAGCAGACGCACAAGCGGAATATAAACCGTTTCCACTTCCTCCACCGATAAGAAGTCATTCAGCCCCTCTACGGCCTTCGCCTCGGCCTCTGAGACAGCAATGGAGAGGTGGCCGCCGAATCCCGACCACGACTCGCGGCTGTGCTGCGTGTACAATGTATGTAAGTTTAATTCTTTCCTTTTCACAATTTACACCAATCTCTCTGTATAGCTTCCGGTTTAAACAAACGCTTACAAAGATTGTAACGGAAATCCGCCTCACTGTCTGCTCATTTTTTTGCAAATGAGCAGCCGGTTCGGCTGTACTCTTCCATTTCTTCCGGCGGGACCATGCTCCCGCCCGTGCTCCAGACAAGATGGACGGCATTTTTCATATTCAGTCCGTGCTCTTTCATATAGCGTTTTCCGGCTTTCGTTTGATATAACTTGACAGGCCCGGCCATCCCGGCGAGTGCAGAAGGCTCCAGACTTTTATCTTCGGACGCTTTTAACTTATAAAGAAGCGAAAAAAGCGTGCTGTCATCCGCGGTATAACAGCCGCTGAGCAGAGGCTCCATGAGCGGTCCGGCTAACCCGGACGGCCTTCCCACCGCCAGCCCGTCGGCGGCCGTTTGATTATCGAGGCCGATATCCTGCACGCTGATGCCGTCATGCAAACCGGAAAATAAACCCAAAAGCATACACGGGGAATGTGTCGGTTCACCGAAAAAGATATGGACATACTCTCCATAGATAAGTTTTAAAGCGAGCGCAACTCCTCCCGGCCCGCCGCCGACACCGCACGGCAAATAGACAAAAAGCGGCTCATCAGCGCCCGGAGTTATATTCATGTGCTCCAGCTGTTTTTTTAAACGGCCGCCCGCTGCCGCATAGCCTAATAACAGATCCCGCGAATGTTCATCATCAATAAAATAACAATAAGGATCTTGTTCAGCCTGCCGGCGTCCCTCTTTTACCGCCTGGCTGTAGTCGGCTTTGTATTCTATCACGGAGACCCCTTTTTCGCGCAGCAAATCCTTCTTCCACTGCTTCGCGTCACTAGACATATGAACGGTTACGCGAAAGCCGAGCTTTGCGCCGATTATGCCGATACTTAAACCTAAATTGCCAGTAGATCCGACAGCTATTGAGTAGCGGGAGAAAAAAGCGGTAAACCGCTCGTCATGTAATATGCTGTAATCATCATCGTGTTTCAGCATTCCCTCTTTTACCGCAATGTTTTCAGCATGTTTCAGCACTTCATAAATACCGCCGCGGGCTTTGATTGAACCGGAAATCGGCAGGTCATGGTCACACTTTAAAAGCCAGCGTCCGGGAAAAGCTTCACCGCAGTCTTGTTCCAGCTGCTTCTTCATGTCATTGATGGCGGCAAGCGGCGATTCAATAAGACCGTCTGCCTCTTTTGTCTCCGGAAAGGCAGAAGCGATATATGGCGCAAACCGGAGCAGCCTTTCTTCCGCATCGGCAATCTCCTCTTCCCACTTAGCGCGATTTTTTACCGCCTCGTCTGTTTTGTCCGGGTTGATCCAAAAAACTTCATGCGCCAGCGCCAATTGTTTAACAAGCGGCTCTTCCATAAGAGATGTGCGTATATCCCGACCTGACATTTTTTTCTCCCCTTTTTTACTTTTTCTTTAATACGCGCCCCGCCAGTTTTTCTACAAACGAAGGAAAGAGCTGGTACAGCTTCGTCCCCGCATTCATCCAGCGCGGAAGGTTGATTTCCCGTTTATTCGTTAAGATCGCTGACGTAATGCGCTCCGCAACGCTGTCCGGATCAAGCATCCATCTTCCGACGCTTTTGACATAACCGCCCTCTTTGTCCGCAATCGTAAAGAAATCAGTTTGGATGGGTCCCGGATTGACGGTCGTCACAGATATCCCCGTGCCGGCCAATTCCATCCGCAGCGCGTTGGAATACCCTAAAACGGCATGTTTTGTAGCGGAGTAAAGGCTTGATTTCGGCGTCGCCAGTTTGCCGGCCTGTGACGCAATATTGATAATGTGACCGCTGTTTGCGTGAAGCATAACGGGCAAGCAAGCTTTCGTACAGGCGATTAAGCCGAATACATTGACTTCAAACATGGCTTTCATATCCTCTAATGATGAATCAGCCGCAGTCTCAAATATGCCGAACCCGGCATTGTTGATCAATACATCAACGGGTCCGATCCGGCGCCGTACTTCTTCAGCTTCTTCTATGTTGCTGACGTCAAGCGGAAACACATCACACCGTCCGCCTCGCCCGGTAATTGTTTTCTTCACTTCTTGTAAGCGACCCTCGCGCCGGGCGGACAAAAAGACATGCGCTCCTTCTGCCGCGCATAAGTACGCAAGCCGCTCGCCAAGCCCGCCGGACGCTCCCGTGATCCAAATCCGCTTATCTGTTAATCGGCCCACTTCCTTCACCCCTTCACAGCTTTAAACATCAGAGTATTTCCCGACTGACAGGAAACAACGCTCCCCTCTTCAGTCAGCACATCAAGATGCCCGATCGTTTCTGACATCGTCAAAAACAATTCATTTTCATACACAGCCGGAAACAAACGCCGGCATACTTGATAAGCGGTCAGCGTTTCTTCTGACAGCATGTGCAGCACGTACTCCGCCCGGTTTCTCTGTTTTTCTAATCGTCTGTCAGCTGCCGGCCTTACTTGTGTCAGCAGATCGCCGTGCCCCGGATACGCAATGGACGGATTTATGTCATACAGCCGCTTCATAGATTTTAAATAGTCGAGCATCGGCAAAGTGCGGTCGCCCTCCCGCTCGGGAGCCTCCAAAATCGGATTTGTAGAACTGTTTGATAACAGAAGGTCTCCGCTGAACATTTCGCCGCTTTCTTCATGGAAGAGCGCGATGTGAGAAACGGCATGGCCCGGCGTTTCAAGCACCGTCCAGCCATCAAGGCCGTCGATTTTCCCGTTTTCTCTCACCGTTTTTGTTAAAGAGCGCTTAGCGGAAAATAAGTATGACATCTTAATCGTTTTATGTATGTCTTCAGGGGTGAGAGGAACGCCCATATCAGTCAAAAACCGCAGAAAAAAATGTTCCTGCTGCGCCATATACGACTTATCCTGTGTGATGTATCTCTCATTAAGCGGATGCCCGATAATTTCCGTCTGGTCGGAAAACAAATGCAGTAAACCTGAATGATCGGCGTGATGATGAGTCAGCACCACCTGCTCAATATCCGACACAGCGGCCCCGTTCTCCGCGAGCTGCCTGCTGAGTGATTCAGCCGCTTCCTTTGTATTCGGACCGCAATCGATAAGGGTCAGGGCTTCATCCTTTACTAAGTAAACGATAACGTCACCGACTGCAAACGGAGTCGGCACACGCATCGGAATGATTTCTCTCGCTGCCATTTTTACGCTCCTTAGTTCTTTTAATTCCTGAATACTCATATTTTAGCCTTTTCTATTCGCCGTGTCATTATTGCCGCATATCAGAAAAAAAGATTGACATCCCGCTGTGCCGCATAGCATAATGAACAACAAACTATGAAAAACACGGAACGCTATGACGGGGAACCAGTATATAAACAACGGCAGCAGAGAGCGATGTCCCAGGCTGAAAGACGTTGCGGCCCTCTTGTTTACAGAACCTGTCCTCAGAGCGGTTAGGAAAACCTAAACGTATCCCTCGTTACGGGAGTTGAGCTGAGCACGGCCCATTCGTGCTAATATAAGGTGGTACCGCGAAACCTTTTCGTCCTTTTGACGGGAAGGTTTTTTTGTGTTTTGGAAAGAAGGAGGATTCATATGAAGAAAATCGGCTTTATCGGAGCAGGATCAATGGCGGAGGCAATGGTTAACGGGCTTTTGCAAAGCGGAATGACGAAACCCGAACATATATATATGACAAACCGGTCAAATGACCAGAGGCTTCATGAGCTGAAGCAAACATACGGTGTGCAGCCGTGCCGGGATAAACGGGAGTTTTTCAGCCAGACCGACATCATCGTTCTCGCTTTTAAGCCGAAAGATGCCGCAGAAAGCATTGAGAGCATCCGTGATTATGTGAAAAATCAGCTCGTTATCTCTATTCTCGCCGGATTGACAATTGATACCATCCAGCATTATTTCGGCAGAAAGCTTACCGTCATCCGGGCGATGCCGAATACATCGGCGGCAATCAGAAAATCAGCGACCGGCTTTTCCGCAAGCCCTGAAGCGAGTGAGGATGAGATCAGCTTGGCCAAGGCGCTTTTGGAAACGATCGGGGAAGCTGTATTATTTGAGGAAAAGCATCTTGATGCAGTCACAGCCATTGCCGGAAGCGGCCCCGCCTATGTGTATCGATATGTCGAAGCGATGGAAAAGGCCGCCCTTCAAGTCGGCTTACCGGAAGAAACGGCGAAACAGCTGATTTTACAAACAATGACAGGTGCGACTGAAATGCTTCTCAAAAGCAGCAAACGCCCTGAACGCCTGCGCAAGGAAATCACAAGCCCCGGCGGCACAACAGAAGCGGGTCTGCGCGCATTAAGCGAACGCCGTTTTGAAGAAGCCATTATTTACTGCATTACAGAAACAGCTGCACGGAGCGCGGCCATTAAAGAACAATTTGCCGGAGCCGCCCTGCAAAAAACGAAAAAATAAGGTGACGAAAAAGCATGGGGGCATTGATCCGTGCTTTTTCACTCTATTTTTCTGCGGAAATCGTAACCGCACACATCATTGATCAGTGAATCCCCAATCTTCTTCCAACAGTTTCAAACCGCCGCTCTATTTCAACAAAGGAAAGGCGCCCAAACCCGGTTTAATCATTGGTTTATCGGTGTTAGCAGCGCGAGACAGAATCAATGTTAACGCCAAGGCTTACAGCTCGCTGAATCAGCCATTCTTCTGAACGTTTCAAATGGATGATTTAGTCTATCCCGTTTTCCTTACTATCCGGAGAAAAAGTTGAAATTTACAGGATCGACGCCGCATAGTTGTATCAATTCCTCAAACGAACCGGTCACTTATTTTATGCTCATGATTATCCTGAACCGGAATAGAAAAATATCATGCTTCTTCACACCGAAGCGCGGATGCCGCTCACCCACTCTTTAATACATTGAATCATTTTCTGAACGGAAGGTGTTTGCGCCTCCTCTGCATGAGTTGTGATAATGCCAATCTGTCTGTACACATATTGATCTAACGGCTTGATGAGCACATCACAATCACTCACCAGCAATTTGGGGAGCAGACTGATCCCCAGATTATTCCTCACCATTGAGATTAGAGTCTCGTCTCCTCTGATTTGATACGCAATTCTCGGCGATATTTTTTCTTCTCTGAGTACTTTCAGGACATCAAAATGTGTCTCCGGATAAGGGACGATGCACATGACAGACTCCATTATCTTTAAAGGTACGGTTTCAAGCCCAGCCAATTCATGCTGCGGACTCATGACCGCTACAATCGGGTCCTTAGCCAAAGGATGAAAATTCCACTTCTCACTATGAGATGTTCCGATTCCCACATCAATTTTATCCTCTTTCAGCCATTGCTCCAATTCAGTTGAGTTTCCTTCAAATAGCTGTACCTTAATAGAAGGGTGCAGCCTGTTAAACTCTCTTAAAATTTGCGGCAGCCACTTTACGGCCACGCTCGTGAAAGCGCCGAGCCGGATTTCCCCTGTCTCTAATCCGTTAATATTATCAACGGTCTCAGACAATTTTTCATAGGTTTTTTGAATATCCTTCATGATGTGAAAAACTTTCAAACCGTTTGCAGTAGGCTTGACCCCATGCCGAAGTCTGATCAGCAGCGGAAAGCCGTACTCTTCTTCTAATTTACTGATCATTTGGCTGATGCTCGGCTGTGTGTAATTCAATATTGCGGCGGCTTGGGTCAGACTTCCGCTTTCAACCGTTTTAATAAAAGCTAAATGCTTCTTTAAATCCAACTGGCTCAACTCCCAGATATTATTCTTTCTAATCCAGTACATTATTTATATTTAGTTTACTTATACATAAATCAAAAATAAAATGTCAATGTCTCCATAATTATACTTTACAACAAACAGAAGGTGAGATTTCAGCATGAATTTTATTGTTCAATTTATAATTGGCGGCACTGTTATGGTTTCTGCCGCGTATTTAAGCAAATCGAAATACTTATTTTTATCTGGTGTCATTACATTATTGCCTATCATGACTTTACTGAATATTCAATTGCAGCTGAAAAACATGAGCGCCGACGATTTTCGAGCCGCTCAAAAAAATGGAATATTCGGGGCGTTCGGGGCAGTTATTTTCATCAGCAGTATTTTTATTCTCACTAACTGGTTAAAAGCAGGCCACGCTGTTCTCGGTGCGTTTATCATTTATATCTTCTACATGATCGGCTGTAAATGCCTTTTATGAATTGGCATGAAAAACCAGTACAATACAGCGGCTTCACGCTTATGATGTATAAAATGACTCCTATCCTCAAAAATAAGAAAGCTGCCCTCACGCCCATACCCGCCTGAGCAGTTTATATGACGGGAAAGAATTGAGTTGTTATAATCAATGTCTGAAAACATTACGGGAGGCGAAAGAAATGGCCAGAAAATTATTTACACCTTGGACGATAAAAGATGTAACGATTAAAAATCGCATTGTCATGTCACCGATGTGTATGTATTCTTCTCATGAAAAGGACGGGAAAGTACAGCCGTTCCACATGGCGCACTACATATCGCGTGCAATCGGGCAGGTCGGACTAATTATCGTTGAAGCAAGTGCGGTCAATCCGCAGGGCCGTATCTCCGATCAGGATTTAGGCATTTGGAGTGATGAGCATGTTGAAGGCTTTGCTAACCTGACTGAACAGGTCAAAGCACAGGGTTCAAAAATCGGCATTCAGCTTGCGCATGCCGGCCGTAAAGCCGAGCTGGAAGGAGAGATTTACGCTCCTTCAGCCATCCCTTTTGATGAACAGTCCAACACACCCGTTGAGATGAGTGCGGAGCAAATTAAAGAAACAATACACGAATTTAAACAAGCTGCAGCGCGTGCAAAAGAAGCCGGTTTTGACATTATCGAGCTACACGCGGCTCATGGCTACTTGATACATGAATTTTTATCGCCGCTGTCCAACCATCGCACAGATGAATACGGAGGCTCACCTGAAAACCGCTACCGTTTCTTAAGGGAAACGATTGATGCGGTGAAAGAGGTGTGGGACGGTCCGTTATTTGTCCGTGTATCTGCATCTGACTACACAGACAAGGGCCTGGACATCGCCGATCACATCGGTTTTGCGAAATGGATGAAGGAACAGGGCGTCGACTTGATTGATTGCAGTTCAGGCGCACTTGTTCAAGCGGATATTAACGTCTTCCCGGGCTATCAAGTAAGCTTCGCTGATAAAATCCGCGAGCAGGCCGAAATCGCCACGGCCGCTGTCGGCATGATTACGACAGGAACGATGGCTGAAGAAATTCTGCAAAACGGACGCGCCGATCTTATTTTTATTGCCAGAGAACTTTTGCGCGACCCGCATTTTGCAAGAACCGCAGCAAAGCAGCTGAATACAGAAATACCTGCGCCCGTCCAATACGACAGAGCCTGGTAACAGAAGAGACAGCCGGAAACTTTCTTTCGGCCGTCTCTTTTTTTATTTTGTGAGAAACGATTGCCGAAGGTTCTCCGTCTTCCCTATAGAACCAATTAGAGGAGATGACTCCAATGAATGCAGCATGGATGGAAAAGACATATCTGATTGACGGCTGTCCGTTTTATACGAAACGCCGCAAAGGAACCAGCGAAGTGACGATCGTCTTTGAAGCCGGCTACGGCACTTCATCTGAGACATGGACATCATTAATCGCTGACGTGGATGAAGAATTTGGGGTTTTCACATACGATAGAGCCGGGATCGGCAAGAGCGGACACAGCCCAAACAGCAGAACGGCAGACCACATGGTTCAGGAATTACAAGCCTTACTCCTGAAAGCAGGCGTAAAGCCTCCGTACCTTGTCGTCTCTCATTCATACGGCACGATTATCAGCAGACTATGGGCCAGCAGGAACTGCCGGGATATTATCGGCATGGTGCTGCTTGATCCGGCTTCTGAAGATCAGGAACAAAAAGTATTGCCGCTTTTGCCTGAAGAGATGAAAGCCGCCTATTTGAAGCAGTTTATGATGGAAGGATCACACGCGGAATTCCGTGCCAGTCTTCGGCAGATCAAGCAGCAGCAGCTCCACTTAGGCAATATGCCGCTTTTGATTTTATCTTCGGGAGAACGAAATGAACGTTTAAAGACAGCACATCAGCAATGGATCAAGCTGCACAGAAATCTCCTGAATTTTTCTCATCAGAGCGGCTGGATACAGGCAACAAACAGCTCTCATGCCATTCATCACGATGAACCGCACATTGTTCACCTTGCCATTTACGATGTATGGTGTGCGGCCCGCCAGCAATTGAACGCTCCTGCTTATCAGGCAGTGAACTAGTTAAAAAAGCAAAAGCCATTGTGGGATATGCACAATGGCTTTTTTTCTTGTTCGATTATTTTGTTTCACGATGAACGGTATATCTTTTTAACCGCGGTGAATATTTTTTAAATTCTAGACGGTCTGGATTTGTCCGTTTATTTTTCGTTGTGATGTAATTTCGGTCCCCTGTTTCTGTACAAGCCAGTGTGACGTTTACCCGCATGATCTTCCCTCCTAACAAATCGTAATAATTACGCTTTATTATACATGAACAAACAAACTTGTCAACTGCTCTTTTTTAGGGCTTTTCCACAATGACTTCCATAAAATCGGATGCAACCGTACTGTTTTCAAAAACCGCTTTCGCCTCATTCTGCAATCGTTCAAGCGGTGCTTCTCCCTGATACCTGGCGCTGATATGGGTCAGAATCAATTTTTTGGTCCCGGCCTCCTTTGCAGTTTGTGCGGCCTGCTCTGTCGTTGAATGATAATAATCATGGGCAAGCTTTGCATCCTCCTTGGCAAACGTCGCTTCATGGATAAGCACATCTGCATTACGCGCAAGCTCTGTTACATGCTCTGACACTCTGGTATCCCCGGAAAAAGCGACAATCCTTCCCTTCTTTGGCGGTTCCAAAAAATCCTTTCCGTTTATGACTCGTCCGTCATCAAGCGTGACGGTTTCGCCTTTTTTTATGTCCTGATAAACGGGGCCTGGCGGGATGTTCATTTCTTTCAGTTTGTCTGCCTTTAAAGCGCCTGGCAAATCCTTTTCCTGAACCCGATAGCCGAACGCCTCTACGCCGTGAATGACAGGTTTGGCGGTAACGATAAATTGATCATCCTCAAATACGGTTCCTTCTTCGATTTCATAGACGGCAAGTGGATATGTCAGATGAGTCGCGGTCACTTTCAGGCTTGTCTCAATAAACGCTTTTATGCCTTTTGGCCCATAAATGGCCAGCTCCTCTTCCCCGCCCTGAAACGACCTGCTTCCTAAAAGCCCCGGCAGGCCGTAGACGTGGTCGCCGTGAAGATGGGTGATAAAGATCTTTTCAATTTTCCGCGGTTTAATGGTTGTATGTAATATTTGGTGCTGAGTGGCTTCCCCGCAATCAAACAGCCAGACGGAACGCCTTTCTTCAAGAAGTTTCAGCGCGATGGACGTTACGTTCCTCGTCTTGGCCGGCATGCCGGCCCCCGTCCCTAAAAATAATAATTCCACATTGCTTCCTCCTAGATCTTTGTACTACTAAGAATACAGGATCAGGGTGAAAATGTGAATTCAATCGGGGTTCAGCCGCTCCGCTTCATTTTTTTCAGCATTCCGCAAAAAACAGGCTGAAATGTTTGCTTTCAACGAATTTTAGATTTAAAATGAAGGAAATATGCGGGGTTTTAAACCATGCTTCAGATAAAGTGAGGTACTCTAAGTGAAAACAAACGACAAACCAAAAGCAGTGATTGTAATATTTGGTGCCACAGGGGATTTAGCAAAACGAAAACTTTACCCATCCATTCACCGTTTATATAAAAATGGTCAAATTGGTGAAGAGTTTGCAGTTGTAGGTGTTGGAAGAAGACCTTGGTCAAATGAAGATCTCCGGGAAACCGTTAAAACGTCTGTTTCTCCATCAAGAGAAAAAGATATAGATGATTTCACATCTCATTTTTATTATCACCCGTTTGACGTAACGAATCCGAGTTCCTATCAGGAGCTGAAGGGCCTGCTTGATCAGCTTGAAGATACATATGAAATTCCGAATAACAGAATGTTCTACCTTGCGATGGCGCCTGAGTTTTTCGGCACAATCGCAAAATCGCTAAAAAATGAAGGCGTTACAGCGACAAAAGGCTGGTCCCGTCTCGTGATTGAAAAGCCGTTCGGCCATGACCTGCCAAGCGCCAAGGAACTTAACCAAGAAATTCGCGAAGCGTTCACAGAGGATCAAATCTACCGGATTGACCACTACTTAGGAAAACAGATGGTTCAAAATATAGAAGTGATCCGGTTTGCCAACGCGCTTTTCGAACCGCTGTGGAACAATCGCTACATCTCAAATATACAAATTACGTCTAGTGAGGACCTCGGTGTCGAGGATCGTGCGAGGTATTATGAAAAATCAGGCGCTCTCCGGGATATGGTGCAAAACCACATTTTACAAATGGTTGCTCTCTTGGCGATGGAACCGCCGATTAAACTGAACACTGAAGAAATCCGCAGTGAAAAAGTGAAGGTGCTGAGAGCCCTCCGGCCGATTGCCACAGATGAAGTTGATGATTACTTCGTCCGCGGCCAATATCAAGCCGGCAGCATTGACGGCAATCCTGTGCCGAGCTATACGGAAGAGCACAACGTAGCACCTGATTCAAACACAGAAACCTTCGTGTCCGGGAAGCTTTTAATCGATAATTTCCGCTGGGCGGGCGTTCCGTTTTATATCCGCACAGGTAAACGGATGAAAGAAAAATCAACGAAAATCGTCGTTCAGTTTAAAGACATTCCGATGAACCTTTATTACGGCAATGAAACGAATGTGAATCCGAACCTGCTTGTTATCCACATCCAGCCGGATGAAGGCATCACTCTTTATTTGAACGCAAAAAAATTAGGCGGAGCCGCTCACGCTCAGCCTATCAAACTCGATTACTGCAGCAACTGCAGTGATGAAATGAATACACCGGAAGCCTATGAAAAATTAATTCACGACTGCTTGTTAGGAGATGCGACAAACTTTGCGCACTGGGATGAAGTGGCGCTTTCCTGGAGCTTCGTCGATGCGATTTCCGAATCATGGGCGGCAAACAAAACACTCTCTCCAAACTATGAAGCAGGCTCAATGGGCCCGAAAGCTTCTGATGAGCTTTTGGAGAAGGACGGTTTGCATTGGTGGAACATATAAGAAAAAAGCAAAACCGCGGCGGTTGATCATAACTGCCGCGGTTTTTTCATAACAAAAACCCCCGCATTTGCGGGGGTTTTGTTTTATTACTTCATCCACTCAGTGTGGAAAATGCCTTCTTTATCCGTACGCTCATATGTGTGCGCGCCGAAGTAGTCGCGCTGCGCTTGAATTAAGTTCGCAGGAAGCACAGCCGTACGGTAGCTGTCATAATACGCAAGTGCGCTTGAGAATGAAGGTACCGGCACACCTTGGGCTACGGCAAGTGAAATCACTTGGCGCAGAGCTCCTTGGTAGCTCTCTGCAATATTTTTGAAATAGCTGTCGAGCAATAAGTTATTAAGCTCAGGCTCACGGTCATACGCATCTTTGATTTTTTGCAGGAATGCAGCACGGATGATGCAGCCGCCGCGGAAGATCATAGCGATTTCACCGTATTTCAGATCCCAGTTATATTCATCAGACGCGGCTTTCATTTGTGCAAAGCCTTGTGCGTAAGAACAGATTTTACTCATGAAGAGCGCTTTTCTGACTGCTTCAATCAGCTCTTCTTTATTTTCAGTAACAGGTTTCACGTCAGGTCCAGCCAGAAGGCCGCTCGCTTTCACACGTTCTTCTTTCATCGCTGAGATAAATCGCGCAAACACGGATTCAGTGATGATCGGAAGCGGTACGCCCAAGTCAAGTGCGCTTTGGCTTGTCCATTTACCCGTACCTTTTTGGCCGGCTTTGTCAAGAATCACGTCAACAAGCGGTTTGCCTGTTTCTTCATCTTTTTTAGTAAAGATGTCAGCCGTGATTTCGATCAGATAGCTGTCAAGCTCGCCTTTATTCCACTCAGCGAATACTTCGTGAAGCTCTTCAGCAGACAGCCCGAGCACCTGTTTCAAGATGAAGTAAGATTCAGAAATGAGCTGCATGTCTCCGTATTCAATACCGTTGTGCACCATTTTCACATAGTGCCCCGCTCCGTCCGGGCCGATGTATGTCGTACAAGCATCGCCGTCAACTTTTGCAGAAATGGCTTCTAAAATCGGCTTCACGAGCTCATGCGCTTCTTTTTGTCCTCCCGGCATAATAGAAGGCCCTTTGAGCGCTCCTTCTTCACCGCCTGATACACCCGTTCCGATAAAGTGAATGCCGCTTTCGGCAAGCTCTTTGTTTCGGCGCTGTGTATCTTTGTAGTATGTATTTCCGCCGTCAATCAAAATATCGTCTTTTTCCAGGTGCGGAAGAAGAGATTGAATCGTCGCATCTGTTGCAGTTCCTGCTTTTACCATCAATAAAATCTTACGGGGTTTTTCCAGAGACTGGACAAATTCCTCAATGCTGTATGTACCGACAACGTTTTTGCCTTTTGCCTCTTCCAAAAACTCTTCCGTTTTACTGCTTGATCTGTTAAACACAGAAACAGAAAATCCCCGGCTTTCGATATTAAGAGCCAGATTTTTACCCATTACCGCAAGACCGATAACTCCGATTTGTTGTTTTGACATATTCTAACGTCCCTTCTACAAACGTTTAACCATTTTAAAATTTAAATTAAAATAAAATGATATTTATACTAAAGAAACTATCATACATAACCCCTTTTTTCAAGTTATTCAGCTTTTCTTTTCATCCTGAAAAAAGTCTCTGTTAAAGCTCGTCCCTTTTGTTTTGCTTTCCTCTTTTTTTAATGTGACGCCTTTTCTGATCAGGTTCGAGCCATACTTCTCATTCAGCTGATTCATCATTTGATAAATCGGTTCGTCCTTTGCGTCCTCTTTGAACGAAAACAAATCAAGCTGTTTGTAAGCCTGTTCTTTTTCGACTAGTTCAGTGCCGGTTATGCCGAGGAGCCTGACAGGATTCTGACTCCAATGCTTTTCAAACAGCTGCATCGCCGCATTCAGAATGTCTTTTTTTTGATCAATCGGGTTGGTAAGGGTCATGCTTCTCGTGACTGTTTTCCAATCCGCGTAACGGATCATGATAAACAGCCGGCAGGCCATGACTTCCTTACGCTGAAGACGTTCGCTTACAGACAGCGCCAGCCTTTCAAACACACCGAATAATTCGCCCTCGTCTGTGCTGTCATGCGAAAGGGTTGTGGAGTTTCCGACACTTTTAAATTCATAAATCCGCTCAGGGTCAACCTCCGCATGGTGAATGCCGTTTGCTTTTTCCTTCAGCCGCGGCCCGTTAATGCCGAGCAGCGTTTTCAGCGCGTACTCATCCCCCTTTGCTAAATCTCCGATTGTAGTGATGCCGAGTGTTTTTATTTTTTCCGCGGTTTTCGTTCCTATACCGTACATTTCTTCGATCGGCAGAGGCCACAATACAGCCGGCAGCTCCCTTTTTCTTAAAATCGTGATACCGAGCGGCTTTTTCATATCAGACGCCATTTTTGCGAGAAATTTATTCGGGGCGATGCCGATGCTTGAGGGGAGCAGCAGCTCTTTTTGCAGCCTGTCCTGAATTTCTTTCGCCGTTTCATACGCCCGGCTTCTGTACGGCGTATCCGTTATATCCATATAACCTTCATCAATAGAGACAGGCTCGACTAAATCCGTATACTCACGGAGGATGCTGAACATTTCTTTTGACGAGCTGCGATAGCGGTCAAAATTCGGAGGAATCACGATCAGTTCCGGACAGTTGCGTTTTGCCTGCCAAACAGGCATCGTGGTTTTCACGCCGTGAGCTCTTGCTTCGTAGCTGCAAGTGACAACGATTCCTTTTCGTTCCTTGACGTTTCCGGCAACGGCAAGGGGCTTTCCCCTTAAAGACGGATCATACGCCATTTCAACTGAAGCATAAAAGCTGTTCATATCAATATGAAATATAATTCTTCCTTTTCCAGTCATCGCCGCCCCCCCTTTCATTCGATAGACAACCTCTTATATATATAGTAAAATAAGGACTGAATGGATGTGATAAAATGATTCTTGAGTCAATGAATGACTTTTTATTCTTAGTCGATTTTTTCACAATTATTCTTCCCGCTCTGACTGCGATCGGTATCGCTTTTCTTTTACGTGAGTGCCGTGCAGGCGAGCATTGGAGAACGAAACGCATAGATGAACATCAAGCAGTCGTTCAGCTGAACCGAACAGACTTTCTTATTATTATATATCATCGCATTACCACGTGGATACGTAAAGTCATCCGCATGAATTCACCGGCGAATGATGATGAAGATGTCAGCCTCCTCCTTTTATAACACAAAGCAATGATTAAAAGGAGGAATTATGATTGTCTAAAACATATCAAAAACTTATTGCGTTCGGACTATTTTTCATCGTGCTGTGCACAGGCCAGTCGGCTTTTGCCGCAACAGCTCAGACTCAGACGGGAGGACTCGGGAATATCGGATTTTTCCATCATTACCTGATTGAGCCGTTTTCCGCACTGTTAAAAGGAGTGGCCGGCCTGTTCCATGGTGAATACGGACTGTCGATTATTCTTGTGACGATTATCGTCCGTATTGTTGTATTGCCTTTGTTCGTGAACCAGTTTAAAAAGCAGCGGATGTTCCAGGAAAAAATGGCTGTGATTAAACCGCAGGTAGACAGCATTCAGGCAAAAATGAAAAAAAACAAAGATCCTGAGAAACAAAAAGAACTTCAGATGGAAATGATGAAGCTGTATCGTGATCACAATCTGAATCCGATGGCGATGGGCTGTCTTCCGATGCTGGTGCAATTCCCGATTCTGATCGGTTTTTATTACGCCATCCGTTCGACACCGGAAATCGCTTCGCACTCTTTTCTGTGGTTCAGCTTAGGGCATTCCGATATCCTTGTATCACTTTGCGCGGGTGCCATGTATTTTTTACAGGCTTATATTTCTCAAAAATTAAATGCGAAATATTCACCGGCCGCTCAAAATCCGGCCTCTATGCAGTCTGCTAAAATCATGGTATTCATCTTCCCGGTCATGATGACGATTTTTTCGCTTAACGTACCGGCTGCACTTCCGCTTTACTGGTTTACAAGCGGATTGTTCCTGACCGTGCAAAACGTGCTGTTACAGCAAACTCATCATAAAAAGAAAGCAACGGCGGCTCAAGCGGAGCCTGCAAAATAATACAGAAACCTGCCGGAAGGATTCCGGCAGGTTTTTCTTGATGGGCACCAGGAAAATGTGTCCCCTAAGGTGTAGAATATATCACCAAAAAAGACATAACAGAATGCGATCTTGCGTAGAAGCATCCTTTTATAATCTGTATGTTCAAGTTTAGGAGATTACTTGCGACGGCAGAACCATAACATTTACTAATAATCTTCAGCAGTCCGGAGCGCACTTTACTCTAAAGCCATGTAAATAAAATAACAAGGACAAAAGTGTTAAAATAGACTTTTGCTTTTTACCTATTTTCTCACTGCTTTCTTAAAAAATATCTACCATCTTTATAAGAGATTTGTGCATAAAAAAGCACCCAAGTCATATTGGGTGCTTCGTCTTTAGTTTGCCGCCACTTCGATCACTGCAACGACCATTTCTGCTGTTTTGACAAGCTCTTCAATCGGCATTTTTTCGTTTTTCGTATGAATTTGTTCGTAGCCGACTGACAGGTTGACTGTCGGAATGCCGTGGCCGGCAATGACGTTTGCGTCACTGCCGCCGCCGCTTGTCTGAAGCTCACTCAGCCGGCCGATTTTCGCCGCCGCTTTTTTAGCGACTTCTACAACTTGGTCTCCGTCCTGGTATTTGAAGCCGGGATACATGACCGCTATGTCCACTTCAGCGCGTCCTCCCATGTCAGCTGCAGCCGACTCAAAGGCCTCTTTCATTTTTTGCACTTGCGCTTCCATTTTTTCAGGGACTAATGAACGTGCTTCGGCGAGGATGTCGACTTGATCGCACACGATATTGGTTTGCGTGCCGCCTTCAAAACGCCCGATATTTGCCGTCGTTTCTTCGTCAATTCGGCCCAGCGGCATTTTTGAGATCGCTTTTGACGCAATCGTAATGGCTGAAATGCCTTTTTCCGGCTCTACTCCGGCATGGGCCGTTTTGCCGTAGATCGTCGCTTTTACTTTCGCTTGTGTCGGTGCGGCTACAATGATATTGCCGACTTTGCCGTCTGAATCAAGCGCAAAACCGTATTTTGCGGTAATGTCTGAACGATCCATCGCTTTGGCTCCGACTAATCCTGATTCTTCGCCGACTGTAATAATGAATTCAATCGTGCCGTGCTCAATATTTTGTTCTTTCAGCACTTTAATGGCTTCAAACATTGCAGCAAGGCCTGTTTTGTCATCGGCGCCAAGAATGGTCGTGCCGTCTGTTTTCACATAACCGTTTTCTACGATCGGTTTTACTCCGTTACCCGGGACAACCGTATCCATGTGTGATGTAAAATAAATCGTATCTGCTTCTTTTGTGCCTTTCAGCGTACAAATTAAGTTGCCGGCTCCGTGCCCCGTCACATCTTTTGTATCGTCTTCTTTTACGCTCAAGCCTAAATCAGTAAACTTTTGTTTGAGCACCTTGCAGATTTCCGCTTCATGTTTTGTTTCTGAATCGATTTGAACGAGTTCTAAAAATTCGTCGAGCAGGCGTTTTTCGTTTACCATTTGCTGTTCCCTCCGTTTAAAGCGGTATATTACCGTGCTTTTTTTTCGGTCTTTCCTCTTCCTTATGCGCAAGCATGTCATATGCTTGAATCAATTTTTTCCTCGACTCTTCCGGCCTGATGATGTCATCCACCATTCCGCAGGCTGCGGCTCTGAACGGGCCTGAGTTTTCCTTTTGGTATATGGCTGTTTTTTCGCGTTTTGTTTTTTCCGGGTCATCAGAAGCTTTAATTTCTTTGCCGTATAAAATCGAAGCGGCTCCTTCCGCTCCCATGACGGCAATTTCTGCATTAGGCCAGGCAAATACAAGGTCTGCTCCGATCGCTTTCGAATTCATGGCGACATAAGCTCCGCCGTAAGCTTTTCTGATGATCAGCGTTACTTTCGGAACGGTCGCTTCCGCGAAAGCATACAGCAATTTCGCTCCGTGCCGGATAATTCCGCCGTGCTCCTGCTGAACGCCGGGCAGAAACCCGGGGACATCTGCTATCGTTAACAGCGGAATATGAAACGCATCGCAAAAACGGATGAATCTTGACGCTTTATCAGCGGCGTCAATCGTCAGGCTTCCCGCCAAATGTTTCGGCTGGCTTGCGACAACGCCCACTGTGCGCCGGCCGAGCTTCAGAAAACCGACAACAATGTTTTTGGCAAAATACGGCTGAATGTTAAAAAACGTTCCGTCATCCGCCAGCTCTTTGATCACGTGTAACACATCGTAAGGCTTCGAGCTGTCCGGGGGAACGAGGGTGTGTAATAACGGCCTGACGTCTTCCTTTTTGGCAGGGGAAGGTGCTTCTGCGCCATACGGGAGATAAGAAAGCAGGTTTTTTACTGCGGAAAGCGCCTCTTTTTCCGTTTTTGCCGAATAGTGGGCGTTTCCGCTTATGACATTATGTATTCCCGCACCGCCTAAGCTTTCCGCGTCAATCTGCTCACCCGTTACATGCTCAATCACTTTCGGGCCTGTGATAAACATTTGCGACGTGTTTTCCGCCATAAAGATAAAATCTGTCAGGGCGGGAGAGTAAACGGCGCCGCCCGCGCAAGGCCCTAAAATGACCGAGATTTGCGGGATCACCCCTGAGTAAAGGACGTTGCGCCTGAAGATATGACCGTATCCATCTAATGATACCACACCCTCTTGAATTCTCGCACCACCTGAGTCATTCAGACCGATCATCGGGGCTTTATTTTTCGCCGCAAGATCCATCACCGCAGCGATTTTTTTCGCATGTGTTTCACCAAGCGTACCGCCAAGCACAGTAAAGTCATGGGCAAACAAATAGACGGGCCGGCCTTCAATCGTGCCGTATCCGGTAATGACACCGTCTCCGGCTGCGCTTTGAAGCCCCGGTATGCGGCTTTCTGCGAATGGGTGGAGCTCTGAAAAACTGTCTTTGTCCAATAAATATGTAATTCTCTCTCTTGCCGTCAGCTTGCCCTTTTTATGCTGTTTTGCATTTCTGACGGTTCCGCCGCCATTTGTTAAACGGGAACGTTTTTCATTTAAGTTTCTGATATGGTCACTCATGCTCATCGTGAGGTTCTCCTTTTTCAATTGTTTCGCAAAGCTCAATCAGGACCCCGTTCGTTTCCCGGGGAGAAAGAAACGCGATTCTTTTCCTGCCGGCCCCGGTTTGCGGCTCTTTGTGAATCATCGTCATGTGTGATGCTTCAAATTCCTTTATCGTCTCCGTTATATCGCCGCACTGAAATGCGAGGTGATGCAGCCCTTCGCCCCTTTTTTGCAAAAATGAAAAGACCGGGCCGTCATCAGACAGGGGTTCAATGAGTTCAATCCTTGTTTCTCCCGCCTCCAAAAAACAGACTTTCACCTTTTGTTCCGCAACCAGTTCATCTCCCAAATCCTTCAGCCCCAGCATACGTTTGTAAAACTCTTTTGCAGCTTCAACGGAGCAGACGGCAATGCCGATATGATCAAGTTTTTTCATAGGACAGACCTGCTTTCTGCCATAGGATATGGCTTGTTCATACACACAAAACACGTTAAAATGTAGACAGTAAAGATAAGGAGTGAAACGATGTCCCAGAAATTCATGAAAAGCGCAGTCATCGTCATTTTGGGCGTTTTTATACTGTCAACAGTCCTCTCAGGCATCATTATGTATTTGCAATAAAAAAGCAGGCACCTCATTGAACGGGTATTTCCTGCTTTTTTATGAGGGCTTTCCGCTCTTTTGCTATATCCTCAAAGGAACGGCTGTCTTTCGTAATGAATACCTTTGTTCCGGCAGGGATGATCTGAAATACGTGAATGACGTCCCGGTTCCTCATGCGTATGCATCCGTTTGATACAAACCCGCCGATCAGCTCTTCTCTGTTCGTCCCATGAATCCCGTACATTCTACCGTCAGTTCCTTTGGCGTCAAAGCCGATCCAGCGGACTCCGAGCGGGTTTTCAGGCGCTCCGCCCTTTACGTTTTTCTTTCGGTAAAACGGATTAACGGCTTTGACCGTAACCGTAAACTCACCCTCCGGCGTCAAATCATCTGTTTTTCCCGTTGCCACCTGATAAATACCTTCTATCTTATTGTCTTTCACAACGGCCAGTGCGTTGGTTGTTTTATTGACGATGATATAAGGATCACCCGGCAATGGATTTGCGCCAAGCGGCCAGAGCGGGGACATCAATAAGGCAATTGAGCATAAAAAAAATCGCATGAGCTCCTCCTTTTTTCATTAGAATGACCAATGAAGGAGGAGCTCATGCGATTATCCAAGTGTTTTTTGCAGCTTAATGCCTTTAAAATAACTTTTAATGACCAAGTATTGTTCCATCTCACCGAGCAGGTGGAACAATGCCGCCCGGGCTTCAAACTCCTCGCGTGTTGCCGGGAGCGGCATTTCTTCAAATTCCATTCTCATTTCAGCAAGTCTTTTTAAAAATTTATGGGCCGTATTCCCCGGGTGAATGGCTTCCCTTAATTCCTGAATGAAATGGGCGATCATTTTTCCCTGTTCTACGGTCATTGAAATAGATGTAATCTTCGGCAGCAGCCTCTCAATGATTTCAAATTGCTTCTGTCTCATTTTAAAATAATGATAGTAAAGATTTTCGTGGCGCATGATGTGGTTTTGCACGTCACGATAGGCCAAGTTTTTCGCCTCTTGAATCAATTGGTGCGTTTCCGGTATTTCCTTCCCGGTCCAATCTTGCTCACCAGTTAACAAATAACGCTCGATTTCGGCAAAAATGACAGCGAAGTTATCCTCGATTTTTTTTCGGTACGCAGCGAGTTTTCTGTCCAGGCTGGGCATATACAGGTTCATTAAAAGCGCGACACCGATGCCGACGGTGATTAACTGAAACTCATTCCAGATAAACGACATCGTAATGCCCCCGGACATATATAAATGAAGAATAATAACTGAGCTGGTGACGATTCCTTCGTTAATTTTCAAGACGACGGTAGTCGGAATGAACAGCACCAGCAATATTCCGATCACAAACGGTTGATACCCGATCAGTCCAAAAAAGACATAAGAAAAGACGATCGCCAATAAACAGGCGGCAAATCGGGCCCATGATGCTTGAAGTGACCGCTTTTGCGTAATTTGTATGCACAAGATGGTGATAATGCCTGCGGATGCGAAGTTTTGCAAATGCAGCTGCTGGGCTAAATAAATGGCCAATGCCGTTCCAAGTGCCGTCTTTAGTGTGCGATAACCAATTTTAAACATTGCTGACTCCATTCTGTTGTTTCTTTCTCAATAAAAAAGAAGAAGATATAACCTTCTTCTTTTCTCACAGTTTTATTTTATAATATTTTTTCTAAAAAGTCCTGTGCTCTTTTCGACTTCGGAGAAAGAAAAAATTCCTTTGGCGGTCCGTCTTCCACTATTGTTCCCTCGTCCATAAATAATACGCGGTCGGCCACTTCTTTGGCAAAACCCATTTCATGCGTAACGATGACCATGGTCATGCCCGTTTCAACAAGCTCTTTCATAACCTCAAGCACTTCTTTTACCATTTCCGGATCAAGAGCTGAGGTCGGTTCATCAAACAGCATGATGTCAGGGTTCATGGCAAGAGCCCGAGCAATGGCGACACGCTGCTTTTGGCCTCCTGACAAACGGTTCGGATAGTCGTTTTGTTTCTCAAGCAGTCCGACTTTTTCAAGGAGCGCGCAAGCCTTTTCCTCCGCTTCCTTTTTTGAAACCTTCTTCACGTTTACAGGCGCGTACATGATATTTTCCAGTACCGTTTTATGGGGAAACAGGTGGAAATGCTGAAAGACCATTCCGATATTTTCCCGCACCTTCAGCGTATTCGTTTTAGCAGCCGTAATTTCTTTTTCTTTAATCGTAATCGTTCCGCCGCTTGGTTTTTCCAACAGGTTTAAACAGCGCAGAAATGTTGATTTCCCTGAACCTGAAGGCCCGATTACCGCTACGACTTCCCCCTCGCCTATCTGTGTCGAGATATTTTTTAACACTTCATGTTTTCCAAATGATTTTGACAGCTTGTCAACTTTAATCATTGGCTTTCAGCTTCCTTTCTACGCCTTTGCCGATAAACGCTAAAATCAGCACGAGCACATAATAGATTAAACCGGCCACGATGAGGGGCTCCAAATAGTTGTATGTCGCCGCTCCCGCTTGATAAGCCCGTCTCATAATGTCGCCGAGACCGATGACTGTGACGATCGCCGATTCTTTCGTCAATGTGATTAATTCATTAATGATTGCCGGTGAAATATTTTTAAACGCCTGAGGCAGCAGCAAATCTTTCATCATTTTTCCGTACGGCACGCCAAGGGCGACAGCCGCCTCTTTTTGGCCTTTGTCAATCGCGTTAATTCCGGCCCTGATAATTTCAGAGACGTAAGCGGCAGAATTGAGCGATAATGCCGTGACCGCCGCCCAAAATTGGTCAATCTGAAAACCGAGCAGCTGAGGCATTCCGAAATAAATGATCATCAGCTGCAGCACGAGCGGCGTGCCGCGGAATATTGAAGTATAAAAATCTGCAATCCATTTAAGCGGACTGAATGTGCTGATTTTAAACAAGCTGAGCACAATTCCTAATATAAGGCCGATCACTGCTGAGACGAGTACAATTTTTAATGTAATCGCGAGGCCTTCTAATATAAAAGGAATTTGGGGTATTGTCGCTGAGAAATCCAAATTCATACGCTTTATCTCCTTTATCTTCATTCACGATAAAAAGCTCAACGAAAAGTTGAGCTTTCTTTTATTTCTCGTTGCTGAACCATTTTTTCTTCAGTTTTTCGATGTCTCCGTTTTTCTCCATTTCTTTGAGCGCTTTGTTAAATTTCGCTGTTACATCGCTGTCTTTGCGGAACGCAATTGCGGAGCCGGATTCGTCTGATTTTGCATCCTCGGCCGTAAAGCCCTGCAAATCGTTATTTGAGCTGAAATAACCTTGCGCTACGATGTCTTCAATAATCGCGGCATCGAAACGCCCGGATTTGATTTCCTCGGTTAAGTCTGAAATGCGGTTGCGGTCTTCGAGCTGAAAGCCGTATTTAGAAGAAAGCTGTTTTCCTTTTTCCTCTTGAATGGAACCGAGCTGAACGCCGATGGTTTTGCCTTTTAAATCCTTCAGGGATTTGATGCTGCTTCCCTTCTTCGTAACGATCATATTATTAGCGGTATAGTAAATATCAGAAAAATCAACTTGTTTTTTTCGTTCCGGTGTAGGTGTCATTCCTGATAAAATCATGTCAACCTGCTTTGATTTCAGTGCAGTAATCAGACTGTTAAAGTCCATATCCTGCACTTCAACGTCATACCCCGTCTTTTTGCCCAAAGCTTTTGCCAAATCAACGTCAAATCCGACGATTTTATCTCCATCTTTATATTCAAACGGTTTATAATCAGCCGATGTACCCATAATCAGTTTTTTCTTTCCGTCTCCTGAGTCCGAATTGCCCGATCCGCAGGCCGACAGCGCAAAAGTGATACATGCGGCAATCAATACCAACAGCCATTTTTTCATGATCATTTTCCCCCATATCTTTTTCTCTCGTAAACTTGAATATTTATTCGTTAATTTGTATTTTAAACACTTTTTAATTGTTATGCAATACTATTTTTAAAAAATACCTATCCCTTTCTATATTTATTATTGCAATAGATTTAAAAATAGATTACTGTCGGGCGTAACGTGAATAAGCATTAATATTTATGCATTCTCAACGCAAAAAAACCCCTCAGCTCCAGGCTTCGGGGTTCGTGTTTCTTTATACTTCTTCACAATATTCTTCAAATGCTTCTTGCAGTTTTGTCACGACAGCCATCGGTTCGTGTCCTTCAATTTCATGACGTTCGACCATTTTCATAATTTTTCCGTCTTTTAGAATAGCAAATGACGGAGAAGACGGCGGGTAGCCTTCAAAGTATTCTCTCGCTTTCGCTGTCGCCTCTTTATCCTGTCCGGCAAATACCGTGACGAGCTGATCCGGGCGTTTATCGTAATGAACGGAATGGTATGCCGCAGGTCTTGCAATGCCGCCTGCGCATCCGCACACTGAATTGACCATGACAAGCGTCGTTCCTTTTTTCGAAAGCGCTTCGTCCACTTCCTCAGCTGTTTTCAGCTCCGTATAACCGGCCGCCGTAATTTCCTGGCGGGCTTGACGCACAACATCATTCATAAATAAATTAAAATCCATATTCAAGTGGGACCTCTCCTTTTTCGTCATCTCTTCTTATGATAGCAAGGAACCTGCCGTATCGGCAAATCACACCGCTTCATTTGCCATTGTTTTTCTCACTTTTATGCTTCGGATGACAGTTTATGACCATTCAAAAACGGGAAACGTGATAAAGAGATTGACTGAGACAAAGGAGCAGTTGTATGAGCCAACGGAAAGCTGTTTTAATCTATAACGGAAACGCAGGTCAAAAACAGATAGAAAAAACACTCGGCACGGTCGTTCCCATATTAGCCCAATCAGTTGATGAGCTTCTGATTAAACCGACTAAACACCCGAATGACGCACGGCAGTTTTGTGAGGACCTTGACAGCTCGGTCGATGTATTATTCATTCTGGGCGGTGACGGAACGGTTCACCAATGCATCAACAGCATCAGCACGCTTAATCACAGGCCGGCTGTCGGCATTTTGCCGGGAGGAACGTGTAATGATTTTTCAAGAGCGCTCGGCATACCACAAAACCTTCAAAAGGCCGCTGAAGCGCTCGTATCCGGAAAAAGACGGAATATTGATGTCTGTAAAACGGATGACGGCTTTTTCCTGAATTTTTGGGGTATCGGGCTGATCACCGAAGCCTCCAGCCATATCAACGAAACAGAAAAAGCGCTTTTCGGAAAAATCAGCTACTTGACAAGCGCGTTGAGGACGATGACAAACTCGAACACGTTTTCCGTCAGGCTGACGATAGATGGAAAAGTGAAAGAGGACGAGGCCGTCATGCTGCTTGTGATGAACGGGCATTATATCGGCACAAACCGGGTTCCCCTGCCTGATGCAAACCTTCAGGACGGCTTGGCTGATATCTTAATCTGCCGCAATACAAGCCTTTCCGCTTTACGGGAGCTGATGACAATGGAGCAAGGTTCATTTGATGATTTCTCAGGGGAGCTGTCCTATATTCAAGCCTCGCGGGTTGAGATCGAAACCGGGCGCGAGATGAATGCGGATACGGACGGTGAGGTGTACGGAAAATCGCCTTGCACGATCGAGGTGCTGAAACAGCATATATGTATGCTTGTTCCGGAAGAAAATACAGAATTGAAATAAAAGAATCTCCTTTTGCCGCTGGGGCAAAAGGAGATTTTTTTAGTATATTGATGTTTTTTCATCGATATTTTCTAAAATTTGTTTCACACGTCCGAGGAAACGGCCGCAAATGAGTCCGTCGAGCACTCTGTGGTCTAAGGACAGGCAAAGATTAACCATATCGCGCACAGCAATCATCCCGTTATTCATGACAACCGGACGCTTGACGATTGATTCCACCTGAAGGATCGCGGCCTGCGGATGATTGATGATGCCCATTGACTGAACGGAGCCGAATGATCCCGTATTGTTGACGGTAAATGTACCGCCCTGCATATCTTCGGCCGTGAGTTTTCCGTCTCTCACTTTTTTCGCGAGATCTGTTATCTCTCTGGCAATGCCTTTAATTGTTTTCTCATCAGCCCGCTTAATGACCGGGACAAACAGAGAATCTTCTGTAGCGACGGCAATAGAGATATTGATATCTTTCTTTTGAATGATTTTATCTCCGGCCCACATGCTGTTCATCTGCGGGAACTCTTTTAAAGCCTGCGCGACCGCTTTTACAAAGAAAGCGAAGAACGTTAAATTGAAACCCTCTGTTTGTTTAAATGTATCCTTTATACTGTTTCGGTACGCCGTCATGTTTGTGACGTCGACTTCCATCATCGTCCAGGCGTGAGGAATTTCTGTTTTGCTTTTGTGCAAATTGGATGCGATGGCTTTTCTGACGCCTGTCACCGGAATTTCAATATCTCCGGATGCCGGTACAGGGGATTGCACTTGCTTTTGCTCTTGCTTCGGTTCTTTCGGCTGCTGAACAGAGGCTGCCGGTGCTTCTGTTTTTTGCGGCATTCCTGAATCAATGATCCGCTGAATGTCTTTTCTTGTGATTCTTCCGCCGGCTCCCGTTCCTTCAACTTGTTCAAGCCGGATGCCGTGTTCTCCTGCTAATCTGAGGACTGCCGGCGAAAAACGCGCTTTATTTGATGTTCCTCCGCCTGAGGACTGCGGCTCGGCTTCAGCAGATGTTTTCTGCTCAGCTTCGCTCTGTTTCGGCGCCTCTGCCGTTTGCGCTTCTTCTGTTTCAATTTTGCAGATAATCTCTCCGACTGCAAGAGTTTGGCCTTCTTCTCCTACAAGCTCGGTAATCGTGCCGGAAAAAGAGGAAGGCACCTCTGCATTTACTTTATCTGTCATGACCTCTGCGATCGGGTCATATTTATTCACTTGATCTCCGGGAGAAACCAGCCATTTGCTGATCGTCCCCTCCGTTACGCTCTCTCCAAGCTGCGGCATCGCCATTTGTTCGATCGCCATGTCAAAAACCTCCTTACGTCTTTAAAACTCCGCTAATTCTCTCATTGCGGCTTCCGCTTTGTCAGGATTCATCATGAAGTATTTTTCCATCGTCGGCGCATAAGGCATTGCCGGAACATCAACACCTGCCAGCCGCTTGATCGGCGCGTCTAAATCAAATAGGCAGTTTTCAGAAATAATGGCCGCGACTTCACTCATGATGCTGCCTTCTTTTGTATCCTCTGTGATTAAGAGCACTTTTCCGGTTTTAGAAGCCGCTTCGATGATGGCCTCTTTATCTAACGGATAAACTGTACGCAAGTCTAATACGTGTACAGAAATTCCGTCTTTTTCAAGCCGTTCGGCTGCCTGCAAAGCGAAATGGACACACAATCCGTACGTAATGACGGTAATATCGCTGCCTTCGCGTTTGACATCGGCTTTTCCGATCGGCAGAACATAATCCTCAGCCGGAACTTCTCCTTTAATAAGGCGGTATGCACGCTTATGCTCGAAAAACAGCACCGGATCGTCATCGCGGACCGCAGCCTTTAAAAGCCCTTTTGCGTCATAAGGAGTTGAAGGCATGACAATTTTAAGTCCTGGCTGATTGGCGAAAATAGCTTCTACTGATTGAGAATGATATAATGCGCCGTGAACGCCTCCGCCGTATGGCGCTCTGATCACCATCGGGCAGCTCCAATCATTGTTTGAGCGGTAGCGGATTTTCGCCGCTTCCGAAATGATTTGGTTGACTGCAGGGAGAATGAAATCTGCGAACTGCATCTCTGCAATCGGGCGCATACCGTACATTGCCGCGCCGATCCCGACACCTGCAATGGCTGACTCTGCAAGCGGCGTATCCATGACCCGCTCTTCACCGAACTGATCATAGAGGCCGGCAGTTGCTTTAAACACGCCGCCTTTTCTCCCAACGTCTTCTCCGAGCACAAAAACCCGTGAATCTCTTTCCATTTCTTCTTTCATTGCTGCATTAATACTGTCGATATAAGACATTACAGACATTCGTATTCCTCCCTACTTCGCATAAACGTGATCAAGCGTTGATTCAGGAGATGCATATGGTGCTTTCTCCGCTTCGTCTGTCGCTTCGTTTACGATCGCCATGATCTCATCAAGCATCGTTTTTTCTTCTTCTCCGCTGAGAAGCCCGGTTTCTTGCAAGTATGCTTTGTATATGAGAAGCGGATCATGTTTTTTAGCTTCTTCTACTTCTTCACGTTCTCTGTAACTGCTGTCGTCGTCATCACTGGAATGCGGCGTCAGACGGTAGGAGATCGTTTCTATTAATGTCGGCCCTTCTCCTTTAGAAGCCCGTTCGCGCGCTTCTTTCACAACCTTATATACTTCAAGCAGATCATTTCCGTCAACGGTTACTCCCGGCATGCCGTAGCCCACTGCCCGGTCAGAAATATTCTCGCAGGCAACCTGTTTATCATATGGAACTGAAATGGCATATTTATTGTTTTCGCACATAAAGATCACCGGCAATTTATGCACGGCGGCAAAGTTTGCCCCTTCGTGAAAATCACCCTGGTTGGAAGAGCCTTCTCCGAACGTAACAAATGCGGCGATATCTTTTTTGTCCATGCGTCCTGCCAGCGCAATGCCGACTGCGTGAGGCACTTGAGTCGTAACAGGCGATGAGCCCGTAACGATTCTGTTTTTCTTTTGTCCGAAGTGGCCCGGCATCTGTCTGCCGCCGGAGTTCGGGTCTGCTGCTTTCGCAAATCCGGACATCATTAAATCCTTGGCAGTCATGCCGAATGCAAGCACGACTCCCATATCTCTGTAGTACGGGAGAACGTAGTCGGTGTCACGGTTCAGCGCATAGGCTGCGCCTACCTGAGCGGCTTCCTGTCCCTGGCATGAAACGACGAACGGAATTTTCCCCGAACGGTTTAACAGCCACATTCTTTCATCGATTTTTCTGGCTAGCAGCATGGTTCTATACATATCAACGGCTTCTTCATCAGAAAGCCCTAATGCTTGATGGCGGTTTGTAGTCATTCAAACCCCTCCTTCTTCCTTTTAAAAATGAATCGCGTTTCCGTCGGCGCTTAACGCCGCTTCTCCAATCGCCTCAGAAAGAGACGGGTGCGGGTGGATGGACTGCCCGATTTCCCACGGCGTAGCATCCAGCACCTTGGCGAGACCGGCTTCTGAGATCATATCGGTTACATGCGGACCGATCATATGAACTCCGAGAATATCATCTGTGTTTCGGTCTGCGACGATTTTGACAAAGCCGTCGCTTTCTCCGTAAACCAGCGCTTTCCCGATCGCCATGAACGGAAATTTGCCGATTTTGAGCTCGTGCCCTTTCGCAGCGGCCTCCTCTTCTGTCAGGCCGACACTCGCTGCTTCGGGATTTGAATAAATACATTTCGGCACAAGCGCAGCATCCAGCGGAGCGGGATTGAGGCCTGCCATATGCTCAATGGCGATGATGCCTTCGCGGGAGGCGACATGGGCAAGCTGGAGGCCGCCGATGACGTCCCCAATCGCATAAATATGCGATTCCTTTGTTTGGCCCGCTTCGTTTACCGTAATGGCGCCGTTTTCAACTGCAATTTCGGTGTTTTCAAGGCCGATCCCTTCAATGTTCGGCTGACGGCCGATGGAGACGAGCATTTTTTCAGCATGATAGGCAACGGCTTTTCCGTCCTTTTCCGCTTCGATTTTGACGCCGTCCGTTTTTTCTAATGTATCCGGCAGCACTTTAGCCCCCGTTACAATTGTAATTCCTTTTTTCGTCAGAAGGTTTTTCATTTCATTCGAAATATCCCGGTCTTCTGTCGGCAATATCCGGTCTGCATATTCAATGACAGTGATGTCTACGCCGAAGTCATGCAGCATGGACGCCCATTCAATGCCGATTACTCCGCCGCCGACGATGATCATGGATTGAGGCAGCTGCTCCAGCTCCAGCGCTTCGTCTGACGTCAAAATATATTCTCCGTCGGCTTCTAAACCAGAAAGCATTTTCGGCCTTGAACCGGTGGCGATAATTAATTGCTTCGGTATCAGCATGTCATTTTCTTCGCCGTTCGTGTATTCTACAGAAACCGTACCCGGTAGAGGTGAAAAGATAGAAGGGCCGAGCATACGCCCATACCCGTTGTATACATCGATCTTTCCCTTTTTCATAAGGTGGGCGACACCGCCTGCTAATTTATCAACGATCCCCTGCTTTCGTTTTTGCACGCTGTCAAAACGAAGGGAGACACCTTCCGTTTCAATGCCGAATTGCGCGGCTTCCTTTGCAGTTCGATACACCTCTGCGCTTCTTAACAGCGCTTTGCTCGGAATACAGCCTTTATGAAGGCAAGTTCCGCCGAGTTTTTCCTTTTCCACTACGGCTGTTTTTAAGCCGAGCTGAGCCGCTCTGATGGCAGCAACATAACCGCCCGTGCCGCCGCCCAGAATGACCACATCATATTCAGTCGCCATTTGTTTTCACTCCTTCGCTGATCTGATATTGTTTTGACTTCTCCTCGCCGAGCAGCACTCTGAGTGCTCCTTGCGCCAGCGATTGCAGTTCATTTTCTCCCGGATAAACGAATACATCCGAAATCCAATCTATGTACGATCTGATAGCGGAAACGAAGCTTTTTCCGTAAGCCAATCCGCCTGTCAGGACGATAATGTCGACTTTTCCTTTTAATACGGCGCTTGCCGCCCCGATTTCTTTTGCTACTTGATAAGCCATGGCGTCATAAATGAGCCGGGCATTTTCATCCCCCGCTTGAATGAGATGTTCCACTTTCATCGCATCCGTTGTGCCGAGATAACCGGAGAGCCCCCCTGTACCGACAAGCTTCTTCATCATATCCGCTTTTGTATACTTGCCGGAAAAACACATTTCCACCAAATCCCCCGCCGGAACGGTTCCGGCTCTTTCCGGGCTGAACGGGCCTTCTCCGTGAAGCCCGTTATTAACATCCGCCACCCGGCCGCAGTCATGGACACCGACTGTGATGCCGCCGCCCATATGGGTGACAATCATCTTCATTTGTTCATACCGTTTGCCGAGAGACGCCGCCGCTTGACGGGCTACAGCCTTTTGGTTTAACGCATGGAAGATGCTTTTCCGCTTGATTTCGGGCATCCCTGACACTTTGGCGAGCGGCGACATTTCATCTACTACGACAGGATCGACAATATAGGCGGGAATATTTAAGCCGTCCGCTATTTCCCTGGCAATAATGCCGCCGAGATTTGATGCATGCTGACCGTTATATCCGGTTTTCAAATCGGATATCATGGCGTCATTCACCTCATATGTGCCGCCTTCAATCGGTCGAAGCAGGCCGCCTCTTGCACAAACGGCATCAAACTTTGAAATGTTGATGCCCTGTTCGTGCAGAGACTCCAATATGCTTAATTTACGAAATTCATATTGATCAATAATGCTGTTATATTTCTTCAGCTCTTCCTCGGGGTGCCGCAGCGTCTTTTCAAAAATACAGCGTTCATGGTGAAAGACGCCAATTTTCGTGGATGTTGAGCCTGGATTAAGAATGAGAATGCGTTTTTCCTGTTCGAACATTTTCACACCTCCAGATCAAGTCCTATCGCCTGCTTAATACACTTTGGCCGTTTTGAAGAAATTGGCTTCTTGAACGGCGCATGCGTTCAATTCGTTCTTCGGCTAACCGGTCAGCCGCTAAGTAAGTCGGAATACCGTCACGTGCAGAAATATCGAGCACCCGTTCAATATTTCCATAGATGCCTTCCACCTTTTTCAAAGCCCGCTCAGCATTATAGCCGTAAAGCTCGTCGGCTACATTTATCACGCCGCCGGCATTGATAACATAATCCGGCGCGTAAACGATTCCCATTTCATGAATCATATCGCCGTGGCGCGCTTCTTTCAGCTGGTTATTGGCGGCTCCGGCAATGACTTTCGCTTTCAGCTGCGTAATCGTGCTGTCATTAATGACGGCGCCGAGAGCACACGGGGCATAGATATCACACTGCTGCGAGTAGATGTCGTCAGGATCAACCGCACGGGCGCCAAAGTCTTGAACGGCACGTTCAACTGACTGCTTATTGATGTCTGTAACGATGAGAGAAGCACCCTCTTCGTGAAGATGGCGGCAAAGATTATACGCCACATTTCCCACACCCTGCACGGCAATCGTTTTTCCTTCTAAAGAATCCGTTCCAAACGCCGCCTTAGCAGCGGCTTTCATCCCTCTGTACACGCCGTAAGCGGTGACGGGAGAAGGGTTTCCTGATGAACCGAATGCCGGGGAAATCCCAGTTACATAGTCGGTTTCATCATGAATAATATCCATATCTTCAACAGTAGTACCGACGTCTTCGGCTGTAATATATCTTCCGTTTAAGCCTTGAATATAGCGGCCGAATGCACGGAACATTTCTTCATTTTTATCTTTTCGGGGGTCGCCGATAATGACGGTTTTTCCGCCGCCTAAATTTAAACCGGCAGCGGCATTTTTGTATGTCATGCCTTTTGCAAGTCTCAGCGCATCTTCAATCGCCGCTTCTTCATTTTCATATGTCCACATTCTTGTTCCGCCGAGCGCCGGGCCAAGCGTCGTATCGTGAATCGCGATGATCGCTTTTAAACCTGACTGCTCATCTTGGCAGAATACCAGCTGTTCGTAATCGTATTTCTCCATATATTTAAAAATTTCCATATTTGTTCCTCCTACTGTTCTTGTGATGCGCAAATGGCAAGCGCAATGGAATACAGTTTATTTTCTGCGGTATCCGCTCTGCTCGTTAATGCGATCGGCGCCTTCGCACCCGAGATGACGGCCGCGACGTTTGCCTTGGCAAAATAAATCATTGACTTATAAAGCATATTGCCAGCTTCAATTGACGGGACGAGCAAAATGTCTGCCTGGCCCGCTACACTTCCGGAAATATTTTTTTGCGCTGCCGCCGCTGCTGAGACGGCATTATCCAAAGCAAGCGGCCCATCCGCAACACAGCCGGTAATCTGCCCTCTATTGCACATCTGGACGATCGCTGCCGCATTCAGCGTTGCCTCCATTTTCGGATTAACAGTTTCAATGGCGGCTAGAACTGCGGCTTTTGGCATATGATTCCCTACTGAATGCGCAACATGAACGGCATTTTGGAGAATATGCCGCAATTCTTCAAGAGACGGGGCAATGTTCAGCGCTGAATCGGTGACATATATCAGTCTGTCATAGTCCGGCACCTCAAAAACTGCTACATGGGATAACACCCGGTTCGAACGGAGCCCTTCTTGACGGTTTAAAACCGATTTTAAAAGGGTCGAGCTCGGCAGATTCCCTTTCATCAGTATATCCGCTTCTTTTTCATGCACTGCGCGGACTGCTTTTGCCGCAGATTCTTCAGGTGAATCAGCATGTATGATCTCAGCATTGAACTTCGGCTCGTTTGCCAGAAGTTCTTTCAGCTTTTCGCTGTCACCCGTCAGTAAAAATCGCGCCGACAGATGCTCTGCCGCCATTTTGACGGCCTGGATCACTTCTTTATCTGCTGCGTGGGCCACTGCAATCGTTTTCGCTTTTTTTGCCGCAGCTTTTTCAATTAGGTCTTTCAGCTTCATTTTGTACCACCTTCCTTGTGCGAATCCGTTCTACTCAGATGCAAGTTCTGTGCCACATGAAGCAAGAGGCATTTTTCGGCTTCTCTTAAAAAAACATGCAGCGGCTTGCGCTGTCCCTGCAATTTATTGCATGCCGTCATTTGCAAGACCGTACTTGTCCATTTTGTAGTACAGATTTCGAATGCTGACGCCGAGCGCCTTTGCCGTTTTTGTACGATTGTATTTATGCTTTTCAAGCGTTTTTTGAATTAAATGAGCTTCAAATTTTTCAACGGCCTGAGACAGCTTTTCTCCTTCTACATCAGGAAAATCACTTTGGCCGCCATTCTTTTCGTTTTGTTCCGTTTCAAAAACAGGCAAATGCTGCTGTTCAATCCGCTCCATATGCGGCTCCAGAAATATCATGGCCCGTCCGAGCACATTTTCCAGCTCACGCACGTTTCCCGGCCAGCGGTAGGCTGATAAGGCACGCAAAGCATTGGGGGTCAGCCCCTTCACATTGCGGCCGTAATCCTGATTGATTTTTTCAATAAGCCGGACACTTAACGCTTCGATATCTTCTTTTCGCTGCCGAAGCGGCGGAATGGAGATCGGATAGCGGTTGATGCGGTAATACAGATCCTCACGAAATGTTCCGTCCGCCATCGCCTTTTCAATATTGACGTTTGTCGCTGCAATGATTCTGACATTTACAGAAATCGCTTTTGTGCCGCCGACTCTGATAATTTCTTTTTCCTGAAGCACCCTGAGCAGCTTCGCCTGCGTATTTTGCGTCAGCTCTCCTATCTCATCTAAGAAAATGCTGCCGTTATTCGCTTCCTCAAAAAGCCCTTTTTTGCCTCCGCGCCTGGCACCCGTAAAGGCTCCTTCTTCGTAACCGAACAGTTCGGATTCCAGCAGGGATTCAGACAGCGCCGCACAATTAACGCGAATGAATTTATTGTATTTTCGGTCGCTTTCATTATGTATGGCGTGGGCAAACAGTTCTTTTCCGGTGCCGGATTCCCCCCGCAATAAAATCGTTGCCGGCGTTTTTGCGCCAAGCTTCGCCTGTTCAAGCGCAACCAGCATCTGTTCACTCGTGCCGATAATATCGTCGAACGTGTATTTTGCTTCCAGCGTCCGGATGATCTGCCGCGCCCGATTCAGTTCGGCAGTCAGTGTTTTAATCTCTGACACGTCATGAATGACCCCGACACTGCCTTTTAAAATGCCGTCCACAATCACAGGGGCAACATTGACGATGACGTCTTTTTTATTAGGGCCGACCTTCATTCTCACACCCCGAACGGGCCGCCTTGTCCCTAATACCTTTAAGTGCATGCTTTCCCCCTCGGAAATATCCGTGCCGGCGGGTTTGCCGATCACTTCACTTTCAGAAAGCCCGGTCATTTTCGTATATGCTTTATTAATTAACAGGCCTATGCCGTTTTCATCCACAACTGAAATGGCCTCGTCTGACGATTGAATAATCGCTTCCAGCATCGTACGGATTTCTTTTAAGTTTGTCACCTCTTCTGCAAGCTCGACTGCGTCTGTAATGTCTTTAAATACGCATAACGCCCCGAGAAGCTTTCCGCCTACATCAATGATCGGCAGCCTTGTGGTGACTATCTGCAAGTGCTTTCCGAGAAGCTGCTTTTGATTGTATTCCGGTTCTCTCGTCTTTAAAATCCGCGGCAGCTTCGTATTCGCTACCACCTCTTTTATCGGGCGGCCGATGACGTCCTCCCGTTTTTCCCCGACCATTTTTTCCGCCATGTGATTAAATAAAATGATCGTTTCGTTGACGTCAATAAAAATCATTCCGTCATGTGTTGAATTAAAAATCCGGTCGTGCTTATAGGTTTGCGACTTCAGCATTTGAATGAGCTGCTGTTTTTCTTCCATCAGCTGAAATACCATGTACGCCAATTTTCCCGGCATAACAATGGTTTGTTCGCATTTTTCGCGGAGCAGCTCGTCCATGACCGCTTTGTCGCCCGTTGTATGAATGATGATATCAATTTCCTTGGTTATGTAGGGTTTCCAATCTGATGAGGTTGCAATTCCGTATTTCTCGGCTTCTTTCAGCCCTTGCGCCTCCGAATTTTGATCAACAACAGCAATGATTTGAATCAGCTTTGTTTTCATCAAAATCTGTAAGAGCGCTGTGCCTCCTTTACCAGCACCTATAATCAGCACCTTCTGCATCCCGATACCCCTTTGTATGAAAGAATTTGCACACCTGTATTTTCCGTTGCAATAATTTGCACAACCCTTATGTTACCACGTTTTCTTCTCTTGACAAAATATTTTTTCAATTGGACAATAAAGGAAATATAAAAGATAAAGGGGTTTTCTGAATATGAGCCGGCTTGCTGCGCTTTTGATTTTAGTCATTCCCGGCGCTGTTTCCGCGCTTGGCATTAAACTGATGAGAGATGCTTTATTCGGACATACATTTGCTCCGTTTCCCTCACTTTTTCTTCAAGGTTCAGCCGGATTGGCGTTTTTTCTGTTCGGCCTGTATATTTTGGCCGGATTTATTTTGTACAGAGACCGGAAACGCAATCAAGTAAGCCCCCGATTCAGGAAAAAAAAGCTGTAAAAAAGCCCTTGAAAAGAAGGGCTTTTTACTCGTCCGGCAAAATCGTTTTGGCAATGGAATCATCCAGAGCTTCATAGTCATGGTAAGCAATTGTTTCATATAATTCTTTTCGCGTCTGCATCTGTGACAGCCCCTCTTTTTGCGATCCCTCTTCCTTTATGAGACGAAATATCCGTTCAAAAGCCTTGGCTGCGGTTCTGAGTGATGTGACCGGATAAATGACCATCTGACAGCCTATCTCGGCAAATTCTTCTGCGCTGTAATACGGCGTTTTTCCGAATTCAGTCATATTTGCGAGGATCGGGGCGCCGAGCTGTTCGGCGAACTCTCTGAACTCACTTTCTGATTGGAGCGCTTCAGGGAAGATGGCGTCTGCGCCCGCTTTTATATATGCGGCGGCTCTTTTTAAAGCCCCCTCTATTCCTTCCTGCTGTCTGGCGTCTGTCCTTGCGACAACAATAAGCGTCGGGGCTGCCTGCTTGACGGCTTGGATTTTTTGCGCCATTTCTTCTATCGGCACGAGCTGTTTCCCGTTCAAATGCCCGCATTTTTTCGGCAGGCGCTGGTCTTCCATCTGCACGGCGGCCACACGCGCTTCGTACATTTCCCTCGCTGTGCGGGAGGCATTCAAAACACCGCCGAAGCCTGTGTCGATATCCACAAGGACGGGCAGGTCGGACGAGCGGACTAAATCTTTTGCCCGCTCAGCCATTTCCGCCGATGTGACGATGCCTAAATCAGGAAGCCCTCTGCTGGCGGTGTACGCTGCTCCTGATAAATACAGCGCGGAAAATCCCGTTTTCTTGGCGATAAGAGCGGCCATCGCATCATGAGCGCCAGGTATCTGCAAAAGCTCCGGCGCTGTCATCAGAGTGCGGAACCGTTCTGCAAGCTCCTCTTGTGATGATTGCCTGCTGACGATCCACGTCATGTTTGTAATCCTCCTTTTTCATACACAAAATAAATCCATAAATTCATTGACGGCCATCTGCTGAAGCCGGTCATGGTGTTTACAGGCTTCTTCTATCTTATATTGCTGCTTTGCTGAGAAGTGAGTGCCGATGTTAGCTGAAAACTTAGCGAGAATTTTCGGAACGGCTTCCTCCCGGCGGAACCGGTGCCCGAGCGGATATTCGCATTCTATCCGTTCTGTGCTTGTGCCGTCTTTAAAATGTACTTGTACGGCATTTGATATGGATCGCTTATCCGGCTTTAAGTAATCCTCAGAGTACACTTTATGCTCAGTCACCTCCATTTTGCCGCGCAATATATCAATTCGCGGATCTGACGCTGTTTCCTGTTCATAATGATCAGCTGTAATATCCCCGAAAATCAAACCGACCGCTGTAATATACTGCAAGCAATGATCTCGATCCGCCGGATTTTTAAGCGGCCCTTTTTTGTCAATGATCCGGATAGCTGATTCATGTGTCTGAATCGTAATCCGATCGATGTCCTCTATCCGGTCTTGCACTTCCGGATGGAGCAAAACCGCACATTCTGCCGCTGTTTGAGCATGGAATTCCGCAGGATAAGAAACTTTAAATAAAACATTCTCCATGACATAGGATTGAAGCGGGCGGGCAAGCTTTATATCCTGCCCGTTAAATAAAACGTCTTGAAATCCCCAGCCCGGGGCGGTCAGAGCTGTCGGATATCCCATCTCTCCTTTTAATGCCATAAGCGCCAAATAAACTCCCCTGCTCGCTGCGTCACCGGCCGCCCATGATTTTCGCGAGCCGGTGTTCGGCGCATGTCGGTATGTTCTGAGACTTGAATTATCAAGCCATGCGTGAGATACGGCGTTGTTGATTTCCTCTTTTGTACCGCCTAACAGTTTTGCGCAAACAGCGGTTGTTGCCACTTTGACAAACAAAACATGATCAAGCCCGACTCTGTTCAGGCTGTTTTCAAGGGCGAGCACGCCTTGAATTTCGTGCGCTCTTATTATCGCATCCAAGACATCCCGCACTGTAAGCGGCTCTTTCCCCTCAGCAAGACGCACTCTTGATATATAATCAGCTGCAGCCAAAATTCCTCCGAGATTGTCAGACGGATGTCCCCATTCGGCTGCAAGCCACGTATCATTATAATCAAGCCAGCGATTGATACACCCGATATTAAAAGCCGCCAAGACAGGATCTAAGACAAACGGCGTGCCGGGGACTCTGCTTCCGTTCGGAACGGCGGTGCCGGGGACAATCGGGCCGAGCAGCTTCGTGCACTCCGGATAGCTGAGCGCCAGAATGCCGCAGCCTATCGTATCGAGCAGTACATGTCCGGCTGTAGTGAAAGCTTCTGAACTGTCAATCTCTTGATGGAGCACGTAATCTGAGATTTCTTCTATCACCGTATCCATTCGGGTTGCTGTCATTTTTCCTCTTCCTTTCTCTTGCATATCTGTTTACAGGCGCGCCCCGGTATAGCGGACACGCGGGCGGAAAAGCCGGTTGTTATCGTGCTGTTCCATCACATGAGCGCATAAACCGACGGTCCTTGCGCTGAAGAAAATAGGCGTATACAGCGGAATCGGAATGCCGAGCATGTAATAGACGGGTGCGGCGTAATAATCTAAATTCGGATAAAGGCCTTTTTCCTCCAGCATGACCTTTTCACCGGCTTCACACATGTCATATAGACGGTCATCGCCGGAAAGATCGCACAGCTGTTTCAGCGCTTCTTTCATCATAAGCGCTCTCGGGTCCATTTTTTTCATGTAGACACGGTGGCCGAAGCCCATGATTTTTTCTTTCTTTGCCAGCTTTTGAGTTAATAGTTGTACGAATCCGTCGCTATCCTTCGCTTCCTGAAGCATATACATGACTGCCTCATTCGCTCCGCCGTGAAGATTTCCCTTCAGCGACGCGACAGCTCCGGTTAAAGCGCCGTATATATCTGATTGAGTGGATGCAATGACGCGGGCGGCAAACGTTGAGTTGGGCAATTCATGCTCACTGTATAAGATGAGGGAACGGTCAAAAGTATCCTCTTCAAGCGATGAAGGTATTTTTCCTGTAATCATGTATAAGAAATTTGCGCTGTATGATAACGACTCGACCGGCGCCAGAGGTTCCAGACCGTTTATAACGCGATAACTGTTTGCCGTTAAGTTCGGCATTTTCCCCAATAGCTCACAGACTCGGTGCTGATTTTCAGAAGGCGAACGGCCGTCAAGGTTTTTGTCAAAGCCCCCAAGTGCAGAGAGTCCCGTTCTCAATCCGTCCATCGGGTGAGTACCTCGGGGCAGCAGCCGGCAGATCTGCAAGATTTCCTCAGGAATTCGCCCGCTGCGTTTAATGCTTCCCTCCAGCACCGCCTTTTCCTTTGGATTAGGAAGCCTGCCTGCCAGCAAGAGGTGGACAATATCCATGTAGCTGTTCGTTTTAGAAAGTTCAATCAGATCATGGCCTTTGATTAAAATGTTTCCTTTTTGTGTATCAAGAAAAGAAATCCCCGTTTCCACTGCGATGACGCCTTCTAAACCGGGAGAATATGATTCCATGATTTCGCTCCTTTTCTGCTATTATTGAAGAAGATACTTTGAAATAATCAGTCTTTGAATTTCATTTGTACCTTCATAGATTTGTGTCACTTTCGCATCCCGAAATAAACGTTCTGCCGGATAATCTTTCATGTAGCCGTAGCCGCCGTGAATCTGAACGGCTTCCGTCGCTGCTTTCATCGCTGCATCAGACGCGAATTGCTTCGCCATTGATGCTTCTTTTCCGCAAGGAAGTCCCCGCTGGTACAGATCAGCGGCTTGATAGACTAACAGTTTCGCCGCTTCGGCATTCACAGCCATTTCAGAAAGCTTAAATGAGACTGCCTGATTGGAGGCGATGGGCCGGCCGAACTGCGTCCTGTTTTTCGCATACTCAACAGAACAGCCGAGCGCCGCTTCTATAATGCCGAGCGCCTGAGCCGCGATGCCGATCCGTCCGACGTCAAGGTTTTTCATGGCAATTGAAAAACCCTCTCCTTCTTCTCCAAGCCTGTTTTCAACGGGGATTTCCGCTTGATCAAATCGCAATTCAACCGTGTTGGAGCCCAAAAGCCCCAGCTTTTTTTCTTTTTTTCCGATGTGAAAGCCTGGTGTGCTTTTTTCAACGATAAAAGCAGATATGCCCTTTCTCCCTTTTTCCGGATCTGTCAAGGCAAACGCGAGATACAGATCTGCCGCTCCGCCGTTTGTAATAAATATTTTTGAGCCGTTAAGAATATAAGAGCCGCCTCTTCGCATCGCCGTTGTTTTTAAGCTGCCCGCGTCAGATCCGGATTGCGGCTCGGTGAGCGCAAACGCGCCTACATACTCCCCCGCAGCCAGTTTGGGGATATATGTTTGTTTTTGGGCTTCTGTCCCGAAATGCAGAATCGGGATTGTCCCTACTGATGTGTGAACCGATAAAATAACGCCGACGGCCGCGCTGATTTTTGAGATTTCGTGTATCGCCATGATATAAGACACTGGGTCGGCTCCGGCTCCGCCATAGGCTTCCGGAACAGGGATTCCCATAAGGCCTGCCGCACCCATTTTTTTGATCAGGCTGCTTGGAAATTCATCTGTTTGTTCCATGAGCTCGACCATCGGCGCGACTTCTTTACGGGCAAAATCCCGAAACATTTTTCTCATCATGATGTGCTCTTCCGTCAAATGCACGGCTGCCGCCTCCCGCATATTTTCGCCATACTTACGTCACCTTTCATACTCATAAAAACCACGGCCGCTTTTTTTGCCGAGCCAGCCGGCGCTTACATATTTTCTGAGCAGCGGACATGGACGGTATTTCGAATCTCCAAGCCCCGTGTGCAGGACCTCCATTATGGAAAGGCATGTGTCCAAGCCGATTAAGTCGGCTAACGTTAAAGGCCCCATCGGATGACGCATGCCGAGCTTCATCACCTCATCGATCGCTTCTTTTGACGCAACTCCTTCATAAAGGCAGAAAACAGCTTCATTTATCATCGGCATCAATACACGGTTGGACACAAAGCCCGGAAAGTCATTGACTTTCACCGGTGTTTTTTTCATCTTTAAGGCAAGCCTCTGTACGGTTTCCGTCGTTTCATCGGATGTGGCGAGCCCTCTGATTACTTCAACAAGTTCCATGACCGGAACCGGGTTCATAAAGTGCATGCCGATCACTTTCTCCGGCCTTTGCGTGACAGCCGCAAGCTCTGTAATCGGAAGAGAGGAAGTATTGCTGGCTAAAATGGCATGAGGCTGGCAAATGCGATCTAGTTTTTGAAGCAATTCAGCTTTGGCTTTTTTGTTTTCGGCTATGGCTTCAATGACAAAATCGGCTGTTTCCGCTTCATCCAGCCCGGCCGGAGAAATGCGGCTGAAAATGGTTTCTGTCTCAAGATGTGACTTGCGCCCTTTCGCCTTATCTCTGTCCAGATTTTTTTGTATGTATTGAAGGCCTTTTGTCACTGCAGCCGGCTCCCAATCATATAAAATGACGTCAAACCCTGCTTCTGCGGCAGTCTGGGCAATGCCTGCCCCCATCTGTCCCGCGCCTGCGACCATTATCCTTTTCATCTTCATCTGTTTCTCCCTTCGCTTGATATTCAGTACACCTCAAGCAGCACGGCGTCCCCTTGAGCGGCTCCGCTGCATATGGCCGCCACGCCTAAACCGCCGCCGCGCCGCTTCAACTCGTATATGAGAGTCATGATGATGCGGGCGCCGCTTGCTCCGATCGGATGGCCGAAAGCAATCGCGCCGCCGTTTACATTTACTTTATCAAGGCTGAAGCCGGCTATTTTCTCACTCACCAGTACGACGGACGCAAACGCTTCATTCACTTCGAACAAATCAATGTCCTCAATCGAATAGCCGGTTTTTTTCAGCAGCTGATTGATGGCCTCCCCCGGCGCGCTTGCAAGCTCAGAAGCTTCCAATCCGACAGAAACAAATCCGAGAATTGAAGCAAGCGGTTTGACATCGCGCTTTGCAGCTTTTTCCTCTGACATCAGCACAAAGGCTCCCGCACCGTCGTTTACACCCGGAGCATTGCCTGCTGTGACCGTTCCGTCTTTAGTAAAAATAGGAGAAAGTTTCGCAAGCTGTTCGAGGCTTGTATCAGGGCGCGGCCCCTCATCAGCTGCTACAGTGTATTCTTTGCCTTTTTTGCCGGTCCAAGTAACGGGGACGATTTCTTCTGCCAATTTGCCTGCATCAGCTGCATCAGCGGCCCGTTTCTGGCTCAGCAAGGCGTAATTGTCCTGTTCATTTCGGGAAATGCCGTACTTTTTGGCCGCATGGCTCCCGTGAACGGCCATATGAACGTTTTCAAATGCACATGTCAATCCGTCATGTACCATTAAATCCTGAAGTACACCGTCTCCCATCCGAACGCCCCAGCGGCCGGCCGGCACGGCGTACGGAATGCTGCTCATACTCTCCATTCCGCCGGCGATAAGCACGTCCGCATCATGCGCCCGAATCATCTGGTCACAGAACGTGACGGCTCTGAGCCCCGATGCACATACTTTATTAATCGTCTCAGCCGGAACGGACCAAGGAAGTCCTGCGAACCTGGCAGCCTGCCGCGCCGGAATCTGGCCCGCTCCAGCCTGAACGACCATTCCCATGACGGCTCCTTCTGCTTCCCCGGTACTGACACCGGCGCGTTTCATTGCTTCTTTTATAGCAATGCCGCCAAGCTCTGCCGCCTTTACTTCTTTTAATGCCCCTCCAAATTTTCCAAACGGCGTTCTAGCCGCACTTACGATTACCGTTTTCCCCACAATTTTGCCTCACTTTCATCAAGATAAAGATAACGCTTACATAAAACGCCCTGTTTGATTATATGAAGCCTTAGATGGTGTTATGTTTTTTGCCTATAAAAAAAGAAGACTGCATGAACAGTCTTCTTATTTGCCGCATTCTCGCCTTACAGAAACAGCCAGCTCAGGGTAATCTGTAAAAAATGCATCGGCTCCCGCCTTTATCAGCCATTTCATATCTTCCGGACGGTTGACGGTAAACGGCCGCAGCGCCACCTGATTCTTTGCCAGCTGTTTCACGGCTTCCGCGCTGACAGCCGGCGTGCCAAGCTTCGGATGATAACCTGAAGCCGGAATCGCTGCCGCGTACCGTTCGGGCTGGTGAATCACATCCATTGTCAGCACCGCTCTTTCAATATCGGGTGCAAGCGTATGGCAAAGCGCCATGCTTTCATGATTAAAGGAAGAAAATATAATGCGTTTTTCCAGTCCGTAATACCTGACCTTCTTAATGACTTCTTCTTCCATTCCTTCGTAATGGAATATGCTGTTTTTCAGCTCTATATTGATCAGAAAGTCGGCCTTTTCCGCCAAACGCAGCACATCTGACAGAAGCGGCACTCTGACGCCTTTAAAGGAATCCTTCCATTTGCCGGCTGCACTGGCAGTTCTGATTTTCTCATAAGCCGTATCCTTCACAAAGCCTTTCAGCGTCGTGGTTCGGTCAAGTGCTTCATCGTGAATGACAACGATGCGGCCGTCTTTTGTCATTTGTACGTCAAGCTCGATTCCGTCCGCGCCCGCCTCAATCGCTTTTGTAAAAGCAAGCATTGTATTTTCGGGGTAGTGTCCCGACGCCCCCCGATGGGCAAAGATATTTGTCATATGTCACCTCAGATGTTTGTCATCGGTTTTCTATATTATAATCGTTTTGCATAAAAGGAGGGCGCCATTTACGCAATTTTTACATTTACTGATTTTCATAATAGGCTTCGATTCCGTTAACGACGGCATCGGCGGCATGTTCTTGGCCGCTGTTGTTTTTCAGCTTGTCCGCATCTGAAGGATTTGTGATAAAGCCTAATTCAGCGAGCACACTCGGCATTTTCGAATATGTAATGACATAAAAAGGCGCTTCTTTTACACCTCTGTCTCTCGTGCCCAAGGACGAGACAAGCTGATGCTGAATTTCTGAAGCAAGCTTTTCGCTGTTTGCTCCTTCATATGCCGAATTAAAATACGTTTCCGTTCCCGCCGCTGATGATACACCTGAATTCGCATGCAGGCTGACGAACAAATCCGATTGGCTGGCGCTTGCTTTTGCCACTCTCTCGTCCAGGCTTAAAAAGGTATCGTCAGTTCTTGAAGCTACCGGTTTTGCGCCTTCTGCGTCCAGTTTGGCTATGACTCGATTCGAAACCGCCACATTCACGTTTTTCTCCAATAATCCGCTGCCGGATGCCCCGCTGTCCCCGCCGCCATGTCCGGCGTCAATATAGATGGTTTTCCCTTGTATCGGTTCGGCCGCATAGACTGACGGCGCAAGCAGCAGCAAAGCCGCACCGAATGCGGCAGCGCTTTTCGTTAGTAACCTCACGTTTTTTCCTCCCCCATTTTCACTTGTTGTTTTCTCTTTTCATTTCCTCAAGACGCAGTTGTCCGCTGCTCTCTTTTTTATAGGTGATTTGCACCGCCGTATGTTCAGGCAGAGACTGACAGTCAAATCGCTTTGCCGGGGGCACCTTGACCTTTTGCCGTTCACCGTCTATTTCCACTGTTATCGTATCTTGGCCGTTTGTTTTGATGTAGATCCCTTCCTGTGTAAATGACGGTGCTGAATCCGCCTCCGCGGTGTAATCGCAGCCTGATAACAGCCATGCGGTGAAGATCAGCAGAATGACAGACTTCACTGGATCACCCCTCGTTTTCTTGTTCGGCTTAATCTTTGAACAGAATGGCCGTTTTGTAAAGGGCGCCTCCTTTCACCCAGCGTTTTTCCACATTTTAGAAGAGGGCTGCAAGACCCGCTGATTACCTGAAGTTAGAAAGAAAGCAAGCTGATCAGTCTATGAAAAAGGCTCTATCGGAAGGCTGCATATGCAAAATTTAACGGAAACAGACGACTTTCTATTCATTTTGAAAAAATGGCTTCTCCGCAAAAAGAGAGGGGCGCATAGCGCTCCCTCTTTAGAAACCGTTCATATTTATTTTGCGTGTTTCATAGAATGAACGGGACAACTTAAAAGAGCAGTGTATTAATGGCAATGATAAGAATAATGGCTCCGCTGAACACCGTGCTGAACTGCCCGACATGAAAGGATCCGATCCGCAATGACGCGGCTTTTTTCCCCAGCGTACAGCCGATCCATATAGTAAGGAAGCTTCCGGCAGCAGCGGTGATGGAAATCGCGGCAGGAGACAGCCCGATTAATCCCGCGCTTAATCCATTTGTGAGCGCATTTGCAGATACGGCTACCCCCAGAACCATAGATTCCAGCATGCCGATTACTCCTGAGCCATCGGCATCAGCAGCCTCCGGGTTTTTCAACAAACCGGAAAAACGGCCTTCTTTTTTTGACGAAACATCAATACGCGCTGTTTCTTGTTTTTTTCTCGGAACGGCCAGCAGGATGATACGGATGCCGATGACGGATAAAATAAAGGCTGCCAGCAATACGGGAAGAATGCCTGGTAAAATAGCCGAAATCCATTTTCCGAAATAAATGCCGATATAGCTGAATAAAAAACAGATAAACGCGATCATTATATTTGCTGCATGTGGTATTTTTATTTTTCTGATTCCATAAGACATCCCCACACCCAAATTGTCGATGCTTGATGATACTGCCAATCCCAAAATCAATAACCAAGCCATGTATTCCCTCTCCATTCTTTGATGTCTTTTCAACACGTCATGCTGTTGAATCTACACTATCCTATTCAGCTGCTCAGGAAAGGTACCCGTTATTCATCAATTTGTTGATCATTTATCATCATACCTGCGGAAACGAGGTGACACCCATTGACAGAGAAAAGAAACAAAGACCTTGGCCTCCTTTTAAAATCATTGCTTGAAGAGAACTCACTCTCAATGAGAAAGCTCAGCACACTGACAAACATTGATACAGCTACCATCTCCCGCATTATTAACGGAAAGCAAAAAGCAAACTTAAAGCACCTTCAGGAATTCTCGAAACATCTGCATATTTCGCTCGAAGAATTACTTGAAGCGTCCGGCATAGATATCGGAAATGACAAAGAAACGCCATCCCCAGACCCGCTGACAGCGATTCAGGATATGCTCAATATGGCCGAAATGTTTGATAAGCCTTTTACGCAAGAACAAATTGAGCGTGAACTGACCAGATATGAGCAATATGCCAAAACCCAGCAGGGCCATCGCCTCATTTGTGAAGAGTTTCAAAAAAAAATGGATGACGAAGGAAGTGTCGGCCCGATTATTGATCATTTAAAGGAGATGCACCTTCAATATATGGATGAATCGACCCCGCCCGAAGATCGCGCCATCCTCGGAAGCGCTTTGCTATATTTTATTTTGGCGACAGATGTGATCCCCGATTATATGTTTCCGATCGGCTATTTGGATGACGCAATCGCCGTTCAAATCGCTTTGCATCGGCTGAAAAAGACGTGACGGCGCTTTTTGAAAAAAGCGCTTTTTCGTGTTGAAAAAAATGAAACACCGTATTACGGTTTTGTCAAAACAGAGACAGCTGTCATATGATGCATTAACCTAAGAAAAAGGAGGGTGTCTTCTATGGACAGCAACACAGTTGTGGCAGTTTGTGCTCTATTAAGTGTTGTGATTCAGATCGGAACGATATTCGCCGCGGGAAAGTATAACAAAGAATAACGAAAACAAATTGACGGGATTTTTCAGCAGGCGTATGCTTATAAATAACTTGTAAATGATATGAAAGAAGATATGAATATGAAAAAAATCCTCCTCCTCTTCGCTGTTGCTGTGATATTCAGCTCGATCGGCCATCAGATTTCAGGCGGCTATACGGACCCTGAAAAAGAGCGCAGAAAACCGTTCCATACGCTTAAATGGCTGAACTGGTCCTAGATGCAGAAGAAGCATAAGCAAATTAATTGCACACAATTCAAACATAGGCTAGAATACTGTCGAGTCAAACTCCCAAGGAAGAAGGCGAAATAATGAAGCAAAAATATAAACCGCTGTTTGAACCATTTACGTTTCAAAGCGGCGTCACCATACCAAACCGGATCACGGTTGCACCGATGACCCACTATTCATCCAATGAAGACGGTACGATATCTGACCGCGAAATCAGCTATATTACCCCACGTTCAAAAGAGATGGGCATGGTCATTACGGCATGCGCAAACGTAACACCGGACGGCAAAGCGTTTCCGGGCCAGCCTGCCATCCATGATGATTCCCACATTCCCGGCTTGCGCAGACTTGCCGAGACCATTCAATCACAAGGAGCAAAGGCCATTGTCCAAATCCACCACGGCGGATTGGAATGCCCTCCTGAGCTCGTGCCGAATGAAGACGTCGTCAGTCCGAGCGGTGCAGAAGAAAACGGCAGTCAAACAGCCCGCGCCCTCACTGAACAAGAGGCTGAACATATCGTAAAAGCGTTCGGCGAAGCGACACGAAGAGCGATTGAAGCAGGTTTTGACGGCGTAGAAATTCACGGGGCAAACGGCTACTTAATTCAGCAATTTTACTCCCCGAAAACAAATCAGCGCACAGACCGCTGGGGCGGAAGCGCTGAGAAACGATTAGCTTTTCCGCTTGCCGTTGTTGACGCAGCCAAAAAAGCGATCGCCGAACACGCGAAGGATCCGTTTGTGCTCGGTTACCGCCTGTCACCGGAAGAGCCGGAAACGCCGGGCCTTACAATGACTGAAACATTCACGCTTGTTGATGCGCTCGCGGAAAAAAACTTGGATTACTTGCATATTTCCCTGATGGACGTCAATTCTAAAGCACGCCGCGGGGCAGATGTTACACGGACCCGAATGGATTTACTGAACGAACGTGTCGGTCAAAAAGTGCCGCTGATTGCAGTCGGTTCCATCTATACTGCAGATGAAGCACTGGCAGTGATTGAAAGCGGAATTCCATTAGTGGCTTTGGGACGCGTCATCTTAATTGATCCTGAATGGGCAGTGAAGATTAAGGAAGGCCGAGAACAAGATATCGAAAAAGTCATCAAAGCTTCTGAAAAAGAAAAATACCGCCTCCCTGATCCGTTATGGGAAATGATCAAAAACACACGCGGCTGGGTGCCGTTTGAGGAGTAAACATAGAAGAAACTGCCGGGAATTCCGGCAGTTTTTTTATCGCCCATAAAATTTTTGCCGCTTTGTTTAATCTTATTCAAAATGACAGCGTACATATAGTTAATAGATTAATAGAAAGGAGACCGTATATGATGGCTGGTTTTCCTATTAATATTAACAGCGTTTCCGGGAGCGGAGTTGTCAATGTCGGCGGCGCGTTTTCAATAAGTCCGTTAACCGTATCAAAAAGCGTCTTCGGGTCCGGGGGTTCTAATACGGGAATTGTCATCGAAAATAACTTGTTCAGCACAACAAATTCAGTAAACTCCCAATATTCAGATCAAAACGTAACAAAAACGATATGATGATGACTCCGAATATCTCCCTTCATCCGGCTGCAGGAAAGCCGGTCTTTTTATTTTTTCAAAATTTTTGCCGCTCCGTTTAATCCTATTTAGAAAGAATGCGTACATATAGTTAGTAGATTGCAGGGAAAGGAGACAAAATAACATGACCGATTTCCCTATTCATATTAACAACGTATCAGGAAACGGAGTTGTCAATGTCGGCGGCGCGTTTACCATCAGCCCTTTAAGCGCTTCAAAAACAGCGTATGGATCCGGAGGTTTAAATACCGGAATTGTCATCGAAAACAACCTTGTAAGCCAGTCGAAAATGATCGGCCGCCAATTTTCAGATCAGAATGTTGTGAAATCGTTTTAGTTAAGGCTGCGTTCATGTGGAGGATATGCGCTCCCCGCGCCTATCATCCGCTATGCAGCACCCTCCGCTAATGTATAACAGCACTTATGTCCCCCTTGTGCTGCCTGCCATTCCCAAAACAATCACATATGAAAAGGTGAAGGTTACGTATGATGATTAAAATGTACGATCTGATATCCTCACTCGCCATCAATCTTCACCTAAAGCCGCATGTATCACTTTATTTGCTTGATGATTTCAAACTCGTTAAATTGAAGGCTTGCTGTTGAATGATTTCAGTTAAAGCGGAATAAAAATTAGATTGAAAGCATCCAACCATTGATGTTACGGAATTTATTGAACGGCGGTTTACTATCCTATAAGAAGGAAGGTAGCATTGATGAAAAAGCTCTGCCGAGAAGTTTGGATCGAAGTAAATCTTGATGCCATTAAAAAAAATTTACGAGCGATTCGCCATCATATTCCAAATAAGACCAAAATTATGGCTGTCGTAAAAGCGAACGCTTATGGTCATGGGTCTGTAGAAGTGGCGCGCCATGCATTGGAACATGGGGCGAGTGAGCTCGCTGTTGCCAGTGTGGAGGAAGGAATCGTTTTACGAAAAGCAGGGATTACAGCACCTATCCTTGTGCTTGGTTTTACGTCCCTTAGTTGTGTAAAGAAGTCAGCGGCTTGGAATATAACATTATCAGCATTTCAGGTTGATTGGATTAAAGAAGCAAACGAGATATTGGAAAAAGAAGCGAGTGCTAATCAGCTAACTATTCATATTAACGTGGATACCGGCATGGGACGATTAGGTGTACGCACAAAGGAAGAACTTATAGCAGTAGTGAAAGCCCTAAAGGCAAGCGAATTCCTCAGGTGGACAGGGATTTTCACACATTTTTCGACAGCTGATGAACCAGACACAACACTCACAAAGCTGCAGCACGAAAAATTTATCAGTTTTCTCAGCTTTTTAAAAAAACAGGGGATTGAGCTGCCCACCGTGCATATGTGCAACACGGCTGCAGCTATCGCCTTTCCGGAATTTAGCGCTGACATGATTCGTTTAGGTATCGGCTTATATGGTTTATATCCTTCAGCCTATATTAAACAACTAAATCTCGTTAAACTTGAACCTTCGCTAAGTTTAAAGGCGCGCATCGCTTATGTCAAAACCATGCGGACAGAACCCCGAACCGTTAGCTATGGTGCTACATATGTCACAGAACCTAATGAAGCAATTGCTACACTTCCGATCGGCTATGCTGACGGCTATTCTCGTGCCCTTTCCAATCGCGGATTTGTTCTTCATCGCGGAAAACGAGTGCCGGTAGCGGGAAGAGTAACAATGGATATGATCATGGTCAGTTTAGGAGAGAACAGTGAAGGTAAACAAGGGGAAGAAGTCGTGATTTACGGTAAGCAAAAAGGAGCCGAGATTTCCGTTGATGAAGTTGCTGAAATGCTTAATACGATCAACTATGAAGTGGTGTCTACATTAAGCCGCCGCATCCCTCGTTTTTTTATAAGAGATGGCGAGATTATCAAGGTATCAGCTCCAATATTATACGTGTAGATTTTATTTGGGGACATCCGACCACCTCCTCAACCAGTAATACCCACGACTATCAAAGCCGCACAGTTCATCGAAAATTTCTTCCCATTATTAGTAACTGCGAGGTTAGTTGCGGATTGGCCTCTTCGGAAATAATTGAGAAGTCACTTTTAAAAACGGACACCTTTTTGCTAAAATATATCCGTCATTAATAGATGCGTATAGCCTTCGAAAAATGGACAAAAAAATAGACGGGCGGCGGTCCCGTCTATTACTCTCATCTCGTCCTAAAACTATTCACAAAAGCTTCCCCTTCTGCCTCAGTGCGAACAATCTGCTGAGCACTCTCACTGATCCGTTCTGCCATCGCTTTTTGAGCCTTTCCCTCAAAGCTGTAAAGAAGCGCTGTATAGACCTCGTTTAATTCTTCCTGAATGGCGCTCATCTGGAACTTCGGTTTCAAAGCACTGCGCACAGTCTGTAACTTCGTGTTTGCTGCTTGCGTCATTCCTGTTTTCAGCATTTGCCGCTGAAGCATTTTTCTCATGGGGTCATCTTTTTGTTCCAGAAGCTTGTCTAATGTCGTCATGAAAATCATCTCCTATAAACGTAACCAGTTTGCCAGCATTTGATCTTTTTCCTTAAAGTCATCCGCGATTTGATGTAAGAATCCGCCGATCTCTTCAAGGTCTGTTATCGCTGCCTGCAATGAATCAATGTATGCCTGCTCTGCCTGTGTGTCATAAAAAATCGGGCCTTTATCGTAAGATTGCGCAAT
>NZ_JAHXDO010000006.1:0-225386 GCF_019891195.1 Bacillus sp. YC2 | reverse complement strand
CGCAACAGACAAAGGAAAAAGCGCCACCCCGATCAACTACAACGCCAAGGCGTACAGAGAAAGTGACATACATAAGAAAAAAGGAGAGATTGAGAGGCATTCGGAAGCTTATTTGACGTTCAAGAAGGAAGAAGCGAAAGAACGTGAGATTGAAAAACTGAAAGAAAGACTCAAAAACTACGACTATGCGAATGCCGATGAATTCTACTCCATGGCAAAAACAATCGGCTACAAAAACCTAACAAAAGAACAGCAGCGATACTTCACACAAATTGAAAACACGCGTGAACTCACTGACGGTTTCAAAGGCGTTGCGGTTGGGCTGTATGATGTCGGCAAGGACACTGTCACCGGGCTGTGGGATCTCGTCACTGATCCCGGCGGAACGGTGAAAGCCATAACGGGCGCCGTGGCACATCCGATCAAAACATATGACGCCATTTCAGCCGCCATCGCAGATTCGTACCAAAAAGAAATGGTCAACGGCGATACTTATTCACGCTCAAGATGGGTAACGTACGCCATAGGCACTGTTGTGACGTCTATTGTCGGAACAAAGGGTGCAGGCGTTGTCGTAAAAGCTGATGCAGCAGGTAACGTTACATCGAAAGTTGTAAAAGCAGGACAAAAACTGAAAGAAGTTTCAATTAAAGATTTACTGCCCTATAATCCCCGGTACGAAGTTGTTCCCGCTGGGGGAGTCCCTTATAATGCAGTTAACAGTGAAAACTTGAAAGACCGTTTGCTTACACTTGCAGGAAAAACTGATAATGATACAAAACCTTATGATGTTGTTAATTACAGACCGAGTAACAGCCCTCTTGAGAATCATCATGGAGTTATGGACGTGTGGGCTAAGCATAACGTACCTGACTATGTGAGCAGGGGGAGCAATACACCAACCATCGCCCTTACAAAAGAACAGCATAATGCAACTAAAAAGGTATATAGAGACTGGCTGTTCGAAAAAACAGGAAAGCGGGTTGGCGGGAAGATAGATTGGAAAGAAATTTCGCCTCGTGAGATTCAGGAACTGGCAGAAAAGATGTTCGATGCAGCCGATATTCCTCAAATAGCGAGGCAGCAGTATTACAATGCATTTAATCAATACAACTTCAGAAAGTAGGTGGGAGCATGAATATAGAAGAGTTACTAAAAAAAATTGCTGCAACTGAAGATTGCCGTCTGTTTCAAGCTAAAGGTTTGCCAAATACCGATATTAAACACACATTACCTAAGGATATTATTACATTCTATGAGATATGTGGCGGGGCAGTTCTTTTTGAACATGCGGATTATCCAATATATATTGTAACCCCCGATGAATTTACATTAGCTAACCCTGTAATCGTAGGAGAATTATGCGAAGAAGACATATCCTCTGAATGGTACATTACTTGTACAGATGGAAAAGGAGAGTATTTAACAATTGATCTAAACGAAAGCCGTAAAGGCCAATGTTATGACAGTTTCTTTGATCGGCATGGAATAGTTGGAGAAACACAAATTATCGCAACGTCCTTCACCGATCTGATACAGCGGCTATTAAATAATGAAGGGCAGCATTGGTATTGGCTGGAGAAAGATTTTGATTATCTTGGTGATGCATACGATGAAGTCGTTTAAGGGTTCCGCGCAGGAGCCTTTTTTGTTTATTAAACATTATACGTCAGATATACAACTAGGAGATTGTTATGGAAAAGTGATTTCAAATACAATTAGAACATCTCACGAGAAAAAAGCTGAGGAACTAGGATATTTATCTAGTGCATGCAAGAGATCAATCTTCCGCAAACATTAGAATTTTTTTGAAAGACAGCTGAGTTATCAAGATAGAAAGGAGATTATTCTTTACGATTGCTAAATTTATAAAAAATCTATCAATTCACCAAAAAAGACTGCCGAGATTGTTCCCAGGCAGTCCGTCCCTTGATACGGGGCTTTTCTTCTTACGTCATTCCTCTTTCTGCTACATGGAATTCAGCCTGGTCAGTTTGGCTTACTCCTGCAGCTGTAAAGATCGCGGCGGCCGCTAAACAAATGACAAACCATTTAGATTTCAATTTCATACAAACCCTCACTCCTTTGTATTTGTTTTCTTGCCTCTTCGACTTTGAGAAAATAGTAAGAAGACATCTCAAAGCATTTTTGTTCATAGTAATATTTAGCTGCTTCTAGTGCTAAATCCTCTATATCGGCGTACAAATTTTTATTTGCAAGGTAGCGAAAACAGGTGTTGATTTTTTCTTCGTCCGGTTTCGCCTGATACAGAGCGTGCAGCCATTCGAATTTTACCGCGTAATCGGGATCGTCTGTTTCTTTAGCATATTCATAACCCCGTTTGTGATATTCCGCCGCTTTTGCATTTTTTCCGAGTTTAAAGTAAATTTGTGTGATTAGAAAGTAAGCTTGAGGAAGTGAATTGACGATTCTGTGTGATTCGAATGTATCAACCGCTTGTTCAAAGTACGGGATGGCGGAATCAATGCGGTCTTGATTGTAATAACATAATCCGAGGTTATACAGCGCTCTTCCGACCAGCTGCGCTTTTTCTTCTTTTTCGGCCATTTTTAAAGCGTGTTCAAAATGCCTTGCCGCTTGTTCAAAGCGCCTTTCATCCATCAAATTGACGCCGAACACGAAATGGCATTGGATGATTCTTACATGATATGTGTCCTGCTCCACATAAATTTCATAAGCGTTTTTAATATGTATCAGGGAAAAATACGTTTGCTTCATATAATAATACGCTTCGGCCACTTTAAAATAAAACTCTGCCCTTTCCACATGGTCCGACACGAAGGCCAGCTTTTTTTCAGCCTGTTTATAATAAGTAATTGCCGATATAAATTCTCTTTTATCAAATTCAAACATGCCCCTGAAGAAATTGACGTAATAATCCAGAAGCCCTTTCAGACCGGCCTGGCTGTTATCAATGTTGTCTAAGATTTCTGATAGGCTCGGCTGATCTTCAATCTTCAGTTTTTCCAGCGGCTCCAGATAGTCCAGCATCAGCTGATGACGAAATTCCATGAGTGAGTAATAAAGCACCAAGTTTGAATCTGGCTCCATATGGTCAAGTTCTTGTTTGATCTCGGCTTTCAAAATCTCTGCATCCGGCACGCTGAATGTTCTTATGTATTGATACCACTCGTTAATCTTCTGCCCGACTGCTGAAGAAGGAATTAACCCGCTCTTCATTCCTTCACCCTCCTCATCCAAGACCTGTTTAACAGTTATTTTATCACGTTTCCGTGTCTTTCCATCCCGAAAAACACGCAAACTTTGTTTCGGCAGAGCGCAATTGCCGAAGTCAAAATGAAACAAACGGCAGCCATTTTAGACCGCCGATTTGACGCTTATTCATTTTTCGTATTCAGCGGAAGGCGGATTTTAAAGGTCGTGCCTTTTCCTCTTTCGCTTTCAATGTCTATCGTGCCTTTATGCAGTTCGACGAGCTGTTTGACGATGGACAGGCCGAGGCCGTATTCGCCGTAAGCCGTGTTCGTTCTGGACACGTCCGCCTTGTAGAATCGTTCCCATATGTGCTCGATTTCCTCTTTGGAAATGCCGATTCCTGTGTCTTCAATTTCGATAATCGTTTCTTTATAGCCTTCATAACCGCGCAGCCGGATTTCTCCGTTTTGCGTAAATTGAATGCTGTTTTTCGTAATGTTGACGAGGATTTGGATGAGCCTGTCATAATCGGCATACACTTTTATCCCGTCATCCACTTGAATCAGCAGCCTGTTTTGTTTCTCTTCGGCCTGCTGATTGAGATGCTCTTTAATAATTTCAAACACCTCGATAAGCGGCACACTCAGCTTGTCCAGCTTGATCTGCTGGGATCTGATTTTTTCATAATCCAGGTTTTCCTTCACGAGCCGCAGCATCCGCTTCGTCTCTTCACTGATCAGCGAGAAGCACTTCTCTTTATCCTTTTCGGGAATGGTATTGCTGTTCAGCCCTTCCACCAATCCGTTAATGGTCGTAAGCGGGGTTCTCAGTTCGTGCGAGACATCCGCGATAAACTGGCGCCTTCGCTTTTCAAGGCGGTCAATCTGCTCTCGTGACTGCTTTAAATTCTTCGCCATAATATTAAAATCAGATGCCAGCATGCCGATTTCATCCCTGCCGCTGCTCTTGAGGGAAATATCGTAATCGCCGGACGCCACTTTTCCGGTCGCGTCACGCAATGTCTGAATCCGTCTGACGTGAAACTTAGACAGCAGCCAGCTTAACAAAATGGTGATGATCAGCGTGCCGATGATCGCGTAAAACATGTAGCGGTTGACCTGGCCGATCATCTGCTCAACTCCCCTGACAGGAGAAACCAGCAGCACGGCGCCTTTAAATTGTTGGCTGATGAAAATGGGCTTTGCGACCAATGATACCTCTAAGCCTTCGTTGTTGAAACGATTCATTTCCGCTCTGATTTGAACGGTTTTCCCTTGTTTCAGCATTTGCCATTCTTTACGCTTCAGCTTTTCATGCGGCGGCATATCATCCGGGAAAAAGTAAGGGCGCTGCTTTTCATCAAAAAGGATAAACCGTGTCTCCCTCGTTTTTAAAATGTCCTGATACGGATACAAACGCCGCAAATCCAGATCCCGCCCGTCAAGCTCCATGGTGATCTGCTGCGCGTAGGAGGACAGTTCATCCACTTTATTTTGATAGGCAAAATCCTTCACAAAGTGCGAAAACAAAGAAATGATAATGAGAAATGCCAAAATCAAAATGCTGACATGGCTTAAAAGGAGCTGGTATAAGTATTTAATCCTCATCAAATTTATATCCTACCCCCCACACCGTGTATAAAAACGGTTTTTCCTCACTGGACAGCTTTTTGCGCAGCCGTTTAATATGAACATCAACCGTACGCTCATCACCGTAAAATTGATAGCCCCACACCTGTTCAAGCAATTGCTCTCTCGAAAAGACCTGGCGCGGATTTTGCACGAGATAAAAGAGCAGGTCGAATTCCTTCGGCGTCAGGTTCTCAACAGGAACTCCGTGCAGAAACACTTCTCTGGTTTTCTTATTGATCGTAAAGCATGCGGTCTCGATCATGTCGTCGCTTTTGACCGCCTCCCCCGTCGCCCGGTACCTTCTGATGACGGCTTTAATCCGCGCGACCAATGTCAGCGGGCTGAACGGCTTGGTGACATAGTCGTCCGCCCCCATTTCAAATCCGATGACCTGGTCGGACTCTGTATCTTTCGCCGTCAGCATAATAATCGGCACACTGCTCGTCTCTCTTATTTTCCGGCAGATCGTCACTCCGTCCATGGATGGGAGCATGATATCGAGTATGATCAAATCCCATTCGCCTTCCGTAAACCGCTGATATCCTTCCTGCCCGTCATGGACAAATTCCGCTTCGAAACCTTCTTTAAAAAAGAACATTTCTGTCATGGTGCACACGCTTATATTATCTTCTACCATTAATATTTTCATTGTATCCTCCGCTTGTTTGACGCTTTTTCTTATAATAGCATCATTTTGCCCGGATGTTTTCACGTTTCACAATTGTTGGTTTTTATTTCACCGCCCGGAAATAGTTTGTTCATATTTTTTTCATACTTTTCTCCTACTATATACGTATCGGATTACCGGTGCTAAAGACGGCCGGGTTTACAAGATCTGACACCTACACGGAGGAACAGACATGAACTTTATCAAAAGAGCCTTTTGGAGCATGAAGGCAAAAAGGGGAAAGACATTTTTGCAGGCGGCCGTGTTTTCTGTGATTTGCATTTTTGTGCTGTCCGGGCTTGCCATCCAGTCGGCGGCAAAGAAATCAAGCGAGCTGGCAAGACAGCAGCTTGGCGGGAGCGTCACACTCCAGGTTGACCGCCAAAAGCAAATGGCACAGCAGCAAAACAACGGAGAGAAGCCTACATTTGAATCGACGCCGATTTCTGTATCGGACGCAAACAAGCTTACAGCCTTACAGCATGTCAAAAACTATAACTTTCTCACAACAGCCTCAGCGAACGCAGAGAGTTTTGATGCGATTGAAAGCTCCAATACCGGTTCCGGCGGCGGAAGACAAATGATGTCAGCGGATATTTCAGTCGAGGGCGTACTCAGCACAGCGCTGCTTGATGACTTCACCAGCAAAAGTTCAAAAATCATCGAAGGCCGCGCCATCACAAAGACGGACGCAGGCACTAAGACCGCAGTCATCAATGAAACGCTGGCAGATCAAAACAAGCTAAAAGTCGGCGATTCCATCACTGTTTCATCAGCTTCAGATAAATCAACGACGGTCAAACTTAAGATTGTAGGCTTATATAAAACGACATCCTCAGGAGATGATCAGGCACAGCATTTTTCGTTCTTAAATCCTGACAACAAAATCTACACGCCTTACACTGCGGCAGCGGCTTTGAAAGGCTCCGATTACAAAAATAACATCGGTTCGGCCGTTTATTATATGGATGACGCCAAATATATTGATTCATTTGTTGCCGCGGCGAAAAAGACATCCATCGATTTTAAAACGTACACGCTTACTGCAAATGACCAGGTATATCAGCAGATGGTTGGCCCGATTGAAAATGTGGCCTCATTTTCTAAAAATGTGGTGTATCTCGTGTCCATCGCAGGCGCGATCATTCTCGGTTTAATCGTGATGATGTCAATCAGGGAACGCAAGTATGAAATGGGCGTCTTAATGGCGATCGGCGAAAAACGCTGGAAGCTCATCGGACAGTTTTTAACGGAAATTCTGATCGTCACCGTAATCGCCATCGGCATCGCGGCCGTGACGGACAGCCTGATCGCCAATCAGCTGGGAAACCAGCTTCTTTCGCAGCAGATCAGCTCATTAAACGATACACAGCAAGAGGCAGGCGGCTGGGGCGAAATGCCACGGGGAGGCGGTATGTTCGGCCAACATTCATCAAGTACGGACGTCATCAGTTCCATCCAAGTGAACGTCTCGCTGAATGACCTTTTGATTCTGGGCGGAATCGGCATCACGATTGCCATTATTGCCATATTATTGCCGTCTGTATCAGTCATGCGGCTTCACCCTAAAACCATCCTGACCAAGCAGGAATAAAAGGAGGCGGCGTAATGAGCCTATTAACCTTTCAACAGGCCGGCTATTGGTATCAAGACAAATCACAGCCGCTGTTTCAGCATATTAATATCAGCTTTGAAAAAGGAAAGTTTTATACAATTGTCGGCGTCTCCGGAACGGGGAAAACAACATTTCTGTCTCTGGCGGGCGGCCTTGATACACCTAAAGAGGGAAGCATTCTTTATAACGGAACAGACATTTCCAAAATCGGATTAACGAATTTCAGAAATCAATACGTTTCTATCGTCTTTCAATCTTATAATCTGATTCCGTATATGACGGCGCTCCAAAATGTCACAACGGCAATGGAGATTACCGGGTCCAAGGAAAAAAACAAAGACGCGTTCGCGCTCAGTATGCTGGAAAGAGTCGGCATCACGGAACAGCAGGCGCGGCAGCGGGTGCTGACATTAAGCGGCGGACAGCAGCAGCGGGTTTCGATTGCGCGGGCGTTCTGCTGTGATACGGATTTGATTTGCGCGGATGAACCGACGGGAAACCTTGATGAGGATACGTCAAAGGAAATCGTCCGGCTCTTTCAGGAATTGGCTCACAAAGGCGATAAATGCGTCATTATGGTCACGCATGACGAACAAATTGCCAAAGTATCCGATATCAATATCAGATTATCCAGAGGAAGTTTCACAGTGAAGGAAAACGGCACGGCGGTTTCCTAAAAACCGCGCCTCTGCCAGCGCAGACAGGGGCGCACCCTATATCCCCCTATTCAATAGAAGTGAACGTAAAAAGAGCGAGGGCTGCATCCCCCCGCTCTTTTTATTTATATCAATTGCAGATAGCGTTCAATATCCGATTGCAGGACGGCGTCGATCAGTGCTTCCGCTTTTTGTACCTCTTCCGGCAAAGCGTGTCTGAGCTTGCCCTGTATGTCTTCCTCAGAAAGTCCGTTTCCGGGCGCCCCTTTCGGACAATCGACACGTGTTTCATATACGTGATTGCCGGCGGCGGTCACCCGTACGATCGTGAAGCGGCCTTTTGGCACGGCGTTCTCAGCCGGGTGAATCCGGTCGTCATAGCGGCGGTGAATCCGGGAAAAATCGCTTTGAATGGCTTCCGGAATCGGTTTGGATGTGAAGTTTTCCGCTGAAAAATCTTTTCCGTGCAAAGCGAGGGTGATGATATATTCAACGCTGAACCGTCCGGCTTCTCCCGTTTTCGGGCGCCGTTCTGTAAGAGCGGCATCTCCGCCCGAAGGAAAAATCACGTCGATTCGGTCGATTTGATCGGCAGTGAGTTCATGCTGCGCCTTCAGCTTAAGGATGGCGTCCGCCGCATGATGAGCCGCCGAGCAAAACGGATACATTTTAAACCAAAGCCCCGGACTGACGATTCGCCAAGGCTTTCCCCATCCGTTTAAAAATATTGCTTCCGCCCGTTCAAGATCGCCATACAGCCCGAAAAAGCCTTTGTCTCCGTCAAGCGCCTGTACTGATCCGCCGAATCCGGTTTGCGCAAGCCTTGCGGCGAACAAGCCGGATTGAGACGCTAAGCCGGCATGGAGCGGTTTCATTTCTGTGCCGAATTGAACCCTCATGCCTCCGGATTGCGCGGCAGCAAAGCCGATCGCTTTCTCCAGTTCAGTTTGATTCAGTTTCTCTGCGTAACCGACGGCGCATGCTGCCGCTATTGCGCCTAATGTGCCAGTGTTGTGCCAGCCTTTCTCATAGTGGCGGCTCCCGACTGACTCACCGAGCCTCGCCATTACCTCTACCCCTGTAATGTAAGCACCGAGAAAGCGGCTCTTGTCCATACGGCCGGATGATGCGGCTGCGATAAGAGCCGGAAGAATGACGGCGCTCGGGTGTCCCCTCACATCTGAATGAACATCATCGAAATCAAGTGCATGCGCAATAAATCCGTTGATCAGCGCCGATTGAGACGGCGCCGTTTTTCTGTTTCGGCCGATAATCGGAGATATGGGCTGTCCGCCTTCTTCATCGATCAGCTTCAACAGCTTATCTATCCCTTTATCCTTTCTGCCCGCGAAGGCCGCCGCTGTAAAATCAAGCAGCCCTTTTCGCGCCTCTTTCATGGCTTCGGCGGACGTTTCAGGCACAGAGGAGATGACGGCCTGCGCAAGCCCGGCCGTCAGACGTTTCATATTCATTCCGCCCGCTCCAGCACATTGATGGCCAATTGAGCGAAATATTCGGCCGCAACCGACAGCGCCTTTTCGTCTAATGTGAATGCAGGATGATGCCATTCCTCTGTCCCGTTTGTTCCCATCCAAACGAAGAAGCCGGGAATGTTTTCTTGGTAAAGGGCAAAGTCTTCCCCGCCGGGAGACTGTTCTGCCTGTACGGTTTGAAGACCGAGGCTTTCTGCCGTTTGTGCGGCTGTCTTTAAAAATCGGCCGTCGTTCACGACTGACGGCAGGTAAGGAAACCAGCGGAATTCAGCCTCTGCCCCGAAGCCTGCCGCAACCCCTTCGGCCACCCGTTTCATATGTTCCGATACGGCGTCCCGCGCTTCTTTTTGAAACGTACGGACTGTTCCTTCCATCTCAACTTGGTCGGGGATGACGTTCCAAGAGCTGCCGCCTTGGACTCTTGTGATGCTGACGACGGCATTATGGAGTGAGCTGATATTTCTGCTGACAACCGATTGCAGGGCGCCGATCATCTGCCCGGCCGCCTGAATCGGGTCAATGCTGTTATCAGGGATGCCGGCGTGCCCGCCTTTTCCCTTAACGGTAATCTCAAACCGATCGACACTCGCCATGAGAGGGCCTTCTTTCAAGCCGATGGTGCCGACGGGGAGATCCGGTTTGTTGTGCATGCCGAATATTGCCGATACGCCGTCAAGCGCTCCGGCTTCGATGACCTGCCTTGCTCCGGCGGCGATTTCTTCGGCGGGCTGAAAAATGAACCGCACCGTTCCTTTCAGTTCATGCTTTCGCTCATTCAGTAAGAAAGCCGTTCCGAGAATAGAGGCCGTGTGGAAATCATGGCCGCACGCGTGCATGATACCGCTGTTTCGTGAAGCAAACGGAAGATTTGTCTTCTCTTCAATGGGCAAAGCGTCAATATCCGCTCTGACGGCGATGAGGGGGCCGGTTTTGTCTCCTTTGATCTCGGCGACCACGCCTGTTTGAAGCTTCGGAAAATCAAGGATCGCAATCTCTTCTTCCTCCAGCCAGAGGCGGATTTTTTTGGTCGTCTCGTATTCTTCAGCTGACAGTTCAGGGTATTCATGAAGGTCGCGGCGAATGTTGATTAAACGTTTGTTTAACGTCTCATGCGTTTCTTTTGCCATTTCTTCTTCTTCCCTTCTTACACAAGTTCAGCAGGTTCCCCCACTTGCTTGATGAATTTTTTCGTCCGTTCGTTTTGCGGGTTGTCAAACAGCTCCTGCGGTGTTCCCTGCTCGATGATGCGTCCATCCGCCATAAAAATAACTTGATCGGCAACTTCCCGGGCAAATGCCATCTCGTGGGTCACGATGACCATCGTCGTTTGCTTTTCCGCAATTGACTGGATGACTTGGAGCACTTCTGCCACAAGCTCAGGATCAAGGGCTGATGTCGGTTCGTCAAGCAGAATCGCATGGGGATCAACTGCCAGAGCCCGCGCAATGCCGATCCGCTGCTGCTGCCCGCCTGACATCGTAATCGGGTAGCTGTCGGCTTTGTGTTCTAAACCGACCTGCCGCAACAGCTCCATGCCGATTCGGTCCGCTTCTTTTTTCGGCTTTTTTTGAGCCGTGATCAGCGCTTCGGTCACGTTTTGCAGCGCGGTTTTGTTTTTGAATAAATTATAATTTTGAAAGACCATTGCCGTCTGCTGGCGAAGCCGGTGTACGTCTTTCCGTGAATAGGAAGAAGCGTTAAGCTTCGCTGTCCCGATCTCAATGACGCCTTCATCAGGGCGCTCCAGCAGGTTCAGACAGCGGAGAAGCGTTGATTTCCCTGAGCCTGAAGGCCCGATGATCGCCGTAACTTCGCCGCTTTTCACTTCAAGATCGATGCCGTCAAGCACGGTGAGATCTTTAAATGCTTTACGGATATTTTTGACTTGTATCATCCGGTGTCACCTCCTATGTCCGATAAGGCTTGCTGATCGCCCGTTCGAGCAGATCCTGCAGCACGCTGTATATAATAGTAAGAATCCAGTACATCACCGCGACGGCCAAATATGTTTCAAAATATTTCAGATTGCCTGATGCATACATTTTCCCCTGTGCGAACATCTCCATCACACCTAATGTAAAGGCGAGCGAGGTTTCTTTTAACAGGCCGATAAATGTGTTTCCCGTCGCGGGAAGCGCGTTTCTGATCGCCTGCGGGAAAATGACCCGTCTGTACGCCTGGGATTTCGTCATACCGACAGAAAGACAGGCCTCTAGCTGGCCTTCGTCTACTGAATTCAAGGCAGCACGGAAGATTTCGGCTAAGTAGGCGGCATTTTTCAAACTTAAGCCGATAATGGCCGCCGTTAACGCCGTCATCTTGCTCATTCCGGGGAAGAGCTGAGGCAGGCCGTAATAAATTAAGAAAAGCTGAACAAGTGTCGGCACGCCCCGGAAAAATGAAATATACACCTTTGACAGCTGGTGAAGCACCGGAATACGATTTTTCGTAATAAGCGCGAAAATGAGGCCGCCGATCACAGCAAACACCATGGCTGCGACAGCCATTAATAAAGTGATCGGCAAAGCTTCAATTAACGCGGGAAAGGCTGAAAACATAAAACCCCAATCAATGCTGTTCATTCTCGTTTTTCACCGCCGTTTCTTAATGCTTTGTTTCTGTTGTGATGTCTTCTTTAAAGTATTTTTCTGACAGCTTTTTCAGCGTGCCGTCTTTCCGCAGTTCTTCAATGGCTTTGTTCACTTTTTTGCGGATTTTATCGTGCGCTGCATCCTTAGCGAATGGGAAAGCGACTTTTTCATAGACAATCGGATCTCCGGCCAGTTTCAGAGGCAGACCGGTCTTTTTCATCTGGGCGATCAGGACGCTGCGGCTGTTTACATAAGCGTCAACGCGTCCGTAGGCCACGTCTTTCATCGTTCCTTCCTGTGTCTCATATGTTTTAATGTTGATTTTTTTATCCGGGTCCTTGCTTTCAAGGTTTTTCGCATGGTTTGAGCCGAGAACGGCCGCTACGGTTTTTCCTTTTAAATCATTAACTGATTTGATGTCTTTGTTGTCGTTTTTGACGACGATTTGAGTGCCCGCATAAGAATACGGTTCAGTAAAGTTATAGGTTTTCTTGCGTTCGTCCGTTACAGCGACTTGGTTTGAGATTGTGTCGAGTTTGCCGGTTTGGAGCTCGCCCATCAGTCCGCTGAATTCAAGCAGCTTCCAGTCGAGCTTCATATTGATTTTTTTCGCTACGGCTTCCATTACGTCCACGTCAAACCCTGTCAGCTTGCCATTTTCTTTATATGCGAACGGATAGCTTTGTCCGGTGGCGCCGACATGCAGCACGTTCTCACCGTTTTCACTTTGTTTTCCGTTTCCGCATGCTGATAAGACGGCCAAAAGCGCCGCAGCTAACAACAGAACCCACGTTTTCTTTTTCATTAAAATCCCGCCTTCTTATGTTATAGATCATTCCGTAATTCTTTTTTCAAGTAAATGGTGATATGCCCTTTTCCTAAATCCTTTTCGCCCGAACGGACGTAGCCTTTACGTTCATACATGCCGATCAGCCACGGATGTTTGTCAGCCGTTCCCAATGAGACGAAGGGGGCTTTCAGCGTATCGCGGAGCACCGTTTGCTCCAGCCACTCCAGCAGTTCTGAGCCCGTCCCTTTTTTTCCGAGATCAGGGTCAACAGCGAACCACCAAATATGAGGAACGCCATACGGACCGGGATTTGGCCCCCACGGCATCCGCAATGAAATCGTGGCCAGTATCCGGCCGTCTTCCTCCAGAACATAACAGGCATTTTTACGTATGTTGTTTTGTATAAGCTCTTTGTCCGCCGTTGCGGCGGCAAAGTTGATGCCAAGCTTGCGAATCGGTTCATAAGCCCGCAGTGTCAGCGAAAGCAGCTCGTCAGCGTCTGCTTCCGTCGCGAGCCGATATTGTCTTGACATGGTCCGCCCTCCTTATTCGGCATAACGGTTCGCCGGTTTCTTCAGTCCGAAATGCTCTCTCAGCGTCGTACCTTCATATTCTTTTCTGAACACGCCGCGGTCTTGTAATATCGGAATCACTTTGTCTACAAAAAGATTGAGTCCTTCTGGTAATAGAGGCGGCATGATGTTAAAGCCGTCGCACGCCTGATGTTCGACCCATTCTTCCATCTTATCGGCCAGCTGTTCAGGCGTACCGACAAAGATATGATGGCCTCTCGATCCCGCTACATATTTGTACAGCTCACGGATGGTCATGTTTTCGCGCTTGGCCATATCTTGAACGAGCGTAAAGCGGCTTTTTACCGCGTTTGAAGCTTCCGCGTCCAATTCAGGCAGCGGCCCGTCAAGCGGATAGGATGAAAGGTCGATGCCGCCCAAATAATTTTGCAGGATGTTCAGGCCGACAGACGGTATGATCAAATCTTGAAGCTCTTCATATTTCGTCTTTGCTTCTTCTTCCGTATCTCCTATGATCGGGAAGATACCCGGCATAATCGCGATTTTCTCAGGATCGCGGCCGAAGGAAACCGCCTGTTCTTTAATAGATTGATAGAATTCCTGCGCTGATTTCATATGGTTTTGAGCCGTAAAGATGACTTCTGCCGTCTTGGCAGCCAGCGCTTTGCCGTCTCCGGATGATCCCGCCTGAATGATGACCGGCTGGCCTTGCGGTGAACGCGCGACATTTAAAGGTCCTCTCACGGAAAAATACGTTCCTTTATGATTCAGCTCATGCATTTTTTCTTTATCAAAAAATTCTCCGGATTCTTTGTCACGGATAAACGCGTCTTCCTCCCAGGAATCCCATAATCCCTTGACGACTTCAACAAATTCCTCAGCCCGCTGATATCTGAGATGGTGTTCAAGATGCTCTTCCCCGCTGAAGTTGAGCGCGGTTGATTCGATTGATGATGTAACGACGTTCCACCCCGCCCGTCCGTTTGAGAGGTGGTCAAGCGACGCAAATTGTCTCGCAATATGGAACGGTTCGCTGTATGTCGTGGAAGCGGTCGCCGTCAGGCCGATGTGAGTGGTGACCTGAGCAAGCGCAGAAAGCAGTGTAAATGGTTCAAAGCGTGTTAAGACGTTTGGATGTGATTTACCGTCTATTGATAAACTGTCAGCCAAAAACAGCATATCCATTTTGCCTTTCTCCGCCGTTTGTGCCAATTCTTTAAAGTAGTCCAAGTTCATGCTTGCGTCTGCCGGTGCTTCCGGATGTCTCCAGGAGGCGACGTGATGGCCGGTTCCCGCAAGGAAAACACCAAGTTTGATCTCTTTTTTCTTTGTCATGACGTTTCTCCTTCTCTATCTAATTGTGTTTCGCCAACTATTAACACCATTAAACCTATATTTCCTAGCAAAATAATAAGAATAAAACAAAATGTACAATTGTCTGGCAAGTTTGTCAATGCATTAAGAATAAAATTAAAATAACCCGGCATGCCTGCCGGGTTATTTCTTCGAAGAGGAATAGACGCTTCCTTTTACTTTCTGCTTGATAACAGCAATCAAAAGCAGCAATACGGGGAAAATCACTTGAAACGGGAGATGAATATAAATCGGTACAATCTTTAAGCCTTCATTCATATGTTCCGAAAAATTGCTTGCGATGCTTATCGATAGGATCAAAACCCCCAGTCCTACCGGGAAGGCCAGCTGTGATGGGTTTTTTTCTTTAAACAGCGTGGACACGCCGATGACGACAGCGTATGTAAAAAGGGCGACTTTGAAAAAACCTCCGATAACAAGCACGAGCATAAAAAAGACGTCAAGCCGGTCCAAAAACTCCTCCACTTTAATCGTCTGAATCGTGCTTAGCAGCGGGAATTGGGAGCGAAGCGTTAAGTTGACATCCAGCACGGATATATTAATGGCGACGGACATCGCCAAAAACAGGCCGCTGATGATAATCGCGAGAAACCCGGTTTTTTTGACCGACTTCCGGTTATTTAAATAAGGGAAAATCATGACAAACACGATCATTTCGCCAAACGGGATATACATCGTCTGTTTAAAAACAGAATAAATAACCGTCCCCATGCCGTCAGCCAGCATTGGCTGCAAATATTTCAGATTCATCGTACGGGAGCTGATAATGAGAATTAACCCGATCGCCGCAAGAAAATACATGATTCCGAATAACAGCTCTCCCGCCCTCGCCAACACTTCAATTCCTTTTCTGACCCCGTATATCGCTGCAAGCATCAGCATGGCGTTGACAATCAAAAGCGGTGTGTCCGAATAAGCGAATGTCACGAGCATTTCACCGAAATCGCGCAGCACACGGGCGGCGATGTAGGAAAAATAGAGAATGTAAAGAAGCGATATAACCCAGCTGAGATGCCTGCCGATCAGTTCATTCATATAATCTCTCGGAGAAGAATCAGGAAAAAATTGATACAGCGCCTGGTATACGTAGAAAAGCCCGAGACCGGCCACGCACCCGAGAAGGACGGACAGCCACGCATCCCGTCCGGCCATCGTGCCTGGCGGGATCAAGAGGGAACTGCCCAGTTCAAATAAAATGATCATGATAAACAGCTGCCGTTTGCTGATTTTCGCATTCTCCATGTGCACCGCTCCTTTCTCCTCGCCTTAATCGTGATCAAGCTTGTCCGTGAGAGGATTGTTCCGCAAGCCCGTTCTTCTGATGACCACTTCCGTCTTCACATCGACGGGAAGAGCAGGAAGATATTCCTCGTCCCATTTCCCCTTCAGCTTTTTCCACTCTTTAGGGTACTTTCTGTAAATGACATCTCCAAAGCCCACAAAATCATTTTTATGCGCTTTAATATCTTCAACGGATCTGGAAATATCTTTATCAAGCTGCGTGCTGAGCGCTTTTTCCATTTGATTGATCACTCTCGGGTCCGACAGATGGAATGGGTATCTGACTGCGTCAATCTGTCCTTCCGCTTCAACCCGCACCTTAATGTGCGGTTTTCCGTTCGGAAAAGAGGCCGTTATCCGCGTATTCTGGCGGATCACCTGCAGACTGATCGCGTGTTTGACATGTTTCCAATCCGCATTAATGAATGTATGCTTGATTTTGTTTAAGAGCCACACCGCTCCCACACTGTCATCACTTTCAATCCAGTAATCCAGCCGCCCGTCCTTTTTAAATACCGCAAGACCGTCCGCTGAAAGAACCGCTTTCGGTTCAGTTTCCTGCGTATTTTCCATACTCGGGCCGGCTTTGCCGTCCCCGTGCATCTCATAGCCCGGAATAAAGGGTGCCCCGGTCGGAGAGGCCAGATCAATCAGAACATCCTGCAAACTTGTTTTGACGATTCTTCCGTATTGCTCCTCCGTAAAACCGAGCGTCTTGTTCACTTTATTAGAAGGAATTTTATCAATCGGCGTCAGCACTTTAATAATATCTTGAGCCTTACAGTTATGCGCGATCACAGCGGTTGCCGTTGTTCTGAATTCCGTATCGCGGTCGAGATTGTCCAATATAAATTCGAGACCTTCTTCCCTTGCGATTTTTTCGCTGAACACAACTAGATTTGTATGCGCGAAATAGAGTCTTCTGGAAACTTGCATCGATCCTTTTCTGAATGCTTCTGTTAAATTGTCTCCGGAAACGGAATAGACCGATACCGGCGGCCTGTCCCCCGCTCCGCCGCCCTGCAGTCCCCCCGCTACGTTTCCCGGGTTGATAATCTGAAAGTGCAGCATATATTTCCCTTCATCCGTCCGGTCAATTCCGATTGCGGATATGACGGCCAAGTCTGTCAATTCCCTTTTATCCCAGCATCCCGATAAAAACAGGGTGCAGAGCATCATGATCAGAGCGAGTATACATTTACGTCTTTTCATTGCCGTCGCCTTCTTTTACATCTTTATTGACCATTCCCCTTGACGTCTCGGGTTTCGGCCTCTGATGCCGGCCTTGGCGCCTGTTATTTTGCTGCACTAATAGGCCCGGTCTTTTTTCATCAGCCCATAAAGGAGCGCGGAATATCGAATCCTTCAAACCGCCTGCTGACATCGGAGCAAGCGGTGACATATATGGAAAACCGAATGAGCGCAGGCTGCAAAGATGGACAAACATGATAATAATGCCTAAAATCAAGCCGTAAAAACCCATAACTGCCGCTGAAAGGATGAAGACAAATCGAATCAGGCGCGCTGATATCGCCATGTCAAAGGCCGGTGTCGCAAAACTGGCAATAGCCGTCAGCGCCACGACGATGACCATGGCCGGAGACACGATGCCCGCCTGAACCGCGGCTTGGCCGATGACGAGCGCTCCGACAATCGAAACCGCCGAGCCGACCACCCTCGGCAGCCGCACTCCGGCCTCCCTGAGAATTTCGAAGGCCACCTCCATTGTCATAGCTTCAATCACAGCCGGAAACGGCACGGTCTCGCGCTGGGCGGCGATAACAATTAACAGCTGCGTCGGGATCATCTCTTGATGAAAAGTCGTAGCGGCCACATAAATGCCCGGAGCGACCAAAGAAATGAAGAAAATCAAGACCCGAAGCAGCCGAATGCTTGTGGCAATATCAAATCGTGAATAATAATCTTCAACGGACTGAAAAAATTGTATAAATAAGGCCGGCGCAAGCAGGACAAACGGCGTTCCGTCTACGATAATCGCAAATCTTCCTTCCAGGAGATTACCTGCGACAACATCGGGCCTTTCCGTATGATACACCGTAGGAAATACAGAAAACGGCGCGTCTTCGATCAGCTGTTCAATGTAGCCTGATTCCAAAATACTGTCGATATCAATATGCTTCAGCCGGCTGCGGACTTCCTTAATCAGCTTTTTTTCGCAGATCCCGTTAATATACATCAGCGCAACATCGGTATTTGTCTCGTGCCCGATCTCCATCTTCTCAACCCACACATCAGGCGTTTTAATGTACCTGCGGATCATGGAGACATTGGTTTGCAGCGATTCCGTAAACCCTTGGCGCGGACCGCGGAATGACACTTGGGTGCTCGGCTCTTCTATTGAGCGGCGCTCTCCCCCTTCCGTGCTGGCGATAAGCGCTTTATCAGCCCCGTCCACAAAAATGAGCGTGCTCCCGGCCATCAGCCCCGCATAAAGACTCTTCCATTTTTGCTCCTCTTTCATCCCGCCGACTGCAATCGTTTTCTCATACATCCGGCAAACTGCCTGCTCGGGCTGAACGGATGGGATGTCAATCAGATCCTCCAGCAAGGATTGGCTGACAAGCTGCTCATCAACCAAACCCGCTATGTACACAATGGCTGCCGGAAGTTCTTCCTTTCCGATTTTCAGCCGGCGGATGACGACATCTGCGCTGTTGCCGAAGCGTTCAGAAAGCTTTTTCATATTTTCCGATAAGCTGGCTGAAATCGGTTCATTCTGCTCTTCTTCGGATTTGCTTTCTTCTTTTTCGTCTCCGTTTTCGCGGTTTTGCTTTTCGGTATTTTTCTTTTTCTTCTGCTTAAAGAATGGAGGCATATCACAAAATACCTTTCCTTGTTTTTTTCATATTCTTCCTGCACAGCAAAAGATTATGCACAATCCTGCGCCTGCATAAGTTTTGCAAGAACGAAAAGAATAAGAACGGAGGGTGATGTGCATGAAAATATTGGGTGTTTCGTTTTTTTTGCTTGTCGCCTGTCTGATGATTTCGATAGGGATGGACATGCTGCAAGGGTTCAGTCTGTACGGGGCGGTCAAAAACAACCTGTCCGCGTTTAAATTGACAACTTTTTCGGAATGGCTGATGCTTTGCCTGTTTGGGCTTTTTTTAATAAAAGAAATGGCGGCCTTATATAAAACACAAAAAAAAGACCCCTGACCGGGCGTCTTTCTTACGTTATACAACGATATTTCCGGTTTCTGTATCCGTGCTGTGTTTCACGATTACGCCTTTGATAATTTTGTTGCCGATGATCTTTGTGTTGGCGGAAGAGCTTGTTTGGATGGCCGATGCAGAAGCTTGGGAAAGGTTGTTGATAGTATTGCCGGAGATAAGGGAATGAGAGGTTCCGTTCAAATAAATTCCTATCGGGATGCCTGCCGTTCTGTTCATTGTGATGGTATTATCAATGATTTCATGAGTACCTGAATTGAGATAAACAGTGACGATCAGCGGTGACGACTCAAAGCGGTTGCCGATGATCGAGGTGGCAGAGACGGTCGAGCTGAAAATCGGATAATTTTTGTAGTTTCTGAAGAGGTTGCCTTTGATCACAGCCTTGGCGTCATTTGTCACAGAAATGGAATAGGACTCGGCTGCTCCTTCAAACGCATTCGGACTCAATGTATTTCCTTCAATATCGGCATTGCCTCCCGTGACCCATATGCCCCGGCTGAACGATTTCAGCACATTATTTTTAACGGTTATATTCCCGGCCGAAATGTTGATCGCGTCAATCACTTGATTGAGGCTGTTATTGATAAAGACGGTGTTTTCTGACAGCACCGCCCGAAGTCCCGTGGTTCGTCTCGTTTGGGATAGTCCATTTTCAATGACATTGCCCTCAACCGTCACATCCGTTGCCTGATAGACGGAAATGCCGGTGTTATCAAATTGATTGATTTTGTTATGGCTGACAAGAACGCTTTTTCCTCTCACGTCAATTCCGGTGGAGAAACCGGTAATGAGATTGTTGGAAATGATCGCATTGCTGCTCTCCTGCCCTTGTGACACACCTTGTCCCGCAATTGCTGTTCTTGAGCCGCCGTTTGTCCGATACAGGACATTTCCTGTAATAACGGTTTGCGCGCCGTACCCGTAGCTGATCGTGTTGTCAGCCTGATTTCCTTCAATTAACACGCCGTATCCGTTAAAGTTCGTGATGGAACTTGCGACGTTTCCGTTAAAAAGGTTGTTGCGGATGGTGATATGAAGGGCCTCTTCATAATCAATACCGCCCTCTCCGTATCCCTCGATGTCAATGCCGAATTTCGGCGCCGTACCGTTTCCTGTTCCTGCGTCCTCGATGATGCATTCCTCCACAGTTACTGTGTTGCAGCCGGTGATGGAAATGTTATTTCGCCTTGACTGCCTGATGCCGCAACGGCGGATGGTCACATGCTCTGATGTTTCGTAATCATTATTTGTTCTTAAACCGAGCGGACTGATAATGATGCCGTCCCCCGTAAAATTTGAGATGTTTACGTTCTCCACAAGGATATTGCTGCTGCCTTCGATACATATTCCGAATCCCCATTCATGAGTCGACCGCAACGGGGCACTGCGATAAGTGTGTTCATCACGCTCCCCGATAATCTGTCCGCCTGTAATGGTGACATTTTCTTTTCTTCCTATATAGAAAGCCGAATAACCCCAAGAGCTGTTCGGTGCTACTTTGATGATGCATTGCGGGTCCATGATAATGGATATATTACTCGGTACATTAATGCCGGCGTTTCGGAATGGCTGATTGCTGTCTCCGCCGAGGGTGCCGTTAATGCAGTAGGTTCCCTGCGGAAACAAAACCGTGTGATAGCCCTTCGAGGCGGCCTGTGCCAAGCATTGATTGAGAGTGATTGTCACGTCGGTTTTACCGTCTGCCGCCACACCGCAATCTGTTACATCCAATATACGATTCGGCAAATAAACATCTCCTCCTTCCTCTTTTATTTTCTATCCTATTCGGTCATGTACAGCTCCGTCTGTACATATCTTAAATTTTATTAAAAAAGTTTATAAAGATAGTTTCGTTAGATAATATGACAAAATAAGCCATTAGAATTAGGAAAATTCGGCTATTATCAAGGATTTGAGATTTTTTGATTCTGGAATTTTTTGAATTCAGTATAAATTATATTGACACAAGTATTATATAAGAATATGATTTTTGTAATACACTTTTTTAAGAAAGGGTTGGCTCAGGTGGCATCAATTGAGAAGGATTATATAGTAGAAAGTGTGCCGCAAAGAGGGTTCTTCGGTCATCCCCGCGGCTTGTTCACACTGTTTTTTACTGAATTTTGGGAGCGTTTCTCCTACTATGGTATGAGAGCCATATTGCTTTACTACTTGTACACGGAAGTCGCTCATGGCGGTCTCGGTTTTGACAAAACCACTGCAGTTGCCATTATGTCCATTTACGGATCTCTCGTGTACATGTCGAGCGTAATCGGCGGCTGGCTTGCCGACCGGGTATTCGGAACGGCAAACACCGTATTTTACGGCGGAATCTTAATTATGTTCGGACACATCGCTCTTGCCTTCCCTGGCAGCACGGCTGCGTTTTTTCTCAGCATGGCTCTGATCATTATCGGAACCGGCTTATTAAAACCGAACGTATCAAGTGTAGTCGGAGATTTGTATACGAAGGAAGATCAGCGCCGTGATGCAGGTTTCAGTATCTTTTACATGGGCATCAACCTCGGCGGATTACTCGCGCCGCTAATTGTCGGAACACTCGGACAGAAGTACAACTACCATCTTGGCTTCGGATGCGCCGCTGCCGGTATGTTCCTCGGACTTATCGTTTTCGCTCTGACGAGAAAAAAATACCTTGGCAAAGCAGGTTCCAACGTACCGAATCCGATCTCAAAAGCATCCGTTATCGGAACCGGAATCGGCGTCGTTATTGCGTCCATTGTGATTCTGATCCTGATTCAAACCGGCTGGTTAACGATCCAGCGTGTGATTGACATCGTCAGTGTTCTCGGTATTCTTATTCCGGTTATTTACTTTATTGTGATGTTCACAAGTAAAAAAGCGACTAAAACAGAAAAATCACGTCTTGCGGCCTATGTCCCGCTGTTTATCGCGGCGGCCATGTTTTGGGCCATTCAGGAGCAAGGGGCGACAATTCTGGCCCTATACGCAGATCAGCGCACAAGGCTTTCATTTGCGGGATTCCAGCTGGAGTCTTCTTGGTTCCAGTCTTTAAATCCGCTATTTATCGTCATTTTCGCACCGGTTTTCGCTTGGATTTGGATGAAGCTCGGCAAACGCCAGCCTTCAACGCCGATTAAATTTGCGATTGGCATTATCCTCGCCGGTTTGTCATTCCTTGTGATGGTTCTTCCGGTTATGGGCGGGAACGGCGAACTCGTCAGCCCGCTTTGGCTTGTGCTCAGCTTCCTGTTGGTCGTGCTCGGTGAGCTTTGCCTTTCCCCGGTCGGGTTATCAGTAACGACAAAGCTGGCGCCTGCCGCTTTCTCAGCGCAGACGATGAGCATGTGGTTTTTGACAAATGCCTGCGGTCAAGCACTGAACGCAAAAGTAGTCGGTTTGTTTGATAAAATTTCTGAGGCGGCCTATTTCGGCTCAATCGGTCTTATTTCTATCATTCTCGGTATTATTTTGCTGCTTCTCTCACCTGTGATTAAACGGGCAATGAAAGGCGTAAAATAAAAAAGGGCCTGCGGATACCGCAGGCTCTTTTTTTGCTTCTATTGTTTCAATTCCTCCAGCGTTTCTTTCCATCTTTCGAGCACACTCTCCGGCTCATGCAGCTGAATGGCCGGACCGGACGTCAAGTCCGCGTATTTCGCCCTATCCTCTTTCACAAAGACGACACGGCAGCTAAATCGCTCTCTGTCATATTTCGCCTCTTTTTGTGCCGGGAGCGGCTCACATTGCAGTGTGACGTAATAAGCCGCTCCGTTCTGCCAAGCTGTGAAAAGGGCTTGTCCTGAGCGCAGCAGATTTCTTGCCGTCGTGGTGTTTTTCCATAAAGCGATACGGATATCGGTTCTGCTTACGGCAATGATTTCGCCGGCGCTGATCATGGCGGCGTGAGGCCTGCCCTCCTCCGTGACGGATTGCAGGACAAATGCTTCATGCTGCTTCTTCTCAAGCTCCGTCCCGTCTAAAAGCGCATAGAGAGTGTCTGGTAAATGTTCAATCATCGCTGCGTTTTTCTTTCTGGAACAGCCGGAACGTGAGTGGCTGTCTCCGTTTCCTTCGGATCGATTTTAAATGAAGGATTGTATTGTTCCGGATTTGTAATGCTCTCCGGCTCGCAAGATCTCCATGTAAAGAAACAGGTTTGGCATTGATATACTTCCCATGCGCCTGTTACCGGTGATGCGCTTACGGTTTCTCCTTTTTTTGACTCACAGCGCGGACACGTTTTCATATCAGTTCATCCTTTCTTATTTATTCATCAAGTCCATTAGTTTTTGTTCCCACTCTTTTGTTGTCAGCGGAGAATCAAGCGGCTGTGAATAATGGCCTCTTGTTTCCGGCGCGACAGGTGTTGTAGCGTCAAGAATCATTTTATGCGTCATTCCTGCCGGATCAGAGCCCGGGTCAAGCGGCAGGACGGATAAATCTGGAATGATGACCGCATCGTGTTTCGGATGCATTTTTGTAGAAAGCGCCCACATGACTTGCGGCAGGTTGAACGGATCCACATCCTCGTCGACAATGATGACCATTTTACAATAGCCGAGCCCGTGCGGCGTCGTCAGCGCGCGCATGCCGACCGCTTTAGCGAAACCGCCGTAGCGTGTTTTCGTCGATACGATGGCAATTAAGCCGTGCGTGTACATCGCGTTGACGGCAACAATTTCGTTCGGATAGGCTTCTTTGAGCTGCTGGTAAAGAGGCACACACGTATTAATGCCGATCATATAGTCACACTCTGTCCAAGGCATGCCTAAATACAAATGTTCAAAAATCGGATTGCTGCGGTGGTACACCCGTTTAATTTTAATCACCGGCATGCTTCGTCCGCCTGAATAATGGCCTGTGAATTCACCGAAAGGACCTTCATACTCCCGTTCTCCGGCAATGATTTCACCTTCCAGAACGACTTCGGCGCCCCACGGAATATCTAAATCAGACAGCTTAGATTTCACGATTCTGTATGGTTCCCCCTGGATCGCTCCGGCCATTTCGTATTCGGATTGGTCATATAAAAGCGGTGTTGATGCGGCCGTCGTAATGACAGGCTCACAGCCGAGCGCGATCGTGACAGGAAGATTGACGCCGCGTTCTTCAGCTTGGCGAAGATGAATCGCGATATCGTGCTGCGGCACCGGCTGAATGCCGAGGCGGTCTTTTCCTTTCACCTGCATTCTGTAAATGCCGACGTTCTGCTTGCCGAAATTGCCCGGATCTTCGAGGTCGCGGGAAATCACACACGCTTTGTCCAAATAATAGCCGCCGTCTCCCTGGTTGATTCTGAATAAAGGCAGAATGTCAAACAGGTTGATGTCTTCTGTGATTTCATTTTCGTGAAACGGCGCCGTTTCTTCCCGTTTGACGGGCATCGGGAACGTATCGTACCGTTTAGCGAACTCAAAGAACTGCTCCTTTACCGGTGTGTCTTTCGGCAACCCGAGCATCATCGCATGATTCGGCCAGGAACCGATGACATTCATAGCGATTTGCGCATCATGACAGCCGTAAATATTGTTAAACAAAAGCGCGGGGCTTTTATCGCCGAGGTTGCTTGCCGCGCGCGCAGCCGCGCCTAAATCCGGCTCCGGTTTTACCTCTTCGTTTACTATTAACAGCTGTCCTTCTTTTTCAAGAGCCGCGAGAAATTCTCTAAAATCTTGATAGGCCATAATCAATTTCCTCCCTTTTCTTTTTCAATTCCGTTCCAGCGCTTCGCTTCCGGCAGACGAATGCCGAACTGATCGAGCGTTCTGAACACAATGTGATCTATCATTTCATCTAATCCGGCCGGCTTATTATAAAAAGCAGGCATCGGCGGCAGAATGACAGAGTCCATTTTTGTAAGCGCTAGCATATTTTCTAAATGGATTTGGTTGAGCGGCGTTTCTCTCGTCAGGAGCACAAGCTTCTTCCGTTCTTTCAGCATGACGTCTGCCGCTCTTGTCAGCAGATTGTCCGCCATCCCGGTGCGGATGCTTGCGAGTGATTTCATGCTGCACGGGGCGATAATCATTCCATCCGTTTCAAACGACCCGCTTGAAATTGCCGCTGCCTGGTCCTTGTGGGAATACGTATATGCCGCCAGTTTCTCGACATCCTTTAATGTATAATCGGTTTCATGTGTAATGGTGACATTCGCCCAAGGAGATACGACAAGGTGCGTTTCAATTTCTGCGGCCTTCAAATATTCTAAAAGCCTGATCCCGAATATGGCCCCCGTGGCTCCGGTCATTCCTATGACGAGCTTCAAGATGACCCCTCCTTTACGCTTGAAATATGTCTTCAAAACCATCATACTCCTGATATATCCATATGAAAAATATTCGTTAAATCTATATATCATACCTATAAGGTATATCAGAAAGGAGCGTTTCCACATGGATATCCGGCAATTGCGCTACTTCGTCACCATCGCACAAGAGCAAAAAATCACGTCAGCCGCCAAAAAACTGCATATGGCACAGCCGCCCCTGAGCAGACAGCTGAAACAGCTCGAAGAAGAGTTGGGCGTCATTCTATTTGACCGCCACAAGAAAAAACAAATGACTCTTACATATGAAGGAAATGTTTTTCTGAAAAGGGCGAAAGAGATCCTTCATAAGTTTGAGGACGCCATCATTGAGGTACAGGAGCTGAAGGAGGAAGTGGCCGGCACACTTGCAGTGGGATCAACGATATATTGCGCCGCGCTTATGCTTGACAAAGTCACCCAAATGAAGGAACGGTATCCGCATCTGACCTTTAATATTTGGGAGGATGAACCCGTTTCGCTGCTGGAGCTTTTAGAATCCCGGCAGATTGACGCCGCCGTCACCACCACCCTGATCAAAAGCGACGGCATTGAATCGAAGGAACTTGAAGATATTCCGTGTGTGTTGGTGCTTTCGGAACAAACAAAATACAAGTGCGGAGAAACGATCAAACTGGAGGACATCGCCTCATTGCCGCTTATCCTCTTGCGCACGGTAAATGGGAAAGGCGTATATGACCAAGTTCTTCATGTCTGTGAACAGGTCGGTCTTGACCTTCAGGTTGTTTGTGAATGCCACGATTCAGCGACACTGCTCAGCCTCGTGTCACAAGGGTTCGGAGCCACGATTCTGCCCTTGACGATGATTCCCGTCCATATGAGAGCGCATATTAAAACGGTAACGATCGAGGACAATCCGTTTGTCATGACACCGGCGGTCATCTGGAGAACGGACAGCTATTTACCGAAGCCGGCAAGACAATTTTTGGAATTATTTTAAAAAAAGAGCCCCTTTTTTCATACTCATGAAAACCAATTACTTGACTCATACTAAAAAAAAGTTATCCTTTACAATTGGGAGCTATTTTTTCTCAATAAAACTAATCAGAAAAGTGGGGAATAAAGAAGATGAAAAAAGCATTGCTCGCTTTATTCATGATGGTCAGCATCGCGGTGCTTGCAGCCTGCGGAAACTCACAGGACAGCGGATCTAAGTCAAAAGACGGCGATCTTTGGGCTTCTGTCAAGAAAAAAGGCGTACTGACCGTCGGTACAGAAGGAACGTATGACCCGTTTACCTTCCATGATAAGAAAACTGACAAACTGACCGGATATGATGTTGAAGTGATTCAAGAAGTCGCGAAACGCCTAGGTCTGAAAGCTGACTTCAAAGAAACACAATGGGACAGCATGTTTGCCGGGTTAAACGCTAAACGTTTTGACGTCGTGGCCAACCAAGTCGGTAAAACAGACCGCGAGAATCAATATGACTTTTCAGATATGTATACAACGTCTAACGCGGTTGTCGTGACGAAAAAAGACAGTGATATTTCTAAAGAAGCCGATGTCAAAGGCAAAACTGCGGCTCAATCATTAACAAGCAACTACAACAAATTGGCCCAAAAAGCGGGTGCAAAAGTAGAAGGCGTTGAAGGCATGGCTCAAGCCCTTCAGCTTATTCAGCAAGGACGCGCTGACTTAACGTATAACGATAAGCTGGCCGTGTTGAATTACTTAAAAACGTCAGGCAATAAAAATGTCAAAATCGCGTTTGAAGCGGGTGAACCGCAGCACACATACTTTACATTCCGTAAAGGCAGCGGCGAGCTTGTAACGCACGTAAACAAAGCATTAAAAGAAATGAAAGAGGACGGGACTCTTTCTAAAATCTCTAAAAAATGGTTCGGCGAAGATGTTTCTAAATAACATGCCGGAACCTGTGATTGCAGCAGCCATTCCTTGGGATCTGGTGCAGCAGTCATTCTGGCCGATTCTTTCCGGGGGAATCTATTATTCGATTCCCCTTACCATTCTTTCCTTTATTTTCGGAATGATCATCGCGCTCATCACAGCGCTGGCCAGAATGTCAAATATGAAACCGTTGAGATGGGTGTTCAGCGTATACGTATCGGCTGTGCGCGGCACTCCTCTTCTCGTTCAATTGTTCATCATTTTTTATCTGTTCCCGACCTTTAATATTACACTGGACCCTTTCCCAAGCGCAGTCATCGCTTTCTCATTAAACGTAGGCGCATATGCTTCAGAAATCATACGGGCATCTATTTCATCCGTGCCGAAAGGGCAATGGGAAGCGGGTTATACCATTGGCATGACCTATCAAAAGACATTGTTCCGCGTGATTCTGCCGCAGGCGTTTCGCGTGTCTATTCCGCCATTATCAAATACATTTATCAGCCTGATCAAGGATACATCTCTCGCTTCGCAGATTCTGGTCGCCGAGCTGTTTCGAAAAGCGCAGGAAATCGGCGCGCAAAATCTTGATCAGATTTTGGTCATTTATATTGAAGCCGCCTTTATTTATTGGATCATCTGCTTCTTGCTGTCCCTCGTACAGCTTGTGATCGAACGGCGTCTTGACCGTTATGTGGCCAAATAAGGAGGTTTCGGTATGCTCTCTGTTAAAGGGTTAAATAAATCATTCGGTCAGAATGAAATTTTAAAAAAGATAGATATGGAGATAGAAAAAGGGAAAGTCATTGCCGTTCTGGGACCGTCCGGCTCAGGCAAAACGACGCTTCTGCGCTGTCTGAACGCGCTTGAAATCCCGAACGCCGGCGAGCTTTCGTTTCCCGATTTTTCAATAGATTTCTCTAAAAAAGCGAAGCAGTCTGATATCCTTCGGCTCCGCCGTAAATCAGGCATGGTCTTTCAGGCGTATCATCTGTTTCCTCACCGCACGGCGCTTGAAAATGTCATGGAAGGCCCCGTTCAAGTGCAAAAACGCGACAAGGAGCAAGTCAGAAAAGAAGCGATTCAGCTCCTTGAAAAGGTCGGCCTGAAAGACAAAATGGATTTGTACCCATTCCAGCTTTCCGGCGGTCAGCAGCAGCGCGTCGGGATTGCCCGCGCACTTGCGATTCAGCCTGAGCTGATGCTGTTTGACGAACCGACGTCAGCGCTTGATCCCGAGCTTGTCGGCGAGGTGCTGAAAGTCATTAAGGATTTGGCGAATGAAGGCTGGACGATGGTTGTCGTCACACATGAAATCAAATTTGCGCAGGAAGTGGCCGATGAAGTCGTCTTCATTGACGGCGGCGTCATTGTGGAACAAGGGCCGCCGAGCCAAATTTTTTCCGCGCCGAAAGAAGAACGCACAAAACGGTTTTTGAATCGTATATTGAATCCTTTGTAGGGTGCCGAAGAAGAAGTGAAACACGATTTCGCTTCTTCTTTTTTTTGTCAGATATGCTACAATGACAATTAATGATTTTTATGAAAGAAGGGACCTCTTTGAAGCGGGAACTTGTTTTGCGATGGACGTTTTATTTTGCGGGTTTGTTCATTTTGTCTTTCGGGGTATCTCTGACCATCAAAGGAAAAGCTCTCGGCATCAGTCCCTGGGATGCTTTTCATTACGGGCTGTTTCAGCATTTCGGGCTTTCCGTCGGGCAATGGTCTATCGTCGTCGGGGCGGCCATTGTCGCGTTGACTTGTTTATTTACAAAGACGCTTCCGAAGCTCGGCGCCATTTTGAATATGGTGCTGCTGGGGATGTTTATTGATTTCTTTTCCTTTCTGCTTCCTGAGTCGGGCGCTTTTGTTGCATCGGCTGTGTTCTTTTCGCTCGGCTTGTTTATGATTGGCTGCGGCGTCGGTATTTACGTATCGGCCGGACTCGGCGCGGGACCCCGGGATTCACTGATGATGCTGATTTCAGAGAAAACGGGCTGGAATGTGCAATGGGTGCGCAACGGCATCGAGCTGACGATTCTCGGCGCGGCGTGGGCAATGGGCGGGCCGATCGGCATCGGCACCATCATTACAGCCATTTTGACGGGACTGATTCTGCGTTTTTCTTTGCCGCAGTCCGCAAAGCTTTTAACATATGCGATCTCAGGGCGTGCTCCGTCCGTTCATTAAAAACAAAGCCGTTTAAAGGTTTTGTTTTTTTTATTGTCGGACAGCGTGCGCCTGATATGATAGGATGGTTTTGACAATATTTGCAGACGGAGGATGTTGGACATGAAGATTTACGGAGTATATATGGATCGGCCGCTTTCAGCTGAGGAGTCGGAACGGATGATGTCGGTTGTATCCGCTGAAAAACGGGAAAAATGCCGCCGTTTTTACCATGAAGAGGATGCCCACCGCACCTTGATCGGCGACGTGCTCGTCCGCACCGTCATCGGTCATGAAAACGGACTTGATCCGGCCGCTGTCACATTCAGCGTCCAAGAGTACGGAAAGCCGTACATCCCTTCGCTTCCGGCCGTTCACTTTAACATCTCCCACTCCGGGCGCTGGATCGTATGTGCCGTTGATTCAGCACCGATCGGCATTGATATAGAGAAATTGAAGCCCGGCACGATTGATATCGCCAAACGGTTTTTTTCACAAACAGAATACAATGACCTGCAAGCCAAACATCCTGATGAGCAGACCGATTATTTTTATCACCTGTGGTCGATGAAAGAAAGCTTTATCAAACAAGCCGGCAAAGGGCTTTCTCTGCCGCTCGATTCGTTCAGCGTCCGCCTGCAAGAGGACGGACAGGTGTCAATTGAACTTCCCGATGGACACGAACCGTGTTTCATCCGCACATATGATGTGGATGCCGGCTACAAGATGGCCGTTTGCGCGGCACAGCCTGATTTTTGTGAGGGGATTGAGATGAAGACGTATGAAGAGCTGTTATAAGCAATCCGTCAGCATTTTGATGCCGCGGGCGGAACGGCGTAAAAGCAAAGGAAACGAAGACGGAATATGATCAACACACGAAATGAAAATGTCTATCTCGCGGGCTGCTTAACATTTGCCGATGTAAGAAAACACTTTGCTTATCATCAAGGAAAATCCGCGGCTGTCTGTTTTTTGATTATGCTGCTGGCTTCTGCCATCTGTTTTGAAATGAACGGCCCGGTTACAGGCGGCACATGGGGCGTCAGAGCTCTCCTGAATTTCCTTGCAGCTGTGATTCTCTCTTTGGCAGTCACGGTGATCGCAACGGCAATCTCATTCTTCCGTCTTTACAGAACATACAAAACGAATCAGCGGCTGAAATCTGCCAGAAGTATCACGATTAATCAGCTCGGAATCAGCCAAAAACAAAAAAATGCAAGCATTCTTTTTGAATGGGATGAATTGCTCTCGGCTAGGGAGCACAAAGATATGTTTCGATTACAAACATCGGGTTACGGAACACTTCTGCTGCCGAAACGACTTTTCTATTCACAAAAAGATATCGCCGTTTTCAGGCAAATGCTCCGGGAGAATGTGAGTGGGAAAGTAAATGTAACAGAATAAAAGACAAAAAGGAGGGTGCCCCCCCTCCTTTTGATCAGCCCAATATCTTCGCAGCCGACTGGAGCTGCTTTGCTTCTTGATAAATCTCTTCAAACAGATCGGCGATATGTTCTGCCTCTACGCAGGAAAACGCGATTCGCAAATCCGTTTCATTGATTGAAATCGTCCCAATACCGCGATGTTCAAGTAACGAAACCCGCAGGTCGTTGGCGTTTATGCCTTTCAGCCGCACGCACATGAAATAGCCGGAGTTAAACGGATAAGGCGTCCACACAGCTTCATAATGCTTGTTTTCTGACAGCACGGCCTTCACCTTATCAGCCCGCTTTTTCATAATGTCATATTTCAGCAGTCTTTCTTTCTCATAATCCGGTGACTGCATCGCTCTCAGCATAAATGTCTGGGACGGGTGCGGAGCGCTTGAAATCGTTCCCCTGATAATGCCTTTTGTTTTTTCCTCCAGCACTTGCAGCGCTTTCGGGCTTCCTGCGCTGTAGGTAATAAATCCGACACGGAAGCCCCACGCGTAATTTTCCTTTGTCGCGCCGTCTATTTTCACGCAAAGCACCCGGTCGTGCACTTGAGCGAGCTTGCTGAAGATAGATTCCTGGATTGCGGTTTCATCATAAAACAGATTATAATACGCATCATCCACAAGCACGACAATCTCTTTGCCGGACTCCGCCGCGTCCAGAATGACACTGACGATTTCGGCAGCTTCCTCTTCCCCCGGCGTATAGCCTGTCGGATTATTCGGGAAATTCAACACCACAATCGCCTTTTCTTCCTGCTTGCCCAACAGCTCGGACAGACCCGCCGCATTAAAACGCCCTTCTTGATTAAAAAGCGGATACGTCTGGATGGATGCCTTCCGTCTGACGCCGAAAATAAAGTTGTAATTTCCCCAATACTTATCAGGCAGAAGCAGCGTATCTCCTTCATTGACGAATAAGTCGGCTGCAATGCTCAGCCCATGGGTCAAAGCGTTTGTCACAATCGGCGTGCTGATGTTCTTCCCGGCTAACGAAGGATTTTCGCTGCGCATTTTTTTCAGCCATTCCTGTCTGAGCGGCTCTTTGCCCGCCGGAGGCGCATAATCGTATAAATCGTCAGGGTGATAGGCCGACAGCGTCTCTTGAATATGGTTAAAGTGCATCGACTCACCGTGTAAAGTGGCGATCCCGATCGTGGCATTATACTTGCCCGCCTTGGCTTTCGCCTCCGCTGACTGCGTCAGCACCCCCTTCGGATAAAATAATTCTTTTCCTAAATCAGAAAGCAAATGAAGCACGTGAGGGTTTTCTTCAGCTAATGTTCGGTTCAGCTCTTTGGCTGCATCATTCATGTACGACAATCCCTTCGTTTATATTCCTTCAAATCATAACATAAAATTTTTGATAAATGAGAAAACTCTCAGGAAGATCTTGTTACAAAAAAACAGACAGCGAATGCTGTCTGTCAAATGTTATAACAACTGACCGGCGGTGCTTTTATTGATAATTTCATAAATGCGCTCCGCCACTTTTTCGGTCTCAGATAGGATAAACATATGGCCGTCGGAGAACTCATGGAATACGGGAGATGCCGTCCATTGCTTCCATCCTTCCGCGTCTCTGATGCATTTATGATCTTTCCGTCCGTTAAAGATATGGACGGGCGATTGGATTTTTGTTCCGTCAGACGGCCGGAACCTTTCAAGCGCCCGGTAATCGGACCTGAAGGAAGGGAGGAAAAAGGACATGACCTCCTTGTTTTCTACTAACTCCTGCGGCATACCGCCAAGCTCGATAATATGGTCAAGAAATTTTTCATCATCAAGATGGGATACCTTTTTCCTTTCAATATGCGGCGGCTGGATGGCTGAGATAATTACGGCCTGCGGATAAATGCCCTCCCGCTCCAATTTTTGTGCCAGCCTGAAGGCAACCATGCCGCCCATGCTGTGCCCGAACAGCACAAACGGGCGGTCGGGGCGGAGATTCAATTCCTGCTTGTACATGTTTACAAGCTGTTCGAAATCCTCAACGGCGGACATTTGATTTGTTCCGTGTCCCGGCGGTTCCGCGGCAAGCATCTCACACTCTCCCTGAAGGTAGGCGTGGAGCGGGCGGAATGAGGCGGAATAGCCTCCTGCGAACGGAAAACAGATGAGCTGCGTTTTTTCTGTCGTATCGAACGATTTAAAGAGCTGGACCACTGGCGGCTTCCTCCTTTTCTAGCGTGAAGTTGACAGCTTCAGATTTTCTTTCTTAAGGAATTCGAGCAATCGTGCCGCATTCCTTTCGAGATTTTCTCCCTGAAGCATTTCTGCGTGAGTGCCATAGCCTTTTTTCACACAATATTCACCTGCTGTGGCGTCTTCCCACGAAGCCAGCCACGGCGGCATGGCAAAGTCCGGTTCTGATGTTAAGAGATCAATATCCGCACGCACCCGGCCGCTGCTGACGGCATGCACGAAATATGAATAAAAAGCTTTTGTTTTCCGTTCGAGGCCTTCTTTAACGGCTTCGTTATTCAAAGCTTCATTGTCTCTGTTCACCTTCATCAATTCTTCAGCATCACTTTCCACTGTACGTCCTTCGAGATCGCTGATTCCTTGTTTTTTATAGGAATCAATCATGATCACCCGGGCCACGTCACGCCCTTCTGCTTCAAGCTGTTTGGCTGTTTCAAAGGCGAGCGTGCAGCCTGCCGAGTAGCCTAACAGCGTAACAGGGCCTTTCGGCTGAAGCTGATTGATCAGCTCGGCATAGCGTTCTATTCGGCCGTCTTCTTCAATAAAATCAAACGCGCATATTCTATAGCCGGGCAGCTGCTTTGCCAGCGGCTGGTACATAAGCCCGTATCCCAGCACCGGCGGAAAAGCAAACAGTGTGTCAGACTGATTTTTGTTCATCACCGTGACGTCCTTCATGCCCTTTTCTTCGCCGTTGAGCAGATAGTCAGCAATGCCAGCTATCGTCGGCGCTTCAAATAGAAGCTTCACCGGAATGTCGGCTCCGAGCTCTTTTTTTATACGGGATGCGGCTGTCATTGCTTTTAATGAATGGCCTCCGAGCGCAAAGAAATCGTCATGAATCCCGATTTTCGATGTGCCGAGAACGTCTGCCCAAATACGGGATACCGTTTCTTCCGTCTCGTTTCGCGGCCCTGTCCATTCCTGGCCGGCCCGCTGTTTCGGTTCTGCTTTCGGAAGGAGTCGCTTGTTCACCTTGCCGTTTGGTGTGAGCGGCAGCTGCTCAAGACAGGTGAACGATTGCGGCACCATGTAAGCCGGAAGCTGTTTGTTCAAAAAGGCTTCAAGCCCGGTTGTCTCAATCTCGTGATCGCATACGAGGTATGCCGAAATAGAAGCATCACCCGTTTCGCTGCGATCCACGACAACAACGGCTTCTTTGACACCTTTGTACTCCTGAATCTGCTTTTCAATTTCTTCAAGTTCAATGCGGTGGCCGCGGATTTTGACTTGGTCGTCAATACGGCCCGCAAATTCAATCGTTCCGTCCGGCAGCCAGCGCGCCAAGTCGCCTGTGCGGTACAAACGCTCTCCGGCTTTGAACGGATTCTGAATGAATTTTTGCTTCGTCAGCTCTTCACGGTTGAGATAGCCGTTTGACACGCCCATTCCGGTCAAGACTAATTCACCAACCGCACCAAACGGCTGAAGCTGCCCGGTTTCAGTCAAAATATAGGCACCCGTCTCATTCAATGGCTTGCCGATCGGGATGGCGGACATGGAGTCAGGGATAGCATTGATTGTATGCGCCGTCGCAAACACCGTCACTTCGGTCGGGCCGTAAACGTGAATCAGCTTGCCGGGGCCCATTTTGCGCAGGGCTTTTCTGACATGCGCTGCGGATGCGCGCTCCCCGCCGAATAATACGTGCCGAAGCCCTTTCATCCACTCGTCTCCCGCGTCTGTCAGCACATTAAACAGGGCTGTTGTGACAAACATGACGGTAATGCCTTCCCGCCTGATCAGCTCCGTCAGCTTTTCTGTATTCAAAATCGTCTCTTTGTCAGCAATGACGAGCCTTGCGCCGTTCAAAAGCGAAGCGTAAAAATCGAAGGTAAACCCGTCAAAAGCGTAATTCGAAAGGGACAGCACCGTATCCCTTTCCGTTATAGCGACATAGTTTGTCTTCTTTGCGATTCGTTGAATATTGGCATGTGTAGTGATATTGCCTTTCGGTTTGCCCGTTGTCCCTGACGTGTACATGATATAGGCCGGATCGTCCGCCCCGCCTGCTGCTTCCGGTTCATCCGAAGGCGCGTCCAGACGGCTTTCATCGTCAATACAGAGCAGGCTCCCCGAATACGGCAGCTGCTTGGCTTCCGCGTACAGCGCCTTGTGAGTCACGAGGCATCCGGCTTTGCTGTCTTCGAGCATGTACGCGATCCGGTCTTCCGGGTATTCCGGGTCAATCGGCAGGTACGCCGCTCCCGTTTTTAAAATGCCGAGAATCCCGGCGGCCAGCTCAGGAGAACGTTTTGTAAACAGAGCGGCTACTGATCCTTTTCCGATTCCTTGATACCTTAAACGGTGCGCGATGCGGTTTGATTCCGCCTGTAATTCCCGATAGGTCAGCGTCGATTCGCCCGCGGTCACAGCCGGCGCATCCGGATTTGATTCAGCGGCTTGCCGGAACCATTCCGTCAGCTTTTCAGCCTCGGCTGACAGCCGTGAAGGATTTAATTCTGCCACGAGGCGTTCCCGCTCCGCTTCATCAATGATGTTCACTGTGTGAAGAGGCGCATCCGGATGCTGCACGATATGGGCAATTACCGTCAGCAATTGCGATTTCAGCCTTCCGATAAAAGCCTCCTCAAAAACACTTTCGTTATAAGCGAGCTTAATCAGCAATTGTTCACCCGGCGATGCCATCACATTGAGATCGTAATTCGATTTTTCAAATACGTGGACATCCTCCATTTCGAAACCGTTTTGCTGTCCCTCTTTGCTTTCAGCATCCTGAAGCGGATAGTTTTCAAACACGATGATATGGTCAATGAGCTTCTGCTGCGCAGCCTGGCTTTGTATGTCGTAGAGCGGCACATACTGATGCGGCTCTGACGCTAACGACTGTTCCTGAAGCTCGCTTAACAAGTCTTTGAACGTCGTGTTTTCAGCAAGCTTGACCCGCTTTGGCACCACATTGATAAACAGTCCGACCATATGCTCGACGCCTTTAATATCCGCCGGCCGGCCTGAAACGACCGTTCCGAAAATCAAATCATCTGAGCGCTGATAGCGGCTTAATAAAAGGCTCCAGACGGCTTGGAGCGCCGTGCTGAGAGTCGTATGCTGTGATTTTGCCAGCTCCGCAAACGCTTTTGTTTCTGCTTCGGGCAGGGAGAAAAGCAGCTCCTTCGGCTGATAGGGGGCTTTCTTCTTGTTTCTTTGCTCGGCGAATGTCGTTTGCCCCTCAAAACCCGCCAAGTAATCGCCCCAATAACTGAGCGACGCTTGTTTGTCCTGTTTTTCCAGCCATTGAATATATTCTTTATACGGCTTTACTGGCTTTAAGCTGTACGGCTTATTCTCCCGCAGAGCATTGTATACGTGAAACAACTCTTGAACGACGACGCCGAAGCACCAGCCGTCCAGCAAAATGTGATGATAGCTCCATATCCATTCGTAGCGTTTTTCCGCCTTTTTAAAAACAGCGGCACGCATTGGGATGTCACGGGTGAGCTGAAACCCTTTCACCTTATCTTTCTCTTTGTAGTCATTGATGGCGGAAGCCTGTTCGCTTTCAGACAGATGCGTCAGATCGATTTCATCAATGCGGAAGGTTCTTTTCTTCAGAACGACTTGAACCGGCCGTTTGACTTTTTCATGGATGAACACGGTACGAAAGATATCGTACCGGTCCACGATGACATTCATGCTTTCTTCAAGCTGTCTGACAGAAAAATCACCTTTTACTTTCATCGTCATTTGTTCAATGTAAAAGCTTTGGCCGGGATTCAGGAGAGTATGAAACAGCATCCCCTCCTGCATCGGCGACAGGTAATACATGTCCTGGACTTGATCTTTGCTAAATTGGCTCATATGCTCCGCTCCCCCCTTCTGTTATCTGTTTTCATCACGTTAAGTTCTCTTCAAGCATGTCGAAGATGTCTCCCATTTCGTCCATCTCAAGGTCTTGCGCACTGAAATCGCTCGGCGTAAATTCTTTATCTTCTTTTGCCGTGCAATGGCGTATGATCATCAAAAGATTTTCTTTAAACCGTTCCATCTGCGTTTCTACGGTGCTTCTTTCATATTCACCCTCATTATAAGAGCAAGAAATGACAAACCGGCCGCCCGTGATCATACCGCTGAAACTCAGTGCGTATAAGGCCTCCGATTCTTCACTGACTTGACGCCCCATATCGTATGCAGACGGCTCGAATAACTCGGTTTTCACTTCACTGTCAAACTGCCCTAAGTAGTTGAAGCTGATGTCAGGAGTGAACCCTTTTGCCGCTTCAGCGTTTGACAGATAGCGGAGGATGCCGTAGCCGACGCCCTTGTCAGGAACACGCCGCACTGTCTCTTTTACCGTTTTAATGACTGAGGATACCCCGTCCTCTTTGTTGATATGAAGAATCAGAGGATACTGCGCCGTAAACCAGCCGACCGTCCGGGATATATTCACATTCGGTATGATTTCTTCACGGCCGTGCCCCTCTAAATTGATCCCGATTTTGCCGTTTTCCGTCCATTCACCGATCGTCAAGCCGAGAGCGCTGAGCAGAATATCATTGATTTCCGTTCCGTACGGACGGTGAACATCCGTCAGAAGTTGTGCTGTCTCTTCTTCTGTCAATTCGCATTTTACGGATGCCGTATGTTTGACAAGACGCCTATTCGGCTCGCGGTCTTTCGGTATCGGAGACAATTGTTCTGCGTCAGCTTGCGCCCAATAATCCGCCTGCTTCATCAGCTGTTTTGATTGGGCAAATGTTTTCAGCGCCTCCGCCCAATCTTTAAAGGAATGCGTTTTTTGCGGGAATACGATAGGGTTTTGCTGCTGCGCCTGTTTATATCCCGCAGCGAAATCCTCCAGCAGAATTCTCCATGAAACCCCGTCAACGATAAGATGGTGAACCGCAATGAGAAGATGATCGCCTTGTTCTGTCCGGTATTGCTCTGCCTTCAAAAGAGGCCCGTTTTCAAGGTTCAGACTGCCTTGAAGCCGCTCGGCAAGGCGCTGAATTTGATTTTTCAGCATCTTTTCGTCTGATCCGTACAAGTCAACAATGTCAAAGCATGTTTTGCACTCGTTCACAGGCAGATACGCCTGAACGATTTTTCCCCGTTCCTCACGGTAGACCATACGAAGCGCGTCATGATGCTCAATTAAAGCCTGTAAGGTCTTTTCAACCAAAACAGGATCAAAGCCGTCTGCCGCATGAAGCATGACGGACTGGTTCCAATGGTGCTTGTTCGTAAAGTCTTTCTCAAAGAACCAGCGCTGGATCGGCGTTAATTCCGCCTCGCCTTCGACCGGTCCCTGGTCGGCCTGCTTGCCTTCCGTCCGCTCCACATAGGAGACCAGCTCTTCGATCGTCGGATGCTGGAAGAGGTCTTTCATTTCCAGCTTGAAGCCGTGCTGATTCAGGCGGCTTGCCATTTGGATGCCTTTAATGGAGTCGCCTCCGAGCGTGAAGAAATTATCGCTTACACCGATCTGCGACAGGCCGAGTACGTCCTGCCAAATGTCAGAAAGCAGGGTCTCCATTTCCGTTTCCGGCGCTTTGTACGCCGCGCTGCCCGCTTCAATGTCCGGCTCAGGCAAGGCTTTTTTGTCGATCTTGCCGTTTGCGGTGACCGGAAGCTCGTCCATCGCCACCCAGAAAGCCGGCACCATATAATCAGGAAGCGTTTCTTTTAAGGCGGTTTTGAGCGCTTTGATTTCTGATTGGGCAGGTGCGATATAGGCACAAAGCGCGGTATTGCCCGCTTTGTCTTTGACCGCCGTGACGGCTGCGTCATGAACGTCCGCAAGCTGGGCGAGGCGGACTTCGATTTCTGACAGCTCGATCCGGTAGCCGCGCACTTTTACCTGCTGGTCGATGCGGCCGATGTATTCGATGCCGTGCCGAGCGTTCCATTTCACGAGGTCACCGGTCCGGTACATGCGCTCACCCGGCACGAACGGATCAGCAGTAAACCGCTTCGCCGTTTCTTCTTCCCGGTTCAGATAGCCGCGCGCAAGCCCGCGGCCTGCCACGCACAGTTCGCCGGCAATGCCCTCCGGCTGCACCTGATCGCCGTCGCCGAGAATATAGGCTCTCGTATTGGCAATCGCCCGTCCGATGGAAAGAGAGCCTTCCTCCGGATTGATGATGCCGCTTGTCGCAACGACGGTATTTTCGGTCGGGCCGTAGTTGTTGACGATTGTATACGGCTGCTTCACCGCCCGCTTCAGCTTGTCGCCGCCGACGAGAAGCATACGGAGTGATGTGTTCTCAAGCTCCATAAACTGTTCGGCCAGCTGTGTCGGCAGGAAGGTGATTGTCACGCCGTTCTCTTCGAGATACTCGTTTAGGCGGGTGATATCAAGCCGGATTGCTTCGTCAATGACGTGAAGCCCGGCGCCGATGGTCCATGTCGGGAACATCTCCCAAATGGAGGCGTCAAAGCCGAAGCCCGCGTACTTCGCACTCTTGTCTTCAGCCGTCATGCCGAATGCGTCGTGATGCCAGAAGCACAGGTTCATAAGCGCATGGTGCTCGACCATGACGCCCTTCGGCTGGCCGGTCGTTCCTGACGTATAAATTATATAAGCGAGGTGATCCGCGGTGGTTTCCGTCTGCGGGTTCGCTTCGTCATTTTCATCAAGCGGCAGGCTCAAAATGGAACGGACGCCGTTGAGAAGGATCGTGTCTCCCGTGAAGCTGTCCGGTACGCTCAACGCTTCCTGCGTCAGCAGAAGCTTCGCGCCGCTGTCTTGAAGAATGTAGCTGATGCGTTCTGCCGGATAGTCCGGATCAATCGGCACAAATGCCGCTCCCGCTTTCAGAACGCCCAGCACGCCGGCGGTCATTTCCAGCGACGGCTTCGTCAGAATGCCGACGCGTTCATCCGCTGAGACACCGCAGTCCATGAGAATGCGCGCGAGGCGGTTGGCCTTCGCGTTCAGCTCCCCGTATGTCCATGTCGTGCCGTTATATGTCACGGCAGGGCGGCTTGCATAGCGCGCCGCCGTTTCTTCAAAGAGGCGGTGAACCGTTTTATCCCGCGGTACGGGAAGGGTTTTGCCTTTCCATGCGTCTAAAAGGGTTTGTTTTTCTGTGTCGCTGACCAGTGAGATCGCCGACAGCTTTCTGTCAGGGCGGCTTGCGGCTGTCTCCAAAATCCGCAGGAAGCCGTCACTCCACTTTTCAATCGTTTCTTTTTTAAATAAATCTGTCGCATACTCAAGCTGAAGGCCTAGTCCCTCTTCATCTGTAAAACCGCCGAGTGTCAGATCGAATTTTGCCGTACCTTGGTTTGACTGATACGGCGTGATGTGCAGGTTCTCCAGATCCAGTGTTTCTTTATCCGGATCTTCTGTCGTCACCATGACCTGAAACAACGGATTGCGGCTCATGTCTCTAGGAAGGTCAAGCTGTCCGATCAAATCTTCAAATGGGTAATCCTGATGCTCTAATGCGTCTAAGTTGGTTTGTTTCACTTGTTCGAGCAGCTCGGCGAAAGTCTGCTCTTTGCGCGCTTCATTACGCAGCGCAAGCGTATTGACGAACATACCCGGCATTTCCAGAACATCCGCGCTCGTTCTTCCGGCCGTAACCGAACCAATGATGATATCGCGCTGTCCCGTAATTTTGCTCAAAAAGACATGGAACGCCGCATGCAGCACCATATGCAGAGTGGCTCCCGTTTTTTCCATTACTTCACGGACGGCCTTTTCCGTTTTACGCCCCGCTCTGAAGCGGATCGATTGCCCTTCGAAGCTCTGAACCGGAGGACGCGGGAAATCTATCGGCAGGTTCAGTTCAGGAAGCTCGCCCGCGAAAGCAGAAAGCCAATAACGCTCATGCTCCTTCATCCGCTCCGATTGGTCAGGTTCGTTCTGCCAGACGGCGAAGTCTTTATAATGCAGCTTCGGCTTTAGAAGGCTGCCGCCTCTGTAAAGCTGAGCAAGTTCTTTTACCATAATGCTTCTGGACACGCCGTCGGCAATAATGTGGTGCATATCTAATAGCAGAAGATGTTTCTTTTCATTTATTCTGATCAGGGCTGCGCGAATGAGCGGGGCCTCACTTAAGTCAAACGGCTTGATGAAGGCTTTGATCTGCTGGTGCGCGTTTTCTTCGGCTGCTGCTTCGAGCATGTGAAGCTCAATTTCCGCCTGATCCGCTATCTGCTGCATCGGCTGGCCGGCCTTTTCCGTAAACGACGTCCGCAATGATTCATGGCGATTTATAAGCTGATTGAGCGCTTCCTGCAGCCGGGCAATATTGATTTCCCCTTCCATCAGAAGCACCGACGGCATATTATAGCTGATTGTGTGCCGGTCAAGCTGATTCAGGACATACATCCGTTTTTGCGCGGAAGATAAAGGATACGCATCAGCAGCCGCGGCTGGCTGCATCATCCGATAACCGTCTGATACCGCTGATGCCTCCATATAAGCGGCAAGCTGACGGACGGTGGGCTGTTCAAAAAGCGCTTTTAACGGAACGGTTTTGTCCAGCTCCGCTTGAATATCGGCAACGAGCATCATGCCTTTTAAGGAATGCCCGCCGAAATCGAAGAAATTGTCGTCGATGCCGAGTGCGTCAATGCCGAGCGTATTCTTCCAAATACGGCACAGCTTCTCTTCAAGTTCGGTTTCCGGCAAGGCGGTTGTACGATGTCCCATTTGAGCGGCGCCCGGTTTCGGCAGAGCGTTTTTATCTGTTTTTCCGTTGGCTGTCAGCGGAATCTCGTCAACCTGCACAAAATAGGCCGGAAGCATGTGGGACGGGAGCGTTTGAGAAAGCAGTTTGCGAAGCTCAGGCCCTTTCAGATTTTCGGCGGTTTTATAATACGCGCAAAGTTCCGGCAGCCCGCCTTCGCTGACTGTGAGAACGACTGCCTCCTGAATCCCGTTCATACTTAACAGCACGTTTTCAATCTCTTTTAATTCAATTCGGTAGCCGCGGATTTTCACCTGATCATCCGTTCGGCCGATGAATTCAATCGTCCCGTCAGAAAGCCTGCGGACGGCATCACCCGTTTTGTACATCAAGCTGTCCGGCGAGTACGGATTAGCCAGAAATTTCTCCGCCGTCAGCTGCGGGCGGTTGAGATACCCTCTGGCAATCCCGCTTCCTGTAATATACAGCTCGCCGCTTGCTCCCGGAGGAACAAGTCTCATCGAGCTGTCTAAAACAAGCGCCCCGGTATTGGCGATTGGCCGGCCGATGATCGGGCGTTTTTCATACTGATCAAGCCGATCCATATCAATCCGTCCGGCAACGGCGCCGATGGTCGTTTCCGTCGGGCCGTAATGATTGATGAAATCGGTATGCGGATACACCTCATGGAACTTGCGGACATCAGACGTTATGATTTTTTCGCCGCCGAGAACCGCTAAACGAAGCGGGCTGAAATGCCGTTCTTTCGTAAATCGTGATGTATTGACGATCATATGGAACAGCGACGGCGTCAGCTTGATATACGTAATGCCGTTTTGCTGTATATACTCACCAAGCTGATCAGGCGCCGTGTACGTCTCTTTCGGCACAATGTGCAGCTCGCCGCCCGCTTGAAGGATCGGAAACAGACTTGTATATCCCAGATCAAACGCATAAGAGGACAGCAGCACGGCTTTATCTTTTTCCGTCAGATCGGCTTCACGGCTGAACCACGTGACATAGTTTATAAGATTGCGATGCTCCAGCTGGACGCCTTTTGGTTTTCCTGTCGTTCCTGACGTATAAATGATATAAGCAAGATGATCGGCACGCGCCTCTGTTTCAAGGCGCTCTGCGCTTTCCTCCCGCCACTCTCCGCCTTCCATGGTTACCGTTTTTCCTTTATAAACGGCGGCCGCGGTCATATTTCTCTCATTGACGACGAGAAGCTTCGCCCCGCTGTCTTCCAAAGAGTAACGGATTCTCTCTTCCGGGGTCTCAGGATCTATCGGCAGAAACGCGGCGCCGGCTTTCATGACACCGAGAATGGCGGTGGCCAATTCGGCCGAACGATCCATCATAATCGCAACGATGTCTTCACGCCCCGCTCCGTTTGCGCGGAGGTGGCGGGCAAAACGGTTCGCCTGTTCATCAAGCTCACGGTATGTCAGGTTTCCGCCGCCGACAACCGCTGTAAGGTCAGGCGTCTTTTGCGCTTGTTCTTCAAACAGCGAGATATAAGTGCCGCCTTCAGGCAGATCCGCTTCCGTTCGTTTTTCGTCTGCCAGAAGCGCGTCCTGTTCGGCAGGAGACAGCAGATTTGCATCGGCCAAGCGCACTTCGGGATTGCCGGCGCAGGCTTTAATCAAATTGACAAAATGAGTGCTCCAGCGGCGGATCGTTTCATCTGTAAATAAGGCTCTGGCGTAATCAAAGCTCAGCCCGATTTCTTCCCCCCGCTCTGCCGCCTCTAGAGAAAGATCAAATTTGGCGACATGGTGATGCATGGAATAAGAAGAAATCTGCAAATCTCCCAATCGCAATGACGGAATCTCCATGTTCTGCATGTTAAATAACACGCTGAACAGCGGGCTTCGGCTCGTGTCTCTCGTTAATGGCAGCTTTTCAATCAATTCTTCAAGCGGATAGCTCTGATGCTCGAAGGCTTGAAGGCTGGCCGTTTTTACCTCGTCCAAAAATTGCTTGAACGTTTTTTTGCCTAACGGATGTGACCGCAGTGCAACCGTGTTGACAAACATGCCGGGTACATCTTGAAGATCGGGATGTGTTCTTCCGGCAGTCGGAGAACCGACGATGATATCTTCCTGCCCCGTATATTTGGAAAGCAGCACTTGAAAAGCGGCTAATAAAAACATGTACATCGTCGTATCCGTATCAGCCAGCAATTTTTTAATTTGCGCCGTCACTTGACGATCAAGTCCGAAGATGACCCGTTCTCCTTCAAAGCTCCGCTCGGCCGGACGCGGAAAATCAAGCGGCAGGTCAAGCACCGGCAGCTCGCCTTTGAATGTATCAAGCCAGTATGCTTCATGCTTATCCTGATCGGCTTTCTCACGCTGCCAGACAGAAAAATCCTTATAGTGAAGTTTCGGCAGCTCTAGCTCTGCGCCTTGATAAAGCTTCGCCAGATCGCCGATGAAAATGCCCGTCGAGCTGCCGTCAGTAATAATATGGTGCATGTCAATCAGCAGCAAATGCCGATCTTCTGCAAGCTGGATCAGCTTCGAACGGACGAGCGGCGCACGGTTAAGCTCGAACGGACGGATAAAGGCTTTCATCAGTTCTTCCGCGTCTTCTTCCCGGCACTTGGCAGCCTCCAGCTGAAATGAAACATTTTTATGAATGATTTGCACAACTTCTCCATCCGCCATGTCAAACGACGTGCGCAATGTCTCGTGGCGGTTGATTAATGCCTGCATGGCTTGTTCAAGACGGTCTTTGTCTACTGTTCCTTCCAGCAAAAGTACAGCAGGGACGTTGTAGCTCGTGCTTGCCTGCCCGAGCTGGTTAAGGATATACATCCTGCGCTGTGCAGAGGATACAGGATAATGCTTCTGATAAGGCGCTTGTCGGATCGGTTCAAACTGCTGCTGCTCCTCCTCGCTCTCATGCTGCTGTAAATATTGTGCAAGTTCTTGAATCGTCGGCTTTTCAAACAGAACTTTAATCGGCACTTCTTTTTGAAATTGCTCTTGAATTTTAGCGGTCATCATCATGGCCTTTAAAGAATGGCCGCCGATGGTAAAGAAATTGTCAGTCACACCGGCTTTTACACCGAGGATGCCTTCCCAAATATCCGCAAGTTTCTGCTCCGCTTCTGTTTTTGGCGCTTCGTATTCTTGTTGCGCCGCTTCAGCCTGCGGCTCAGGAAGCGACTTTTTATCAATTTTTCCGTTCGCTGTCAGCGGAAATTGTTCCATTTGAATCAAATACGCGGGAATCATGTATTCAGGCAGTGATTCTGAAAGTGATTTGCGCAGGCTTTCCTGAGAAAGATCACGATCTGCGGTAAAGTAGGCGCAAATTTCATTCTCATCCGCTTTGTTCTTTCTAATCATCGCGGCCGCTTCCGTGACGCCATCTGCCTGGCTGATCTTCGTCTCGATTTCTCCAAGCTCGATTCTGAAGCCGCGCACTTTCACTTGGTTGTCAATTCTGCCCAGAAACTCGATCGTGCCGTCCGGACGCCATTTCGCCAAGTCTCCCGTCCGGTACACTGTATCGTCAGGCCTGAACGGGTCTTGGACAAACTGTTTCTCCGTTAATTCAGGGAGATTCACATAACCTCTTGCAACCCCGCTTCCGCCGACACACAGCTCGCCCGGCGCCCCGATCGGCTGAAGATTCCGGCTATCGTCCATAATGTATGCGGTAGAATTGCCGATCGGCTTCCCAATCGGAATAGAACCGTCATAATCCTGATCAATGAGAAAACTGGTCGAGAATGTTGTATTTTCCGTCGGACCGTAGCCGTTCCAAAGCGACAGTTCTGGAGAAGCCTTTCTGACTTTGTTTACGATATGCGGGACAAGCGCGTCTCCGCCGATGATTAAATGCCGGAGCGTTTTAAACATGCCTGCATCCTTTTGGGCAAGCTGGTTGAACAGCGGAGAAGTCAGCCACATCGTCGTAATCCGCTGTTCTCTGAGAAACGCGGCAAAGCGGGAAGCATCAAGCAGCGTCTCTTTTTTGACCGGATAGAGCGCAGCTCCGTTTAACAAAGCGCCGAAGACTTCAAAAGTACCGGCATCAAAGCTGACGGCCCCCGTTTGCGCCATGCGGTCTTCTTCGTGAACCGGAACGTAATTCGAATGCTTGACGAGCCGGATGATATTTCTGTGCTCGATCATGACGCCTTTCGGTTTGCCCGTTGAACCGGATGTGTACATAATATACGCCAGATCGTTTCCGTCCGCAGACAGGTTCAGATCGGCGCCGCTCACTGTTTCATCTGAAGCGGCGTCAAGCATGATGACCGGAACTTGCAGTGTGCCTGCTTGTTCTTTATAAGCTTGAACCGTCAGCACGAGCTGAATGGAGCTGTCTTCCGCCATAAAACGGAGACGGTCCTCCGGAAAAGCCGGATCTATCGGCACATATGCGCCGCCTGCTTTTAAGACGGCAAGCATTCCGATGACGGTATCCGCAGAGCGCTCGTTCATGATGGCAGCGGTCTGTCCTTTTTCCAGCCCGTTCTCAATGAGAATTCTTGCCAGACGGTTGGCTGCTTCATTCAATTCACGGTATGTCAGCTCACGTCCCTCTTCTTTTGCTGCGATGCTGGCAGGCGTTCGTTTTGCCTGTGCTTCGAATAAGCGATGAACGGCCGTTTCTTCCGGCAGCGCTGTTTTCGTATCATTGAATACCTCCACAATCTGCCGTTCTTCTTCCTCTGAAACCAGTCCGTAATCCTGCACGTATGCGTCAGGCTTTTCGACTGCCGCTTTCATCATGCGGGTCAGATGATTTGCCGTTCTTTCGATGGCATCAGCATCGAATGCCGCCCCGTTGTATTTGATTTTGACGGTCCATGTTTTGCCCGGATAAACAATTAAATTGAAATCAAAGCTTGTTTGTTCAAAGGCATGTTCGACCTTAATGGAAAAGCCGAGACGGTCCTCCATGCCTCCGTTTTCAAGCTCTTTATCAAGCGGGTAATTTTCAAACGCAACCAGATGATTCAAAAGGCTTCCGTCCAAGGCAGAACGCTTTTGAATATCGTAGAGCGGCACGTAATCGTAACGCTCAGCTTCAACGGCGTTTTTTTGGACGGCTGACATCACATCAGCGAAGGCGGCTTCTGAGTCAATCTTGACCCGGACGGGTATCGTGTTAATGAACAGCCCGGCCATCGTTTCAATGCCGTTGATTTCTGAAGGACGGCCTGATACTACGGTGCCGAAGACTACGTCGTCCGTATAGTTGTACTTGCTGAGCACGGCACCCCATACCGCTTGAAAGAGGTTAGGCCCCGTCACTCGATGCTGATTTGCGGTTTGCTGAATTTGCGCCACCAGCTCTTCATCCCACACAAAGGAGTATTCTTCATTTTGATAGTCTTTCTTTTTTGCATTCAGGCGGCCCGGGAGCAGGCTCGGCTGTTCGAAACCCGCCAGGCGGCTGCTCCAATATTGTTCGGCCTCTTCATTATCCCGGCTGCCGAGCCATTTCATATAGTCAGAGTAAGGCTTGCCCTGACTGGCTGCTGCGGGGCGCCCGACCCGGAGCGCTTCATAGTTTTGAAACAGACTCTTCATCAAAACGCCCATACTCCAGCCGTCCATGACGATATGATGATTGCTCCAAACGAGATACAGCTGCTCTTCACTCAATCTGAAAACCGCCGCTTTAAACAGAATGTCTTTTGCGAGATTAAAACCCTGCTGCTTCACGTCACTTTTATAGCGTTCAATATATTCGGTTTGGCGTGTTTCATCTAATTGGCTGATATCTTCATAGTGCACGCTCGTTTTACGCTCGGCTAATACGACTTGGCGCGGTTTTTGCAGCTGCTGGTGCACAAATACCGTACGCAGAATGTCATAAGTCCGGATCAGCTCATTTACGCTTTTTTCAAAGAGTTCAAGATGAAAGATTCCGTGAATCCTCAGCTCTAACTGTGTGAAGTAAGAGGAAGAATGCGGATCAAGCATTGCATGATACAGCATTCCCTCCTGCATCGGTGTGAGTGCATACACCTTTTGAATCGATTTTTTGCTCATACGTCACCTCTACCTTTTTCTGCTAAAGAATCTCCATTAATTTATCAAGTTCATCAAGCGTCAGGTCGTCATCTCCAAGATCACTAGGCGTAAGCTCCGGCCCGTCTTGGGCTAAGCAATGGTCTGTAATCTTAAGCAGATGCGCTTTAAAACTGTCACTGAACGATTGAATGGTTTTTTCATGAAATTCGAGAGAATGATAGGCAAATGTCATAGTCAGCTGCCTATTTTCTATAAATCCGACAATATCGAGCGCATTCGGCTTTTCCGTATCCGGGCTCAGCGATTGTCCCGACGGCATCTTCGACCTTGTAAATAAACCGGAGTCAGACATTTCATTAAACTGGCCTAAGTAGTTAAAGCTGATGTCCGGTTCAATGGAAAATGAAAGATCCTCTTTATGTTCAGGCGCCGTTACATAGCGCAGAATGCCGTAGCCGACTCCTTTATTCGGTATATGCCTGATATCCTCTTTCATTTGTTTCAGCTGATACGCGAGATCATCGGCGTGCTTCATTTCCAGAACCATCGGATACATGCTCGTAAACCAGCCGACCGTCCGGGTCATGTTCAGGCCATTAAGTATGTCCTCACGCCCGTGGCCTTCTAAATGAACGCCGATTGTATCCCGGCCCGTCCATTCCTTCAGCGCCAATCCGAGTGCTGTCAGCAGAATGTCGTTCATTTCTGTGTGATAGGCTTCATGTACTTTTGTTGTGAGCAGCTCGGTTTGTTCAGCTGTCAGTGAGAAGCCGATCGTTTTTGTATACTTCATACGCTGATCGCTTGACTGCCGGTCTTTCGGAAGCTGAGTCCATACCTCTTTCTCCTCCAGCTGTTTCCAATAATCCGCTTCCTTCAAAAATGCCTTCGTGTCTGCGTATTCTTTTAATCTCCGTGCAAACTCGGCGAATGAATGTGTTTTCGGCGAAAGCGCCGGTTCGTTTCCTTGCTTCAGCTGAGTATAAACGGCAGTGAAGTCCTCCAGTAAAATCCGCCACGATACACCGTCTACGACTAAGTGATGAATGGCCAGAAGCAAATGGTCGCCGTCTGCCGCTTGGAAAAGCCCTGCCTTCAGCAGATTGCCGGTTTCCAGTGCAATACTGCTTTGGAGATGATCCGCTTCCCGTTCAATGCGGTCTTCATGATCTTCAGCAGGCCCATTCAGCTTGAAGACTTCCAAATCAACAGACGCAGCCTCCAGCCCTCTGTAATATGGCTTTTGCTCACGATAAACCATTCGGAGCGCATCGTGATGCTCAGTTAATACTTGTAAGGTCTTTTCAACCAAAACAGGATCAAAGCCGTCTGCCGCATGAAGCATGACGGACTGGTTCCAATGGTGCTTGTTCGTAAAGTCTTTCTCAAAGAACCAGCGCTGGATCGGCGTTAATTCCGCCTCGCCTTCGACCGGTCCCTGGTCGGCCTGCTTGCCTTCCGTCCGCTCCACATAGGAGACCAGCTCTTCGATCGTCGGATGCTGGAAGAGGTCTTTCATTTCCAGCTTGAAGCCGTGCTGATTCAGGCGGCTTGCCATTTGGATGCCTTTAATGGAGTCGCCTCCGAGCGTGAAGAAATTATCGCTTACACCGATCTGCGACAGGCCGAGTACGTCCTGCCAAATGTCAGAAAGCAGGGTCTCCATTTCCGTTTCCGGCGCTTTGTACGCCGCGCTGCCCGCTTCAATGTCCGGCTCAGGCAAGGCTTTTTTGTCGATCTTGCCGTTTGCGGTGACCGGAAGCTCGTCCATCGCCACCCAGAAAGCCGGCACCATATAATCAGGAAGCGTTTCTTTTAAGGCGGTTTTGAGCGCTTTGATTTCTGATTGGGCAGGTGCGATATAGGCACAAAGCGCGGTATTGCCCGCTTTGTCTTTGACCGCCGTGACGGCTGCGTCATGAACGTCCGCAAGCTGGGCGAGGCGGACTTCGATTTCTGACAGCTCGATCCGGTAGCCGCGCACTTTTACCTGCTGGTCGATGCGGCCGATGTATTCGATGCCGTGCCGAGCGTTCCATTTCACGAGGTCACCGGTCCGGTACATGCGCTCACCCGGCACGAACGGATCAGCAGTAAACCGCTTCGCCGTTTCTTCTTCCCGGTTCAGATAGCCGCGCGCAAGCCCGCGGCCTGCCACGCACAGTTCGCCGGCAATGCCCTCCGGCTGCACCTGATCGCCGTCGCCGAGAATATAGGCTCTCGTATTGGCAATCGCCCGTCCGATGGAAAGAGAGCCTTCCTCCGGATTGATGATGCCGCTTGTCGCAACGACGGTATTTTCGGTCGGGCCGTAGTTGTTGACGATTGTATACGGCTGCTTCACCGCCCGCTTCAGCTTGTCGCCGCCGACGAGAAGCATACGGAGTGATGTGTTCTCAAGCTCCATAAACTGTTCGGCCAGCTGTGTCGGCAGGAAGGTGATTGTCACGCCGTTCTCTTCGAGATACTCGTTTAGGCGGGTGATATCAAGCCGGATTGCTTCGTCAATGACGTGAAGCCCGGCGCCGATGGTCCATGTCGGGAACATCTCCCAAATGGAGGCGTCAAAGCCGAAGCCCGCGTACTTCGCACTCTTGTCTTCAGCCGTCATGCCGAATGCGTCGTGATGCCAGAAGCACAGGTTCATAAGCGCATGGTGCTCGACCATGACGCCCTTCGGCTGGCCGGTCGTTCCTGACGTATAAATTATATAAGCGAGGTGATCCGCGGTGGTTTCCGTCTGCGGGTTCGCTTCGTCATTTTCATCAAGCGGCAGGCTCAAAATGGAACGGACGCCGTTGAGAAGGATCGTGTCTCCCGTGAAGCTGTCCGGTACGCTCAACGCTTCCTGCGTCAGCAGAAGCTTCGCGCCGCTGTCTTGAAGAATGTAGCTGATGCGTTCTGCCGGATAGTCCGGATCAATCGGCACAAATGCCGCTCCCGCTTTCAGAACGCCCAGCACGCCGGCGGTCATTTCCAGCGACGGCTTCGTCAGAATGCCGACGCGTTCATCCGCTGAGACACCGCAGTCCATGAGAATGCGCGCGAGGCGGTTGGCCTTCGCGTTCAGCTCCCCGTATGTCCATGTCGTGCCGTTATATGTCACGGCAGGGCGGCTTGCATAGCGCGCCGCCGTTTCTTCAAAGAGGCGGTGAACCGTTTTATCCCGCGGGACGGGAAGGGTTTTGCCTTTCCATGCGTCAAGGAGAGCTTGTTTTTCTGTATCATTTACAAGTGAAAGCTGTGAAAGCTTCGCATTCGGGTTTTCCGTCACGGCATCTAACAGATGAAGCCAATAACGCTTCCATGTTTCTGCCGTTTCCGGTTTAAACAGCGCGGTGTTATATTCAAGCACAAACGTTAAGCCTCCGTTTGTTTCATCAGCCGTCAGCGTCAGATCAAACTTGGCCGTTTTCCTCTCAAACGGATGGTGTTTAAGCTCAATTCCTTCCATCATCAAATCTTCCGCATTTGCGTTTTGCATCGAAAATACGGCATCAAACAATGGATTTCTGCTCGTGTCACGCTGCACTTCGACCTTTTGCAAAAGGTCTTCCAGCGGATAATCCTGCGCATCAAACGCGCCCAAGGCGGTTTGTTTCACTTCATTAAGATAGTCCGTGAAGGCCTTGTCTGCTTCCGGATACGTACGCATCGCGAGTGTATTCACAAATACACCGATGACTTGTGCGAGATCGGCATGTGACCGCCCCGCAACCGGAGAACCGACAATGATATCGTGCTGGCCGCTCAGTTTTGATAAAAACGCGCTGTACGAAGCCAGCAGCACCATGTACATGGTGGAATCCGTTTCTTTCGCCAGACTGCGGAGAGCCGACGTCTGCCCCTCGGTCAGGGAAAAGATCATCCGGTCACCTTCGAAGGTTTGAACGGCCGGACGGCTGTAATCAGTCGGCAGCGTCAATACCGGCAATTCGCCATCAAGCTCCTGCAGCCAATGTTCCTCCTGCTTCCGGTATTGCTCTGATTGGATAAACTCCCGCTGCCACACAGCGTAGTCTTTATATTGAATCCGAAGCGGCTCAAGCGTTTCTCCGCCATACAGACGCGACAGTTCATCTATCAGCACGCCGACCGAGGCTCCGTCTGAAATAATATGGTGCATATCAAACAGCATGAGATGGTCATCTTCAGCAATCTTAACCAACCCCATTCTGACGAGAGGAAGCTGGTCCAAGCGGAAAGGCCGGATAAAGTCGTGAATAATCCGTTCCGCCTCATCCGCAGAGGACTCATGATATTCAACATCCAAATCAGCTTCTGCCCATATCCGCTGAACCGTTTCTCCATCCTTGATTTCAAAGGTCGTTCTGAATGCTTCATGGCGTTCGGTCAGCTGTTTCATGACACCTTTCAGCTTTTCAGCGTCAAGCTTTCCTTTCAATCGCAGCACGGACGGCATGTTATAGCTTGTTTCAGCGCCTTCCATCTGCTGAAGCACAAACATTCTTTTTTGCGGAGAGGAAACCGGATATGTTTCCTGCACTGCCGCCGGCGTAATGCTTTCAGCCGCCTGCTGATCAGCGCCGGAAATAAGCCGTGCCAATCCGGCCACCGTCGGAGAAGTGAAAAGCTCCTTTAATGTAAGCTGTACGCCGAACGCCTGATGAATCAAAGCGAGAAGCTTCATTCCCGCTAAAGAATGGCCTCCGATTTCAAAGAACTGGTCATGGATGCCGACTTGCTCCGCTTGCAGTACCTCAGCCCAGATATCCGCCAGTTTCTGTTCTGTTTCATTGCGCGGAGCTGTATACGACACGGCGTTCGCTGCGGTTACATCAGGAAGCGGCAGTGCCCGGCGGTCGATTTTCCCGTTCCCTGTAAGCGGCAGCTCATCCATTTGGATAAAGACGGCCGGAATCATAAATGCCGGCAAGTCCTTCGCCGTATGCTCCCTCAGCTCCTGGGAAGAAATTTCTCCAAGGCAGACAAAATAAGCACAAAGGAGCTTGTCACCCGCGCCTTGATCAACCGCGAGAACGACACTTTCTTGAACACGGTCATGGCTTTGCAGCTGATGCTCGATTTCTCCAAGCTCAATCCGCTGTCCGCGGATTTTCACTTGATGGTCGATACGGCCGATAAATTCGATATCGCCATTCGGCAGCCATCTTGCCAAGTCGCCTGTTTTATACATGCGATCACCGTCTTTGAACGGATGAGGCACAAACTTTTCTTCCGTCAGCTCAGGACGGTTGTAGTAACCTTGAACAAGCCCTTCTCCGCTGACGCACAGCTCGCCTGCGACGCCTTCCGGCTGCACGCGTCCGTCCGGATTCAGGATGAAGACTTCCGTGTTACTGACCGGTTTCCCGATCGGAATAGAAAGCGTGTCCTCTTCAATAACATCCACCGGATGATACGTCGCAAACACCGTGCTTTCTGACGGTCCGTACATATGAAGCAGCTTGCCTTTGCCGACTGTTGCAAGCGCCTTTTTGACATGCTCCACCGAGGCGCGCTCTCCACCGAACATGATTTTCCGAAGAGTTGACAGGCAGGCGGGTTCCATGTCAACAAGCAGATGGAACAGCGCCGTCGTAATCATCAGAATACTGATATTTTCCCGTTCGATCACGCGGGATAAGCGGGACATATCCAGCACGGTTTCTTTCGGAACGATCACAAGCTTCGCACCGTTTAAAAGAGAACCGAACAAATCAAACATAAAAGCGTCAAACACGTAGTTGGAAAGCCCAAGCACCGTGTCTTCCTCAGACACAGTCAAATAGTTCGTGTCTTTCACCGTCCGCAAGATGTTGGCATGTGTGACGATGTTCCCTTTCGGCGTCCCCGTCGTACCGGATGTATAGGTGAGGTTGGCAATCGCTTTTGAGTCAAACGGCATTGCGAGATTATGAGATTCCTTGTCATAGCTCATCTCGTCGTCAGCAAGCACAATCACTCCTTGAAATCCGGCCTTTTCTGCGATCGGCTTTAAGCTTTCCTGCGTCATCAGCACATTCGCCCCGCTGTCACGGAAGAAATGCTGAATTCGCTGTACCGGATGTTCGGGATCAATCGGCACATAAGCGGAGCCCGCTTTTAATACAGCCATGATCGAAACAATCATGTCCGTTGACCGTTCACATAACACAGCCGCCGTTTTTCCGCCGCCTCCGACAGAAAGAATATGCCGTGCAAGCCTGTTGGCGCGCTCATTCAGCTCCTTATAAGTCAGTTCTTCTCTTTCAAACTGAAGCGCTGTACGGTTTGGCGTCTTTTCAGCCTGCTCCTCAAAAATCTGTACGATTGTTTTTTCTTTCGGATAAGTCGTTCGTTTCGGATTGAATTGCTGTAATTGATTCATTGCCTCCTGTTCAGAAAGCAGATGATAGTCACCGATCTTCGCTTCCGGCGCAGCGGCTGCGCTTTCCAGCAGGTGCACATAATGTGCCAGCATACGGTCTGCGGTCGACTGTTTATAAAGCTTCGTGCAATAATCCAGATCGAGCATCATGCCTTCCGCCGATTCCCGCGCCTGCATCGTCAAATCAAATTTGGCGATATTGAAATTTGTTTCATGAAGGGATAGCGTGAGATCACCGATTTCCGGAATGCCGTCCGCTGCATTTTGCAGACTGAACATCGTATCGAATATCGGATGCCTGCTCATATCACGGGGAACATTCAGCTCCTCGGTCAGCCATTCAAACGGATAATCCTGATGAGAAAATGCATTCAGCACCTGCTGCCGGACATGAGCCAACAGACTGACAAAGGATTGATCCTGCTTAACGGAGCTTCGCAGCGCAAGCGTGTTGACAAACATGCCGACAAGCCCCTCGGTGTCAGAATGATTTCTTCCCGCTGACGGCGTTCCCACGATAATATCTTCCTGTCCGGAATATTTAGAAAGCAGTGTATAGTATGCAGATAAGAGCACCATATAAAGAGTGGCTCCGTTTGTCTCGGCTATCTTGTGCAGCCGTGCTTGCAGCGTTTTGCTCAGCTTGACAGATACACGGTCTCCCTCAAAGCTCTGCACCTGCGGTCTCGGATAATCAGGGAGCAGCTGAAGCACAGGCAATTCACCCGCAAAGACATCCTTCCAGTATGCCCGCTCCTTCTGATAGCCTTCTTCGGCCCGTTCCGTTTGCCATACGGCATAATCCTTATATTGAATGCGCAATTCAGGAAGCTGTGCCCCGCTGTAAATAGCGGCCAGCTCCTTCAGGATGATGGCGATGGACACTCCGTCAGAAATGAGGTGATGCATGTCAAACATCAGCATATGGCGGCGTTCATCAAGCTTTTGCAAACCGATTCTGAACAGCGGCGCTTCTGACAAATCAAAACGGCGCACAAAATGCTTCATGACCTGTTCATTCGTTCTGCCGTCTGCCTCTATCATTTGAATATGAAACGGAACATCTTCGTGAATCACTTGTCTCGGCGTGCTGTCCTCTAATCGAAATGACGTTCTCAGTGCTTCATGTCTTCTGATTAAGTCAGAAAATGCATGTTCCAGCTTCTCAATATTTAATGGCCCCTCAACAATAGCAGCGGCAGGCATGTTATAGCCGACACCCGCATCCTCAAACTGGCTGGCGATATACGTCCGCTGCTGGGCGAGCGAAAGCGGATAATGCGCTTGTTTTTCGGCAGGCTCAATCGTACGGAAAGCCTTTCCTTGTTCACAGCCGGCCGCATAATCAGCCAGAGCGGCGATTGTCGGATGCTCGAACAAGTATTGCAGCGGGATCTCAACACCCATTTTTTTATGGATTTTCGTCAATAACGTCATCGCTTTTAACGAATGTCCGCCCGCCTCAAAGAAATGATCATAAATTCCCGCCTTGTCCATCCCGAGGACTTCCTGCCAAATGGCGGCGAGGGTTTCTTCCGTTTCATTTCTCGGTGCGATATACACGGTTGAGCTGACAGCTTGCACATCAAACGCAAACAGCTTGCTTCGGTCTGCCTTCCCGCTCGGCGTGAGCGGAATTTCATCTGTTTTTGTAAAGTAAGCCGGCACCATGTAGTCAGGAAGGTGTTTTGACACATACTCCCTGTACTCGGCAGGCTGAAAATCTGTTCCATTCTCCTGCACGATATATGCGCATACGTCTAAATTTCCCTGCTGATCCGGTCTGGCCAGTACGACGGCTTCAGCTGCACCCGGCGCCTTTCTGAGCACCGTTTCAATTTCTCCAAGCTCGATGCGGTAGCCGCGGACTTTCACCTGATCATCTTCCCGGCCGATGTATTCCATCGTGCCATCAGGCAGCCAGCGCACCATATCACCGGTGCGGTACATGTTTCCGCTTTTTACAAACGGATCAGGCAAAAACTTCTCAGCGGTCATATCCGGCATGTTTAAATAACCGCGCCCCACGCCGTCTCCCGCGATATAAAGCTCCCCGACCGTGCCGTCGGGCTGAAGCTGTTTATGTTTATCCAACACATACAGCCGGGCATTTCCGAGTGCTTTCCCGATCGGAACGTATGCAGCTTGATTGCCGATTCCGTCAGGTAAGACAGGGTGCACAGACGCATCCACACACGTCTCCGTCGGCCCGTATACATTTGTCAGACGCGGTGCTGCGCCTGTTTCTTTAAAGAGTGTCATGAGCTGATCGGCCACGGCGGCAGACAAGCCTTCTCCCCCGATCAGCAGGTGACGCAGTTCAATTCCGCTGACGTCCCCGGCCGCTGTGATCATTTGCAGATGGGCAGGCGTTCCGTCAGTGGCTTCAATCCGGTTTTCACGGTAATAATCTAGCAAAGCCGAACCGTTCGTTACGGTTGTTTTCGGCACGATATAAAGAGTCTGCCCCAAGAGAAGTGATGCAAAAATCTGTTTAACCGAAGCATCAAAATGGAACGGAGCCAAAAGCGCCATCCTTAACGTCTGTTCATCGCATTGATAAATTTCCTGCTGAAGAGACTGAACCAGATGGTGAACTTGGCGATGCTCAATCATGACGCCTTTCGGCCGCCCCGTCGTACCCGATGTATAGATGATGTAGGCCAATCTGTCGGATGCTGAGTTCACGCCGGCCGCCGGAATCTCATAGTGAACCGCTTCATCAAAATCAATCAGTTCAGCTTCCGTTTCCGGCGCTTTTATTCCATCTTCCGTCAGAACCGCTTTCGCTCCGCAGTCATCCAAAATGTATTGAATCCGCTCAGCCGGAAAATCAGGATCTATCGGCACATAAGCCCCTCCGGCTTTCAAAATCCCCATAATCGCCGCAATGACCCGCTCCGAACGGCCGAGCAGCACCGCAACAGGAGAATCGGCGGATATACCATGCTGCAGGAGGCGTCCCGCAATGCGGCCGGACTGTTCATGTAATGTGCTATAGGACAATGTGCGGCCTTCAAATACAACCGCTGGTTTGCCGGCAAGAGCCTCCGCTTTCTCTTGAAAAAGAGCCGGTATCGTCATCTCCTTGCGGTATGCCGTCGGATTGCCGCCGGCCCGTTTCAGAAGGCGCTCTTTTTCCGAATCAGAAATAAGAGCAAGCTCATCAATCGTACGATCAGGAGACAAGAGCGCATCTTCAAGCAATGTAATCAGGCGTTCAGAAACGGATGTAATCTCTTCTTCGGTGAATACGTCACTGCGATAGTCAAAATCAATCGTCAGTTTTCCAGTGTCCCATCGTTCCTTTACATGAATCGAAATATCATTTGTCCCGCTTCCGCTGAAAATAGGATCAGTTAAAAATGAAAGATTCTCCTTTTTCTGCCACTGCATCACCTGGTACTCCAGAGACACCGTAAACAATTTGCTCAGCGTGCTTTTCGACTCGCGCAAATCGTTCACCAGCAGGTTATACGGATACTTTTGATGACGGAGAATTTTCATCAGGTCCTTCATCCGCCCTCTTACAAACTCCAGAAACGCTTGGCCTCCGTCGACGCTTGTCCGCACAGGCACTGTAGAAACAAACATCCCGAGCATCTGCTTCTCTTTCGCATTCGTCCGGTTTCCCATAAACGTACCCGTAACGACATCGTCCCTCCCGGTCACTCTGTACAGATATGCGATAAGAGCTGACTGGAAAAGCGAGAGAACACTGACCTTATGGTCTTCGCAAAATGTCTGAATATGCGTGTACAGCCCGTGAGGAATTTCTTGAGAAAACCTTTTGGCGCCAAGGTCCGCGTCAGCTCGGCTTCTTTTAAGAGACACAAGTTCCGGAATGGTCTCAAACTGTCCGTTCCAAAAATCACGGTCCTTTTTGAAGCGTTTGGATTTAACATACTCCTGCTCTGACAGGACATGCTCAATAAAGGAATGTGATTCGCCTTTATCTTCACCCATGCCGCCGGCCAGTTCTAAATAAATATCGGTAATCGTATTACCTAAAATCGTCATGGAAATCCCGTCTGAAATGATATGATGAACATTTGCATAGAACCAAACCTCGTTTTCACTAATCGTATACAAGGAAAAACGGAACAAATCATGATCATATAACGGCAGAGGGCGATTTGCCTCCTCACGTCCCAGCTTTGACAGCTCGTCCGCTGTTAAACCGGCTTGCCTGATGTCCACATGTTCAATAGACAAAGGACGATATCCGCTCACATATTGAACAGGCTCCCCGTCCTCATCAAGACGAAGCTTGATTCTCATCGACTCATGCCGCCGGACAAATTCCTGAATGGCACTCTCGACAAGCGCCGCATGAACTCCGTCCTCTGAGATAAGTTTTCCGAAACCGGCAAGATTTGAAATACTCGTATTCGGATAGAATTTCTCTGTATACCAAATACGCTTCTGAGCATTTGTTAAAGGATAAAAAGTTATTTCCATATGTTTGCGCCTCCCTTTTTTGTGACTAAGTTGTCAATTCTCCCGTAAAAACAGCCTCCCACTATGTCCCTAACACATTCTCAAGCCAAAAGAACCACTTCTGTAAAAAAGATCCCGTTCCATGGTCCGCCGAAATGCCGCGTCCGCAGGCCTGCCAGTCCGCATTTCGGCGGAAAAATATGAGAAATCAAGACAAAAGCCGTTGATTGTAAGCATGAAAGGTTTACCTATTTCTTCATGTATTTCTATATATCTACTTAAGTTCACTTTATATGAAAAATTTGTTTTTATCACCGAAAAATGGGTGAAAAGTTTCATGCGGCACACCGAAAAAAAATCCGACAAAAACAGAGGGTTTTTTGCGGCATCCCGCAACATATGTCCAAAAATATTATTTACATAAAATTAAAAATTTTTAAAATATAATGTTTTTCAGATGAATCTCCAGCTATTCCAGAACTCACAATCTTTACAAACTTTATGGATTGTCTGCATGACAGCGCAAAAACCGAAAAAGCACATACAGCCGTTCGCAATATGATCTCAAAAGACCGCAAAAAAAGCCCTCTATTATATTAAACAGAGCGCTTTAAAAAGATTCTTTCATCACTTTTTTATCAATGTTGATTAATTCCATATATTCTTTTCCCCACTCATACATCGCGTCCAGAATCGGCATAAGACTCTCCCCTTGGGCCGTTAAGGAATATTCCACTTTCGGGGGGACGACCGGATATACTTCCCGGTGAACAATCAGATCCTGTTCCAGCTCCCTAAGCTGATTCACAAGAATTTTATGCGTAATATCCGGGATTAAAGCTTTTAACTCATTAAACCGCTTTGTGCCTTCCTTCCCCAGATGCCACATAATAAGCATCTTCCACTTCCCGCCTATCACGGCAAGCGTTAATTCCTTTTCACAATTAAACGTTTTCTCATCCATACGGCTCATGGTTAATCTTCCTTCCCATACTTTTTATATGTTCATCATCTATAGACATCACTTACTTTTTCACAAAAACCTCTTTACTTATACTAACACGTGATTTTACCCGAAAGAAAGCGGCTGGCCTGCGGGCGACGGTATCCTCAAAGTAACTATTTGACTTGAAAGTGCGTACTTCCCAACGTGCAGGACACTCATTAGAATGTAAACTACATCACAAAGAGGAGTGGATATGTAATGGAATTACAGCTGGCGTTAGACTTAGTGAATATCCCGGAGGCAATCGAACTTGTAAAAGAAGTAGAGCAATATGTGGACGTTGTCGAAATCGGAACTCCGGTTGTGATCAATGAAGGATTAAAGGCCGTAAAAGAAATGAAAGCAGCCTTCCCACATCTGAAAGTGCTTGCCGATCTTAAAATCATGGATGCGGGCGGATACGAAATCATGAAAGCGGCAGAAGCCGGAGCCGACATCATCACTGTTCTCGGCGCAACCGGCGACTCAACAATCAAAGGCGCTGTGGAGGAAGCAAAAAAACAGCAAAAGAAAATTCTCGTCGACATGATTAACGTTAAGAACCTTGAAACACGGGCGAAAGAAGTTGACGCACTGGGTGTTGATTATATTTGTGTACACACAGGTTATGATCATCAGGCGGAAGGAAAAAACTCTTTCGAGGAATTGACAACAATTAAAAAGGCAGTTAAAAACGCAAAAACCGCAATTGCCGGGGGCATTAAACTTGAGACGCTCTCTGAAGCCGTGAAACAGAACCCTGATCTTATCATTGTCGGCGGGGGAATAACGGGCGCTGACAATAAAGCGGATACCGCTTCAAAAATGAAACAGCTGATCACACAAGGATGATGAAAACGACCGATTATTTAACTGAAATCCTGAATGAATTATCCCGTTCTGCGGCATTCATTGCGGACGGCGAAGCTGACAAACTTGCGGAGCAGATATTGTCAGCCGGCCAAATCTTCACGGCGGGAGCAGGGCGCTCCGGTTTTATGGCCAAATCTTTCGCCATGAGAATGATGCACATAGGGCTGAACGCTTACATCGTCGGTGAGGCGCTCACCCCGCCACTCCATGAAGACGGCCTCGTTATTATCGGCTCCGGATCCGGCGAAACGAAAAGCCTTGTTCATACAGCGGAAAAAGCGAAAAGCCTAAACGGCATCGTCACCGCTTTAACCATAAACCCTGAATCAAGCCTCGGCAAACTCGCTGATGTCACGATTACAATGCCCGGTTCTGCTAAAGACAAAGCCGACGGAAGCAGTAAAACAATACAGCCTATGGGAACTTTATTCGAACAAACCCTCCTGCTGTTTTATGATGCAGTTATCTTAACTATCATGGAGAAAAAAGGACTGAACTCGGAAACCATGTTTACAAAGCATGCGAATCTTGAATAATGTTTTGACGGCCATCCTCAGGTGGCCGTTTTTTCGTCCCATTCCCTTCCTCATTAACTTTTTATAAAGAAAACCGATATCAAATAAGATGGCAAATTAATAAAGCAAGGGGAATTACGATGAAAATCAGATTTAAACTGGGAACCAAAATATTATGTATGGTTCTTTCCATCATACTGTTATTCGCAATAGCAGCAGGAATTGTTTTTTTCAAGGATATGACGGACGGCCTGAAAAAAATGGCCACCGAAAAGGCAAAGGGTGATCTTTCTCTAAGCAGCCGCTATATAGGCGATACAATCAAAGGCGATTGGGTCATTAAGCAAGATAAGCTTTACAAAGGGGACACGTTAATTAATCAAAATGAAGAACTCGTTGATTTGCTCGGTAAAGAAACAGGCGACACCGTTACCATCTTTCAGGGCAGCACCCGCGTCGCAACTAACGTCATGAAAGACGGACAAAGGGCTGTTGGTACAGAAGCAGCTGCCGATGTCACCGAAACCGTACTTAAAAACGGAGAAACATTTTACGGCGAAGCTGACGTCGCAGGGTCTTCCTATCAAACGGCATACCTGCCTTTAAAAGATAAAAACGGCACCACTATCGGAATGCTGTACACAGGTGCAAATCAAAGTGTATTAACATCGCTCACGAAATCTATACTTACGCAAGTTGCTGCCGTTTTAGCTGCAGTTATTATACTGTCTGTCGTTTTGGTCACACTTTTCACCAGAAGAATCAATAAACGTCTGAACCGTTTAAATCTCGCATTTGAAAGTGCCGGAAACGGCGACATGACAAAAGATATATCAGATGAGTCCAGCGATGAATTGGCTGATTTGAGTGTCTCCTACAATAAAATGAGATTGAAGTTAAGCAGCACCATTCAAACCGTCCAGCGCTCGGCGGAACAGCTTGCCTCGTCATCGGAGCAATTATCGGCAGGCGCAGAAGAAACAAATCAGGCCTCAGAAAAAATTACGGAAGCCGTTCAGCAAATTGCAAACCGTTCTGAACAGCAAATGACAAGAATTTCAAGAAATGAAGAGGCAATGGAGCAAACAGCAGGCGATATTCAACAAATGTCGGTATATGCATCAGATATAGCTGATAAAGGCCATTATGCTGAGCAGAAAGCAAAAATTGGCGGTAAAGAGATGGCAAACGCTCAGCAGCAAATGAATACAATTCATCAATCCATCCAAAAAAGCGAGGAAATGCTCCGGCTCCTTGACGGCCGTTCGAAACAAATTGACCAAATTGTCTCGGCCATTACGCAGATTGCAGATCAAACAAATCTGCTTGCACTAAATGCGTCAATTGAGGCTGCAAGAGCCGGAGAACACGGAAAAGGCTTTGCGGTTGTCGCAGATGAGGTCAGGAAGCTCGCGGAGGAATCTCAAAAATCAACCGGCCAAATTTCTGAAGTAATTGCAGAAATTCAGTCTGATATGAAACAATCCTCTCTTTCTATTGAATCCGTAAAAACAGAGGCAGCAGAAGGAGTCAATATGATGCAGCGCATCGGACTCGTTTTCAGCGACATCGTAAACGCTATGGAAGAGATCAGCCTTGGGGTCAACAGCCTTTCAGCTTCTGTGCTAAATATCTCGGCAAGCGCCCAGGAAATAACGGCCTCCTTTACGGCTAATACAGCCGACATTAAAGAGTCTAATTCGAATACGAAGCAAGCGGCTTCATTGGCCGAAGAACAATTTGCTGCTATGGAAGAAATCACGGCTGCGTCAGATACCCTTTCTCATCTTGCGGGTGAGCTTAACGCTATAATAAGTCAATTTAACATTCGGTAGCAACCAGTAATTTCCGCGCACAGCCGCGGGAAAAATCATTTTTAAATCGGTTTTTTCATAGAAAAAATGATTTCCCCGGCCAAATTAGGAGATATCAAACGAATTTGCAGCCGAAAAATATTTTTTCGCTGCTTTACAGCCGGCGGATTCTGATTTATTCTTGGACCAGCTTTACAGCAACTGAAGATTGGAGGTGATTCATTCTCTTGAAAACATTGAAAGCACTGCTGTTTGTTCTCATCATCATTGCCGGAGCAGTCACGGCCCTGATAAAAGGCGATATTTTCTCAGATAACGAGCAGGCCGTTCAGCAAGCAGATTACGATAAAGTGATCAATTTTCCGTCCGAACGATATCCGGAAACAGCAAAGCATATTAAGGACGCGATAAAAGAAGGGTATTCCAGCATATGCACCATTGACAGAGACGGCGTACATAAGCGGCGCGAGCAATCTCTTAAAGATATACCGGTTAAAACGGGATATGATCGAGATGAGTGGCCGATGGCGGTTTGTAAGCAAGGCGGAACAAACGCTTCCGTGGAATATATTTCTCCGGCAGACAACCGGGGAGCCGGCTCTTGGGTGGGGCACCAGCTTACCAATGATCCCGACGGAACGAGAGTTTTGTTTAAGATTAAATAAAAGGCAGGAGGAACAGCCATTGATTAAATCATGGAAACCGCAAGAACTTACCATTTCTTATCATCAATTTACAATCTTCCAAAGAGATTCAGAACCGCCTGTTATTGATTGGACTGATGAAGCAATTGAAAAAGGATATGCGGAAGCTGACGGAGCTGTCTCGTTTGAAGCCCAGAGAAACAAAAAAGTGTTTATTGTGCTGCGGCTTAACTGCAGTGAGCCGGTTCATTCCTATGAGAAAAAAGTGACTGTTCCATTTGAGGCCGTAAAAGAAGGAATTGAGATTGAGAGTATCATGTCAAAACGGCTTTTCTTTGATCTTCCCAAAGGGCAATACATCCTTACCTGTTATTCAGTTCCAGCTGAATCATCAGACCTTCATGCAGATACGTATATTATTGATGCAGCCTCAAAATAAAAAATCCCTGAGAGAAGTCCTCTTCTCTCAGGGCACTCTTTATAAACTTTCGCCGTTTGTTTCGATCACATGCTGATACCAAGAAAAGCTCTTTTTCTTAATGCGTTTCAAATCCTTCTCATTTTCCTCATCACGGTTAATATATACAAAACCGTACCGTTTTTGATAGCCGTTCAGCCAGCTTAATAAATCGGTAAATGACCAGCTGCAGTAACCGACCAGATCCACCCCGTCGCTTATGGCCTGTTTGCACTGTTCAAGATGCGAACGTAAGTAGTCAATTCTGTAATCATCCTGAATTGAGCCGTCTTCTTCTATTTTATCAAATTCACCCAAACCGTTTTCTGTTATAAAAACAGGCAGCTGATAACGGCTCGTAATTCGCCGCAGGCCGATTCGCAGGCCTATCGGGTCAATGGTCCAATCCCAATTGCTTGTCACAAGATTTGGGTTCTTCTTCGTTTTAAACAGCCCCGGTATTCCAGTATCCTGGTTCGTGCCTTTTTGACCCGTCGTGTTTATTTTTCCTTCTGATACACCGTCAAGTGAATTTCTTTCATACGTAATCGTCTGATAATAATTAACTCCGATAAAATCCGGCTTGCCTTTTGCCAAGAGTTCCATATCACCAGTTTCCACCGTCGGTGCCCAGCCTTTTTCCTCTAAATAACGGAAAGGAATTTGAGGATATGTTCCCCAAGAGTACATATCGAGCCACCAATGATTCATAAATTCTTCGGCGTTTTCAAAAGCAGTTATATCCTCCGGGCGGCTGGTAAGCGGATAAGCCGGTGAATAAGCAAAGCTCGGTCCGATTTTGCCGCCGGGCACATATTTTCTAAATGATTCAATAGCTTTAGCATTAGCTAAAAACGCAATATGGTTCGCTTCGTAAAATCGTTTTCTGTCTTTTACTCCCGGCGGATGCATTGCGGTGATAAACCCGTTATGAAAATTGTAATTCTGCTCGTTTAATGTGACCCAGTACTTCACCTTGCCGGCAAATCTTTTGTATAAGGTAATGCAGTATTCATTAAAATCGTCGATTATATTTCTCGATTCAAATCCGCCGTATTCATCCATAAGCGCCTGAGGCAAGTCCCAATGATAAAGCGTCAGGACCGGTTCAATATTTTTAGAAATCAATTCATCTATCAGGTTCTCGTAAAATGCTATTCCGGCCTCGTTAATTTCACCTCTTCCGTTTGGAAAGATTCGTGGCCAGCTGACAGAAAACCGGTAAGCTTTCAGACCCATTTCTGCCATTAATGCGACATCTTCTTTATAACGGTCATAATGGCCGACTGCTGTATCTCCGTTTGAGCCTTTAAACGTTTTACCCTGTATTTTTGTGAAAAGATCCCATACCGAAGGGCCTTTTCCATCTGTGTCCCACGCCCCCTCAACTTGATAGGCAGCAGAAGCTGAGCCCCATAAAAATGTATCAGGGAAAGAGCCTGGTTTTTCGTGAATCATATGTTTCATCCTCCCGATGCGTTTGATACCCATATCATACGTTATGAAACGCGTTTCAGAGCAATCCTCAATTAGAGGTCTGTCATCGTCTCTTCTATCTAACAAGAGAAAAACAAAAACATCCAACGAAAATTGGATGCTCAAGAATGGTGGCGTTTTTCAAGCTTATGCGGGGGAGGTTTCGGTATAAAGCCATTTTGTTTCTTCATGTTAAAGTGTCTGTCCATATGCTGTTTTATATGCTCTGCCTTTTCTTTCGGCAATACACCATACTCTACATACTTGGAAATCACATGTTTGCGTTTTTCCAATATTTCTTTTTCCAGCACTTCTATTTCTTTTTTCTGCTGTTCTGTGAGTGACATGGTTGAAGGCATTTTCGTTTCAGCGGCGTGCGCAGGTATTGAAAAAAACATTGAGGCAATGAATACCGCGATCAACTGTAACGCAGCTTTTTTCATTATCTGTTTCCTCCTTTAGCTGTTTGTCATATGTTGTGCCTTCAACCATTTTTTATACAAAAAAAGAGCGAAAATTTATTCGCTCTTTTCCATCCCTTCTCCAGGCCGTGCGTAAGTGACATACGTTCCGGCCACGAAATCGTGAATTGACCGTTTGTCTTCTCTTATTCCGACCATGAATGCGCTCACGATAGCAGCTAGGCCAAATGTAACTCCGTAAATAAGGCCGCCGACAATCACTCTTAAAATCATGGTGAGAAAACCCGCCTGAGTACCGTCTTTTTTTACAATGCGGATTCCGCAAATCTTTTTGCCGATGGCATATCCATTCCAGTATACAGGCAGCACAATAGAGTAGACTGTCAAAATGACGCTGATCAATGTGCTGTCATTCGGATCTTTTCCTGTTATCAGCATAAAAATGATAGACAAAGGCACTGAAATAATTAAAAAATCGAGCAATACCGCTCCCAATCTGATCCAAAACCCAGCCGGTTTGTAAATATTCATTGTTTCTCCTCACTATGGCTCCAAAATCACTTTGATATTGCCATCTTTCTTTTTGTCAAATATATCATATGCGGCAGGGGCTTCGGCAAGACTCACTTTGTGTGTAATGATATCTGTCGGATCAATTTCTTTTTGTTCAACCATTTGATACAGCAGCGGCATCAGATGTATGACAGGTGCCTGTCCCATTTTTAATGAGACGTTTCGTGTGAAAAAATCACCGATCGGAAAGCCATCCGCTTCAGAAATGTAAGCGCCGGTGAGCTGGACGGTGCCAAACTTCTTTACGGCTTCTGACGCTGTCAGAATCGGGCTGATGGTTCCGAACTGATTCGGTTTTTGGTCTGCATTTTCCTTTGCAAGCGGTGTGCCGTCCATACCGACACAGTCTATAACGACATCGGCGCCGCCTGAAGTTTGTTCATGAAGCAGCTTTCCGATTTCATCATGTTCTGCGAAATTGTATGTCTCCACTCCGTTTGTGCGTTTCGCATGTTCAAGGCGATGCGGGACTTGGTCGACAGCGATTACCCGCTTTGCTCCCTTTTTCCAGGCAAATTTTTGCGCCATTAAACCGATCGGCCCGGAGCCAAGAATAATCACCGTGTCACCTTTTTTCACCCCGCCGTGCTGAACACTCCAAAAGGCTGTCGGCATAACATCTGACAAAAACAGCACCTGTTCATCTTCAAGTTCGCTTTCTGCCGGTACAAGAAAGGAAGAAAAATCGGCATAAGGAACACGTAAATATTCAGCCTGACCGCCGGGGAAATTCCCGTTAAACTCAGAGAAGCCGAATAAGCCGCCGGCATCCGTGTGGGGATTGGGGTTTGACTCATCACATTGGCTTTCCATTTGATGCTTGCAATAAAAGCATTCCCCGCAGCCTATATTAAAAGGGATCACGACGCGGTCACCTTTTTTCAGTTTTTGCACCTGGCTTCCCGTTTCTTCCACAATTCCCATCGGTTCGTGACCGACGATATACCCCGGATCGGCAGGTATTCCGTTTTTATACAAGTGAAGGTCTGATCCGCAGATTCCCGTTGCGGTGATGCGGACGATGACATCTCTTTCATCTTGAATTTCGGGCGCAGCCACTTCTTTCACTTCCATATGCTCTTTCCCTTGATATGTCAGTGCTTTCATTTGGGTCAGCTCCTTTTTTATCACTCCTTCCCTCTTCACTTTCATTTAAACACGGCCAGTATGTCATTCCGCCCGCTGGATTTCCCATTGAAACGGATCTTCGAGCTGTGACCAGTCTGAATCAAACTCAGATGCCGTAAGCAGACATTGATCCAATTCCTTTGTGATGGCTTCTTGATCTAAATCCGTTCCGATAAAGACCAGATTGGTATGGCGATCACCGAATTGAGGGTCCCAGTCATCCATGATCTGCGGTTCTTGCTGTTTGATCTGCTCCTGCTCAAGCCTCGGCATAGCGGCCACCCAATAGGAAACAGGTTCTATTGAGACCGCCGGACCCGCTTGAGACATAAGCAGTGCCAAGCTGTTGTGTGTCGCGCACCAGGCAATTCCCTTGGCCCGCACTATGTTTTCAGGCATCGATTGGTGAATCCAGTTGTCAAAACGCACGGTATGAAATGGCAGCCGCCGTGAATACACAAACGAAGTGATGCCGTACTCTTCGGTTTCAGGGGTATGTTCTGCATGGCCTGCCGTCAGCTCCTTGATCCATCCCGCTGATGAGCTCGCTTCCTCAAACTGAAATAAACCGGTATTCAAAATGTCATCAGCAGCAATCTCCCCGCGGACGGAGCGGATCAGCTTTGCCCGGGGCTGCAATGCACGGAGAACGATTTCAAGCTGATCAAGCTCTTTTTCGCCCACCATGTCGCATTTATTTAGAATGAGCACATCGCAAAACTCTATTTGGTCAATCAATAAGTCCGCAATCTCCCGTTCATCCTCATCCCCGGCTGCTTCTTTACGGTCTAAGAGGCTGTCACCAGATTGGAAATCATGCCAGAAACGATTGGCATCAACCACCGTCACCATTGTGTCTAATTCACAAAATTTCGTAAGATCAATGCCCATTTCTTCATCTATGTAAGAAAATGTTTGGGCGACAGGGATCGGTTCGCTGATTCCCGTGGATTCAATCACGATATAATCAAATCGTCCGTCCTTTGCCAGTTTTTCAACTTCTATCAGTAAATCCTCACGCAGCGTGCAGCAGATGCAGCCGTTGGATAATTCTACGAGTTTTTCATCCGTTCGGGATAAGCCGCCTCCCTGCTTTACCAAGCCGGCGTCTATGTTCACCTCGCTCATGTCATTGACAATGACGGCAATTTTTAAGCCGTCGCGATTTTGTAATATATGATTCAAAATAGTGGTCTTTCCAGCACCTAGATAGCCGCTCAATACCGTAACCGGAATTTTTTTCATGAATGTATCCTCCTTATAAAATAGAATCATTACGATTTATTTTTCATGTTCCGCCCGAATCTGCATCATGATAAATCGTAATCATTACTGTTTATTTTGCTGTATGATCCGTCTGAAATCAAGAAAAAATTATAAATCACAAAAAAAAGACACGATGAAAAACGTGTCTTCCGTTTCAAAACTAAACATCCGCAGGGCTGCTTTCAGCGCTATCTCTCCAGTAATAGCCTGCGGTCAGGACAAGCGCAAACGCAAGCAATGCGATACAGGAAAAAGAGATAAAACCGATAGCATACGTACCTGTCATCTGTTTCAATGATCCTAAAATATTCGGCAGGAAAAAACCTCCTATTCCTCCGGCAGACCCGACGATTCCCGTCACCATTCCAATTTCTTTTCTGAAGCGCTGCGGGACAAGCTGAAACACCGCTCCGTTGCCCATTCCGAGCCCCATCATTCCGAAAAACAAAAGAATGATGACCATTGAAAGCGGCGGCAGGCTGCTGACCCCCGCCATACATAGGGCCACGATGACAAATAGTACAGCGAGAACTTTAGCACCTCCAACTCGATCCGAAATCCAGCCCCCTGCAGGGCGAAAAAAACTCCCCGCTGCTACGCATACTGTAACGAAATCACCTGCGTGAATTTTTGACAGCTGGTATTGATCGACGAAAAAAATCGCTAAAAAACTGGATAACCCTACAAATCCTCCGAATGTGACGCTGTACAAAAGACAGAAATACCAAGTCTCCTTTTGTCTAAACACACGAAGATAGTTTTTAAGCGGCTGCGGCGCGGGCTGTGCAGGAGAATCCTTAGCCATGGCAGCAAACAAAATAAAGACGATGATCAGAGGAAGAAGTGCGATTCCCATCACACTGTGCCACCCGAATTGCTCTGCAAGACGGGGGCCAAACAATGTCGCAAACAAGGTGCCGCTGTTACCGGCGCCCGCTATCCCCATCGCAAGCCCCTGCAAATGAGGCGGGTACCATCGGCTTGCCATCGGAAGCGCAACGGCAAAACTCGCGCCCGCCACGCCAAGCAGAATGCCGATCGCATAAAGCTCAGTCAGCGAACGGCCGCCGAATGTTCCCCAAAGCAGCGGGATCGTCGTTACCAGCATCCCGATTACAGCTGTTTTTTTCGGACCGATCCTGTCCGTTAACACGCCTAAAATGATTCGAAACACAGATCCCGATAAAATCGGCACAGCCACGACAAATCCTTTTTCAAAGGGAGACAGGCCGAAATCCTGAGAAATATAAACACCGAGCGCCCCAAGCATAACCCAAATCATAAAACTCACATCAAAGTATAAAAAGGAGCAGAACAAAGTGAACGGGTGGCCGCTTGTTTTCAGTTCCGACAGCTTCATAACATTCCCCTTTCCCGGCTTCTACAATTTTCAATCTTCTGAACCAAGAATATATGACTGATTTTTGTCGGAAAAGAGATGTGTAAGCTAATGTGACACGTTTAATGCGTTAGCAATGCATTGTGCCATAATTTTTGATAGAAGAAGAAAAACTTATAAGCTGCAGCAAAGGAGGTTTGTAAATGAAGAAACCAAGATTAATTGTAGCAGGAAACGGAATGGCCGGAATTCGCTGTATTGAAAACATTTTAAAGCTTAATCGTGACATGTTTGAGATTGTCATTTTCGGCAGCGAACCGCACCCCAATTACAATCGCATTCTCTTATCCTCCGTTTTACAGGGTGAGGTTTCGCTCGATGACATTACGCTGAACTGCAGCGAATGGTACGCTAATCATGGAATTATGCTTTACACAGGAGAAACGGTCGTTCACATCGATACAGATCAGCAGCATGTCATCACAGATCAAAAACGCAGCATGTCTTACGATAAATTGATCGTGGCAACAGGCTCCTCCCCTCATATTCTCCCCATACCCGGGGCAGACAAAGAAGGTGTATACGGCTTTCGGACAATAGAAGACTGCCGAGCTCTTATCAGCGTGGCCGAACGTTATCAAAAGGCAGCGGTCATCGGTGCCGGTTTATTAGGTCTAGAGGCGGCTGTCGGCTTACGGCATCTCGGAATGGACGTCAGCGTCGTTCACCACTCCTCCGCTATTATGCAGAAACAGCTCGATCAAACAGCGTCTCGTCTGCTGCAAACGGAGCTGGAACGAAAAGGCTTAGCCTTTCTTTTAGAGACAGAAACAGCATCCATTACGGGAAGCTCACGGGCAGACGGTATCCGTTTCGAAGACGGATCTTCAATAAAAGCAGACTTGATTGTGATGGCGGCCGGTGTGAGGCCCAATATCCATTTGGCTGCATCTGCCGGACTCTCCGCGAACCTCGGAATCGTCGTAAATCAATTCATGCAGACGAACAAACCGAATGTGTATGCCGTCGGGGAAGCGCCGAGCATAACGAAATCGTTTACGGATTGGTGACGCCTCTTTATGAACAAGGAAAAGTCCTCGCACAACACATATGCGGCGTTCCATGTGAAGGATTTCAAGGCTCTGCACCATCTGCGGCCTTAAAAATAGCGGGTATTGATGTGTGGTCGGCAGGAAAGGTGCACGAAGAAGAACATACAACAAGCATTAAGTTCCATGATGAACATGCCGGCATTTACAAAAAAGCGCTCTTTGAGGATGATAAACTGGCCGGCGTTATTTTATTCGGAGACACGCGTGATAAACAGCGGCTTCTCGACAGCCTTTTCAAACAAAAAGACATTTCCATTGTGAAAAAGCAGCTCATTGAACCGGATCAAACCGGTATTTCATTTGAATCTATGCCTTCCAATGAAACCATTTGCCAATGCAACTCAGTGACAAAGGGGTTCATTGAAGAAGCGGTGCACACAAAAGACTTAAAAACTGCGGAGGAAGTGAAGCACTGCACAAAAGCGTCCGGCTCTTGCGGAGGATGCAAGCCGCTCGTCGAAGACCTTCTAAAGTACATCGCCGGCAGCGAATATACAAAAACCTCCCGCCAGCCTTCATTTTGCGGCTGCACTGATTTGACGGAAAATGAAGTCATCGCCGAACTGCGGCGCCGTCCATTCACTGATTCGGCCGAGGTGATGAAAGTAACTGGCTGGAAAACAAAAAATGGCTGCCAAGTTTGTATTCCGGCGCTTCAATATTATCTGGAAATGCTGCAGCCCGGCTTTATTCAATCCCGTGAACCATCGGCAGAAGATACATACACCCTTATTCCCCAAATTTACGGCGGACTGACAAATGCACAGGAGCTCAGAAACATCGCAGACATCATCGAGACATACGGCATCCCTGATGTTTCAATTACTCACAACCACAGACTGAAGCTTTCCGGAATCCAACCAAATGACCTTGCGAACATCAAAAAAGAACTGCACATGCCGTCTTTTTCCCATCAGCACCGCCGCACAATACAAAGTGTCAAAGCATGTACGTGCGGGCAAAATCTCTCCTTTCAAGAGCTGGCAAGCCATATTGAAAGACATTCTGACATGCTTGCGATGCCCGATCACGTATCCATCAGCTTGTCCTGTAAAAAAGACTGCACTGATGCTTTTCTTCAGGATATCGGCGCCATTCAGACACAAACTTGCTGGGACATTTACATCGGCGGCGTCCGTGGACGTCACGCCCGTGCCGGCAGTCTTTTTTGTGTTACGGATAACGAAGACAGTACTGGCGCTATGATAAAAGGCCTTATTCAATATTATCGTGAAACGGCTCATTATGCCGAAGAGATTCATCAGTGGATTGACCGCCTCGGCATCATTCATATCAGAGAGGTGCTATTTGAAGAGGATATGCGGACGCAGCTTCTGGAAAATCTCCAATCAGACCTTTCCCTGATTCAAAACCTGCCTATACTTTAAACATATATAAGAAAGGATGAGGCTTTTTGACTGAACGACTGCTTAGTTATTTCCGCAAAAGACAGCAAGACGTCCAATCGGAAAAAACATACGACACCCAATGTCCGTTTTGCAGCATGCAATGCAAAATGCAGCTTGCGGAACAAACCAACGTCACACGGAAAAAGTATACTGTAATCGGCATCGACAATCCTACGACACAAGGCCGTTTATGCGTGAAAGGCATGAACGCCCATCAGCATGCCCTGCACTCCTCCCGTATTACACGGCCGCTGCTCAAAAAAAACGGCGAATTTGTGCCAGTTTCCTGGACTGAAGCGCTGAACCATATTAAGAAACAAGTCATTCTGATCCAAAACAAACACGGCAGAGACGCGATGGCTGTCTACGGAAGCGCCTCAGTTACGAATGAAGAGGCATATCTGTTAGGAAAGTTTGCACGAGTCGGCTTACAGACAAAATACATCGATTACAACGGACGGCTCTGTATGTCCGCTGCAGCAACCGCCGCCAACCAAACATTCGGCGCAGACAGAGGTTTGACGAACCCGTTATCGGACATTCCCCATACCCGTGTCATCATCCTGGCCGGCACCAATATCGCGGAATGCCAGCCGACAATTATGCCGTATTTTGATAAAGCGAAAGAAAACGGGGCTTACATCATTGCCATTGACCCCCGGGAAACAGCGACAACGAAAATAGCCGACCTCCATCTTAAAATCAGGCCCGGCACAGACGCCGCCCTTGCAAACGGTTTAGTCAAAATTTGCATAGACGAACAGCTTATAGATAAAGACTTCATTCGCACCCGCACAAACGGATTTGAAAAGCTCAAACAGCATACCGACGCTTTGAATCTGGAAGAGATCGCCGAGCAGACAAGTATTCCTCTGGAGCACTTGCGAAAGGCCGCCGTGAAGTTTGCCAAGGAAACGTCCGGCATGCTGTTTACAGCCCGGGGCATTGAACAGCAAACCGACGGAACAGATGCAGTGAAAGGTTTCTTAAATATGGTTCTGATCACGGGGAAAATCGGCAAGCCTTTCTCGGGATATGGGGCGATCACCGGACAAGGCAACGGACAAGGTGCCAGAGAGCATGGCCAAAAAGCCGATCAGCTTCCGGGCTACCGTTCTATCGAAAACGAAGAACACCGGGCGCATATTGCGAAAGTGTGGGGAATTCATCAGGATGAACTGCCGCGAAAAGGCGTCTCAGCCTATGAAATGGTGGAAAAAATCAATGACGGCGATATCAAAGGACTGTTTCTCATGTGCTCCAATCCTGCGGTCTCCAGCCCAAATGCGAATTTCGTAAAAAAGGCTTTAAGAAAACTGACATTCTTTGTCGCAATCGACTTATTTATTTCGGAGACTGCGAAATTCGCAGATGTGATTTTACCCGCCTCCTCTTATTTAGAAGACGAAGGCACCATGACAAACGTTGAAGGCCGCGTAACATTAAGAGAAGCGAGCCGGACCTGTCCCGGAGAAGCAAAACATGATTGGCAGATCATTTGTGAAATTGCCTCGGCTCTTGGAAAAGGACAATATTTTTCCTATACGTCAGCGGAGGAAATCTTTAACGAACTGAGAGAAGCCAGCCGCGGCGGAATCGCCGATTATTCCGGGATCACTTATGACAGGCTCAGACGAGAAGGCGGCATTTACTGGCCGTGTCCGGAACTAAAGCGTCCCGGAACCGATCGCCTGTTTGAGGCATCTTTTGCCCATTTGGATCAAAAAGCTAAATTAAGCGTGATTCCAAACGAACCGGCTGTCCCAAAAGAGAAGCCGAGCGCTGAATATCCGCTGTATTTAACGACGGGCAGGGTTATGTCTCATTACTTAACGGGTGTCCAAACGAGAAAAAGCGCGGCCCTGGCCGCAAGACATTTTGAATCGTTTGTAGAAATCCATCCAAAAACAGCCGCTGCCTATAATATTGATGACCGTGTTCTCGTGAAAGTAGAATCCCCCCGCGGAAGCATCACGGTTCGGAGCAAATGGTCGGAGCAAATAAGAAGAGATACAGTGTTTGTTCCCATCCACTGGGCTGACGCTCAAAACGTCAATGATTTAATTGGTGAAGCGTTAGATCCGGCCTGTAAAATGCCCGGTTTTAAGGTGTGCGCCGTCCGAATCAGTCCTGTTTAACTTTTCATAAATTTTTTAAAATTTTTTGTATTTTTTGTTACATTTTATAACATGCATCTTAAATATCTTTTTTTGCTGTGCTACGCTAAAAAAAACATTGATAAGGAGCGGATCATCTGATGGGGAAAAAACAGCTAGTCCTTGTTGGGAATGGTATGGCCGGAGTAAGGGCAATTGAAGAAATACTGCATGTTTCAAAAGACGAATTCCAGATCACGATATTTGGTTCAGAACCTCATCCCAACTATAACCGAATCCTTCTGTCAAAAGTGCTGCAAGGCGACACAAATATTAAAGACATTACCTTAAATGATTGGAACTGGTACGAAGAAAACAATATTCAATTGTATACAAACGAAACAGCGGTCAAAGTAGATACAGTAAACAAAACCGTTATCACGGATAAAGACAGAATCCAGCCTTATGATGAATTGATTATGGCTACCGGCTCCGTCCCTTTTATCCTTCCGATTCCGGGCGCAGACAAAAAAGGCGTTACGGCTTTCCGGGACATAAAAGATACAGACACGATGCTCGCCGCGTCAAAACAATATAAAAAAGCAGCCGTCATCGGCGGAGGACTGCTCGGTTTGGAAGCCGCCCGGGGATTGCTGAATCTCGGCATGGACGTGTCCGTCATCCACCTCGCTCCATTCCTGATGGAACGCCAGCTGGATGCAACGGCAGGGCGCCTGCTGCAAAACGAATTAGAAAAACAAGGAATGACCTTTTTACTTGAAAAGCAGACCGAAGAGATTGTAGGCGATGGCCGTGTCGAAGGCGTCCGATTCAAAGACGGAACAAGCATCGAAGCTGATTTAGTCGTCATGGCCGTCGGCATCCGCCCAAATACACAGCTTGGCACAGAAAGCGGCATTCCAGTCAACCGCGGAATCATTGTCAACGACTATATGCAAACTGAAATCCCGCACATTTACGCGGTCGGCGAATGCGCTGAGCACCGCGGGATCGCATACGGACTCGTGGCGCCGCTCTATGAACAGGCAAAAGTGCTGGCAAAGCACATTTGCGGCATCAACACAAAACCGTATGAAGGCTCCGTACTCTCCACTCAGTTAAAGGTATCAGGCGTCGAGGTCTTCTCCGCCGGTGACTTTGATGAATCAGCGGACAAAAAAGCGATTAAAGTATTCGATGAGCAGGACGGCATCTATAAAAAAATCGTCCTGAGAGGCAATCAAATTGTCGGTGCTGTTTTATTCGGTGACAGCAGTGAGGGCAATCGCCTGTTTTCCATGATTCAAAAAGAAGCTGATATCTCAGAAACCTCCAAAATATCAATCTTACAGCCTCTCAGCCAAGAAGCAGGCACAAGCATGACCGCAGCGATGAGCGATGATGAAATCATCTGCGGCTGCAACGGCGTGTCAAAAGGCGACATAATTCAAGCCATACAGGAAAAGGGCTGCTCGTCAACGGACGAAATCAAAGCATGCACCGGTGCATCCCGTTCATGCGGAGGCTGTAAGCCGCTCGTAGAAGAAATCCTCCAGCATACACTCGGATCAGACTTTGATGCGTCAGCGCAAAAAGAAGCGATTTGCGGCTGCACTTCATTGACGAGAGACGAAGTTGTAGAAGAAATCAAAGCCAAAGGGCTGTCACATACAAGAGAAGTGATGAACGTGCTCGGCTGGAAGACGCCAGAAGGATGTTCCAAATGCCGGCCGGCTCTTAACTACTACTTAGGCATGATCAATCCGGCCAAATACGAGGATGACAGAACATCCCGGTTTGTTAATGAACGAATGCACGCCAATATCCAAAAAGACGGAACCTACTCTGTCGTACCGCGGATGTACGGCGGTGTGACCAACTCTCAAGATCTCCGTAAGATCGCCGATGTCGTCGATAAATATGAGATCCCGCTCGTTAAAATGACAGGAGGCCAGAGAATTGACTTGATCGGCGTAAAAAAAGAAGATCTTCCAAAGGTATGGGCCGAGCTTGATATGCCGTCAGGCTACGCGTACGGAAAAACACTGCGCACGGTAAAAACCTGTGTAGGCGAACAATTCTGCCGCTTCGGCACGCAAGACTCTATGGCTTTAGGCATTGCTCTTGAGAAAAAATTCGAAGGACTCAATACGCCTCATAAAGTGAAAATGGCCGTGTCTGCCTGCCCGCGAAATTGTGCAGAGTCCGGCATTAAAGACCTTGGCGTTGTCGGCATCGACGGAGGCTGGGAGCTTTATGTCGGCGGAAATGGCGGAACTCATCTGCGTGCCGGTGATTTGCTGATGAAGGTGAAAACTAATGAAGAAGTCTTAGAATACGCAGGCGCTTACCTTCAATACTACCGGGAAACCGCAAACTACTTAGAACGCACGTCCGCATGGCTGGAACGCGTCGGTTTATCCCATGTCCAATCCGTATTAAACGACCCGGAAAAGCGGCAGGAACTGAACAACAGAATAAATGAAACATTGTCTGTCCACAAAGATCCATGGAACTACTTCCTCAAAAATAAACAAGCCTCAAAAGATTTATTTGAAAATGTCGTGACCACTTCATAAGGACAGGAACAAACATTAGGAGGGAATGGACATGGTCAATAAAGACGTCACAAAGGTATGCGTAGGTAACATAAATGAATTACCTGAAAAATTAGGAAAAACAGTATATATTGAAGATAAAGAGCTTGCGGTTTTTAAGCTTTCTAATGGAAGCATCCGCGCTATCGAAAACCGCTGTCCCCATAAAGGGGGCGTCCTGGCAGAAGGTATCGTCAGCGGAGAATACGTCTTCTGCCCGATGCACGACTGGAAAATCTCCTTAGAAGACGGAAACGTTCAAGAACCGGATCATGGCTGTGTCAAAACATACGAAACGCTGATCGAAGGAGAACATGTTTATCTCATATATTGATCAAAAACCGGATCACTTTTTCAAGTGGTCCTTCATTTTTCAAAGTGACGGAAGGATGACGCGGTCATGAAAAACGGAATCGTATATTTTGTCGGTGCCGGGCCTGGAGATCCAGGGCTGATCACCGTAAAAGGAAAACAGGCTCTGGAGAAAGCGGATGTCATTTTGTATGACCGGCTCGCAAACCCAAAGCTTCTCGAATACGCATCACCCGACTGCCGGTTCATTTATTGCGGAAAGCTGCCGGACCGCCATTTTATGAAACAAGCAGAGATTAATGCCCTGCTGATTGAAAAAGCGGCGGAAGGATTAACCGTTGTCCGATTGAAGGGCGGGGATCCAAGTGTGTTTGGCAGAGTCGGCGAAGAAGCAGACGCTCTTCAGCAGCACGGCATCCGCTATGAAATGGTGCCTGGCATCACCTCAGGAATCGCAGCGCCGCTATACGCGGGAATGCCCGTCACGCACAGGGATTTCGCTTCGTCCTTCGCCATGATTACCGCCCATGATAAATCATTAAAAGGCAAGCCGAATCTTGACTGGGAAGGGCTTGCCCGAAGCGTTCAAACGCTTGTATTTTACATGGGCATTAAAAACCTGTCATTTATTTGCCAGCAGCTTATCGCGTACGGAAAATCCCCTTCCATCCCCGTCATCGTGATTCAGTGGGGAACGTGGGGCCGGCAGCGGAGCGTGAAAGGAACACTTCAGGATATCCATCACAAAGTGCAGAAACAGCAAATCACAAACCCTGCGATTATCGTCATTGGAGATATCGTCAACTTTCAAACACAGAGCTGGTTTGAAAGCAAACCGCTCATCGGCCGCCACATGATGGTTGTCACTCATGGCGAAGATGAAGATACGCTGGCTGACAAGCTGCGCGATTCCGGTGCCGATGTCATCGAATGGCCGAAATGGCGGACTGAAAACATGCCTGTCAATGAAGAGATCCTTCAAAAGATCGGCACCTTTGAAGACATTTTTTTCACATCGCGACGTGCGGTTTGTGAATTTTTCCAAGATCTAGCTTTTAAGAAAATCGACATCCGCCAGCTGACAGCCCGACTGAGTGCGGCATCTGAACATGCAGAGACGGAGCTTAAAAAACGAGGCTTTCTCGTCTCCGCCATTCAGTCCGATTCAGAAAAACGTCTTGTTGTCGGGAGCCGTCATTCAGCAGAAACCTTGCAGACGCAAAAGTACTGCTCGTTTTATATCACCCATGAAAACGTCATAGATGACCGGTTTACCCGCATGATTCAGCGAACCATCAGTGAATCTCCGCTGCACATGATCATTTGCCCGAGCAAACCGTCCGTTCAGCAATTGATCAGCGCAGGCGAACAAATTGGCATTTCGCCGGAACCGACAGAAAGCCGCCCTCCAATCGTCTGCATAGGCGATGACTCAACTGCCGGCGTTTATGGATTCACAGCTGTCCAAAAACAGGATGAATTGTTTGCTTTCATTCAGAATCAACAGGCGGAAAAAAAGCTCCTTCACAGCTGATTGCAAGCAGCCCTTTCCTTAAGGGCTGTTTTATTTATGCACCAATTTTTTGTGATGGGTTGAATACATCGCCATATTCTCAGCCTTAGGGTCCAAATAAGCCTTCGCACTGTTGACCGCTGTCGGGCCTTCCGTAAAGCCGCCGGCGATCAATCTCAGCTTGCTTTCATAAAAAGCCGCGTCGCCCGCCACAAACACACCCGGAAGATTCGTCCGCATATGTCTGTCAGCTTTCACCCTGCCTTCTTCAATCTCAAGGCCCCACTCCTTCATCGGGCCGAGATCAATTTTGAACCCGTGATTAATGATCAGCTCATCAACGTCTATTTCTTCCCTCTGGCCAGACGCAGTATGGCAAACGGTCACGCTTTGGATGCGCTCCTCATCTCCGCTCAGATGCTCCAGATGATAAGGCGTGAGAACCCGCACCGATGACTGCTTCATTTTCGTCACGCTGCTTTCCATTCCGCCGAATTCCTCGCGGCGATGAACGACAGTCACAGACGCCGCAATCGGTTCCAGCTCATTAGCCCAATCGACAGCAGTATCTCCGCCGCCTGAAATCACCACACGCTTCCCTTTAAACGCATCAAGCTTCTCCACTCCATAATGAAGATTTTTGCCCGCGTACCGGGCTGCATCCTCGCTGTCAAACTCATTGACCTCAAGCGTGCCCATGCCGCAAGCCAAAATCACAGTTCTTGTATAGTGCTTTTCCCCTTCAGAACCTGTCAGTACAATAGTGCCGTCATTCAAGCGTTCAAATCCGGTCACGCGCTGATTCAGCACGATGTCAGGATCAAACGTCACCGCCTGCTCCTTCAGCTGCTCGATCAGCTGTTTTCCCGCAATCCCCGGTATTCCGCCGATATCGCGAATGATTTTCTCAGGAAAGAATAGAGATACCTTCCCTCCGAGCCGCGGCAAAAACTCGATCACTTTTGTTTTCAGCTCCCGCATCCCGCAGTAAAAAGCCGTAAACAGCCCGATCGGCCCTCCGCCTATAATCGTGACGTCATATACCTCTTGATTCTCAGCCATCCGTCCTGCCTCCCGTTCCCATCTATATCAAAAACTTTAATTGAGAATGAATATCAATACAAAGTATATCATATTTGAGAAGCCTGTGTTTATTCATTTCTTCCCCTTGTGGTCAATTGTTGAAAACCCTATAATAGGCAGAAAAACAAATGGGAGAAACAGATGAATAGACGAGTCGAAACGGTCACTCTCGAACGACATATACTAGAATGTTACAGGCAAGGGCGTCCTTGTCTTGTCATGCATGAGCGGGCATTCAACACGCCTTCAAGGTCCGGTTACGGACGAACGTCAAAAGAGATTGGAAACAAGCAGTGCCTTTTTTCTGGTATTATAAGAGGCAGTTCAACATAAGCGGAGGTTTTATTGTGACAGCACAATCATCTTTTCTTCAGCTGAATTCTATTTTTATCAGCATTTTAATAGAAGCCATTCCGTTTATTCTGATTGGCGTCATTCTTTCCGGAATCATTCAAATGTTTGTTTCTGAAGAAATGATAGCGGGGATCATGCCGAAAAACCGCTTTCTCGCCGTTTTGTTCGGTGCGCTGGCCGGCATTTTATTTCCCGCCTGCGAATGCGGCATTATCCCGATTACAAGGCGGCTTCTGTTAAAAGGGGTTCCCCTGCATGCGGGCGTTGCTTTCATGCTGACTGCGCCCATTATTAATCCTATCGTTTTATTTTCTACTTATATTGCGTTCGGGAATCGATGGAGCGTCGTCTTGTACCGGGGCGGACTGGCGCTGGCCGTTTCGGTGATCATTGGGATTATATTATCCTATCAGTTTAAGGATAACCAGCTTTTACAGCCTGATGAACCGGGGCATCACCACCATCGTCACACCCTGCTTCAAAAGCTGGGAGGGACCTTGCGCCACGCCATTGATGAATTTTTCTCCGTGGGGAAATATTTAATCATCGGCGCCTTTATCGCGGCTGCGATGCAGACGTATGTCAAAACATCCACTCTGCTTGCGATCGGGCAGAATGATGTATCCTCTTCCCTTGTGATGATGGGTCTTGCGTTTGTCTTGTCGCTTTGTTCAGAAGTTGATGCATTTATCGCGTCTTCCTTCAGCAGCACATTTTCATTAGGATCGTTAATCGCCTTTCTCGTCTTCGGTGCGATGGTAGATATTAAGAATCTATTGATGATGCTTGCGGCCTTCAAAAAACGATTTGTTTTCCTGCTGATTACATACATTGTCGTGATTGTCTTAGCGGGATCACTACTGGTAAAGGGGTGATCGGATGTTTCGTCTATTGGTGCTGATGGGATTTACGTTTTTCTTTTATCATCTGCATGCCTCAGGAAATCTGACAAAATATATCAATATGAAATATGCCTATCTTTCCTTTATTGCGATCTTCCTGCTGGCCATTCTGACCGCCGTCCAAGCATATCTATTTATCAAGTCGCCTGAAAAAGACGGGGATCACCATGACCATGATTGCGGGTGCGGCCATGATCACGAGCATGACCATGAACAAAACAAGCCATTTTATCAGCGTTATTTGTTTTATGTTGTTTTTCTTTTCCCTTTGGTGTCAGGCATCTTCTTCCCGATTGCGACGCTTGACTCATCCATTGTCAAAACAAAAGGGTTCTCGTTTAAGGCGATGGAGAGCGGAGATCATTACTCCCAAACCCAGTATTTGCGGCCTGATGCGAGCCTTTATTACGCCCAAGACAGCTATGACAAACAGATGAAACAGCTGTTTAATAAGTATTCCGGCAAGAAAGAGATTTCACTGACCGATGACGATTTCCTAAAAGGAATGGAAACGATTTATAACTATCCGGGTGAATTTCTCGGACGGACGATTGAATTTCATGGATTTGCTTACAAAGGAAACGCCATTAACAAAAACCAGCTCTTCGTGTTGAGGTTTGGCATCATTCACTGTATCGCTGATTCCGGCGTGTACGGGATGCTTGTGGAGTTTCCGAAGAACATGAACATCAAGGATGATGAATGGATTCATATTAAGGGCACTTTGGCCTCAGAATATTACCAGCCATTCAAATCAACTCTCCCTGTTGTGAAAGTAACCGACTGGAACACTATTAAAAAACCTGATGATCCGTATGTGTACAGAGGATTTTAATTGAAGACGAAACCAGTACGAGTACTGGTTTCTTTTTATTGCTTTTTCATAAGCATGATATCAAGGTACAGCTGGCACCTTGTTCTGAAGTCGCTTAAATTAATCGATGTCATGTCAAGAATCTGTTTGATACGGTAGTTCAGTGTATTTTGATGAATAAAAAGCTGTTCTGCGGCTGGTTTTGTTTTGCAGTTATTGAGGAGATAGATTTCCAATGTTTTCAGCAGTTCAGTACTGCTTTCTCTGTCCTTTGCTTTTAATAAAGCCAAATCATGGTTTACATATTCAAGGGAGGCGTTTTTTTCTTCGATGCTTTCAAGATAGCGATAAATACCGAGTTTGCTGTATTCGTACGGGATATTTTCCTGGTTTCCGGTAATCTCAGCGGCTTTTATCACTTCAAGCGCTTCTATATAGCTTTTACCGAGCTTCAGGATGCTGTTGTACTCGTTGCCGATTCCGATATAGATGGGGGTGGGAATCTTCTGAAAGTGAAAGTGAGTTAACAGCTTATGGATGAATTCAGATGCTGCCGAGGCGTCGGAGCTTTTTTGTGAAAAGCTTGCAACGACAATGACAATATTTGATTCGATCGTTAATACGTGGCTGACTTTATCACGCAAATTCAAGTACGATCTGATATTTTCCTTTAAATCTTCGACTGCTTCCCCATCCCCATTGGCGGCATGCAGGACGACAATTGAAAAAACCGAAGGCAGCACGGTATTGATCATTTCAGCTTCCCGTCTGAGTTCCTTTTCAGAGGAGAATTGCTGAAAGATTGCCCGTTTTACCAGGTCCTCTGCTTTTTCTTCCTTTTCCTGTTTCAGTTTGTTCGTTTTATAAATGATTTTCCCGACATGGAAGGAGGTCTCGTACAAAAAGTCGAGCTCTTCATCCGTCAGATTGCGGTCAAGCTCCTGAATCCAGATGTAGCCCATGACTTCCCCTTTGTGCTTTGCACTCACGACCACCCTCTGGTTTAACCCAATGCTTTCAATTTTGTTGACGCGAAAAGGCTCAGGCTCTGTTTTCAGTTTTTCAATAATTCCGTCCTTCAGAAACCTCTCAAAAATCTGCACCGGACATTTTTTCGAAAAAATAGTTTGCTGGTTAGCGGAGTCAAAATGATTAATATAATAAGAATTATAGGCAAGCAAAAAGAAATCCGCACTTTCCAGAATTACCGGCTTCTGCAATTCATAACTGATGAAATCAATTAATTTATCAATGTCCGTAAATGAAAAAACTCTCTCTAAAAGCTCTTCCATACTTATTTCTCCTATGCTTTTTCTTTAATCATACTCTGCGCGGCGACTTTTTGTATAGAAAAAAATTCATGTATTACCAAAACAAAAAAATCAGGCCGCCTCCATTGTGAAAAGAGGAAAAAGGGGCTGTCCCTTCTTCCTCTCGTTACTTACTGTTATTGTGAAAGTGTATCACGGTACTCATGAAACTGATCTGTGACATCTTTTGACGGAGCCTGTGTCAATAAGCTGACGACAAATACAGCGGCGAGACTTGCAGCAAAGCCCGGAATGATTTCATACAGAAAGTCCGAAAGACCGGCATTCGCCCAAATGATTACGGTAATCGCTCCCACAATCATGCCGGCGAGTGCCCCCCATTTAGTCATCCGTTTCCAAAATAAACTGAGCAGTATAACCGGCCCGAATGAAGCGCCGAAACCTGCCCAAGCATAGCTGACAAGCCCGAGTATCGTATTGTTTTTCTCCCAAGCGAGCACTAAAGCGATGATTGACACCGCAAGCACTGCCATACGCCCCAAAAATACCAGTTCCTTATCAGATGCTGAACGTCTGAACATCGATTTATACAAATCCTCTACTAAAGAGCTGGATGTGACGAGCAGCTGAGACGAAATCGTACTCATAATAGCCGCTAAAATCGCGGAAATGAGAAATCCCGTAATGATTGGGTGGAACAAAATATTGCCAAGCTGAATAAAAATTGTTTCCGGGTCATCCAGCTTCATGCCGCGCTGGTGATAATACGCGAGTCCCGCAAGACCCGTAAACAGCGCGCCGATTGCAGACAGAATCATCCATCCCATTCCGATTCGTCTGGCACGTTTGATTTCTTTAACAGACGTGATCGCCATAAATCGCACAATAATATGCGGCTGCCCAAAATAGCCGAGCCCCCACGCAAATAAAGAAATAATGCCTAATACGCTTGTTCCTTTGAATATATTGAACAGCTCCGGATTGACGGAACGGATATCGGTCACGGTTTCTGCCGGACCGCCCGTGTGAAAAATTGTCACAATCGGTACGAGAATAAGAGCCGCAAACATAATAATGCCTTGGACAAAGTCCGTCCAGCTTACAGCCAGAAAGCCTCCAAACAAGGTGTACGCGACAACCACGCCCGTTACCACCCATAAACCCGTATGGTATTGCAACCCTAAAATGCTGTTAAATAAGACGCCTCCGGATACCATGCCGGATGACACATAAAATGTGAAAAAGACGAGAATCACAAGACCCGAAAACAGTCTGAGAAGCTTCGTATGATCCCCGAAACGATTCTCCAGGAATCCCGGAATAGTAATGGAATTTCCCGCTTTTTCGGTATACGTCCTTAACCTTGGAGCCACGTACAGCCAATTCGCCCAAGCGCCGAGCACAAGCCCGATTGCAATCCAGGCACCGCTTAAACCGGTGGAGAACATAGCTCCCGGCAGCCCCATTAAGAGCCATCCGCTCATATCCGCCGCTCCCGCGCTGAGCGCTGTGACGGCAGGTCCTAAAGAACGTCCTCCGAGCATGTAATCCGTCAGATTCGACGTCCGTTTATAGGCGTAATAACCGATAAACAGCATGCCCGCCATATAAATACAAATGGATATAATCAACTGAATGTTTGCTATGGCATTTCCTCCTCCGTTTTTGGTATTTATGGATAAAATGGGCACCCCCGCGAGGAGGATGCCCATTCAGTCCCGCTTTAAAACATTTCGCTGATTGTTTTCGCCTGCATATGAAGGGCCAAGTAATCCGGTCCGCCTGCTTTTGAGTCCGTGCCGGACATTTTGAAGCCGCCAAACGGATGGTAACCGACAATCGCTCCCGTACAGTTGCGGTTGAAATACAGGTTGCCCACATGGAACTCCTGTTTGGCACGTTCAATATGCTTGCGGTTGTTTGTGATCACCGCTCCTGTCAGACCGTATTCGGTATTGTTGGCTACCTCTAATGCCTCGTCAAAATCAGAGACCTTTGAGAAAGCGACGACAGGCCCGAAGATTTCTTCCTGCATTAATCTCGCTTTCGGATCAAGGTCAGCGAAGATTGTCGGCTTGATAAAGTAGCCTTTTGAATCATCGCCGGTTCCGCCGCTCACTAAACGGCCTTCCTCTTTACCGATTTCAATATAGCTCATAATTTTATCATAAGAGCCTTGATCAATAACAGGTCCCATATACACATCAGCGCTGTCAGGGCTTGCTGTTACCTTTGATTCCGTGATTTCGATCACGCGCTCTAAGACTTGATCATACACTTTTTCATGGACAACTGCACGTGAACCCGCAGAACATTTTTGGCCCGCAAATCCGAATGCTGATGTGAAGATTGATTGTGCAGCCAATTCAATATCCGCATCCTCGTCAACGACAACAGTGTCTTTACCGCCCATTTCAGCGATAACGCGCTTTAAATGCTGCTGTCCAGGCTGTACTTTCGCCGCGCGTTCGAAGATTCTTGTTCCGACTTCACGTGATCCCGTAAACGTGATGAGGCTTGTTTTCGGATGGTCGACGAGATAGTCGCCCACTTCGGCTCCGCTTCCCGGCACAAAGTTCACGACGCCTTTCGGAAGGCCGGATTCTTCGAGCACTTCTACGAATTTTGCGGCGATGACAGGCGTCGCACTCGCAGGCTTGAGAACGACCGTATTCCCTGTTACGATCGGTGCCACTGTCGTTCCCGCCATAATCGCAAATAGGAAGTTCCACGGCGGAATGACAACCGTTACGCCGGTCGGTGTGTAAACGTATTGGTTTTTCTCGCCTTCGCGGCTGTTGACCGGCTTGCCTTTTGCCAGTTCAACCATTTGGCGGGCGTAGTATTCCATAAAGTCGATGGCTTCCGCCGTATCAGCATCAGCTTCATTCCAAGGCTTTCCGGCCTCTTTCACAAGAAGGGCGGAGAATTCGTGTTTTCTGCGGCGGACTTTTGCGGCAGCGCGGAATAGAACGGCCGCTCTTTCTTCAGGAGAAGTATATCTCCATTCCTCAAACGCTTTTGCCGCAGCTTCGATCGCCTGCTCCGCATGCTCTTGAGACGCTTTGGACACTCTGCCGACGACTTCTTCTTTGTTTGCAGGGTTAATGGATACGATTTTTGCTTCCGTCTCGACTTTTTCTCCGTTGATCACAAGCGGATAATCTTTTCCTAAATATTCACTTACTGTTGCAAGCGCTTTCTTGAATTCTTCAACGTTGGATTGATCTTGGAAATTAGTGAATGGTTCGTGTTTGTAAGGTGTAGTCATTGTCATCTCTCCCTTTTTACTTCTTTGTCATGCCTTTAAAGGCGAATGCGATGTTTGAGGGGCGTTCTGCGAGTCGTCTCATAAAGTAACCGTACCAATCATCTCCGTAAGGCAGGTAGACTCTCATGTTGTAACCTTCCTCGACCAGGCTGAGCTGGGTTTGCGAGCGCATGCCGTACAGCATTTGAAACTCAAACCGATCGTTTGGAATGCCGTGCTCTTTGGCCAGCTGCTTTGTAAAATCAAGCATCTTGTCGTCATGCGTTGCAATGGCTGTATAGTGGCCCTTTAAAAGCTGTTTGCGGATGAGTTTTTTATAATTTTCGTCTACATCGCTTTTTTCAGGGTAGGCAACCTTCTCCGATTCTTTATAAGCTCCTTTGACAAGGCGCAGAAACGGATTCAGCGGATCGAGATCATCAAGATCCTTCTCCGTTCTGTATAAATAGGCCTGCACCACGGTGCTTACGTATTCATACCGGCTCCGGAAATCTTTAAAGATTTCCAGCGTTTTCTGGCATCTCGTTTCATCCTCCATGTCGATCGTCACCATGACTTTATATTGTTCTGCCGTCTGAAGGATTTTCGTCATATTTTCATAGACGAGATCGAGATCTATATCAAGACCTAAAGATGTCATTTTCAGTGACACTTGGGAATTCAGCTGCTCGTGAGCAATTAACGCGATGGTTTGCAGGCACTCCTCGGTGCGTTCTCTCGCAACATCACTGCTGTTGACAAATTCCCCTAAGTGATCGACAGTAACAGACAGCCCTTTGCTGTTCAAATGTCGAATCGTCGGGATCGAACTGCGGAAATCCATTCCTCCGATGATTTTGCCGGCTGCCACACGGCTTCCCCAGTTTCTCGCCATCTTATTGAGAAAGTTGCTCTTGGATAAAAATAAGAAAAAATCTCTTGTAATCACTTCCAACCTTAACACCCCGCAATCTAAGAAGTATTTGTATGAGTATATTGTAAATGGACAAAGCCGCCGCTCACAATATTCTCGAAATACAAAGATTCTGATTATTTTTGTGGTTTTCCCACAATCAGCTTCTTAGAGAGCAAGCGAAAGATGCCGAAAAAAGGCGGGCGGGAATGACAGCATTCGTCAATTCCCGTTTTCACCTCCAAGCCTCTTCAACGGTTTGTATAAGCAGTTGATTCAGTTCCTGCGTAATATCCGTTTTCACTGTTTTTATCGTTTTGGCGTATTGGCTGAGACGCTCAATTTCCTCGTCAATAAACGCATGAATGACGGTATTTCTTTGTTCTGCCGCCAGTTCATCACCGCTTTTTTTCCGTATCAGCAGCGTATTGATTTCTGATATCAGCTTTTCGTCTGTCAGCAGCGCATCTGCCAAAACAGAAAACGCCATTGGCGGAACAGAGCCGAATTTTTCAATCCATCGGCAGGCGAGAATCGGACGGAGAACATAAAAGTACTTTTTAATCTTCACTTCACTGCCCTGCAATTCATTCTTTACATTCCGTTTCGCCATATTGAGATAATGATAGACGCTTGCTTCAGGTGAAAACGCCCTGTTTTTCAGCCTTCGCAGCTGATCGGCTGCCGAATAGGCTTCATAATAGACTATATCTGAGGAGAGCCATTCCAATAGAGGCGGGTTCGATTTTTTAAACAGCCGCAGCGCTTTTCTCAGCTCCCAGCCGCTGATGTCAAGCAGATCATGGATCGGCTCTTCGATGACATCCCTCTGCGTCTCAATGGAGAAATACCATTCTTTTTTCGGCACATAGAGAAAACGGACATCGTAGTCGCTGTCCCTTGATGGAAATCCCCACGCGCGGCTGCCTGATTCCACGGCGTACAGCACTTTGACGCCGAAATGTGTTTCAATACGCTTTAGTTCTTCGATGATTCTTTGTTTCATCTATATCCGTTCCTTTCCGTGTACATTCCTAAAAAAAAGCCCGCATAAACTTGGGCTTTAACCGGCTGTCAGCCTTTCAAATGCGCTTTGAAAAATGCGAGCTTTTCCGTTTGGAAGGAAGGAATGTATTCATGGCCGAAATAGCGGTATACCTTCAGCTCTTTTTCCGTTTCTAAATGATTGTATGCGGCAAATACCGTCGACGGCGGCGTGACGCGGTCAATCAGGCCGATGGACATGAGAACGGACGCCTTCACCCGGTCTGCGAGATTGATGATGTCAAAATAGGAAAGGGTGTTCATTGCGGCTTTCTCAGTATCAGGGCTGCCGTTTTTTCTGAAAAAGGAATTAATCTCAAGATACGGCTGGTCAAGAGCCACATCAATCGCCCGCTCAAAATTGCTTAAGTAAGGATAGTCCGCAGCCAGCGCCTTCGGAATGTCTGATAATGCCGCTGCCGCTATTGAAAGTCCGCCTCCCTGGCTTCCTCCGGTTACTCCGATTCTCGTTTCATCCACTTCGTCAAAGCTGCTGATGACTTCAAGGGCGCGGACGGCATCTAAGTAAACACCGCGGTAATAGTATGTGTCTTTATTTAAAATCCCTTTCGTCATCCAGCCGGGTACGTGCCCATGCGGTGAGATGCTTGTGTCTTCGCTGCTGTGCTGGCCGCGGACGAGCATGCCGAATGCGGCATATCCGTGAAGCGCCCAATTGACGATATCATGAATGTCTCCGTCATAGCTGGCATTGTAGCCGTGATATTTAACGATTGCCGGATGCGGCCCTTTGCGGTCGGGAACGGCATACCAGCCTTCGATCACCGCGCTGCCGAAGCTTTGGTATGTCAGGCGGTACACCTTGACGCCGTCAGCAGGATAGTTTGCAGGCGTTAATTCAGGATTCGCCTCTATCTTTGCAAGCTCTTCTAATGATGATGCCCAAAAATTCGTAAAGTCATCAGGAGCCGTTTTATTTGGTTTATAGGTTTGCAGTTGGTCGAGCGGCATATCGTATAATTGCATTCCGAGTAAACTCCTTTGTTTTGTAAGATTTAATTTCCTGACTCTATATTAGCACGGATCAGCTCCGGTTTTCTAAAAATTTTTATAAATTTATTTCCGGAATCATTTTTTATCAAACGTTTGTTTAATCGCCTTCCTTCCCGCGTCCATAAAGCCCTGCTCCGTCATGCTGAATGTAAAGAGGAGCGTTCGCGACAGTGCAGATTAAAGCGGGAGATACATCACATTCAGATCGGCTATGAAGAAGTGGATTTGCCGATTGATTTCGCGAGCTGGGTCATATGAGGCGGGACACCGAAGGAGCAGGAAAAGCTGGTACGCACTCACCTTCTTGAAGCATCCCGCGGCACGTTCAGCACCATCCTCTTACGGGCAGCCTGTATCATTTTGCTGAAAAGCCATTTTGGTCAAGGAATAACACAATAAAAAAATGCCGTGCGCTCACAGCGCCACGGCTCTTTTTACATCGGCTGATACAGATCCCAGCCGATTTTTAATGTGTCAACAATGTAATCGGCAATTTCTTCGGGTTCAAGATTATCAGTAGCCACTTTTGAATTATGTTTATCATAGATGCTTTGGCGTTCGTTAAAGAGCTGTTCCATTTCATCCATGGAGCGGTTATGCAGGACGGGACGGCTTTCAATCAGCAGGGCAGCCCGCTGTTTCCAGTTCTCCCATGATAAATCAAGGTGGAGCACAACACAGTTTTCCAGACAGCACTGCCTGATTTCCTCCTGTTTAAAGGAGCCCCCGCCAAGTGAAACGATTTTGAACTTCGTATTGTGGCAAATATCCAAAATGTATTCCTTCTCTGTTTGGCGGAAAAAGGCTTCGCCCTTTTTCTCAAACATTTCGGGAATCGTCATTTTAAAATCCTTTTCAATCTGCAAATCAATATCAATAAAGTCTCTATATAATTTTTTAGCGACCAATTGGCCGATTGTTGTTTTTCCGACACCCATGAATCCGATTAATACGATATTTCTTTCTCTTACGGGAATGGCACGTTTTGCGTTCATCTTCGGCGAAATCCTCCTAAGGAATGAAAAAGTTATGTTTATTATATGATAATTCAATATTGAAATATATAGATAATGCAATGAAGAAAACTCATCCTTTTCCAAAAGATGAGTTTTTCTTTCTATCGCAGTGTAATGCGTTCAATCTTTCCGACAATGAAAATATAAGAAAATGCCCCGATAAAGGCCACGGCGCCGACAAAAAGAATCGCTCCGTTATATGAGCTTGTCGCAGCGACAATAAATCCGACAATGAGCGGCGTGATAATACCGGCCATATTGGCAAAAAAGTTAAATACGCCTCCTGCCAGCCCGATTGTTTCGCTTGGCGCCACCTCACTCAGCATCGTCCACGAAATATTGGACATCCCCTGTGCAAAAGAAGCAATGGATAATATCGTCAAAACGAGCGGAGTGGAATCCGTAAAATTCGCGAGCACGATGGAGCTTGTCAGCAAAAGACCGAGAATGACAGGCGTTTTCCGGGCGACATTTACTGAAATCCCCCGTTTGATCATTCCGTCAGACCAGGACCCTCCGAATAACACGCCGAAAAAGGCGGCGATATACGGGACGGATGCGGCAATACCGACTTTTAAGAAGGCCATGTGTTTCGCCTCCGCCAAGTAAGTCGGGAACCAAGTCAAAAAGAAGAACAGCGTGGAAGCCACGGCGAATTGGCCGATATACAGGCCGATAAGCTTACGGTATTTAAGAAGCTGAATGAAATCAGTCCACGTGATCTTGCCGGATGACTTAGACACCTCTGTCAGCCCGCCGCCTTCTTTAATATAATCCAGCTCTTCCTGATTGACCTTTCGATATCGGTTCGGCTCCTGATACATCTTAAACCAGAAAACCGAGAAGACAAGCCCGAGCAGCCCCGCCGTAATAAACACGGCGCGCCAGTCAAATGCCGTTAAAATCCAGAATAAAACCGGCGTGGCAAACGCCAGGCCAACATATTCCCCGGCCGTATACACCCCTGTCGCAAAGGCGCGTTCCCGCCTTGGAAACCAAGTCGCGACAATCCGATTGTTGGAAGGAAATGCCGGTGATTCTGCTAAACCGATGATCAGACGGCAGCCGAATAAAAATCCGAAGCTTGTCGCAAAGGCTTGAATTCCCGTAAAAACAGACCAGATCAATAAAGAAAATCCGTACGTCCGCTTCGAACCGAATTTATCCAAAAGCAAACCGCCGGGAATCTGCATCCCCGTATAAGTCCAGCTAAAGGCGGAGAACACGACGCCCAGCAGCGCAGGACTTATATTCAGCGAAGTCTGAATCGACGGAGCGACGATGGAAACACTGGCACGGTCTATATAATTAATCGCAGTGATAAAAAACAAAAGAACCAGTATCACGTAACGAGCACGAGTCGGTTTATTCCGGACAGGGCTGAAGTTGGTAAGCTCCGTTTCATTTTTCAATGGTTTCTCCCCCCTTACTCGAATGAAATTAATTGTACAACACTTCGGGCGATTATTTAATACTTTGACGCAAAAAAGCGTTAAACAACTTTGTATGTGTTTTTATCATTTTTGCCGCAGCAAACGAAGCCGCTTCATCCTTAGGACACACAAGAAAATCGACTATACATTTTATTATGGCCGCCTCGACTGAAAAGGAATCCTTCCTATATCGGCTGACCGGAACACCAAGCTTATCGAGTGTAACCCTGAATGATTTCGTCTCGCGGAAATGCGTTTACGTCTGTTTATCCATAATTTCACTAGGGAAATAGTTAACACACTACATTGAGTTAACGGGAGGATCACCGATGAAACTGAGCTTTTGCACGACAGGGTTTAAAAAACAGCATATTCTTGATGTCATTTCCTTCGCAAGAGAGCATTCATTTGACGGTATTGAATTGTGGTACGGGCATGCTGAGCAATATGTACAGCATATCGGGCCCCTCGACAGGCTTCACGAGCAGCTGCAGGAAAAAGGATTAGAGGTGCCGGCCGTCAGCTTGTACACTGACTTCGTCTCTTCGGATGAACGGCAGACTGAACAGGACGTCCAGAGAGCATTAAGCGCCGCGAGACAGCTGCACAGCCCCCTGATCAGAGTATTTGCGGGCAGCCTTCCTTCTCACCGGACGTCACCGGAAAAGTGGCAGAGCGCCGTCGAGCAATTTCAGAAGGCTGCCCGGCTGGCGGATGATTATGAGATCAATATCGGGCTTGAGATTCATTACGATACGTACGCAGATACGCCGGAGGCAGCACTGGCCTTTTTAAAGGATGTCGGGCATCCGCGGCTCCGCACCATTTTTGACGGCTCCAATCTCCACGTCAATCACATTGACCAAATGGCGGCTTTAGAAAAGCTGTTTCATACCGTCAGCCATGTTCATTTAAAAAGCTATCACTGGAATTTTGACAACTGGTATGTAAGCAAGCCGACACCTGTCTGCCAAGGGGATTTAGATCAGGAACATTTCTTGAAAGAATTAAAGAACAGGCAATATGACGGGTTTGTGTCGCTTGAATACTTCGGCGATCAGGCTGCGGCGCATATTAAGGAATCACTCCAAGAGCTTGAGCACTATTTTGACAGGTAAACAAAAAACAGCCCTTTCGGAAGGAATGGCTGTGTTAAGAAAACGCATTTTTTATAAAAACTTTTTCTAAAAAGAAGGAATTTATTGGAACTTAATCTAAATATTAGAATTGTAACAAATTAATTGGAAAAAGGAGTGTTCGAAATGAAATTGAAAAAAGTACTAACCGGTTCTGCCTTGTCTCTTGGTTTACTTTTGTCTGCTGCTCCTGCCTTTGCCGCATCGCCAACAGCATCAGCTTCTGTTGAAAAAAGTACAATCTCATCTAAAGACGATGTCAGCATTAACGCAATTAAACTTGTTCAAAGCCCTAATGGCAATTTTGCTGCCTCTTTCGTGTTAGATGGAACTACATGGATTTTTAAAAGCAAATATTATGATAGCAGTAAAGGCTACTGGGTAGGGATCTATGAAAGTGTAGATAAGTAATTAAAAGAAATTAAACCTCCCTTTCAAAAAGGGAGGTTTTTTAGTTCTATTTCCACCAATCATCAAACATAGATGCCGGCACCTGGCGTTTATGCTCAGTGCTCATATAGCGTTTTTCGAGCGCCTCGGATACTTCGCCTGAGACCTCTTTGCCTTCTAAATAGTCATCGATATCATTGTAAGTGATGCCTAGTTCGGTTTCGTCCGTTTGCTGCGGTTTGTCATCCAGCAGGTCGGCTGTCGGTAATTTCAGGTACAGGCGTTCCGGCGCGCCCAGCTCCTCTAATAAACATCTGCCCTGGCGTTTCGTTAAGCCTGTCAGCGGCAATACATCGGCGCCGCCGTCTCCGTACTTCGTGAAGAAACCGGTCACCGCTTCAGCAGCATGGTCGGTTCCAATGACAAGCAAGCCTTCTTGTCCGCCGATGGCATATTGTGCGATCATTCTCGTTCTGGCCTTTACATTTCCTTTGTTAAAGTCAGACAGCTGATCTCCGGTTTCTTTTTTGTATTGATCAGCAAATGCGCTGACCGTGGTTTTAATGTCAAATGTCCATGATTTGTCAGGCTTGATAAATGTGAGCGCCAATTGGGCATCATCCTCGTCCTGCTGTGTGCCGTGCGGCAGACGCACGGCGATGAATTCGGCATTTCCGCCTTCTTCTCTGATACTTTCCACAGCCATTTGGGCGAGACGGCCCGCAAGCGTTGAATCCTGGCCGCCGCTGATGCCTAACACAAAGCCTTTAGCCCCCGTTTTTTTCACATATTGTTTAAGAAAATTCACTCTGTCCTCAATTTCTTGTTTCGGATCAATGGAAGGCTTTACGTGTAGATCGTTCATAATTTGTTGTTGCATGCTCATTCCAATCACTCCTCCTGCACTGTTCTTTATCATTCATTTCCCTCTCATGACGAAAATGAATCATGCCACTATGTACGACTCTGTTAAATATAGCACAGGTACTGATTGTAAGTGAACAATACACGCCGTGGTCAGCTGATTTCCACGCGCAGCGCCGTGATGCTTTCTCCATTGCATTTCCCTTTTTCAATCGGGCATGACGAAAACGCAACCACAAGATCCATCTCCGCCCGAAGCCGCACATAATCGCCGGCGTCAGACAGCGGCGCCTCGACAGACAAATTCCCTTTTTCATCAAGCACCGTATTCATAAAGATCGCGAACGGATAATGCATATGCGGCCGCGGCACGCCAAACTGTTCAAGAGCCCCGCACATATTGTCATAACACGTATCCTGCAGCTCGTCTTTATGTTTTCCGTATAAGAGCCTGTTCATATCCGGACGGCATGCCGGCAGAAGAAGGTCGTGCTTGCCGACTGTATCTTCAATTAATGTCAGCATCGGCTTGTACAAATTCGAATAAATATGATTGCCGACTTTTACATTGATGGACTGGTTGGCATCGATGGTCGCGCCCTGATCAAGATGCTCATAAAAGTCCTTGGCATGGTACGCCGTAAAGTCAGCCACCTGCTGTCCTTCCACATCAACCACTTTAATGATTTGTCCTTTATGCACTTTCAGCCCGAGTCCTTTTTTCGGCGGAACGATAAATTGCTGTGTCATCGGCCTGCTCCTTTTTTCTCCTATTATGACCCCCGCCGTTTGTTTCATGTAAAGCAATTTATTGGATGTATATTCTCTTTCGGCTGGCCGCAATCTAATCTTTGATAAAGGGGTTGAACTTCATGGGTAAATCACAGGACCAGCCTAAAGGAAATCTGGCCTGGTGGCAGCTGTCCTTAATCGGCATCGGCTGTACAATCGGAACCGGCTTCTTTCTCGGTTCGAGCATCGCTATTGTCAAAAGCGGATTTTCCGTGCTCATCTCGTTTCTCATCGCGGGGCTCGGCACATACTTTGTCTTTGAACAGCTCGCAAAGCTTTCGGCAAAACAGCCTGAAAAAGGATCTTTTTGTGCTTATGCGAGAAAAGCGTTCGGCAGATGGGCCGGTTTCAGCAACGGATGGGTATACTGGTCGTCAGAAATGCTGATCACCGGAAGCCAGCTGACAGCCATCTCGCTGTTTACGAAGCATTGGTTTCCGAATGTGCCGCTTTGGGTTTTCGCCTCCATCTATGCGGTTCTCGGTCTGTTGATTATTTTTACGGGACTGTCCGTTTTTGAAAAAACAGAGCATGTTCTCGCGGTTGTCAAAACGGCAGCGATTTTTATGTTTATCATCATCGCTGTTTTAGCGCTGTGCGGCATTTTTTCGTCTCACAAACCGGACATACATGTTCCGAGTGAATCAAAGCATTTGTTTCCTTACGGAGCGATGGGATTATGGACGGGACTGATTTACGCGTTTTATGCATTTGGGGGAATTGAAGTCATGGGGCTGATGACGGTTCATTTGAAAAAACCTGAGGAAGCGGCAAAGTCGGGTAAACTGATGCTCGCCGTTTTGGCGGTCATTTACGTCATATCTATCGGCCTTGCGCTGCTTTTAGTGCCTTTACACAAATTTACCGAGCAGGACAGCCCGTTTATTACATCGCTTAAAGGCTTTCATTTGAATGTCGTCCTTGATATTTTCAACGGCATTTTTATTATTGCGGGCTTTTCTACGCTCGTCGCGTCTCTGTTTGCGGTGACGACATTGCTCTGTACAATGGCTGATGACGGAGATGCGCCAAAATGCTTTACGTTAAAAGAAGGAAAAAAGGTATGCTGGCCGGCGCTCGGACTGACGTTTGCCGGGCTTATCGTTTCGATCCTTTTGTCATTGGTGCTGCCGAAAAATATTTATGAACACATGACAACTGCAGCGGGACTGATGCTTCTGTTTACGTGGATGTTTATTCTCTTTTCCAGCAAGAAGCTCACCGAACCGACAAAGATGGGAAACACGCAGATTTTTACCGCCATGGTGCTGATTATCGCGGCTGTATCCGGTACGCTGTTTGAGAAATCAAGCAGGCCCGGTTTCTTTGTCAGCTTATGTTTTCTCGCCATCATTGCCGTTGTCACGTGGATTGTGCAGAAAAAGCAGGGACAGCGCCCTGCCGATTCATAATTTATTTTGTCTGTTTAAATAATCCTTTCAAATAAGAAAAGGGGCATGTTGACACCTGCTTTTCATCATCACGGAGGAAATATTGCTTCCATTCTAAATTGTCTTTTCCTCCGTACCATCCTAAATGAGGATGAAGCGGGGCTTCGTCATATGCCTCTAAACGTTTTCTGATCAGCCTGCTCATGTTCCGTCCGAACGCGGTTGAATCATTTAACCCCTCGAACACCCATCTGGGCTGAAACGCCAGCATAAAAAACGGGAAGCTTCTGCTTTGTCTCGCTTCATGCGCAGGCGTCGCGCACAAGATAAAATACGGCTCGCCGTCAAAACAAAATTCCCATTTATAATGTTCCGGATCTTCCGGAAAGTCTTCAGGCCAATCTTTCGGGTCGTGCTCACTCAGCCGGTTTAAAAATGACCAGAACAGCTCCTCATATTCCTCAATTGAGTAATGCTCCGCCAAATCTTCGGGCGTATCAAAGATCACAAGCAGCGACGTATATTTTCCGGTGTTTCTTGATATCTTTCCGTATTCGGACAATAAGAGCCCCAGCTCCTCAGCCGTCGTCTGCTTTCGGGGATCACCCGCAAAGGAAATACGGAGCTGATCTGTTAAAAACCCCTGACGGCCTGGTATGCACGGAAACGTGTCCGCCTCATCCCCCACTTTTTCAGACAAGAGCTCAAAGGCGATTTTCTGCCAGTTCGGCAGCTCCAATATTTTTTGCTCGAGGCAACTTTTTGTGTATAGCTTGCTTGCCATCGACCCACCTCCAGTATCGTCAAGATACGATATGAAGGAGATAGGCGATGGGTGACAGTCCTTCCCTTTACGAAATGAGCAATTGAATGCCCTGCCATCCGAAATATAAACCAAACGCAATGAGTGACAACCCCGCAACGGCTGTCAGCCCCCGCAGCGCTTTTTCATGAAGCAGATTTCTGAATGTGCTCGCGGCAATCGCCATGCAAAAATCCCAGATTAAAATGCCGAGAAGTATGCCGGAGCTGTAAATCAGAAGCTGGTTCGCGTTGAAAGATTCGGCGGTTTTGGCAAGGATGCTGCCGTAAATGCCAAGCCAAAATAATATGCTCAGCGGATTAGAGAGAGAAATAAAAAATCCGGATCCAAACGTTTTGTGAAATGACGGCTTTCCTCTCCCGCCCCTTACATTCATAGCTTCTCTTATATTTCTTAACGTTTCAATTCCCGTATAGGTCAACACAAAAAAACCGAATAACCACAAAAACGTTTTCACCAGCGGAGCGGTCAAAAAATGGGACAGCCCGAAATAAATTAAGATCATGTATAGTCCATCCGCCATCATGGCGCCAAGCCCGAAAATCCAAGCATGCCAAAAGCCGTTTTTGATGCCTTTGTCAATTTGCGCTGCATTGACCGGTCCGACAGGTGCAGACAATGACAGCCCGAGAACGATGTAGCTTAAAAAGATGTTCATTGGCTTCCCCCTCATTCATGCAACTTGTACAAGTTATTCGGGAATCAGCCGGGCTATGATACATTATTTCAATTTCTCAAGCTCTTTCTCCATAATATCCGTGGTTTTCCCTAAAAAATCAAATATCAGTTCAAGCTCTTCTTCTTTATATTGCCGGCAAAGGCTGACAGTGGACTGGGATAAGGAGGCGAACAGCTGCTTCACATTGGCCTTCCCGGCTGTTAACGGCACAATGATGACCCGTCTTCTGTCTTCGGGGTCCTTTTTTCTCATCGCATACCCCGCTTTTTCAAGCCTGTCGATAAGAGCCGTAACCGAACCCGTGCTGAGTCCCGTTTTCTTTCCAAGCTCTCCTGCGGTCATCGGTCCTAATTCATTTAAAATATCAGCTGATTTCAAATCGGTGGGGAACAGACCGAGAGATTGAGCGGCCGCCTGATGAAAAAGAATCGTCCGGGTGGCCATCTTTCGAAAAAGCTGTATAGCAGTTTCCTCCATCTCACTTCTGGCATTTCTTGTTGACAACTGACAGTCCTCCCTATAAAATCAATTTATCTTGACGATCAAGATAATTAACGGCCAAGTTAATATGATCATAGCAAATCTGATCATAAAAAGTAAGTATGGGAGGAAAAAAGTATGGAACCAAAAGCCGCAAAGGACGCCTCGACGAAATTTGTCGTCCTCGGGCTGCTGCTGGGCATTTTAATGTCAGCTATGGATAATACAATAGTAGCCACGGCGATGGGAAATATCGTGGCTGATCTCGGAAGCTTTGATAAGTTCGCATGGGTCACCGCATCTTATATGGTGGCTGTCATGGCCGGTATGCCGATTTACGGCAAGCTGTCTGATATGTACGGGCGGAAGCGTTTCTTTTTATTCGGACTTATTCTTTTCTTAATCGGGTCCGCTTTATGCGGAATCGCCCAAACAATGGATCAGCTCATCATTTACCGTGTCATTCAGGGAATCGGCGGGGGCGCCTTGATGCCGATCGCCTTTACGATCATTTTTGATTTATTTCCGCCTGAGCAGCGCGGAAAAATGTCGGGCATGTTCGGCGCCGTTTTCGGCCTGTCCAGCGTTCTCGGACCGCTTTTAGGGGCACTCATCACCGACTCCATCAGCTGGCACTGGGTGTTTTATATCAATGTGCCGATCGGCGTTTTATCACTGTTCTTCATTCTTCGTTATTATAAGGAATCACTTGAGCACAAAAAGCAAAAAATCGACTGGGCCGGCGCTATTACTTTAGTGGTGTCCATTGTATGCCTGATGTTTGCGCTCGAGCTCGGAGGCAAAACGTATGACTGGAATTCCGTTCAGATCATCGGCCTGTTCGCCGTATTTGCGGTTTTCTTTATTGCCTTCTTTATTGTAGAAAGAAAAGCGCAGGAACCGATTATTTCGTTTTGGATGTTTAAAAACCGTTTGTTTGCCACGGCGCAGATTTTGGCTTTCCTTTACGGAGCCACGTTTATTATTTTAGCCGTGTTCATTCCGATTTTTGTACAGGCTGTGTACGGAAGCTCTGCGACCAGCGCAGGCTTTATTTTGACGCCGATGATGCTCGGTTCGGTCATCGGCAGTATGATCGGCGGAATCTTCCAAACGAAAGCGAGTTTCCGTAATTTAATGCTGATTTCGGTTGTCGCTTTCTTTATCGGAATGCTGCTGCTTTCCAATATGACACCGGATACTGCACGCACGATGCTGACAGTGTTTATGCTGATTTCCGGATTCGGCGTCGGCTTTAACTTCTCACTGCTTCCGGCAGCGTCTATGAACGACCTTGAGCCGCGTTTTCGCGGAAGCGCCAATTCAACAAACTCCTTTTTGAGATCATTCGGCATGACTCTCGGCGTTACGATTTTCGGAACCATTCAGACGAATGTGTTTTCGAATAAGCTGTCAGATGCCTTCAGCGGCATGAAAGGAGCGGGCGGCGCGATGCAAAATATGGGCAGTCCCCAGGAGATTTTCCAAGCCGGCACGCGCTCTCAAATTCCGCCGCAAATCTTAGATAAGATTATTGACGCGATGTCTCAAAGCATCACATACGTCTTTATGCTTGCATTGGCGCCGATTGTCATTGCAGCCATTACCGTTTTGTTTATGGGAAAAGCGAGAGTGAAAACCTCTCAGGAAATAGCGAAAAAAGCGAATTAAAAAAAGCAGTACATGGCATTTGTCATGTACTGCTTTTTCATTTACTCAGCAAAATGCGGGGCAAGAATATCCTTCAGCACATTTGCGCTGTGAGTGAATTGCGCTTGTTCCTTTTCATTCAGCGCAAGCTCTGTCACGCCGGCAACACCCTCCCGATTGACGACAGCCGGGACGCCGATATATACGTCATCGGTTCCGTATTGGCCGTTTACGTACGTGCTGACAGTTAATATGCTGTTTTCATTACGCAAAATCGCTTTCGTAATACGGGCAAGGCTCATCGCCACTCCGTAATACGTCGCACCTTTTTTCTCAATGATATGGTAAGCCGCGTTTTTTACATCATCGACAATTTGATCGAGCTCTTCCTGCTTGTACGCTTCATTTTTCTCTAACAACTGCTGAACGGGCACTCCGCCGACATTGGCATGGCTCCAAACCGGAAGCTCCGTATCGCCGTGCTCGCCGATAATGTGGGCATGTACGTTTTGCGGCGCCGCGCCGAAGTATTCGCTCAGCATATAACGGAATCTTGCAGAATCCAATGTCGTGCCGCTGCCTATCACACGTTCCTTCGGCAGGCCGCTGAATTTCCAAGTCGCATATGTCAGAATATCAACCGGATTTGTAGCGACAAGGAAAATGCCGTCAAACCCGCTTGCCATCACTTCACTGACAATGCCTTTAAAAATAGCCAGATTCTTTTCAACCAGTTCAAGTCTTGTTTCGCCCGGTTTCTGGTTTGCCCCCGCACAGATGCACACAATATCGGCATCCTTACAATCTTCATATGTGCCGTAAGATGTTTTAACCGGATGAGGCGCAAATGCCTTCCCGTGATTTAAATCCATCACATCTCCCATGGCTTTTTCTTTATTTACATCAATGATCACGAGTTCATCCGTGATCCCTTGGTTTATTAACGCAAACGCATAACTGCTTCCAACAAAACCTGCTCCGATTAATGCTACCTTGTTCACTCGTTCGTTCATCATGTATGCTCATCCTCCAGTGTTTCGTGGTGTCGTTTCACTTGTGAAGTATTTCACATTTATATTGTGCAACATTTCACAAACTTTTGCAAGAGAAAAGTTTTGTCTGATTTATGAACAAAAAAAGAAACCATCTATGATGGTTTCTATGGTATTTTTCCTCAAGTCCCGCTTAATTGATTTCCTCAATAGAGCCGTTTAAGCCAGAGTCGTTATATAGACCATTTTGCACATAATCAAAGCCTGGATGATTCTGTCCGGGCACTTGGGCGCTGCCATTATTAAAAATCACTTTAGCATTGGTTGTATTCGTATCCGCAGGCAGCGCCAACGTGTAAATTCCATCTGCATTCTTAGTCATTGCTTTTCCCGGCCAAGATCCGGTCAATTCTATGGCCTGACTCCCATCATGTCTATAGATATAAGCATTTACATGGTCCCAATGATTTGGATTTTGATAGCCAATGGTGTTGGCTGAAGACGGGTCTCTTTTGGCAAAAGTGTATTCTTGGGTCTTCGTTTTACCATCACTGTTTGTTCCTGTTAACGTGATTTTGTGTGTTGTACCAATTGGATCTCCTTTTCCGATCGTTAATTGGTCCCCATCCTTAAACGCCGTTTCTTGTCCATTATTGAGTTGATATACAGCTTTTGTTGTATTCGCATTTGCACGCAGGGTGATCGTCAACTGATCATTGAAAGAATGTGTTACCCCTGTTTTATAATTCTCAAGAAAGACATGAGGCTCATTTGCAACATCGCCAAGATAAAGAACAACCACTGACCTGCCATTGATCGTGCCTGTCAGTTTTCCGTCCGTTACTTGAAATGAACCGGCCCCAGCTTTATTATCATACCTGCCATCAGGTAATTTTGTTGGAGTATTAATAGTGACAGAAGACGAGCCTGCATTTGCCAGCACAACGCCTTGTGAGCCGCGCTGATTCATGAATATCTGGTTGTTTCCATCCGGATTCGAGAGTTCCTCAGGCTGTCCGGCCATCTCATTGTGAAATGTATTGACCGCAGTGATAGCCTGATCTTCAAACAAGGCACTCCCGCGATCGCCTATTTGGCTTTTCCCCGGGAACCTTACACCATTTCCCCCGCCCTCAGGTCTGGAAAAGAAAAGAGGCGTACTGCCTGAACGAGAAGCTATCACCGCCCAGCCTAAACGGATATCATCATCGCTCATCCATGTGGACTCTTCATCATCATTGGCATACGTATCATGCGACTCTACCCATGTCACTAACTTGTCCGCAGACACATCAGATGCATAGTGGGAGATATTCGACACACTCAGATTGCGATTCTTTAAAGCGGACCTTATGGAATGTCCATAGTTAGATGCTGTCACATTCATATAATTCGCATAAGCAGCATCTCTGGACGCGCTATCTTGCAGTATTTCTCCGTATTGGAACTCTGCGGATGTATTTGTGATATTCGGCCAAAATTGACTGCCGTAATTACTATCATCAGGAAGCTCTATATGTTTGGCGGCATCATACCGAAATCCGTCTGCTCCGTCATTCAATGCTCTTTCTAGGAAATGTTTCAGATAGGATTGTACTTGTGTATTCTGTGTATTCCAATCATACAGCCCGAGCAATGAATTCTGAGTGACATCCCATCGATCGGACCAGTTTTTAATTTGTGTGTTTCCATGAGTCCAGTTTGGAATACTCTTAATCTCGTTAGAAATCGCAGCATAGTCACTGGTGGTATGATTGATGACCGCATCAACAATGACCTTCACGCCATACTTTTCCGCGGCTGCGCACATATCTTTAAATTCTTGTTCAGTGCCTAAGTAGCGGTTGCCAATTTGGTACGAAGTCGGCTGATACAGCCAGTACCAGTTTGACATACTTTTATCAGCTTGATTCCCTTCCTTTACTTGGTTAATCGGAGACGTCTGAATGGCTGTATATCCTGCATTATGAATATCCTCCATATTTTGTTTTAACGTATTGAACGACCAATTCCAAGCATGAAGAATGGTTCCGCTTTTAATCGATGGCGCTGTCAGCCCATTCGATTTGTCAGCTGTTTCAGCATTCGCAGCCGACGGTTCTGCCAGAACCATATGAAACAGTAATAAAAATCCAGCGAATAACGGCAGTAAAGAGGTTTTGAATCGTTTTTTAAACATTCTTGACACTCCTTATTTGATTTTTTGAAGACCCGCTCCGGAGTCAAAAATCCTTCTTACTTAATTCTTCCGCTTCCTCCTTTCAAACGAATATGAAGACTGGATAATTTTGTTAACGCTTACATTTTAAATTATCACAATCACTCTATCTAAACAACTTGATAGAGTGAATTCCATTCTATATTCCTATCCAAATAGAAAGCGCTCCCGGAACTATGAGTCGTTTCCCTCACTAAACAAAAAAAGAAACCACCTTATTTAAGATGATTTCTTCTTTACTTCTTCTTTTACCGCTCTTCTGTAAGACAGCTTCACAATTACATACCGAAGCAAAAACAAAACGCCTCCGCAAACGATAAAAAGAAAGATCATTTTAAGCCAAGCGAAGAATGTATGGGGAAACCCCCTGTCGTACATCGTAAGCACCACTACCGCAAAGGCGACCGCAATTGATTCTATTCGCTGCTGCTTCACCTGTTTTCGCAGTTCTTCTTCGGTGTCTATTCTCGGCATGAGCATTCCCGACGCCCCTGCCCTGATGCAGTAATATAAGATGATGAGGAACAAAAACACAAGGCTTGCAGCCCATTCTTTAAACGGAAATTCAAACATAAGGCCTCGGATGATCACATCAAGCAGCGCAAACGCTCCCGCTATCATCCCAATTTCCGACCAGATTTTTTGTTCTTTTTCTTTTACTCTCTTATTTTTCCCATTCACGCCTGAAAGTCTATTACGCAGATTATTCATGACCTTCCTCCCGCACTTTTATGAATGGCTTATGGCTTACATGTTACAATAACAGCCTGCGCTTCTGCAATGAATAACTCAAAAGCCCGCCGTGCAAGCCGGCGGGCAGCAATCGTCAAAACGGCCCCCAATTGGTCATGACGCCGATCACAATAAATACAAGCCCGATCAAGAACCAAATCAGAGCAAGCGGCACCATAAACCGCAGCCACTTGACGTACGGAATGCCGCTGGCGGCAAGCACCGCCATAAGGACGCCGGATGTCGGATTCACGCAGTTGACGACCCCTTCTCCAAGCATAACAGCTTCCACGGCAACCTGTCTCGTAATTCCCATCAGATCAGCGAGCGGCGCCAGAATTGGAATAAACACAACAGCTTCTCCAGAACCTGAGGAGATGAGAAAATGAAGCAGCGCACTGGCGATATACATGCCGATCGCCCCGGCAATCGGGCTGAATCCGTCCAAAAGCGAAGCCAATGCATTGACGACTGTATCAAGAAGCTTGCCATTATCAAGAATAACGGAAATACTTCGTGCCATCCCGACAATCAGCGCCCCGTATACAAGGCCTTGGCAGCCCGTAATGAAGGTTTTGGCAATATCGTTTGCCGCAAGTCCGCCTATTAAACCGGCAAGGACAGAAATAAAAATAAACGTCGCAGCCATTTGTGAATCAGACCAGCCCAGCTTCAAAGCACCGTATAAAAATCCGATAAGCGACAGTCCCGCCACAGCCAAAATCAGCTTATGGCGAACGGTAAACGGCACTGACTGATTTTCTTCTTTACCCGCTTCACCCATTCCTGCCGCCGGGAACCAATTTTTCCCTAACACACTGGCATCCTTAGATTTTTTTAATTTTCTCGTATACAGATAAATATAAATAATAGAAGACACCAAAAAGCATATGTATATCACAGCACGCAGGCCGATCCCCGAAAAAAGCGGCAGCTCCGCGATTGATTGCGATAAACCGAGCGGGGACGGTGATAAAATGGTAGAGTTGAACCCAGCGTAGCAGCCGATGTAAATAACAGCCGCGCCCGCGACTGCGTCCCATTTTAAGGATCGTGCGACAATGAGGCCGATGGGGATAAATCCGATGACTGAATTCACAACAATTCCGGTTGTTCCGAGAATGGAGAACAGCGCGCCGACAATACTAATAAATAATAATTGCTTTGTACGGAATTTGCTGATGACATTGTAAATCAGTCCGTTGATGGCACCTGTTTTTTCTAAAATGGCAATGGTGCCGCCAGTGAATAAAATCAGAAAGATGATTGGTGCTGATCCAACCATTCCATCCTGAAGAGAAGTGAAAAAGCTGATCAGGCTGACCGGAGACTGTTCAATCGAGTGGTAGCTGCCCGGCACCGCAGTCGTGACCTCCCCCTTTGTCACGCGGTCAAATTCTCCCGCCGGCACGATATACGAAGCAACGGCGCATATGAAAGCAATGATAAATAAGAGGACATAGGCGTCAGGCATTTTAAATGTCGTTCGTTTTTTCTTAGGCTGTGTTTCGGCTGCTGGCATACTCATATTTCAATCCACCTTCTCCGTCTGAAAATATTAATTATTCTGAAAAGTATAAATATGTGGTATATTATATACAGCCTATCTTCCGGTTTCAATATAAATGAAGTAAAGAAGGTAAAATTCATTTTGATAGAAGGAGGAACTTCTCCCCATGCAAAAGCTTTCAGAAGACATGAAACAAACCGTTATGGACATCTTCGAACATCTGCACGCGAACCCTGAAGTCAGCTGGAAAGAATATGAGACAACTGCATTTCTCAAACAAAAACTTGAGGATTTAGGGTGCCGGATTCGTACTTTTTCTGATTGTACAGGGGTCGTCGGCGAAATCGGAGAAGGCTCTCCCGTCGTGGCGGTTCGGGCGGATATCGACGCGCTTTGGCAGGAGGTGGACGGCACCTTTCAGGCAAACCATTCCTGCGGACACGATTCCCATATGACGATGGCGCTCGGCACGCTGATGCTGTTGCAAAAGCAGCCGCAGCTTCCGAAAGGCACCATCCGCTTTATTTTTCAGCCGGCCGAAGAAAAAGGCGGCGGCGCGCTGAAAATGATCAAAGAAGGCGTGCTTGATGACGTTGATTTCTTATACGGCGTGCATGTGCGTCCCATACAGGAAACGGCGAACGGCCGCTGTGCCCCTTCCATACTGCACGGTTCCAGCCAGCATATCGAAGGACTGATTATCGGGGAGGAAGCACACGGCGCGAGACCGCATCTCGGCATCAACAGTATTGAAATCGCTGCGCTTCTGGTCCAAAAGCTCAGCTTCATTCATATTGATCCGGCCATCCCCCATTCCGTCAAAATGACGAAGCTTCAGGCCGGAGGGGACAGCTCCAACATCATCCCCGGAAAAGCATCCTTCAGCCTTGATCTGCGCGCTCAGACAAATGACGCAATGGAAAAGCTGACTGCCGAAACAGAAAGAGCCTGCGAGGCGGCGGCCGCCGCTTTTGGGGCGAAAATTGAATTACAAAAGGAGCACAGCCTCCCGGCGGCTGCACGAAACAAGGAAGCGGAAGCCGTCATGGCCTCGGCGATCCGTGATATTCTCGGTGAAGAAAACCTGGATGAACCGCTCGTGACGACCGGGGGCGAGGATTTCCACTTCTACGGCGTCAAGGTCCCGAATCTCAAAACCACTATGCTCGGTCTGGGCTGCGGACTTCAGCCCGGTCTTCATCATCCGCACATGACGTTTGACCGAAGCGCCATATATACCGGCGTTGAGATTTTAACGGCCGCTGTGCTTACATCGTTTGATACATAAAAAAGCAGCCCGTCATCAGGGCTGCTTTTTTTACTTCTTCAGATCTTCTATTGAATTGACGTTTTTCATATATTGAGGAACGACCAGACCCATCTTCACGCCTGATAAGCTTGTTCCTACGTCATCAAATTTCCCTTTGTATTTGGCAGCATACGCTTTATGGGTATTCGGAAGCCATGCAGACATGGAAGCATCCGCACTGCCTGTAGCGATCGCAGTCCACATCGGGCCTGCTTCAACTTGGGTCAGCTTTACGTCGTAGCCAAGGTCTTGAAACACCTTTCCGACTACATTCGTGCTTGCGATCTCACTGTCCCAAGCCACATAAGCAAGGTTGATTTTATCGCCCTTCACCTTATGAGCGCCTTTAGTCCACTGAGCCACTTGGTCCTTATGTTTTTTCACATAATCAGCAGCCGCTTTAGCCGGCTTTTCGCCTTCTTCAACGGCAATCATGACTTCTCCCATGTCGTCCTGCGTCCATTTAAACTGGCTGAGAACTTTTACCGCGTTCGGCTGTTCCTTACTGAAGCCCGTTCTTGTAATCGTATGAATCTGCTCGGCAGTTCCGTACGTTTTTTTCGGATCATCGAGGAATTTCAGCTTGTATCTGGAGAACATCCAGTGCGGCGTCCAGCCCGTCACGATGATCGGTTTTTTCCGGTCATAGGATTTCTTTAATGTCGCCGTCATTGCAGCACTTGATGCTGAGATGACATTCCAGTCTTTTAACCCGTAATCCTTCACGGCTTCATCTGTCAGAGACATGATACCTGAACCCGGATCAATTCCGATAATGGTCTTGTTGACCTGGGACGCAGCTGTTGCTTGACCATCAGTCTGCGAACCGCAGGCAGCCAGAGAAAGAGCCAGCGCAGCGGTAACGCCGACACCGATGATTTTCTTAAGCATCAGGCATTCCCCCTGCTCTTTTTCTTCACTTTAATGTTTTGCGTAATACGGTCAAGCGTAATCGCCACGATAACGATTGCGATACCCGCTTCTACACCGACACCGGTTTTCAATTGTGTCACGGCGCTGTACACTTCAGAACCGAGACCCGGCGCACCGACCATGGCCGCGATAACAACCATTGATAACGCCAGCATGATGCTTTGGTTAATTCCGGCAAGAATGGTTTTCGTAGCAAGCGGAAGCTGAACTTTAAACAAACGCTGAGACGTCGTTGAACCGAACGCTTCTGTCGCTTCAATCAGATCAGCCGGAACCTGTTTAATACCGAGCACAGTCATGCGGATCGTCGGAGGCATCGCGAAAATAACTGATGCTACGACTCCGGGCACAACCCCGATATTAAAGAAGAAAATCGCAGGCAATAGGTATACGAAAGCAGGCATAGTCTGCATTAAGTCTAAAATCGGTGTAACAATTCGGCGGACCGTTTCTTTTTGAGATGCCCAAACCCCGATCGGAACCCCGATAATAATTGAAATCAAAACAGAGGTCACGACAAGCGCCAATGTTTGCAGCATCGGTGACCAATAGCCCAAATAATCAATGACAAGGAATCCGATTAACGTAAAAAGTGCAATTCCTCTCGTGCTTATCCACCAAGCAAGAGCCGCAAAAATAACAGTTAATAAGATAGACGGGATGTAACCCAAACCGCTCACAATCGCATTTACAAAAGCGGCCAAACCGTTTGAGATTCCGTCAAAGAAACCTCCGAACGTCATAGTAAGCCAGTCAACAAACCGGTCAACGATATCTGCTAACGGAATTCTAGGCAATCTGTCCATTTACTTCACCCCCTGAACAGAAGAATCCTGTGCTTGATCAGCAGAATCTTCAACATTGATATAATCGTTATTGCCTGAAAGCGCGCCGATTAATGCGCCTTTTACGACAATGCCTTTCATGCGCTCTTTATCGTCCGTAACGGCGATCGGAATGTTCGCGTCAGACACAACGTCGAAAATCTCCGTCAAGTATGTGCTTTCGTGCACCGTCGTGAATTCTGTGTTTAAAATATCCTGCAGCGATAAATCGGATTCAACCGCTTTTTTCGCATCCGCCGCATGAATGACGCCGAGAAGCTGCTTTTGTTTATCAACGGCGTAAATAGACGAAATACCCAAGTTCTTCATGAGCTGGAGCGCTACGCGAGGCCCTTTGTCAATCCGCACGGTTTCAGCGCGCTTCATGATATGACCCGCTGTCAGGACTTTCGATAAATCAACGTCTTCAACGAATTTTTCAACATATTCATTGGACGGACTCATCAGAATTTCTTCCGGTGTCCCGATCTGAACGATGTTACCGTCTTTCATCAGCACGATTCTGTCACCGATCCGCAATGCTTCATCGAGGTCATGCGTGATAAAGATGATCGTTTTGCCGACAGAGTCATGAAGGTCGAGCAGTTCATCCTGCATATCTTTACGGATCAGCGGATCAAGCGCACTGAAGGCTTCATCCATCAGAAGAATATCAGGGTCGTTCGTCAGCGCACGGGCAAGACCGACACGCTGCTGCATTCCTCCGCTGAGCTGATCCGGATATTGATGTTCAAATCCTTCAAGGCCGACAAGATGAAGCGAGTCAAGAGCTTTTTGCTCCCGCTCTTTTTTGTCAACACCTTGAAGCTCCAGGCCGTATTCCGTATTTTCAAGAATCGTTCTGTGCGGAAACAGCGCAAATTTTTGAAAGACCATGCTGATTTTTTTCCGGCGCACTTCCCGGAGCTGGTCTTTTGACATATTTGTTATCATGTCACCATCAATATAGATATTCCCGGCAGTCGGTTCAATAAGCCGGTTTAACAGCCGAACTAAAGTTGATTTACCGCTCCCCGATAGACCCATGATGACAAATATCTCCCCATCATAAACATCAAAGTTTGCTTGATTGACACCAACGGTTGACCCGGTTGCTTTCAGGATCTCTTTTTTATTTTTACCGTTGGACAGCATCTGAATGGCTTTTTTTGTCTGCTTCCCAAATACCTTAGATACATTTTCGACTTTTATCTTAATTGGTTTCTCATCCGAATTCATATTTTCCCTCCATAATAAGCAATCTTTAATACCGTAACATGTTTGTAACAAGTCAAACAAACAGCATAATCCCTTTTATTTTGTATCATTACTTTAAAAACATCCCTGTGACTTATTTTCCTCTGGTATGCTTCTAAATACTCTCTAATCCTCCTTAATTAATATAAATTATGGGGAAAATTGAGCGTTTATCAGGCTTGAGAACGTTTTCGCTAAATGTATCGGAAACTGAATTCCCAACCTTTTTTTACAAATAAAAGAACTTTTCTGAGATACTGTCCCGTAAACAACCGATTTTACTTCCTGCAAAAAGGAATTTATCGGAAATATTTAGGACAAACAATAAAAACCGGGCATCTCCCCAGGTTTTTATTTCCAGATGGACCCATCTTCATTTAGCGGTCTTCGCGTCCTTAAACACCTGTTTTCCATGCCGGGCGAATTCCAATTCGTTTACTTTTCCCTTTACGGCAGAAATTGTTCACATAAAAAAGCACCCAAAAAGGGTGCTCAGTCCGCAAGCTCTGTCTGTTTCGTTTCTTTTCCAAAGACCAGTATACAGATGACCGCGATCAGAATCGCCGCGCAAAAGACGGTGAAAATGGCGGTAAACGAGACGTTCCGGGCTGCAAGCGAGCCGACGAGAAGCGGCCCGAATATGCCGCCGATTCTGCCGACGGCTGCCGTTGTGCCCGAACCGGTCGCACGAATCGCCGCCGGGTATTGCTCAGGTGTGTAAGCATAGAGCACACCCCACGCGCCGAGGTTAAAAAAGGATAACAGCATACCGGCCGCCAGCAGCATTCCCAATGAGTCCGCCGCGCCGAAGAAATAAGCGCTGCCGGCCGTTCCCAGCAAATAAATCATTAAGATGCTTTTCCGCCCCGCTTTTTCAATCAGCCATGCAGCTGAGAAATATCCCGGAAGCTGGGCGAGTGTCATCAGCAGCACATATTCGAAGCTTTCAATCATACTGAAGCCTTTCATCAGCATGACGCTCGGAAGCCACAAAAACATGCCGTAATAAGAGAACACGACGCAAAACCACACGACAGACAGCATCGCCGTCGGGCGCACATATTGTTTCGTCCAAACACTTTTGACTTGGGCCCGCACGCTTTTCTTTTGCGCCGATAATGGCTGGTGCGCCGGTGATTCCGGCAGGCTTTTCCGCAAATAAAGCGCGTAAAATGCGGCAAGCGCTGTAATAAGAAGCGCGGTTTGCCAGCCGAACTTCGGGATCACGAAGTAAGAAATGAGAGCGGCAAGCAGCCAGCCGGCTGCCCAAAAGCTTTCCAGCAGCACGATGATCCTGCCCCGCTTCTCAGGAGCAGATGATTCCGACACAAGCGTTGAAGCTACCGGAAGCTCTCCGCCAAGACCCATGCCGATCAGAAAACGCAGGATGAGAAAGGCGGTTAATCCCGTCGCGAAGGCGGAAATGCCGCTTCCGACAGAAAACAACAACAGCGTGATCATGAACACTTTTTTCCGCCCGATCCTGTCCGCCAGCATTCCGAATAAAAAGGCGCCTGCCGCCATCCCGATGGAATTGACACTGCCGATCCATTTCATTTGTTCAGGCGATAAGTTCCAATCGGCGTGAAGCGCCGCGATAATAAACGATAAAATTCCGACATCCATAGCGTCAAACAGCCATCCCATTCCGGCAATCGCGAGAAGCTTGCGCGGAGAAACAGGGGGTTGTTTTTTCATACTCAACACCTCAAATCGAAAATGATTACCGTCTAAGTTTACACATGTCTTTACACGTTGTCATTATATTTTTTCACACAAAAAAACCCGCCTGCGCAAGGCGAGCGGGGTGCCGTTTAATTCTTTAAAACGGCGTTTTTAATATTATCCTGAAGCTGGAGAATCCGTTTCGCGCCATCTTCTCTGAGGCGCTTGTTTTCTTCCTCAATTTGTTTGGTTTCCTGCATGCCGCTGACAATTGTATTCCATGAAGATTCAATCGTTTCAATATCAATGCTCGGGCGGCCTGCCATCCGGGCAATCTCAACGCTTTGGCTGGAGATATTTTCCGCATTGCGTTTCAGCATTTCATTCGTACGGCGGTCCAGCTCACTCATAGAATCAGCCACAAGCTTTTGGCGTTTTACGGTGACGGCTTGAATAATGCCGTTTTTAAAGATCGGAATCGTGATGACGAAAGCGGAGTTAATTTTCCCGATCAGCTTCGTATTCCCGCGCTGAAGCAGACGGATTTGCGGGGCGGTTTGCAGCGCCACCATCCGCGCCATGTCTAGGTCATATACGCGTTCTTCAAGCGCCTGAAGTCCGTTGCGCAGCGTATCAAGCTGCATTTGCGCAAGCTGGTTGCCTCCCGCCGCTTTTTCTTCATAGGAAGGGATGAGCGCCTGCATTTCCTCAAGCTTCATTTGGCCGGCAACGACATACTTTTCAAGCGCCATGTAGTAGTTAATGTTGTTTTCATACATCTCATCAAGCGTCTGATTCGTTTTCGCCATTTCATCTTTGTATTTCGAAATTTCAACGTGGATCTTTTCAATTTCTCCGCCAAGGGTGCGGTATTTTTGAAAGATTTTTTCAATCATGCTGTTTCCGCGTTTGAACATTTTAGCCAAAAATCCTTTCGGCTCGTCGAAATCATTTTTGTCAAAACGGTCCATGATTTTTCCAAGCTGCGTCAGCATTGTGCCTGAATCTGTGACGCTTGTGGTTTTCATCATATTTAAGATACGGTCGGAAAACTTCGAGATTTCAACAGCGGGCTCTTTCCCGTACTCGAGCAGCTCCATTTGGTTTTTCACGTCAATTTGCTGTGCTATGTGCTGCACCTCAGGATCTTGGCGCAGCTGCAGTCTGATATCGTCAGCTTGTTGTTCAGAAATCTCTTCATTTTTATCAAGAACAAGCGGATTTTGATTTTCTGTCGTCATGTTTATTTACTCTCCCTGCTTTTGCGTAATGGTTCTAAACAGCTTCCTTACAAGTGACGGCTCCTTATATTCCTGCTGAAACACCATGTCCTCCAGCCAGTGGACGTCATATTGGTCTTCTTCTATATAATGCTCAATGTCTTGATGCCCCGGCGGATTGTACAGGATGATGTCGACGCCGATTTCATTCAAAAACAAAAGAGCGGCCGCGTCCGAACGCGTCAATTCTCCGCTGTGTTCCGTGTGATACAGAAGCAGCTTCGGAACGGTCTGCGCGTAATCAAATGTTTGGATCAATTGCAGCAGTGAAGCGGGAAGGTTTGCCGCTTGGCGGAACAAATAAATACTGACATCCTTTTTCTGTTCCTGAGGCAAAGCCTTCAGCCCGGGATTTCTGCACATGTCAGACATCACATTGGCGATAGCGGTCTGCACGCCAGACGGCAGATGTTTATACTGCCAGATGTTGCTTTTTTTGAGCCTGTCCGCGTCAATGGCTCCTTCTTCATTTAAAACCTGGCTGTAATGGTATTGATAATTGGATTTGACCTCTTCTGTAAACGGAAACCGGCGGATCATGTGAGTTTCCTGATAATCCGCGACCGTATGCAGCCGGCTCCAATATTCTTTCGTATCTTTTGAGACACCCATCACTTTAGCAAAAAGGTTCGGAATCACAACCTTATCTCTGTCCGCCTTAAATTGCGGACGGATGAATGCCCGCTCCTTCGCGATGAGAAACAATTCATCATACGTTGTTTTTAATGTCACGGACTGCGGGGTGTGTTCTCTGAACTGCCACGGCTTATACATCATGGATTCTTCATGGTTCAGCACGTGCTCAATTTCTTTCGTCGACCGATAAGCAACCGTGGACGTCCTGTCCGGCTTTTCTTTCGGAAAAGGCTGGAGGCTGTTTACAGCGGGAAGCCTGATCGTGAAGCTGAGCTCCTGATCAGGGTCAATCATGCTGAACTGGTCCTCTGCCGCCGGGTGAAACAAAAGCACATCACAGCCGATCAGCATGACATAATAGAGAAAATAGAGCTGGCTTTTCGTCGCGTCTCCGTACCACACCACCTTCGGCATCTCACGCTCTATATCGGTCTGTTCGAGCCAAGGATTCAGGTGGTTCAGCGAAAACTTCGACACATCCAAAAGCACTCGGCGGAAATCGGGATCGTTCAGTCCCTTTTCATGCCGGTTTGCAAAGGTTTCCAAAAGCGTCATAAATGCAGTTCTCAGGCGGCGGTGCATCAGGGGATTCGTATGTTTTGCAAGCAGCCGGCCTCCGTCTAGAAACGCGACAAATCGGGATACGGAAAGCCCTTTTTCTTTTTGATTGATCATATGAATGTTTTGAAGCGCCTGAAACGTTTCCGGCGCGATCGTTTTATCAAGCGTTTCGCTTAAGATATGGATGTTTTTATGAGTTGACAGCTCGTAAAGCTTATTGTAATACTCCGTTTCATCAAAAGGGGTGCCCAAAATCCGGCCGGCGAGCCGTGTAAAGGCCAGTCCGTTTTCCCGTTCATACGCGGGGCGTTCCGGCAGCGTTTGAAACAGGATGCTTTCCCAGTCATCGTTTTCCAGCTCAGCCTTATGGATCGCCAATTCTTCTTGCTTCATCATCTTCCTCCTTTCCTCTCTGTCATTCCGGTACAAAAAAGGAAGGAAATGAACTCTCCCTCCTTTTTTGTTTTATTCTTCTTTAGATGCAGCAGTTTGTTCCTGAACCTGCTTTTGTTTGTTGAAATAGTGGATGATAAACGTCACCACAAACGCAGCGATGATGATTCCGAAGAACACAACGTGCGGCATTTCATAACCAAAGGCGCTCCCCGCCATTTTTACGGAAATAATCCCGATTAACACAAAAGCCGTGTTCTCAAGCTCAGGAATCTTATCAATTAAAACGAGGAATACTTTTGCGACTGTACGCATCATGAGTATGCCGAGCATACCGCCGATCAAGAGCACCCATACTTTTTCCGATACCGCAAATGCGGCCAAAATGCTGTCTACAGAGAAGGCAAGATCCATTAATTCCACTGAAATAACAGTGGCCCAAAAAATCCCGAACGTGCGGACCATCCAAGAATTTTTCTTCATGCCTTCCGTATCGTCGTCCCCTTCTCCGATCCAGAAATGCTTAATGACGAGCCAAGCCAGGTACAGCGCGCCAAGCACTTTAATCCACCAGAACTTAATGAGCAGCATTCCGACCCCGATAAAAATGAAACGGAAAAGGTATGCCCCGAACAATCCGTACGTTAATGCTTTTTTCCGCTGTTTTTCAGGCAGATGCCTTACCATAACCGCAAGCACTAACGCGTTGTCGGCCGACAGCAGACCTTCTAAAAGAACCAAGGAACCGATCAGGCCCCACGATACAGGGTCAGTCAGCACCTCTCCCCACATTTTCCAATCAAAAAAGGAAGCGTAGGTCGACATAATATGATGTAAAAAATCCAAGTTTTTTCCTCCTATTTAGTAAAAACGGTAATTTCTCTATTACACTTGCAAGCCGTAATTCCGGCAAAGTGATGCCAAACCGCCGGAAAATCCGCTGCCGATGGCGTTAAATTTCCACTCGGCGCCGTGGCGGTACAGCTCACAAACAACAACAGCCGTTTCGATGGAAAAGTCCTCGCCTAAATCAAAACGGAGCAGTTCATTTTGATTGGCCTCATCAACGACGCGTACGAACGCGTTAGAGACTTGTCCAAAGTTTTGGCTGCGTGCTTCCGCATCATGAATCGTAACGGTGATGCCGATTTTTTCAATGTTTGCGGGTATTTTAGAGAAGTCGACGATAATTTGTTCATCGTCTCCCTCGCCCTCACCCGTCCGGTTGTCTCCCGTATGGATGACGCCGCCGCTCGGATGCTCCAGGTTATTGTAGAAAACAAAATCAAGATCATTTACACAGTTGTCATGGGCATCGACCAGAAAGGCCGACGCGTCAAGGTCAAAATCATGCCCTCCGGAGTACTTATTCGTATCCCAGCCTAAGCCAATCACCGCTTTTGTAAGCCCCGGATTCGTTTTTGTCAGATCAACACGCTGTCCTTTCGCCAATTGAATAGCCATGCTGCATCTCTCCCTTCTGTGTTTTGTATCTTTTAACCGATTTGCAGACCGTAGTCTGTCGCAATACGGGCCAGCCCGCCTTGGTAGCCTGAGCCGATCGCTGAAAATTTCCACTCGCCGTTGTGTCTGTAAAGCTCACCCGCGATAATGGCTGTTTCAATTGAAAAATCTTCAGCCAGATCGTAGCGGATCAGCTCCTCATTTGTTTCTTCATTTACAATGCGCACAAACGCGTTAGACACTTGTCCGAAGTTTTGGCCGCGCGCTTCCGCTTCATGGATCGTGATGACGAATGAGATTCTGTCAATGCCGGCCGGCACCGCGCTCAAGTTGACTTTTACGCTTTCATCATCGCCCTCGCCCTGTCCTGTCAGGTTGTCGCCTGAATGTGCGACAGAGCCGTTTCCGCCTTCAAGCTGATTATAGAAAATAAAATCGTCAGGCGACGCGCATTTTCCTTCCGCATTTAAAAGAAAGACGCTTGAATCTAAATCAAAATCGTGTCCGCCGTCGTATTTATTCGTATCCCAGCCAAGACCGACAACGACTTTAGACAGGCCCGGGTTTGTTTTTGTCAAATCTACTTTTTGTCCTTTTGCCAATGAAATTGCCATGTTCACACTCTCCTTTTTCGGTTTATGCGTATCGGTTGACGATATCGCCTATTTTTGTATCGTTTGTGCCTTCGCCCACAGCTGCGAATTTCCATTCGCCGTCCTGGCGGTAAATTTCAGCCGCGATCAGGCTTGTTCTGCCTGAATAGTTATCTCTTAAATTATAAGTGACCAGCTCTTTGCGGTTGGCCTGGTCAACGACGCGGATGAACGCGTTTTGAATCATCCCGAAGTCCTGCTTTCTTCTGACACAGTCGTAAATGTTGACGACAAAGACAAGCTTATTAATGTGCGCAGGCACTTTCGCCAAATCTACGAGAATTTGTTCATCATCGCCGTCACCGTCGCCCGTCAGGTTATCACCCGTATGTACGACACCGCCGCAGCGGCTTTTCAGACTGCCGAAATAGATGACGTTTTTACTGTCTGTCATTTTATCATTTTCAAGCATCAGTACTGAAGCGTCACAGTCGATATCAGCACCGCCTCCGCCGAACAGCTTTCCAAAGAAACCGCCGCCTGATGACACCGGGTCCCAGCCAAGGCCTACTAACAGTTTTGACAGGCCGGCTTTTCCTTTTGTTAAATCAATCCGCTGTCCTTTTTCTAAAGAGATCGCCATATGATTCACTCCTATTCTTAAAGGTGCCTATAAGCACGTTACGTGTACGCCATTTTACGATTTTCCGGGACAAGCATCCCGGAGTTTAATTATATATACGTCTTTTATTATAGCAAAGTTTCATAAAACATCAGAAATTTTGACGAAAAACCGCGAAAAAAACCAGCCCATATTTGCCTTTATTCTGGAAAGAATAAACGGCAGACAAAGAAATTGACGGCGGCGAAGGATTTTTCCTATCCTTGTATCAATACGATTTGAGAAAGGGGCAGTCGAGTGATTGAATTAAGCATACTTGATCAGGCGCCTATATCCAAAGGAAACGGGCCTGCCGATACGCTCCGGCATTCGGCGGAGCTCGCCCGCCTTAGTGAAGGCTGGGGGTATAAGCGGTACTGGTTTGCTGAGCATCACAGTACGAGAGGGCTTGCAAGTGTTGCCCCGGAAATTATGATAGCCCATATTGCGGCTTGCACGAAATCGATCCGCGTCGGCTCAGGAGGTGTTCTTCTGCCGCAGTACAGCCCATATAAAGTTGCGGAAACGTTCCGGCAGCTTGAGGCGCTGTATCCGAACCGGATTGATCTCGGAGTCGGCCGCTCCCCCGGCGGCACGACAAAAACCCGGCTCGCCCTGACTGACGGGGTCAAGAAAAGCATGACCGAGTTCAGCAGGCAGCTTCAGGATTTGTCTTACTTTCTGACAGATTCGATCCCGTCAGATCATGCTTACTCAGGAATCAAAACAGCGCCGCTTATCGAAACGGCGCCTGAACTATGGGTGCTCGGCCTCGGAGAAAACAGCGCCAGACGCGCGGCTCAGCAGGGGGCGGGCTATGTATTCGGCCATTTCATCAACCCGGAACGCGGGGAGAAATCCTGCCGGGTCTATCGGGACAGCTTTCAGGCCTCCGCCCATTTCTCCGCTCCCGCACTGCTGTTTGCCGTCTTTGTCATCTGCGCAGCCACGGATGAGGAAGCCGAGGAGCTTGCATTAAGTCAGGATTTGTGGCTGCTCCGCGTCGGGAAAGGGACGGACAGCCGCGTGCCGGACATCGCAGAAGCCAAAGCATATCCGTATTCGGAGGCTGACCGTAAGCAAATAGAAGAAAACAGGAAGCGGATGGTAATCGGCTCGCCGGCGACAGTAAAACGCCGCCTGCTTGAGCTTGCAACACGATATGGCACAGAAGAAATCATGGTGCTGTGCAACGTTTTTGATGTCGAAGCGAAAAAAGAAACGTATGAGCGGCTTGCAAAGTTGTTTCTATAAAAAAGGCCGTTAAAAACGGAGCAGCAGTTTCCAGAGAAAGATAAACTGCTGCACCGCATTAACGGCGATTTTTTCGTTCTTTTCCTTTTTTAAACGCATTCCAAATCCCCTGCAGCGTAAAGCCGAGCAGAAGCAGAATGATTAACAGTAAAGTGATTGACGGCCCCGGAGGCGTTCCGAGCTGGTAAGAAGACGTCAGCCCCGTGAACACACTGAACAGAGAAATGACAATGGCTGCCGTAAACACCCATTTAAACCCTTTGGCGATACGAATCGCAAAAGCCGCGGGCAATACGAGCAGCGCAGAAACGAGCAGCACGCCGATAATCGGAATAATGACCGAAATCGCAAGCCCCGTCACGATGCTGAATGACATTGACAAGAGATTTGTGTTAATGCCTGATGTCTTCGCCGTCGCCTCATCAAAGGTAAGCAGATAGAGCGGTCTGTTTAAAATAATGAAATAAAGCAGAATCAGCAGGGTAATGCCGCCGATAATATAGACTTGCTGCTGGCTGACCGTCACAAGCGAGCCGAATAAATATTGATCGATGCTCATCGACGCGCCGCCTTTTGACAGGCTGATCAGAAACATCGCAAACGACAGCCCGGCCGCCATTAAGATTGCGATAGAGACCTCAGAATATGTACGGTATGCCCGCCGCATGTATTCAATGCCGATCGCCCCGATGGTGACGACGACAATACTGGCTGCTGTAATATTCGTACTGAGAAAAAAACCGATGGCAACACCCGACAATGAAATGTGTGACAGCGTATCCGCCATCAGCGCCTGTCTTCTCAGCACGAGATATACGCCTAATATCGGCGCCATAATTCCGATCATGCTTCCCGCTAGAAAAGCTCGTCGCATGAATTCCAAGTCAAACATTTCCATCCGCCTTTTTCCCCCCTCTCAAGTCTTATCACTTTATCTAAGTATTGCTGTACTTCGTTTTGTTCGTGTGTCACCATCACGACGGTGCGGTTGTGGTTTTTCACCTGATGATGCATAAATTCGTAGAAGCCCTGTCTGCTTTCATAATCAACTGCTGTTGTCGGTTCATCAAGCATCAGCAGATCCGGATTGCTCGCAAGCATTCTCGCAATGCAGATTTTCTGCTTCTGTCCGCCGGATAAATCGCCGATTTTCCGATTGCGGAAATCCCACATTTCCACCATCTTCAGCGCGTTTTCCACCTCGTGGTGATCCGTTTCGTTCAATCGTTTAAACCATTTTCCTTTTGTATAACGGCCTGATTGCACAAGCTCAAGAACCGTGCTTGGGAACCCTGCATTAAATGAAGAAATCTGCTGCGGAACATAGCCGATTGTCAGGCGTTTTCCTGCTGCATTTTTTTTGCTGATCTCGGCCGTTCCTTCCCACGGTCTGAGCATGCCGAGCATGACTTTCATCAGCGTCGATTTTGACGCGCCGTTCGGCCCTGTAATGCCGACGAATTCGCCGCTATTGATTTCCAGCGACACGCCGTCAAGCACGGGTGTATGTGAATAACCAAAAACGATATCCTGTAATGTAACGAGATTCATGCTGACCTTCCTTTCCCGCATAGAAATAGTGTGCACCCTGCGGCGCACACTATGTTATTTAACCAATAGCGAATCTTTCAGTGCATCAAGGTTTTTCTCCATAATGTCGATATAACCTATGCCCTTATCCCGTTCTTTTTGGCTTAAACCTTCCAGTGTATTGAGCACTTCCGTTTTCGCGCCAATTTCACCGGCAAGTGTATCTGCAACTTTAGGCGATGCGACTTCTTCAAAATAAATGATCTTCACATCATGCTGTTTCGCAAACGTTTTAAGCTCGGCTAATTTGGCTGCGCTCGGCTCTTCTTCAGGAGAAAGGCCTGCAATCGCGACTTGTTTCAAGCCGTACTCTTTAGCTAAATAGCTGAATGCCGCGTGCTGTGTGATCAATTCTTTTTTCGCCGCTTTTTTTAATGTTGTACGGTATAGTTTATCAAGATCTTTCAGTTTTGCAATATATTCTTCACTATTTTTCTCATAGTATGCCTTGTTCTTCGGGTCTTGTTTGACGATTTGCGCCGTAATGTTTTTGACTTCTTTTTGCGCAAGCACCGGGCTGAGCCACACGTGAGGGTCCATGCTATGGCTATGGCCGTGGTCGTGCCCCTCTTCCTCTTCATCCGATCCTTCTATTAAATCAATGCCTTTTGACGCCTTTACAAATGCCGCATGATCAGCGCCCATGCTTTTTTCCGCTGACGGAACCCACGTTTCCATATACGTGCTGTTATAAACAAAGAGATCGGCGTTTTGAATGCTCGCGATATCCTTCGGGGTCGGCTCCCAATCATGAGGTTCAACCGAAGACGGAATAAGCATATCTACATCGCCTTTGTCCTTTACGATTTGTTTCGTGAATTCGTACATTGGATAAAATGTCGTCACGACGTGCAGTTTGCCGCTTTTTTTATCTGAGGACCCTGATGAACCTTTTGACGATGAGTTGCCGCAAGCTGCAACAACTAAAAAGCATGCCGCAATGATCATAAAGCCGCTCCATTTTTTAAACATAATGTATCCCCCTATTCCACAAATCAGAATGATGACGATTTCCGAGCTGTACTTATGCGTTCATTTCTTACCTATACCATAATAAAACGAAGTAATTACGTTTTGCAAGATATTTTTTTAAAAAGGGAAGAATTGCTGGGCGGATTCAATCTATTTATATTGGGCCCTCCAAGCAAAAGGAAACGCCCCCTGTTTTTTAAAGGCCTCTTTCCTTTGTCACCCTTTTCCAAACAAAAAAGAGAAGGTTTCCCTTCTCTTTTATCGTTCAAGCTGAGACGGATAAAGCGTCATCCCGCCATCTACAAAAAGTGTCGTTCCGGTCACGTAGCTTGCTTCTTCCGACACCATCCATGCGGCGGCGGCCGCGACTTCTTCCGGTTTTCCGAAGGCGTTCATCGGAATTTTTTTCAGCTGGGCTTGTTTATGTTTTTCTTCTTGAAGATCCGTATTTGACTCCGTGGCAATCGTGCCGGGGGCGATGGCATTTACCCGGATGCCTTTGTCGGCGTAATTGAGCGCCATTGTTTCTGTCATCATTTTCAGGCCGCCTTTTGACGTTGCGTACTGCACGTTTTCAGGACGCGGTATTTGCTGATGGACGCTCGATATGTTTAAGACCGTTCCTTTTTTCCTGCGGTCCATCATGTGTTTGAGGGCGGCTTTTGCCCCAAGAAAGGTGCCGGTTACGTTGACGTCGATGACCTTTTGCCAATCCTCTATGCTCATTTCATGAGGCATCGCTTCAGCTCCGTTAAAGCCTGAGTTATTCACCATGACGTCTACATCGCCGAAATGCTCTGATGCCGCGTCAAAAAGCGCCTGAATTCCTTCCTCAGAGGATACATCGGCTTTCACTGTGACCGCCCGGCCTCCCGCTTTCTTAATGGTGTCTGCGGCTTCCTCCGCACCGGCTGGATCGCTGCGGTAATTCACCACAACATTCATCTTTTCTTTGCCGAAGCGTTCGGCGATGGCTTTTCCGATGCCTTTTGAAGAACCCGTTACAATTGCTGTTTTTCCTTGTAAATCCTGATACATCGTCTTTCCTCCCTGCCGTTTATACAGACCATGTACCCGGTTTTTTTGGCATGAAAACAAATGGGATCATAAAAAGAACGCTGAAAGCCTGGGCTCCCTGCGTTCTTCCCTGTCATTACGCATAAGTGTTCATTTGCAGCCTCTTTTGCACATCCACAAGCCTGCTGAAGAAATAAGACGCCGCTTTGTAGTTTTCCCGTTTATGAAAGAAATGGGCCGCGTCCTGAAGAAGCTCCTCTGTATCAGCCAATAGCTGCTTTGACTCCAATTTATCAAACAGCTCTTTCAGCAAATCCTGTCCGCCGTCTCCGCCATACAGTTCCTTAATCAGACAGAATTTCGTCAAGTAAATGTCATCGCCCCAATCGGCTGCGCTTTTTATACCCCGTTCATAGCTGGCAGCGGCTTCACTGTACTTTTCCGCTTTAAAATAAATATGTGTGAGTGAAAAAACAGCTTGGATGACCTGCTGGAAGCTGTGCGCTTCAAAAACGGCGGCCGCTTTTTCAAAGTAATCCGCCGCCTTGCAAAAGTCACCCAAACTGTACATACAGTGCCCGATGTTATAATGGGCCGCAGCGATCATATAATCATCATCTAGCCGCTCCGCGTGCTCTAAGGCGCATTCAAGGTACTCCAGCGCTTTTTCATGCTGCTGGGCGTCCATCAAATTTCCGGCAATGATAAATTTACACTGCACCCTTCTCATCCCGTATAATTCATACTTCTTATAAATATCAAGCGCCTGCCCCGCATAATTCATCGAAAAGAAAGTCTGCTTGATATGGTAGTACACCTCAGAAATTTTATACAGAAACTCGGCCTTCTCTATGTCATCTTCCACATATTCAAGTTTTTCCTCAGCATGCTTATAATGAGAAATCGCTGAGATGAAGTTTTTTTGCTTAAATTCATACATTCCCCTGAAATAGTAAAAATAATATTCCAATAAGCCGGTGAGCTTTTGCTGGTTCATCTCAATCTCAGTCAGCATATCAGAGAACGGAGGCTGGCTGTCGCTTTCTTTCATCGGTTTTAATTTATCCAGCATGATACGGTGCCGGAATTCCATCAATGAAAAATACAATAGTAAATCCTGATTCTCTTCCATGTCTTCCAGTTCATATTCGATCTCCCGCTTTAATGTTTCGGCTTTATCAGCTTCAAACGCGCGGATCAGTTTATACCATTCATTCATCTTTACTGCTACTTCTTCAGATGGAATCTTGGATTTTTTCATACATCTGCCCCCTTCCTCTGGCTACTAATTATGTTATATTTTATCATAGCAAATTTAATACAGAGAGCAAACACAGATTTTAACCGCTTAAGAAAGAGAGTTTTCATCATGACATTACCAGTTAAAATAGCAGTACTCCTGATGGTCTTCTTTTCCGCAGGCCTTTGTTATTCTTATGTGCAGAAGGAACTGAGGCCTCACACTGCATTAAAAGAAAGAGACGTTCCGGCCGCTCTTCATCCGCTCGTTAAGCAGAATGCGGAGATATTGCAGACCGCCGCTGCGAAAAAAGGCATAAGCATGGTCATCACAGAGGGTTTCAGATCAGTTGAGGAACAAAACGAATTGTACCGCCAAGGACGCTCAAAAAAAGGGAAAATCGTCACCTACGCAAAAGGCGGGGAATCATATCACAATTACGGTCTTGCCATTGACTTCGCCCTGCAAAAGAAGGACGGAAGCCTCTTATGGGATATGACGTACGACGGCAACCAAAACGGCACACCTGATTGGCTTGAGGTCGTGTCGATTGCCAAAAAGCTCGGTTTTCAATGGGGAGGCGATTGGAGAAACTTTAAAGACTATCCTCATTTACAAATGATCCCTAGCTAATAAAACCTTTTCTTTTTCCGTTTTTGTGCGTCAATATACGGAGGATACACGGGCCTGTAGACAAGCTTATACCCTTGTCCGCCGGCCGGTGTGAACTCGCGCTGCCATTCCAGTTGCAGATGAAAGTCAGATAAGAACGCGGCTTTTGCTTCTTCTGGCGAAACGGCCGGTATCGGATTAATAGATTCTAGTTGCTCCGGGTCAATATCCGGCGCCATATAAGCTTCCACAAGCCCCGTCACGGGACTGACGAGAATTCGCGCAGCGCCGAATCGGAGCGGAATGCCTTGATGCCATACAGAAAAATGGAAGCGGAACCTGCCCCTTCCGTCAATCCGAAGCGGATTCAGTTTAAAAAACTCGGCTGCCCTCGGATAAAGCGCATATAAAAATTGAAGCGCGACGGCCTCACACTCTTCTTCGGAATAAAAAGCCGGGCCCTGATGCTCAATAAAAGATTTAAAGGCTGTCATCTTCCCGGTTTTTTTGTCCGTTTTCATCTTCATTGTGTTTTTGTTGCTGCTTTCGAAATAACTTTCAATGCTCAAATCTTTTCGTTCCGGAACTGATCCTTTCCGCCATGTTGTACCGATCTCATCTCCGAGATCCCGCTCCCGCGTTTGGATCATATCAGCGGTAAAACCCATCATTTCATACAGGTTCATTTCCTGCTTTTTTTTCAGCTCCGGCAGCGGTTTCGCCTTTTCGGCCCTTTCATCGCACAGATGCTGATCCGGAACGATGTCGTCCTCTCCGGCAGGATAACTGTATGCAGGCAATATCGGTTCATAGACAAGACGGGGCGTTTTTTCAAAATTAACAACGTCATACACGAGCTTAAACGTAAGCTCGCTCATATAGTGGGAAACGGCTTTCTCCTGGTCAACGAACTGCTCAGGAATAAGAGCCTCTCCCTTCTCTCCGTAATACAGAAATTGAACGACGAAGCCGCTGTTCGTCAAATCAACGAAAAAACCCGAATCGGGAAGCGGCCGATCAAGCACTTTTTTTGAATAAATAAAACGAATGCGCCCATTTCGTTCTTCTCTCGTCTGAAAGGTGAATTTCATAAAGGTAAGCGGATGGTGCTCGGCCGCAAACCGAAGAGCCGTCAGCTTTAATTCCGCGTCTGACAGCTGGATGTCTGAACTCGGACAGTCCGTGCGTGAATACGTAAGCAAAGATCCGTCCTCTCCCAGTTCAATCGTTACCGTTTTGTCTGAATCGTAAGGGTCTTTCCATATAAAATAGGCTTTCGTCTTTTGTTTTTCGTCATAATCTTCTATTTCAAGCTCATAATACGGCGGTATATTCCCGATCTCCAGCGCTTTTTTTCTCAGATGTTCTTTCAGCAATGAAGTCATCCTTTCAAAAGAGTGTACAAAAAGAACTGTGTTTTATTATATAAAAATGCCCTTCTTTTTTTAAAGGGAAGAAAGGTCCTTTTATGTGTCTATTTTTAGCAGAGCGGGAAAAGTTTCGAGCTCAGGACGGCAGTTTCTGATTCGAATTTCACACACAGCATGATGCCGCCGGATAGAAGATGAGACTTTCAGCCTATCGAACTCATAATGGCTCTGCCTGTATGAGCCTCTATAAAGCGAGGGTAAATCGGCTTGTATACGAGACGGTACGTATTCTGACCGCTGCCGTCATCATACCTGTCCCAAGCCAGTTCCACCCTGATCGCTTCCAGAATGGCCGCCTTTGCCTCTTCCTTCGTCAATGAAGGGACCGGGTCAATGTGCTTAAGCGTTGCCGGGTCTATTTCCGGCGGCATGTAACACCTGATGCGTCCCGTCTTTTTACTGACACAGATTCTCGACTCTCCGAAGCGTAAAGGAACCCCGTCCGTCTCTGCCTTGAATGTAAACCCAGCAACCTCCTGTTCATCGTCCGGTTCATCATATTGAATTCGGAAATACTGATCCGCTTCCGGAAATATCGCAAACAGAAACCGAAGCGCAGCGTTTTCACAATCCGCTTCTGAAAGCACCGGTTCACCTTCTTCACGGATAAAGGACATCACTCCGGCAAGCCTGCCGGATTCTTTATCATATATTGTTTTTAATACATGTTCAGTCCGGTGCTTAAACAGACTCTCTAAGCTTTTACCGTCCCGGGCTGCTTCTGTTTTATCAGGACGCCAGGCGATGCCGATTCGGCCGTCCCCAAGATCTGTTTCTCTATCTTTATAAAACCCGGCATGCAGCCCGATCATGTCATTCACACTGATATTTTCGGTTACATGTTCAGGGCGTGAAAGCGGAACATACGGCCGCGTTTCGGGTTCTATTTCATCACACTCTTCTTTTTCTTCATCCAAGCCGGCCGAAATCGGACGGAGCGGAATTATTGGTTCATAAACGAGATGCGGCTGGTCATCCCCCTGCTCATAAACGGTATGATTCAGAACGGTGAAGAGCAGCTCAACATCAATATCTTTCACAAAATGAGCCAATGCCTCCTGTTTGTCCGCAATATGCCCGGGTCTCATCAATTGATCCGCCTTCCCCTGATAACAAAAATCGGTTACCTCCCCCGTCAAAGACAGATGGACGTAAAACCCGGTCAGCGGGAGCGGCAGCCCGTCAGCCATCTGAACATATGAATATCTCACTTTATCTTCACATGCAGGGCTGTTCTCTTCCCGTTCAAATTCAGCTGCCGCCCCCGGATAATGTGTCTCTGTAAATTCAAGCATCCGTTTTTCAATTTCCCGATCGGGAAGGGGAGGCTGATCGGTTTGGAGAGCTGAACGGGACAAGTATTTCAGCTTTCCGTCCGGGTCTAACTCCACCATGATACTGCTGTCTTCATCACCCTTATCACTCCACCAAAACAGCGCACGCTCCTCATCATAATCCTCCGCGTCCATCTGGTAATGAGCCGGGACGTTTCCAATCCGGGCTGCCATCTGTTGTAATTTCTCTCTCTTCATATGAACACTTCCTTATCTGCGAAAAAAGAATAGTTAAAAGGAAATAGCCCGTGCTATTTCCTCTTTTTGTTTTACTGGAAAATGTCACTGATATACTGCGTCTCATCCTCGGTTAATTGAACGTCGAGGGTGTTCAGGTTGTTTTTCAGCTGGTCAGGGCGTTTGGCGCCGGGGATGATCGCGTCAACCGCCGGCCTTGATAACAGCCAGGCAAGGGCGATATGCGCCGTTTGCGTTCCTTTTTCTTCGGCGATGGCTTTCAGCTTGTCCACTTTCTCCAGGTTTTTGATAAACATTTCTCCCTGAAACTGCGGTCTGTTCTTTCGGCTGTCGTCGAATGCCGCGTCTTTTGTGAACTTTCCTGTCAGCAGGCCGGACGCGAGCGGGAAATACGGGATAAAGGAGATGCCGTTCTTTTCACAGTAAGGCAGCAGTTCCTTTTCCGCGTCGCGGCGGATCAGCGAGTATTCGGATTGAAAGACCTCTAAATAGCCGTCGGCGTTAAACTCCTGCAATTGCTGAAAATCAAGATTGGAGGCGCCGATCGCTTTAATTTTCCCTTCATCCTTCAGTTCTTTTAATGTGCCTGCCACCTCGGACATCGGCGTTTTGCCGTCAGGGAAATGGACATAATACAAATCAATCACATCCGTCTTCAGCCGCTTGAGGCTTTTTTCCACTTCTCCCCGAAGAAATTCGCGGCTGTTGTCCAGTTCGATTTGTCCGTTAACCTCTTTATGCGCACCCTTTGAGGCAATAACCAGCCTGTCCCTCGCGCCGCGTTCCTGCACGACCTCTCCGATTAACTCCTCAGAACGCCCTAAGCCGTATATAAAGGCTGTATCAATAAAATTCACACCGCCATCCAAAGCGGTGCGGACGAGATCTTTCCCCGTCTCATCATTCAGATTCGGAAACAGATTATGTCCCCCGACCGCATTCGCGCCAAACCCGATTCGCTTTACCTGTAAATTTGTCCTGCCCAACGCACGTGTCTGCTCCATTGTTCATTCCCCTTCCTGAAAGCATCTCCTTTTATTATTAGATAGATGGAATTTATTATCCTGCCTGCGGAAGAAATCAGCATGTCAAACCAACAGAAAAAACCTTGAAGAGTTTTCGCCCTTCAAGGTTTTTGTTTCGCTCTATTAAGATGTCAGCGCTGCCGCGAAGTGATCGGCTTCGTCTTGCAAAGCACTTTCGATTTCTTTATAACGGCTGGAGATGGTTGAGGCGCTTACGCCGTATTTCTTCGCCAGCTTAGCTTGTGAAACAGAAGCCCCGCTTAGAGAAATGCTGTTCACATAATACTCGACCGCCGCCGCAAAGGCTTCCGGCTTTCTGATGGTCGGCGTTTTTTTGTCGCAGAAGGACTTCCACAGGCCGATGACAGCCGGAATAAGGTCTGCCGGATATTCATCGCCGGTCATGCCTTTTTCAATGGCATCCGCTGTCTCCTTCTCCATGTCATTCGCCCACTCTGTACGGTTTTCTTCAGTGCTTGGCTTCGGCTCTTCTGCATTGCCTAAAAGAGCGGCCAGAACAGTGTCGAAGTCTTCCTCCATAAAGCGTTCAGGCGATTTTCCTTGTACCGCCGCCTTTTTCACTTTGCTGATCAGGTCGTCCGTCCGCTTCACAGGGAAGATCGTGAACTGCATGAAGAATTCCGCTTTTTCCGCTTCGTGAATCGGGTAGCCGAGAATCAGGCTTCCCACAGGCGGAAGATCCTGCTGGTTTGCATCCATTTCCACCTTGAACTGTTTTTTCGTCATTACATCTTCAAAGTGGATCATACCTTCTTTGATGTCCTCAAGCAGCATGAGCGCCGGTGTCATGCTTTTCCATGACTCCACGATTTCACGCGTTTTCGGGCGGTTGATATTGCCGCCTTTTTTCTGAAGGTAATCTTCGAAAATCGTCTTGCCGTCTGCAAGCTGACGGAAGAAAATTCCCCAGATGCCGAGATTGAATACGCTGATGTCCTTTGTCTGCCTGTCCATAGAAGACATGAATTCATGCTTGTTAATAAACGATGATATGCTTTCTCTATGTACGGTAAAGGCATACTCCATCAAGTTTTCCTGAATCTGCTTCGCTTCTTTTGCTGCGATGTCTGCCGGAATATCAACTGCTTTACTTCCGCAGCATTTTTTATATTTCTTCCCGCTGCCGCATGGACAAGGGGCATTTCTTTTCACTTTTCCCACAATAAACCCTCCGAATTCTGATATAACTATATTATTTTAACAAAAATAACTTCTGAGGGCTTGGTTTACGGTGAAAAAAGAATATGGAAACCACCTGCCGGCTGCCGGAGAAGACAAAAAAGAGCCTTGAAGACTTGTATTCTCTCAGGCTCTGACTCTATCAATTCAAGTTTTCTCCGCCGCCGCTGAGACCTTCTTTAATCAGCCTGTTTACTTTGCTGCTCATCAAAAGGCCGATGTGGCCGACGCCGCGGACTTTCACATTTTTCGCGCCGTGTAATTTGGATAGTCCGTTGATGACAATCAAGTCAAGTGAACCGTAAATGGATGTGTACAAAATCTTTTGATTCGGGTCTGTGCCCGGCAGCGCTTTGTTTGTGACCAGGCGGTTCGCTCCGCCAAGCGTCACGACGTTTCCAATCTTGTCTCCGCCGTCTAAGTTTTTAATATAATAAAGCGTGTTTGCGCCGCCCATACTGTGCGCGACAATATCGACTTTGCCCGCTCCCGTTTCACTGAGCACTTTTTTCACATATGCTGATAGTCTTGGCGCATTTCTTTTGTTATGTCCCGTTTTATCCCAAAAGTCAATCGCATACAGGTCTTTGGAGGACCATCCTTGGGAGATTAGATAGGTTTTAATGCCGGCGAAGTTAAAAGATGCCCCGCCTATTCCGTGCACCATGACCACCGGGTTGTGTCCCGAGACGGCTTTGGTGACGGCTGGCTGCAGCGCAAATACGGATACGATACTCAGCATGCAGATCATCAATACCGCCAGACATTTATTTTTCACTGTTTTCATCATGTTCCTCCTCTTCTGTAATTAATGATCAATCCTTATCATAAGATAGAAAATTATGTATAAACAGTGTTTTTATTACTTTTTTCATCAATGAAAGTTGTCGGTGAAAAAGGGACATTCAGACCTTCCCCCTTAGGCTTTACGGGTTAAAGCCCCATCCCTATCAACTTAAAAATAGAAACTAACATACGCAACATATGTTATCGGAACCCATTTTCAAGATCTATTCGTGACGTCCGCGTTTAATCTATCTGCCGGAGAAGACAAAAAAGAACCTCGAAGATATTGATTCTCCGAGGCTCTGACTCTATTCATTCGTATTTTCTCCGCCGCCGTTAAGCCCTTCTTTAATCAGCCTGTTTACTTGGCTGTTCATCAAAAGTCCGATGTGGCCGACACCGTGAATTTGCACGTTTTTGGCTCCGATTAATCTGGACAGCGGGTTCATGACAATCAAGTCAGCTGAGCTGTAAACGGATGTGTATAAAATCTTTTGGTTCGGATCGGTGCCCGGCAGCGCTCTGTTTGTAACCAGGCCGTTCGCTCCGCCAAGCGTCACGACGTTAGCGATTTTGTCTCCGCCGTCCAGGTTTTTAATATAATAAAGCGTATTTGCGCCCCCCATGCTGTGCGCGACAATATCGACTTTGCCCGCTCCCGTTTCACTGAGCACTTTTTTTACATATCTTGATAGCCTTGGCGCATTATTTTTATTGTTCCCTGTCTTGTCCAGAAAATCAATGGCGTACAGCTGTTTGCTTGACCAGCCCTGAGATACTAAATACGTTTTTATTCCTGCGAAGTTAAAGGACGCACCGCCGATTCCATGGACCATTACCACAGGGTTGTGTTCAGAGGAGGCTTTCGAGACGGTTGGCTGCACGGCAAATACGGAGACGACAGACAGCATACAAAGTGTGATGAAAGCGAGAAGTTTACTTTTTACATGTTTCATGATTTTCCCTCCTGAATTGTAATAAATTCACAATATTCATTCTATTGGAGGGAAAAAGGGAAAAATAGTGCACTTTTTACTGTTTTAGACAAAAAATGGGAGTGTGAAAAATAAGGAAAATGCATCTTTTATTATTATGCACTGATGCTTTAATACGGCAAACGGAAAAAGATGAGAACATCCCGCCCTCATCTTTTAATACTCATTAAAATAGGTTTGAATGCGTTCGGGATTATCTGTTTTTGTCAGTGCGAGCATCAGCAGAATACGTGCTTTTTGAGGGTTAAGAGAATTTGAAGCGAGCAAATGGTCTTTTTCAAACTCACGGTTGGGTGTAACGGCGCCAGTCCCCGTCCTTGTTGACCGGACGACCGCCAGTCCGTTTTTGACTGCCTTTACAGCGCCTTTTTTGGCCGTGTCAGATATTGACCCGTTCCCCGCCCCCGCAAACACAATGCCTTTCGCTCCCGCTTTTGCGGCGGCATCGAAGAGATAGCCTCCGTCATTTTGATAGCCGTAAATAATATCAACCTGAGGCAGTTTTTCCAGTTTGTCTATATTAAAATCGGTATTCTTCGTATGCTTTCGGGTGATGATATTGTTAAAATACACGTCATCGGCGATCGTTCCGACATACCCCATTTCCTCAGATCTGAAGGTATCTGTCGCGGTTGTATTGGTTTTTGTCACATAGCGTGCCGAACCGATTCGGTCGTTTAAGACGACCAGCGCTCCTTTTCCTTTCGCCTCTGGCGCCGCCGCCGTCTTTACAGCATTGTATAAGTTTGACGGCCCATCCGCTCCGATCGCCGTTGACGGTCTCATTGATCCGACTACTGCAACCGGTTTCTCGCTTTTTACGGTGAGATTGAGAAAATAGGCCGTTTCCTCAAGTGTATCTGTCCCATGTGTGATAACGATGCCGTCTGTATCGTCAGACCCGAGCAATTCATTGACGCGTTTGGCCAGCTTCAGCAATGTTTTGTTGTCCATATTCTGGCTGCCGATATTCACTATTTGCTCTCCGCTGACATGAGCGATGTCATCCATCTCCGGAACGGCTTGAATAAGAGACTCCACCCCTACCGCGCCGGCTTTGTATTCCGTCGTGGAAGTCTTTGATTTATCTGCGCCCGCGATCGTGCCGCCGGTGGCGAGAATTTTGATATTCGGGAGATCCTCTTTATTAGCTGAAGAGACATGTTTCGTTTGTTGCGAAGCTTCCTTCGCTTGGGGAGATTGGGAGCAGCCGACTGCAATCAGCAGCAGGGCCGTTATAAATGTGACGATGGGCATTAATCGTTTTTTCATTATTCTCTCTCCTTTGGTCATGGGGTTAGTATTTATTAATGAATGATTTTTCATACTTCGTCAAAAGGCGTGGCAGGCAATCTTACGTACAAATTATCCGGATAAAATCCTTGACACCGCGCTCTCAAGTCAAGATAATAGACCAGTCACTATATTTTTCAGTTTGTCATTTATCAGTAAGGTGGGAACGTTATGAGTTATGGAGATTCTCGGGAAAAAATACTTGCCGCAGCGACCAGGCTGTTTCAGCTGCAAGGGTATTACGGGACGGGATTGAATCAGATTATTAAAGAAAGCGGCGCGCCGAAAGGTTCTCTTTATTATCATTTTCCGGGCGGAAAAGAGCAGCTTGCGATTGAGGCTGTGAATGAAATGAGCGGTTATATCCGCTTGAAAATAAAAGAAAGCCTTGATGCCCACCCTGATCCGGTAAAAAGCATTCAATTATTTTTAAAGGATTTGTCAAGCCAATTTACATGTCCGGAAAACTTTGAAGGGTTTCCTGTCGGTTTACTTGCGGCCGAGACTTCTTTAACAAGTGAAAATCTGCAAAAAGCCTGCCAGAATGCTTATCAGGAATGGGAAACCTTGTTTGCCGGCAAATTAAGATCAGCCGGTTTCTCCGAAGAGAAGGCCGCGGAAATCAGCACCGTCCTTAATGCCATGATCGAAGGCGGCATCATTTTGTCATTGGCTAAAAAAGACAGCATGCCGATCATCCATATTTCAAAACAAATCCCTAAACTGCTGAAGACATAAAAAATACGAGAGACATCTTTCCGTAAATAGAGAGGAGAATGATATTGGAAACCGCTCAAACTTCCAAACAATACAAAGTGATGCCGATCATGATTTCTTTGCTGACGGCAGGATTTATCGGTATGTTCAGTGAAACGGCGCTGAATATCGCGTTAACTGATCTCATGAAGGAATTACATATTACTCCTTCTACCGTCCAATGGTTAACGACGGGCTATTTGCTCGTTCTGGGCATTCTTGTCCCTGTTTCGGGGCTGCTGCTGCAATGGTTTACGACAAGACAGCTTTTCATCGTCTCACTCGCTTTTTCCATTATCGGCACTTTCATTGCCGCGCTTGCACCGAGCTTTCCGTTTCTTTTAGCGGCGAGAATCGTTCAGGCTTTAGGAACCGGGCTGTTATTGCCGCTTATGTTTAATACCATCCTGGTCATCTTCCCGCCGCATAAACGCGGAGCGGCAATGGGAACGATCGGGCTTGTGATCATGTTCGCCCCTGCCATCGGGCCGACTTTCTCAGGGCTTGTTTTAGAGCATTTGAACTGGCATTGGATTTTCTGGATTTCTCTGCCGTTTCTCGTATTGGCTCTTTTATTCGGCATCGCCTACATGCAAAACGTGTCAGACATTACAAAACCGAAAATCGACGTGCTTTCTATTATTCTGTCCACGATCGGCTTCGGCGGTATTGTCTTCGGATTCAGCAACGCGGGAGAAGGATCAGGCGGATGGTCGAGCCCGACGGTTGTCGGATCACTCACTGTCGGTGTTGTGGCGCTGATCTTGTTTTCTATCCGCCAGCTGACAATGAAGCAGCCGATGATGAACCTTCGCGCATTCCGTTACCCGATGTTTATTCTCGGCGTCGTGATTGTTTTTATCTGCATGATGGTCATCTTATCAACGATGCTTCTATTGCCTATGTATTTACAAAGCGGTTTGATGCTGACGGCCTTTACGTCAGGGCTTATTCTTCTGCCGGGCGGAATTTTAAACGGCTTTATGTCCCCGGTTACCGGGCGGCTGTTTGATAAATACGGTCCGAAATGGCTTGTCATTCCGGGATTTATCATTGTTGCGGCTGTGCTTTGGTTTTTCTCAAACATCTCCGTTGCTTCAACGGCTGTTATGATCATCGTGCTTCATACGTGTCTGATGATCGGGATTTCCATGATTATGATGCCGGCGCAAACGAATGGCTTAAACCAGCTTCCGCCGGAATTTTATCCGGATGGCACAGCCATTATGAATACACTCCAGCAGATGGCCGGTGCGATCGGCACTGCGGTGGCTGTGAGCATCATGGCAGCCGGACAAAAGAATTATATGAGCACCGTCAAAAATCCCGCTGACCCCGCCGTCCTTCCGCACGCGCTGACTGCGGGCGTCCAGCACGCCTTTATCTTCGCAATGATTGTGGCCATTATCGGTCTGATCTGCGCCTTCTTTATGAAACGCGTCAAAGTTGATCATTCATAAAAAAACAGCAGGCTCCGTTGAGTCTGCTGTTTTTTTATATACGGTGTTTTGCAATAGCCAGTTGATCTATCGCATATGCCAATTCATCCTTTGTATTATAAAAATGAGGCGCGAGACGAATGACATGATGCCGGGGCGAGCATATAATGCTTTGCTGTTTCAGGTGCGCCGCCGTTTCGGACGCTCTTTCGTCATAAATCGAAATCATGCCCGGCCTGTCTTCGCATGATGGCGGGCACGGGAGGTTCAGCCCCTTTTCCGACGCGTATTCATATGCAAACGCGCTCAGTTCTTTTACTTCTTTATGGATACGGGCTGTGCCAATGCCGTTAAGAAGAGACAAAGCCGCCTGCGCCGCATACACGCTGATAAATGCCGGGGTACCGGTCTCAAAGCGTTTCGCTCCGTCTGCATAAGAAAAACGGGCCAGATCAAATGCTGCGTCCTTTTGCTGTCCGAACCATCCCGATGCTTTCGGCTTCAGCTGCTCTGCCAGCTCCTTTCTGACGTAAAGAAATGCTGTTCCCGGTATACCGAGCATATACTTTCTCGCGCCTGCGGCTAACATATCAATGCCCCATTCCTTCACATCAATCGGGACATGCCCAGCCGATTGATAAGCATCCACAAAAAGGAGCGACCCCTTCTTTGCGGCTATCGCGGCAATTTGTTTCACATCCTGAATAAAACCGTTCGTATAGGAAACATGAGGCACACAAGTGACCAGCGTCTGATCAGTGATAAACGTTTCGTATCGCTCTAATGGGATCATCCCTTCACGGGACGGGATAACTGAAAGCGTAACATCGGCTTGCGCCTTCCAGACGTGGGCAATCGCCGGGAAGTCCAAGTCTGTATACACAACCTGTTTCTTTTTACAATCGGATAAAGCAGAGGCAACGGAGACCGCGGCATCCGTCACCGAAGACAAAACGGCAATTTCCTCAGGGTCAGCGCCGATCAGCCTTGCAAACTCATTTCTGGCTTTCTCCGTCCTTTCAATGGCTTCCTCCCAGTTCCCGCCCTGCTGTAAAAGGCTTTCTTGATAGTCAGCGATCGCTTTCGAAACCGGTGCAGCCACAGCGCTTTGAGAACAGCTCGCGAGCATCGTATGTGTTTGAAGCGCCGGGAATAAATTGCGGTATTGCTTTAGCAAAGAGTCCAAGGCATGTTCCTCCTCCGGCAGGAATATATGTCAATTATAAAGTATGTAAAAGAGAAAGGAGGGTTTGTTATGGAAAAAAGAGTATTGTTCACAGGCTTTGACCCATTTGGCGGAGAATCGGTGAACCCTTCCTGGGAAGCCGTCAAACAGCTTAACGGCTGCACCGAAGGCTCTGTCACCATGGTATCCGAGCAGGTGCCGACCGTTTTTGGCAAGTCACTCACAGTTCTGCGCCAAGCCATCAAAAAGCATCAGCCTGACATCGTCATTTGCGTCGGACAGGCAGGCGGCAGAATGCAGATCACGCCGGAACGGGCAGCAATTAATTTGAATGAGGCACGCATACCGGACAACGAAGGAAATCAGCCCATTGATGAACCGATTTCACCTGACGGCCCCGCAGCTTATTGGACCGGACTTCCGATTAAACGGATCGTTGAGGAAATAAAGAAAGAAGGCATTCCCGCAGCCGTTTCCTACACGGCTGGAACATTTGTATGCAATCACCTCTTCTACGGGCTGATGGATGAGCTCAGCCGTCTGACGGCGCATATTCGGGGCGGGTTTATTCACATCCCGTACATCCCCGAGCAAACACTGGAGAAAGCAGCGCCGAGCCTCAGCCTGAACCTCATGGTGAAAGCGCTCAAAATCGCTGCGGTGACGGCCGCAGCGCATGAGGATGACATTCATACCGGCGGAGGCGAGCTTCACTAAGCCGCTGACGGCGTCTCCGCCCATTTTTTTCTATATACGATCCGTGAAAGCGTTACGCTGATTTCATACAGCACCAACAACGGAATCATGACGAGAAAGTCAGACATAAAATCAGGCGGCGTGATCAGCACCGACACGACAATCAGCAGAAAATACGAAAGCTTCCTCGCCTTTGCCAGCCGGACGGGATTCACGATGCCGAGCCGCGTCAAAAACATGACAGCCAAGGGCATTTCAAATAAAAGTCCAAACGGCAATGTAAGGTTAAGCATAAAGGTAAAATACTTGTCCGCCGTAAACACCATCTCAAAATGTCCGGCCGATAATTGTGTCAAAAAGCCGAGCACGATCGGAAATAACACAAAATATCCGAAGGAGATCCCGATGATGAATAACACGGACAAGCCCGGAATGTACAATAAAGCGGCACGGCGTTCAAATGCGGTCAAGGCCGGCGCCGTAAATCGCCAGAGCTGAAAAGCCGCAACCGGAATCGTCGCCGTAATGGCGCATATTCCGGCAATCATCATATACACCCATAGGATTTCACTAGGGCCTAAAACAGCCAGTTTTCCGTTCAAATCCTTAATCAGCCAGTCATAAATATCCTGCACAAACCAAAACGCGCCGATTAAAAACACGAGAAAGGCGAGCAGCGTTTTTATGAGGCGCTGCCGGATTTCTTCTAAATGCCCGATCAAGTGGGTTTCTTTTTTATCCAATCCGTACATCCTCCTTGTATATGAAGAAAGGGGCAGAAGCGGATCCGTCTGCCCCATCAGGATTCACCCTGCCGTTTTGTCTTTTTCAGCCGCCTGCTTGTCCGGCTCTTCATTTGAAACCAGTGTCTTTGCGGCGCTTTTGAATTCAAGCAGTGTGCGGCCGGCGGCACGGCCGATTTCCGGAAGCTTCGACGGCCCGAAAATGATTAGGGCGATGACAAAAATTAAGATTAACCCAGGAATTCCTATGTTTGAAAACATGAGTGTCCCTCCTTATTGTGAGATTTTGGACCGTTTCTTTCTCATTTGCTTTTCATGCGCATTGTTATGGGCAAAGAAGCGATCCTCCTCTACTTCATCCGATTGCTTCAAGCCGCCTGCAACCGCTGCTGCCGAAACCTTCCGAATCCCGGTCTGGTCTTTTTGATAAATGAACGATGCCCGCGTCGACACCTCGGCCCCCGGCTCAGTCACGTACGGCACCACTCTGTAGTCCGCCTTCCATTGTGCAGGAGTCACCGTACAGCGGACATAACCGCGATAGTCATTGAAAAATTTAATATGAGGATTTTGTTTTAAAATTTGATCCGTATCGGCTCTTTTATCCGCACCGTTTCCCCCCGATGTGATGGAAGTGCCGACGAATTCCGCTCCGAAAATCTTCGAATTGGTCTGGTTAAAATCCGTGTGCAGATTTGACGCCCAGCTCGCATGGACATCACCCGTCAGCACGATGACATTGTTTAGGTTTTTACTTTTTATAAAATTGATGACTCGCTCCCTCTGAGCTGGATAGCCGTCCCAAGAATCCATGCTGAAAATCGGGCTTGCGGTCGTCCCGAAATTCCATTGCGCGAAAAAGATTTGCTGCGCCAGCACATTCCACTTCGCCTTGGAGGCCGCCAAATTTCCGAAGAGCCATTGCTCCTGCTCTGTCCCCATCAATGTGCGTTTCGGATCTCTCCATTCATCAGAAGGCGGCTTATTTCCGTCGCCATTCGCCTGATCGTCTCTGTATTGTCTTGTATCAAGCACATTGAACGAGGCTAAATCGCCGTATGAAAATTGGCGGTACAGCCTCATATCAGGACCATTCGGCAGTGACATGCGCCTGAGCGGCATATGTTCATAATAAGCCTGATAGGCAGCCGCGCGCCTGAGTACAAACGCTTCAACCGATTGGCCTTTCTCCGGGGTGACATTGGCGTAATTGTTCTCCACCTCGTGGTCGTCCCACGTAACGACCCACGGAAACGCAGCGTGTGCCGATTTTAAATTGGCGTCTGAACGGTATTGGGCGTGGCGGTTGCGATAATCATCAAGCGTATACACCTCAGCGCTGCTGTGTGTCCTGACATTTCCCGTTTTTGACACATATTCATTAGGACCGTATTCATAAATGTAATCGCCAAGGTGGAATACGAGATCAAGCTTTTCCTTCGCCATGTGCTTATACGCCGTATAATAGCCGTGTTCATACTGCTGACATGAGGCAAACGCAAACGTCATGCTCGATACTTTATCACCTGGCGCCGGCAATGTTTTTGTCCGGCCGACAGGACTGAGCTCGTGTCCGCTTTTAAAGCGGTAATAGTACACTTTATTAGGCTTCAGCCCATCCGCCTCGACATGGACGGAATGTCCGAGGTTTGGCTTGGCCATTTCTGTCCCGCGTTTGACGATGTGCCGGAAGTGTTCGTCGCTTGCAATCTCCCATTTTACAGGCATGGCCTGTTTCGGCATGCCGCCTCCGTTTAGCGGGTCGGGAGCGAGCCGCGTCCAGAGCACAACGCTGTCAGACAGAGGATCGCCGGATGCCACGCCGAGTGTAAACGGATAACTTGAAAACTTTGGAGCGGCATTTACTTCAAATGCGCTGAATGATTGCGCGATCGCTAATCCGAGGGAGAGACCGGCGATTTTCCCGGCTCCTTGAATAAATTTACGGCGGTCAAACGTATTGTTCTGAAAGCTTTTCTCCTCTAACTCCTTGATCCATTCATCTAAACGGCCGTCATGTGTCATGTCAGTTCCCCTTTCCTCTCATTGATCGCCCTTATTATAGAAAAGAAATGTTAAACCGCTATGAAGAACTGTGAAGAATTTGTAAGCATGAAAACAAAACGAAGGGAGACATTTTTCACATTATTTCGACAAACGATGGCGGCGGCGTAAAAAAACCCGTCTGTTTCTTTACAGCGCTGCATCCGTCAAGCGCACTTTGTTCCTATTTTTCTTCACATGATTTTAAAAAAACACCGTTCAATAGATGAACGGTGTGTCCGGCCTCAAAATGTGTTGTACACGTTTTCGCACGTTTCGCCTGTCGGCTGATAGAAACAATGGGACTTGAATCTGGCCACAAACGGCTGATTATACCAAGTCGGCGGGCAGTTTCCCGGCGGTTTAAAATACCACAGGCTGAATTTTGCCGGCCAAAACCGTTCTCCGTTAATATTCCGCCGTGCGAGCCTCCGCTCGGTTTCGCGCGGCCTCTGATAAAAATATCCGTGAGTCACCGCTTCAAACGCGTGCGGCTGATACACCATCTGTCTGATGGTGCGGAGGCCTTTAAAATCAGAGCAATTCGCCCTCAGCCGATTGATTCCCACATTGCCGACCAGAAGCATTCCCTGCTGTCCTTCGCCTTCTGCTTCCGCCCTGAGCAGCCTTGCCATCAAATCTACATCGGCGCTCGACGCTTTTACAACTGCCATCATGACACCTCCCGTCTTTTCTCCCTTCATCATATTCAGCAGCGGCCCAGTGATGACAGCCGGCAGGCAGAAAACTTATTTAAACGTTTGTTTTAATAAAAAGGTTTATATTTCTCAATATGAGGAAACATACTAACATAATTTCCAAAAGGAGGAATACGTATGGCACATATTAAAGCACTTGCCATTAAAGGCATTATGACCATCATTATTCTGTATCTGGTACTCGGCTTAGGCTTTAACTTTACATTCGGCGACGCGCTGCTGATGACCATTGTGTTAGGGGCCGTTTCTTACTTGACGGGGGATCTTTACGTATTGCCGAAATGGAACAACATTACGGCGACGTTAGCTGATTTCGGACTCGCGTTTCTCGTCGTGTGGCTGGTGGGAATGCCTCTGTCAATGGGCATCTCCGGAGGAAAGCTTGCATTTGCGGCTCTTATTTCTGCCATTATTATTGCTGTTGCGGAATATTTTTTCCATTTCTATATCATGAGAAAAGACTTGGGCAGCTCCCGTTTTTTAGAGCCCCGGTCTGAATAGCGTAAAAAGGCCGGATGACGGCCTTTTTTATATGGCATCCTGTCAGCTTTGCGAACCGCCCAAAAAGCGGAGGCAACGCCGATTATCGCAAGTTTTTTCTGCATCAGCTCACCTGCCAAAAAACATGTGTTTTTTCTCTTATATTTTTTCAGTTCAAATGCTTTCTTATAAAATGAAGCAGTGTGTTGCCTTGCGCCGTCAAGATAACGCCCTTTGCGCTGCATTTCGGGCAGGGTGTTCCTTCCTCTTCCGAACCCGTCCCTTCACAATGCGGACATGTTACTTCGAGATCGTCTGTAGCGATCACCATGAGAATCCCTCCTTTTTTGTTTATTTGTCCTGCTCCAATCAGATTCCATGGCCATCACCTCCTTTACGCATACAAAAAAACCCCGTCCATCAAAGGACGAGGTTCTCGCGGTGCCACCTTTATTAACGGCTGAAAAGCCATTCTCTCAAAAAGTACAGAAACATCCGTTTCGATACTCCTTTCTTGATAACGGGGAAAGAATCCCGGCACCGCCTACTGTCTTTCAGCGCAGCAATTCAGAAGCCCATTCCGTACCGGCCGGGGATCGGTTTACAGCAGCCACCGACTCTCTGAACCCCGCACGTGATACGTACTTACTCTTCCTCAGCATTGTTCATCCGTTCTTTTATTTTAAAATGTATCATACGCTGTCATCCGGCTGAAGTCAATAGCTTTTCGGATCGGACAGGCCGAGCATTTCCCGCGCCATTTTCATATGTTCTTCTTGCCCCGTCTGAAGCGCAAACGCGGCTGTTTCCACAGGATAAGCCGCCTGCAACTCTGTCACATGCTCCTGCATTTTCGGCCAGACATCCTGCCTTCAGCTTGGTAGCTCTGAAGCAGGCGATTCGTTTCTTTTTCTCCGAATATGGCTTGATAAAGGACAAAATCGTCTGAAGGCGGCTCGTGTTCCATATTCCAGACATACTGTTTGTTTCCCCATTTCCCTTATTTACTGACACAGAGTTCGCCTGAAGCGGAGGAGAAAGAGATGTATGAAGACACCAAAAAGGGAGCGGTGTAATCGCCGCCCCCCCTTTTCATTACACTGTCAGGGTTCTTAGGCAGATCAATCCCGGTTTCCTCCGCGCTCAAGGCAGAGACATTGACACTATTTCTTTAGTGCAAAAACTGGATTTATCAGCTTACCGGCTGCCGCCGCTTACATATTTCGTCCCCTCATGTAAATCCTTTGCTTCTAAAAAGAAAACGTGAATAAACTTTTTCATATTGACCTTAACCGGTGAAAGCGGCACGGTTTCTTTAGACTGCATTTCCTTCATTCTCTTGCTGACGGCCGGGAAATCAAAGAATTTTGAGGCGTAGTGTTCAAATTTAGGATTTGAAAAATCAGTTGTGCCTAATGAAGCGAAATGGTTTAACGAATGAATGATGGCTCTTCTGATCCGCTGTTCCGAGGCTTTGATTTCTCTGTTGACCTCTGCTTGTGACGCCGCAGGCCCAAGCTTTCGTATTGCGACGTTTGTAAACATCTGTTTTAAAGACGGCATGTTTTTTTCCGCCTGTTCATCCTCAAATAAATAGTGAAGGACGGCCATGAGGTCATGCGCGCCGCTTTCTCCCACGATGCCCAATTCCGCTAAAAGAAATTTTCCGGTTTCTTTGATTGATTTCCCGTGCGCATCCCGCGGCCGGTTTTGTTTCGGCTCATTCCGCTGAACAAGCCGGCTTAAAGAGTTTTGAATGTCGCCGATCGAGGTTTCCAGCTCGATCCGCTCTTTTACTTTTCGCAAAACGGTGACGATCTCGATTTTGTTGATAGGTTTGTGGATAAAGTATTCAATACCGAGGGAATACGCTTCTCCCACCATTTCCTTCGCCTCCACTTGTGAAATCATCACCGCTTTTCCAAAGTAAGAACCCTGAAGACGGCGTATCGTCTCGATCCCGTCCCGGCCCGGCATCAATAGGTCAATTAATAAAATATCCACCTGTTTCAAATGCAGGTGATGCCCTTCAATTTGGCTTCCGTCCTCTGCCTCTCCGGCCACTTCCCCCAAGTCTTCATCTTCTATGATCTGTCTTAAAATGGAACGGATCGCCCGGTCATCATCAGCTATAAAAAAACGCATATTATGAGCTCATCCTTTCTGCAATCAAATGCCTCATCGGCAGCTTGATCGTAAATATCACGCCTTTGGGTTTATTGTGAAAAGAGATGTCTCCGTCAAGCTCAGTTACGATTTCCTTCACATAAGAAAGCCCGATTCCCGTTGAGGGGGCGCCGAATTCGTCATACTTGGACGTAAATCCCGGGTCATAGACGATCTCTCCGATTTTCTCCGGGATGCCGGGGCCGTTGTCTTCTGCTTGAAATTCTGCCATATCTCCGTCTGCCTTACGCAATCCGAGACGGATCTCTCCTTTATCACCCATGGCTTCGACGGCATTTGCCGCGACATTATTCATGATCGACAGTACGGTAAACACGTGGTAATCAGGATGATCTCCCTCGATCGTGCACTGAAAGGCGATGTCCTTTCCTAATGACTCCGCGTATTTTTCATTGATTCGGATCACGAGTCCGATTAAAGCCGCGGCATCCATGTAATCTCGAAATCTTTCATTTGAGATCAGCTTGGACAGCCCGGCAAAAATGCGTTGATTGTCTTTTTTCACCTCGTGAATCTCCCCGGCCAGACGCAGCATTCTCTTGCCGAGTTCTTGATTGTCCCCGCTTACTTCCCGGTAAAGCTGATAGGATTCGTTTGTCACATGCTCCGTCGTTTTCAGTGTCTTTTTCAAATGAATCGTTTCTTCATATAAATTAGACACGATCATCAGCATATGTTCATGCTGTTTCCTCGTTTGTTTTTCCCTGACTTGAGTTTCGTACAGCTTCATCACATTGAAAAAGCTCAGCACGATAAATGTGTGAGACACGGAGATGACCGCGATATCCGTCAGTTTTTCCGGCGTAATCATCGTTTTGTCATCAAAAAACTGAACGGCCAGTTCAATGACATCCGAGGCAATTTCAATGAGAAAGCCGAGGAAGCCGATCATAAACGGCCGATCGCGAAAATTCCTGACTTTCAGCACATGAAACAAACAAGCATATGTAAAGTAAAAAAAGAAGCTTGAATATTGGCTGTAAAAAGCATCCATAAACCCGGCATGCCCTCCGCCTAAGCATTCCAAGCCGATACGAAATAACACAACGGCTGCGCCTGTCAGCAGCCCCGACAACACCGCCGGCACATGCCTTAACAGCAGCAGAAAAAAGAAAAAAGCCGGGGCGCCGAAGCTGATTCTGAACGCTTCATTTAAGGGATAAAATTTCAGTTCGCCGGCAAGCGGCACGGTGATCAGCATAAGGGCGAAAAGATAACCGTCTTTTTTCAAAAAATAATCGAACCTGATCACAATCACTTCCTTCTCTTTTCTATTTTGAATAAGACCGGGGCAGCCCGCAAATTTCTTTAGACCCGGTATGGCCATTCGCTCCGCCTTTTTTATAAATCTATCGGCTTATTTTAAGAATGATTTTGTCGTATTTTGTATGATTCTGTAGATGTCATTATACATTAAATCTACGCACGCTATATATGAAAACGTTTTCTAAGTCCCGATTCCGTTTATGAACAGAAATGAAATAGAGGAGGAATGTTATGAAAGATATGATCAGGGAGCGCCTTGAAAAAGAGGAATTGGCTTCGCTATTACAAGAATGGGTAAATCATTACCGCCCATTTTCCGCAAATGGAAAAAGCGCGAATTATATCCCCGCCCTCGGAGAAATCAATGACTCGCAGCTGGGCATTTGCATATTAGAGCCGGACGGCGCAATGATTCATGCCGGTGAATGGGATGTTCCATTCACATTGCAGAGCATCTCAAAAGTCATCAGCTTTATTGCAGCCTGTATGAGCAGGGGCATTTCTTACGTGCTGGAGCGTGTTGATGTGGAACCGACCGGCGATGCATTTAACTCCATCATCCGGCTTGAAATCCATAAACCCGGAAAACCTTTCAACCCTATGATTAATGCCGGGGCCATCACTATCGCTTCCCTTCTTCCCGGTGACACAGCGCATGATAAATTAGAATACCTTTATTCCGTTTTTGAAAAATTGATAGGAAAACGGCCTCAGATCCATGAGGAGGTATTCCGCTCCGAATGGCAAACCGCCCACCGGAACAGAGCACTTGCCTACTATTTAAAAGAAACAAATTTCCTGGAAGCAGATGTGGAAGAAACGTTAGAGGTTTACTTAAAGCATTGCGCCATGGAAGGCACGACCGAGGACATCGCTTTAATCGGAATGATTCTGGCACATGACGGCTATCACCCGATCCGCCAGGAACAGGTTATTCCTAAAGATGTCGCAAAACTGGCCAAGGCTCTGATGCTGACGTGCGGCATGTACAATGCATCAGGCAAATATGCGGCCTTCGTCGGCGTACCGGCCAAAAGCGGCGTATCCGGCGGCATTATGGCATTGGTTCCTCCGAGCGCCAGAAGAGAACAGCCCTTTCATAACGGCTGCGGCATCGGCATTTACGGTCCGGCCATTGATGAATACGGCAACAGCCTGACCGGCGGTATGCTGCTGAAACATATCGCACAGGAGTGGGAGCTCAGTATTTTTTAATCAAACGAACCAAGAGGTGATAGGATGCAGGAATTCCTTCAACATATAATCGGCTCAGCAAATGATTTTTTATGGTCAAAGCTTTTAATTGTACTGCTTCTTTCTTTGGGACTGTATTTCACGTTCCGGTCAAGAGGTCTGCAAGTCCGCATGCTGAAAGAAATGGTTCGGGTTTTAAAGGAAGGCGCCGCCACCCGGTCAAAAAACGATATTTCCCCCTTCCAGGCGTTTTGCATCAGCATGGCCGCCCGTGTCGGAACCGGGAATATTACCGGGATTGCCATTGCGATTGCCCTCGGCGGACCCGGCGCGATTTTTTGGATGTGGATCATCGCGGTTATCGGATCTGCCTCAAGTTTTGTTGAAAGCACACTCGCTCAAATTTATAAAGTAAAAGATCAGAACGGCTTCCGCGGCGGACCGGCCTACTATATGGAAAAAGGCCTGAAGAAACGCTGGATGGGCGCGCTGTTTGCCGTTTTAATCACGCTGTCATTCGGAATCGTATTCAATTCCGTTCAATCCAATACGATCAGCCTCGCATTTGAAAACGCGTTCGGAACCAATCGTCTTACATTAGGCATTATTTTAATTACTGTGTTTGGCGCGGTTATTTTCGGCGGCGTTAAACGAATTGCGAAACTGGCGGAATACATCGTGGTTGTCTTGGCTGTTTTATATATCGGCATTGCATTCTTTGTCATTCTCACAAACATTACCCAGCTGCCGGGCGTTTTGGCGCTTATCGTCAAAAATGCATTCGGAATCGATCAGGCGGCGGGCGGCGCTTTGGGCGCCGCATTAATGCAGGGTGTCAGACGCGGCATTTTCTCGAATGAAGCAGGGATGGGGAGCGCGCCGAATGCGGCTGCGACCGCCACAACAAGCCACCCTGTGAAACAGGGTCTGATTCAGGCATTCGGTGTACTGACGGATACCCTGATCATTTGTACAAGCACCGCGCTTATCATTTTGTTTTCAGACGCTTATCAGCAGCCGGGCCTCAGCGGCATCGCGCTTTCCCAAGCCGCACTGAGCACGCACCTCGGCTCGTGGGCGTCAGGATTTCTTGCCGTCTTGATGCTTTTGTTCGGCTTCAGCGCATTAATCGGCAACTATTATTACGGAGAAACCAATATCGGCTTTTTGAGCCAAAATAAGAAATGGCTTTTCATCTACCGGATTTGCGTGCTGGCGATGGTCATTTTCGGCTGCATTTCAAAGGTTCAGCTTGTCTGGGATATGGCCGATTTATTCATGGGCTTAATGGTTGTCGTGAACTTAATTGCGATCTTCCTGCTGTCTAAAAAGGCGTTTGCCGCCCTTAATGACTATGTGCGGCAGAAAAAGGCAGGAAAGGACCCCGTCTTTTATAGGGATGTGCTGCCTGATGACGATCAGATCGAATGCTGGGAGTACTCAGACATTGCCAAAAGCAAAAACAAACATATCTCTTAAGAAAAAGGTGTTCAGGCAGCTCGTCCTGAGCATCTTTTTTATATTAACGTTCATTGACAAATATAGAGCTGTCCATTACCATTTTCATATATTTTTAAAAAGTCAGAAAGGAATAGCTATGAATCCCATTACACGAATATTAGATGAATTTCCCGTAATAATCACTGATGGCGCGATGGCCACTGAGCTTGAACGCATGGGCTGTGATTTGAATGACAGCCTCTGGTCGGCCAAAATCCTGATGGAACAGCCTGATCTGATCAAACAGGTGCACAGCGATTATTTTACCGCCGGCGCTGATTGCGCGATCACCGCCAGCTATCAATCAACGATTGAAGGATTTGCGGCGCGCGGTGTGACAGAAGCAGAAGCGATACGGCTTATTCAGGAATCTGTAAAACTTGCCGTTCAAGCCCGTGACGAATTTTGGGCGCACGAAGAGAACCGTTCAGACCGGGCAAAACCGATTATCGCGGCTTCAGTCGGCCCATACGGCGCAAGCCTTGCCGACGGTTCCGAATATCGCGGACATTACGGGCTGACGGAGGATGAGCTGATCGACTTTCATCGGCCGCGGATGAAAGCCCTCATTGAAGCAGGCGCAGACATATTAGCGTGTGAAACCATTCCCTGCCTGTCAGAGGCAAAAGCGATCACAAGGCTGCTGGAGGAATTCCCCGGTATACATGCGTGGATCAGTTTCAGCGCCAAAGACGGACGGCATATCAGCGAAGGAACGCCTGTTTCCGAGTGTGCGGCCTGGCTTGATCAGCACAGCCAAATCGCGGCTGTCGGCATAAACTGCACACCGATGCAGCATATTCCGTCTTTAATAGAAGAAATAACACAGGAAACAGACAAGCCGATTATCGTCTACCCGAATTCCGGCGAGCAATATGATCCTGTGACAAAAACCTGGAAAGGCGCAGCGTGCTCCATGTCTTTCGGAAAAAGCGCGCAAAGCTGGTACGAAAACGGTGCAAGACTGATCGGCGGCTGCTGCCGAACGAAGCCCGAGGACATTCAGGCGATTGCCGATTGGGCCAGAAGCCTAAAAACTACTTGACTTATCGGAATAGTTTGTATATTCTTATTCAAAAAGCCGGTTCGCCGGAATCTCGTGCTGCCCGCCGGCATGAGATTTTTTATTAGAACGGCCCTGCAGAAAGTTGGAAAACAATGAAACCCTCGCACGACAAGAATGAGAAAAATTTTCAGAGAAGGATGAAAAGCAGGCATCTCTTTATGCTGTCATTAGGAGGCGTCATTGGAACCGGGCTGTTCTTAAGCTCAGGCTACACCATTCATCAGGCGGGACCTGCGGGAACCATCCTCGCTTACCTATTGGGCGCTGGCATTGTGTACCTTGTGATGCTTTGCCTCGGCGAGCTGTCCGTGGCCATGCCGGTGACGGGCGCTTTCCATACCTATGCAGCGAAATATATTGGGCCTGCGACTGGCTTTACGGTGGCATGGCTGTACTGGCTGACATGGACCGTGGCGCTGGGCTCTGAGTTTACGGCGGCTGGGCTCTTAATGCAGCGCTGGTTTCCCTCAACCTCGGTATGGATGTGGAGCGCTGTATTCGCCCTGCTCATCTTTTTATTAAACGCCTTCTCCGTCAAATTTTTCGCTGAATCGGAGTTTTGGTTCTCAAGCATTAAAGTATTGGCCATTGTATTGTTTATCATATTGGGAGGAGCTGCGATGTTCGGCATCATCCCGATCGAAAGCGGTGAGGCTGCGCCCATGCTGTCGAACTTCACGGATGAAAAAGGCGGCATTTTCCCGAATGGCTTTTTTCCTATAGTAATGACGATGCTGTCGGTGAACTTCGCTTTTTCTGGCACGGAATTGATCGGCATTGCCGCTGGAGAAAGCGTGAACCCGGAAAAAACCGTCCCGCGCGCCATTAAAACCACGGTTTGGCGGCTGGCGCTTTTCTTTATCGGAACGATTTTTGTGCTGTCTGGCATGATCCCTATAAAAGAAGCAGGTGTCATTGAAAGCCCGTTCGTTGCGGTGTTTGACAGAGTCGGTGTTCCGTATGCGGCCGATCTGATGAACTTTGTCATTTTGACGGCGCTTCTCTCAGCGGCCAATTCCGGGCTGTATGCGTCGTCCCGTATGCTCTGGTCTTTGTCAAAGGAGGGGGAGCTTCATCCGTCCTTTGCGAAGCTGACATCTAAAGGCATTCCTTTTAATGCCTTGATTTTCAGTATGATCGGGGGCATATTGTCCTTGTTGTCGGGCGTTTTCGCGCCTGATACCGTTTATCTCGTTCTCGTCTCCATCTCCGGTTTTGCGGTAGTGGCGGTTTGGATGAGTATTGCCGCAGCACAGTTTATGTTCAGAAGGCGGTTTCTTGCAGAAGGGCGTCAGCTTTCGGATTTGAAATATCGGACACCGGGGTACCCGGCTGTGCCGATTGCCGCCTTCCTTTTGTGTCTCGCCTCTTGTATCGGCATTGCGTTTGATCCGAATCAGAGCATCGCCCTTTATTGCGGAATTGCATTTATGGCCGTTTGTTACGCCGCTTTTCACCTGAAAAACCGGAAAAGCCGCGCGTCCGGCCAAACGGCAAAATCTCATTAATCGAAAAAGAACCCTGCCTCACGCAAGGGTTCTTTTTTATTTAAATTTCAGTCACCCATCTGAAGGAATCCCGCTCCTTCCCGCGCTGAATGTTGGTAATCGTTTCGTAAAGCCTTTCGGACACTTCACCGATCAAGCCGTTATGAAACTCAATCGTTTCTCCGTGAATATGAAGCGCACCGACCGGCGAGATCACAGCTGCCGTCCCCGTTCCGAATACTTCTGACACTTCGCCTCTCATTGCGGCCTGATAAATGTCATCGATTGAAACCCTTTCCTCCCTGACGCGCATACCCCAGCTTTTTAACAGCTCAATGACCGATGCGCGTGTAATGCCTCCGAGAATGCTTCCGTTTAACGCCGGCGTCACGGCTTCCCCGTTTATAATAAAAAAGATATTCATACTGCCTACTTCTTCAACATATTTCTTTTCCACCCCGTCAAGCCACAGCACCTGGTCGTATCCCAGTTCCTCCGCTTTCTGCTGGGCCTGTAAGCTGGCCGCGTAATTCCCGGAGGTTTTGACATCGCCCACTCCCCCGCTGACGGCCCGCACATACTCATCTTCTACATAAATACGGATCGGCTTCAGCTGATTGCCGTAATAGGAACCGACCGGCGTCAGCACGATCATAAACTTGTATTTCTTTGAAGGCCTGACGCCTAAGGACGGCTCTGTCGCAATCACAAACGGACGGATATATAAAGATGTTCCGTTTTCTCTCGGAATCCAGTCCTGCTCTAATTCAACCAATTGGATCAAAGCTTCCAGCGCCAGCTCTTCGTCAAGCGGCGGCATGCTCATCCGGCGGCATGATTTATTCAGCCTTTTTACATTTTGGTCCGGTCTGAACATTAATACCCGTCCGTCTTCCGCCCTGTAAGCCTTTAACCCTTCAAACACCGCCTGCCCATAATGAAAAACGGACGCGGACGGGTCGATGGTAAACGGTTCATACGGCGTAATTCTCGGATCATGCCAGCCTCTGCCCTCTTCGTAATCCATCACAAACATATAGTCTGTGAAGTATTGGCCGAACCCCAGTGAAGCGGAATCCGGTTTTTCTTTTCTCGCTGCGACCTTAATTCTTTCGATCAGTTTGTTCAACAAAAGCACACCTTTCTTTGAATTGTTTAAATTTTCAGTCTTTTATGAGCTGCATGTTTCCTCTGTCCGAATCGTTTATGCACAGATAAATGAGAATGCAGTTGAAAGTATCATAACAAATATACCACTGTTAATCGCATTATCGGCAAAATTATTAATATTTTTTACCAAAATTCTTTTCTTTATCTTAGAACTTCCTTTTTTTACACAAGGACTTTCTGTCATATTCAATGTTTGCGCTTACATAATCTAAATCATCCTCTCTTTTCATTTTGGCAATCTTTGTGACAATTTTGTGGCAGAGAGGAAGGTGGTTTCCGCTTGCTTAACGAATTACGTAAGAAATGCGTAAGTAAAAGGGGGATTCGCTTGAAAAAATTTATCGCGTTCCAAATTTTAATCGCCTTAGTCATCGGGGCAGTCATCGGCCATTTTTTCCCGGATTTCGGGATGGCGCTGCGGCCCGTCGGAGATGGATTTATCCGCCTGATTAAAATGATTGTTGTGCCCATCGTGTTCTCAACCATCGTAATCGGAGCGGCCGGCAGCGGGAGTATGAAAAAAATGGGCAGCCTCGGCATCAAAACGATTATTTGGTTTGAAGTGATTACGACGCTTGTGCTGGGCCTCGGCTTATTGTTAGCCAACGTGCTGAAGCCGGGAGTCGGACTTAACCTCTCGCATTTGGCCAAGAAAGATATCCATGAGCTTTCCGGCTATACGGAAAAAGTAGTTGATCTGAAACAAATGCTTATTGATATTATCCCCGTTAACATCATTGATGTCATGGCAAAAAATGATCTTCTTGCCGTCATCTTTTTCGCGATCTTATTCGGTGTCGCCGCCGCCGGCATCGGTAAAGCCTCCGCCCCAGTCATGAATTTCTTTGAATCTACCGCCAACATTATGTTCAAGCTGACGCAAATGGTGATGGTCACTGCTCCGATCGGCGTGCTCGCTCTTATGGCTGCCTCAGTCGGCCAATTCGGGATCGCACTTTTGCTTCCGATGCTGAAACTGATCGGCACCGTGTTCCTCGGACTGTTTCTGATCTTGTTTGTCCTGTTTCCGATTGTAGGCCTTCTCTTTAAAATCAAATACTTTGAAGTGCTGAAAATGATTTGGGATCTGTTTCTGATCGCTTTTTCCACAACGAGCACTGAAACCATTCTGCCTCAGCTGATGGACCGCATGGAGAAATACGGATGCCCGAAACGGGTCGTCTCCTTTGTGGTTCCCTCAGGTTTGTCGCTGAATTGCGACGGCTCCAGCCTGTATTTATCCGTTTCATGCATCTTTTTAGCCCAGGCGTTCCATGTGGAAATGCCGCTTTCCCAGCAGCTGCTCATGATGCTTGTTCTTGTGATGACAAGCAAGGGCATTGCCGCCGTTCCGTCAGGCTCACTTGTCGTGCTTCTGGCAACCGCAAACGCCGTCGGGCTTCCGGCAGAGGGCGTGGCCATTATTGCCGGTGTGGACCGTGTAATGGATATGGCAAGAACGGGCGTGAACGTACCGGGCCATGCGGTCGCCTGTATCGTCGTGTCAAAATGGGAAAAAGCTTTTCAATATAAAGGCCCTGTCACACGAGAGCAGCCGGCCCGAACAGAAAGTATGTAAACAAAAAAGACCGCCTGTGAGTCAGGCGGTCTTCCTTCTATTAATCAATCGCCGCATGGTCTTCCTTCTCAATGAGAGCGAGTCTTTCATTGATTTCTTCCGGCGTCATGCCGTGCTCTTTCACATACATGTTGCGTTCGTTCGTACGGCATTCGTGACTGCAGCTGCGCATGTATTTGTATTCGTTTTCCGGTGTGCAGATCATCTTTTTATTACATGCCGGATTTGCGCAGTTTACATAACGCTCGCACGGCTCGCCCGTGAAGTAGTCTTTTCCGATAATCACATGTTCTACATGGTTGACAGGCACGCTGATTCTTTCATCAAATACGTAGCACTGTCCGTCCCATAGCTTTCCTTGCACTTCAGGGTCTTTTCCGTACGTAACGATACCGCCGTCAAGCTGGGATACGTCTTCAAAGCCCTGCTTTAAAAGCCAGCCTGAGAATTTCTCACAGCGGACACCGCCTGTGCAGTATGTCAGGATTTTTTTGCCTTCGAGCATATCTTTATGCTCTTCAATCCATTCCGGCAGTTCGCGGAAAGCCTCAATATCAGGTCTGACCGCTCCGCGGAAGTGGCCAAGATCGTACTCGTAATCATTTCTGGCATCAATGACGACCGTATCAGGATCCTGCATCTGCTCATAAAATTCTTTCGGCTTCAAATGTTTTCCCGTTGTTTCATTCGGATCAACGTCATCCTCCAAACGAAGTGTGACAAGCTCCTTTTTATGGCGGACAAACATTTTTCGGAACGCGTGGCCGTCAGCCTCGTCAATTTTGATCGGCATATCGGCAAATCGCGGATCAGCTTTCAGCGCCTGCATGTACTTATCTGTCTGTTCAATCGTGCCGGACACCGTACCGTTAATGCCTTCCTCAGAAATTAAAATACGCCCTAACAAACCGAGCTCCTTACAAAACGCCAAATGCTGAGCCGTGAATTCTTCAGGCTCTTCAATCGTTACATATTTATAATAAAGTAAAACTCTATATTGTTTTTCCATGATTTATACACCCTGTTCAATTATATTAATGATGATGCACACTCTACTATATCATACAGGAAAATGTGTGAAAGATGAACATTTCCCGTCTGTACTCTTTCTTCCAGTCACACTTTGTCTTCTTTTAGCACCTTTTGAAAATAAAACCGATACGTATTGCGTAAAAAAGTCTCTATCGGAAGCCGGACAGCGGTTTGATACTTGCTGATGATAAACGGAAAACGGGCACGGCCTTTCTCCCGAAGCAAATCGGCGCTGTCTCCGTCCAATTCTAAAATAAGCGCTTCAACCGCAGGCCAGCAGGCGTTTCGCACTTCTTCAAGCAGCTGTTTATCACCCATGCGCTGATACTCTTCGATCTGCTTTGCCACATCCTTTTCTTCCACAACGTCACCTTCCTTACACCATATAAAAAAGAGGAGCAGCTTTATAAAGCGGGCGCCTCCTCATGTGACTCCGCATAACCTATGCTCTGGCCGACCTGAATCTCGCGGCCTTCTGTCAGGTTATCCGAAGGGGTAAACATATCCTTCTCGAAAACTAAAATAACGGTTGATCCAAACGAAAAATATCCCAGCTCCTCGCCCATTTCCAGCCGGTTTCCGGTACTGGTCTGAACGATAGAGTTAATATTCATCGCGCCTACCGGAATCATGAGCATCTGTTTATATTCCCGGGTCAGCTCATACACACAGCGGTAGTTTTTTGAGAGAACATCTTTTCCGTACTTTAATCCCATTTGATTGACGGGATAGGAACGTTTTCCAAGCTCGGCCAGCTTCTGATAAGTACAGCTGATCGGCGAATGAAAACGGTGGTAATGCCTCGGGCTCAAGTAAAGAACGGCGAAATAGCCGCCGTTATATTTATGATCGGCGCTTTTAAACCCCGTCAGTTCGGCGAATGAATAATCTTTTCCCTTCACCATGAAGGTTTGGTTCGGGTTAATTTTCCCCACTGTCTGAACAACACCGTCCACCGGGCTGACAACGGCGTTTGACTCCTTTGCCACGGGGCGGAGATGCAGATTAATATCGCGGATGAAAAATGCCGCCAGCGAATCAAATTCAGAGGCTGTGCGCCCCGTTTCATTCCAGTTGATACGATAATGTTTAGAAAACAGCGGAATCACCGGCTTGCTCAGCTTTGATTCACAGAAGCCCTTAATGAGATAAGACGTAAAACGATTATTTGTCAGTTCAATCAGTGAACGGTAAAGAACTTTTACAGCAGTATTAAACATTGATTACTCCTATGAATTTTCCTATAGTAATAAAGATAAAACACCATAAAAACGCTCCGATGGCAGCGAAGCAAAAATAAGTTTTGAACTCCATTCTGCCGATACCTGAAAAGTAACAGGTCACATGTCTGACTCCGGGGATAAAGTAGCCTAAAATAATCGTGTACGGCCCGTATTTCTTCATCCACCTGTCTACTTTCTCCATCCTTTTTTCCTTCAGCCCGACCCACTTCCCGAACTTATTAATAAATGGGCGGCCCGCTTTTCTGCCGATGAGGTAGCTGATGACCATCCCCAACAGCGCCCCGATAAAGCTGATGAGAATGGAAAGCTCATAATTCAGCACTTTTAAATGCGTGAAATAGCCAACGAGCGTCATCATCACTTCATCAGGAATAGGCAATCCGATAATTCCAAGCGTCAGCATTAAAAAAATCGCGATGTATCCGTAATCAGAAATTAATTGCTGAACTAGTTCCATCTTCTGCTCTCCAGGTTTTCAGGCGCCTGTTTTTTAAAATGGGGGAATTTAATGTTGCTGACCATTAAATAACCGAGCGCAACCGTTCCCACACCCAACAGGATAGCATTATTGACAAAGCTTAAAATCACCAGGCACATGCCTGCAAACGGAATCGGCATGCCGATAAATGTCGGCAGCCTGCTTTGTTCAATATTAAATCTCGAGAGGCGGATCATCCCGCAGATGCTGTAGGAAAGCGCGATAAAAATGCCGATAAACGGAATCGTATATAATGAGACACTATATGCAAGCATGGACGGCGCCACGCCGAATGTGACGAGATCAGCAAATGAGTCAAGCTCCCTCCCCATCTCCGAAACGGCGTTCAGCTTACGAGCAACTAAACCGTCGAAGAAATCAAGAAACATTCCGGTGAAAATAAAGATCACCGCAGAATGAATATTATGATACAAAAGGGAATGAATCGAGAGAAGCCCGCAAATAAAATTTCCAATTGTAATCATACTAGGTATATAATTCACAGTTTACACAAACCTCCAATTAAAACCATATCAAATCGGACTGCGTATGCATAATGAAATCATTTTATGGAAACATAAAATGAAATTCTTTCAATGCTATCATTCAAATTCTTTTATTATACAGCATTTGGTGTTATTTGAACAATTAATTCTGGTGATTTCTGTTTTTTGCAGCTGTTCGTTTTAAGTTAGACATTCGGGTTCATCTCTATTCTTTAATCTTCTGCTTAAATATTCCATGACCCGCACTCGGAAATCATTGCTGCCAAACAGACAGTCTGTCCGCATCTGCATAACCAAAAACATTCCAGCCCTATAATTTATTTTCTTCTTGGTCAAAAGAGAACAATACATATAACGATTGCGGGCTTGAAAAGTTTCATAAAATAAAAATACGCCTTTTCTTAAGTAAAATTAACCAGTACATTACATTATCTCATAAGCCCGTTTTCCAGTATATAGTCTGCCCAAATAAAAAAGGTGTCTCTACCTCTTACGGTAAAGACACCTTTCGAACAGAAACCTATTTAACGGACAAATGGCTGAGCGCTTCGGCCGCTCTTTCTCTCGCTTCTTCAACTGTTTCAGCGGCAGAAAGCGCAACCGCCATACGCCGCCCGATTTTCGTGACAGGTTTTCCGAAAACCCGAACTTGAGTATTCGATACGGCCAAAGCCTTTTCTAAACCTTCGATCATATAATCAGCCCGCTCTTCCGGAGCTTTCAGCGGACGGCTTGCCCCCGGCAGCAGCTGGATAATGTCCGGAATCGGGAATCCTAAAATTGCGCGGACATGCAGCGCAAACTCTGACAAATTCTGCGTCACAAGCGTCACGAGTCCGGTGTCATGCGGACGCGGAGACACTTCGCTGAAATATACTTTATCTTTTGCAAGAAAAAGCTCAACCCCGAACAAGCCGTATCCGCCAAGCTCGTCCGTTATGCTTTTCGCGATATGTTTTGCCTCTTCTATCTGCTGATCCGTCATGTGATGAGGCTGCCACGATTCAATATAGTCCCCGTCCTTTTGTTCATGGCCGATCGGCGCGCAAAAGGACGTTCCGTTCACAGCACGAACCGTCAAAAGGGTGATTTCTGATTCAAACGGAATGAATTCCTCCACGATCAGCCGGCCGTTTTTCACCCGGCCGCCTTCCATTGCCATGTCCCAGCAGCTTTTCAGCTCGGAAGCTGAACGGCACACGCTCTGTCCTTTTCCGGAAGAACTCATCAGCGGCTTCACCACACATGGAAAGCCGATTTTTTCTGCCGCTTCTGTAAATTCTTCATATGTATTCGCAAATTCATAGCCCGCCGTCGGAAGGTGAAGCGTCTCAGCTGCAAGGCGTCTGATGCCTTCCCGGTCCATCGTCAGCTTCGCCGCACGCGCATTCGGAATGACGTGAAAGCCTTCTTCTTCAAGCTTCAATAGCTCATCTGTGGCAATGGCTTCCACTTCCGGCACGATCAAATCAGGTTTTTCTTTCTCAATAACTTCCCTGATCTGCGCCTGATCGAGCATATCGACAACATAGCTTTTATGCGCGGTCTGCATCGCTGGAGCATGCTCATAGCTGTCAACGGCTACAGTGACAACCCCGAGCCGCTGGGCTTCAATGATGACTTCTTTTCCCAGCTCGCCTGATCCTAACAACAACATTTTCTTCGCTTGATACATGTCCTTTTGCCCCTTCCTCTCTTTACCTCACTCATTATAACGGAAATATTCAAAAAATAAAGACAGAATAAGAACCGGCTCTTATCCTGTCTTTTCCCTATCATTCAAGCGATTCAATCGCAGCCGCCACGTCCTGCTCCTCATAGTCCCCCATTAAGCATAGCGATTCCTCCGCCCGGCAGGCATGAGAAGCGATTTGCCGCTTGGCTTCCTCTTGCTTTTCATGAATGCCAAGACCGCTCAGGCTGACGGGAAACCCGAGCCGGCGGTAGAACGGGATCAGCTCTTGAATTTCATTTCTCCGCTCCTCTAACGCAAGCTGCACCAGTATGCCGTAAGCAACCTTCTGGCCGTGAAGCACCTGATGCGTCTCTTCAATAAAGCTGAGTCCGTTGTGAACCGCATGCGCCCCTGCCATTCTGCACAAACGGCCGCCATAACCGCCAACCGTGCCTGCAAGAGTGATGATCGTTTCTGCCGTATGGATGAACGGCACGGACAGCTCACCTTTCTCCATGCTTTCGATGGCTTCCCCGCTGTATTGCAGTAACATATCGCGGATATATACCGCTTGCCGCAGCCCTGTTTGCGCCATTAAAGACACCGTATTCTCCGTATTTCTGATGACCGCCTCCGCTTCATACCATTTCGCAAGCGTATCACCGATTCCGCTTTTAAAATATTCGATGGGAGACGAAAGCAATAATAGCGGGTCAACAAGCGTTACATAGCTTGAACGCTTATGATAATCCACTCTGATAAAATTGCCTCTGTCATCATATATGACACTTAACGGCGTACTTGCGGCACATGTTCCCGCAATGGAAGGAATCATTACAGCCTCAATATCCAGCCGGTCTGCCGCCGCTTTCGCCGCATCTAACACCGTACCGCCGCCGATACCGATGATCACATCGGCATCCCCCGCCTGCTCACAGACCTTTCGCACCGCCTCAGGTGAGCAGTATCCTTTATGCTGAATCACATCCCAAGAAGAATGACCGCTGTAATCGGCAAACGCCTGATAGGATTTGATTCCAGTCACAATCACAGGTTTCCTGAATCCCTCCAACAGCCCGGAAAGCTCTTTTGCGATTCCTTCTTTGCATATATATTGATTCGGTCCGCTTCGCACGATGTCTTCAGGCTTCATATGAATCTCTCCTTTAATTGGATTCTCATAAAATGTATTTCCCCATTTGTCAGAAAATACATCAACCTGAGATGCGGAAAGCGTCAGGTCAGCGTTTCACCTCTTCAGCCTCCAGAAACAATTCATCCAGCCGCTCCAATGCCTCCTGCTTTTCAAAGCTGCTGAACCACAAGTCATCATAGGAATCCAAAATGCGGTAATGGTGCGAAATCAAATGCTGCTGTAAGCGAAACTCTCCTTTTTTCTCGATTGCTTTCCACCATACCTTGCCGCCCATCGTCTTTCCTTTAGGCCTGTCAATCGTGCGGTGGGCAACCGTTTCTATTACCTCCAGCGGATCATCTCCCAATACAGATTGCAGCGCTTCACTTGTTCTGAACAGCGCGCACACCGCCACAACATGCGCCCATCCCGCAAGCGAGCGGCCTTTCTCAATCTGCACCAGCGACTTTTTTGAAAGCCCGAGCACATCTGCCATTTTCTCTTGGGTATACCCCCTCTCCGACCGGATACGCTTTAACTGGACTGAGACAAGCTCAGTGATATAATCTTGATCCATCTTAACCTCCACACTTATGAATAATGCCATTTTACACCGCCGGGCTCCCTTTTTATCGGAACAATTTTAAATGAATCAAAAGAATCAGTAAAAAAGTACCTTTTTCCCTCTTTTTCTCAAATCGTAATCAGAAATTGGAATCATCATGGTAAAATACGGACAGAGAAAATCAGGCGAAAGGACACTGGATATGAAACTACTCGAAACCAGCACTCTCATTCACTCAGCCGACAGCCGTCTGAAAGCTTATCAAAAAACGAGAGATGAAATGGCCGCTCTGAAACAACAGTTTCACGGTGTTGCAAATATGGACGCCATGACAGGGAGAGGCGCGGACGCCATAAGGGCCTTTTACAATGAACAAGCCTCCGGAGCAGGGCTGTGGCTTGATCTCTTCGACATGAAAATTACTTTTTTCAAAAGCATTCCGAGAGAAATAGAACAGGCGGGCTTTGGCCAAAATGATTTGCTGGAAGAATCATTTCTTGAAAGCGAACTGAACCATGCCGGGCAGAAAGCACACCATATCATCGACGGCCAGCACGACGAGATCAGCCGAATTTTAAGATCAATTGACGATATTCTGTCCTTATCACCGTTTGACAAATCCGCGGTCACCGGCAAACTTGACGCTGCCGATCACCAAAAACGGCAAACGGCAGAACACTTACATAAACTCGACGCAAAACTGGTGCACGAATACGCTCAATCTGAAGCGCTTGAGCACGAAGCCGAAGCCTTTTTCCGGACGCTTGCCGACTTCACAAGTAAAGCCGGAGGCCCGCTGTCTTTTAACGCCAAAGCATTTCACGACACTGACGTATATAAAAGAAAAGCCGGCATACAAAAAGAAGCCCATCAATACATCAAAAACAAACAGCAGGAAGAAACGGCCTTTTTACAGAAAAAGCTGGACCGCACTTCTGACCCGGATGAATATGTAAACATTGCGGAAGAACTCGGGGCTGACAACATGAACGCCGAACAATTACAATATTACTCAAGCCTCGTCCAGCTAATAGCCATGCGCCAAGCCGGACAAATGCTCATCGACGGTGCCAAAGGCATCACGCTGGGGATATGGGACGCAGGAAAAGACGCCGTCATCGGCGCTTACGATATCGCCGTCTGGCTGCAAAGAGCACAAGGACGCGCGGGAGCCATAGAACAAGCCAAAGCCGGACAAGAACTCATCAGCGCCATTTACAGCGCACCGGAAACATTCGATTACATGGTTCAATCCTTCAAAGCCTCATGGAACGAAAACATCATCCACGGCGACACCTACAGCCGCACCCACTACATCGCCTACGCCCTCGCCTCCCTCATAGGAGCAAAAGGCATCGGAAAAGTCACCGGGGTGACAAGAGCCGGGAAATTTGTGACGAAGGAAGCGAAGACTTTTATTGCGGATCAGAAAAATGCGGCAGCGCGAATTTACGCAAAAGGAAAATCATCAGCTTCTCAGCCATGGCAGCCTGCATTTTCAGGAATCGGAGAACCATTTTCTCAGGCGGGGAAAGCGGTTGATGTGAAGCAGGAGAGTGTTGTGAGGATTGATCGCGGTGATACTGTCAAAAAAGTTATCCAAACAGGCAAGGAAACTAAAATTCAAAAAGGGAAACTTAGTTTTGATCAAACAAAAGATTTAACTGGTTTTAGCGACAATATATCAAAACATTTAAAGAGGCACGGCCTTGATCTTGAGAACTTTCATGAATTAAGGTTAAGACCAGTAGCTGAATTATCAAGCACAGAAATAAAAGTAATGAAAGAGATACGCGATGCCGTGCCTCTAATTAATAAAGATACATTGTTACAAAAAACAATTCCGATACAAGATGTTGAAAACTATTTATCTGGGAAGTACACAGAAATTGGCGGTTATGTTGCCAAAGTAGAGGATGTAGCAAATATACGGATGTATGAAGATGTAGTTGAGTCTTCACGTTTAGATTATGCTTTTCCTGACGGGACAAGACCTTATCCTGAAGGCGGAGATTCCTACGCAATGATACGCTTTAAAACATCTAATCCTGAAGAAATTGAAATTCCATACGGCAAGCAATTCGGAGGAAGCAATAATGATGGTCCTCCTTGTACACAAAATGGGTTTACTGGAGCAAGAAATGGACAAATCATTCCTGAGTGGGTGTTTACTAGGAGATTGAAACCGAAAGCAGGATCTGAACTATACACAGTAATAAATGGACAAGAACAATTAGTAGGTATATTTGACGGAAAAAAATTTATTAAATTAAACAATTAAAAAGGTGATTAAATTGATTAAAAACGGTAATTACTGCATTTTTAAAGGCGAAGAATACGAAATGACAGAAGATATGGATGGCAATCTATTAATCTTAACGGACAATCCTTTATCAATTAAAAAAGGTTTTATAGATAGATACAATTCAAAAGTTTTTAGTAAAATAGTGACCCCTCATGAAATAACCAATTGTTATAGTATAAAGACCAAGGGAAAATTAGATGGGAAAGTTGTAAATATCTCTAAAGAAACGAGCGATCAATATTATGTAGGAACTTCAGATTCATTAATTGCTCAAGAGTTGGGATTAGAGAAAACTGATAAATATTATTATGATAAATGGATTTCTAAGGATCGAGTAGAAGTTTTCGAGGAAAGAATTGATATTAAGTTTTGAAGAATATCCCATCATCTTACCACAGGCTCTTTCTCTCAAACTCCATAACAAAACAATGATTAACCACGGATGGTATCATTCGTGGTTTTATCATATCACTCCCCCACACAGCAACATCATACAAGAAATCCCCGCCCCCCATGTTACACTTAACACATCAACCACCACACCGACAGGAGGCGCCCGATGCAAAACGAAACCCGCTCATTATTTTTAGATCCCTATCTTAATGTTGAGGTATATCGCTTTAAAGGCATTATGCAAAAGTTTCCGAATCATTTTCATGACTATTATGTCATCGGTTTTATTGAAAAGGGTCAGCGCCTGCTGGTTTGCCAAGGTCAGGAGTTTACCATCAGCCCCGGTGATCTTTTGCTTTTTAATCCTAGGGACACGCATAGCTGTGAGCAGATTGACGGGCGGACGCTGGATTATCGGTGCATTAATGTCATGCCGGATGTAATGGAAAGAGCGGTAAAGGAAATGACAGGGGCAAACAATCTGCCGTACTTCACTCAGCATGTGTTGTACCGGCATGAGCTGACATCGAGTTTACAGGAACTGCATGTGCTCATCTCTCAAGGGGAACGGGCTTTACGGAAAGAAGAACTGTTTTTTTATCTTTTGGAGGAGCTGATTTGTGAATACTCTGATGTCACATTTCCCAGTACCACTCAAGAGCCGTCCAATGAAGTGAAAAAAGCGTGTGCATACATAGAAGCCCATTATACAGGCAACATCATGCTTGATGATTTGAGTAAAGTTACGGGCTGGAGCAAGTATCATCTCTTACGGTCATTCACAAAGCAGAAAGGAATTTCTCCTTACAGCTATCTGGAGACGATCCGTGTTAATCATGTGAAAAAGCTCCTTGAGAAAGGTGTAATGCCTGTTGACGCGGCTTTGATCACTGGGTTCAGTGATCAAAGCCACATGACGAAATTCTTCAAACGGCAGGTGGGCCTGACACCAAAGCAATATATGAAAATTTATGAAAAGGAGTTTCATAGATGATGACACGACAAGAAACCGCCGGACATGCGGCTGCTATCGTCACCATTCTGATTTGGGGCACCACCTTTATTTCTACAAAAGTGCTGCTGGCTGATTTTTCACCGATTGCCATCTTATTTTATCGTTTTTTACTTGGCTTTTTCGTCCTTTTGGCTGTCCGTCCGCGGCTGATTCCCGTTAAAAGCTGGCGCGAGGAGCTGTTGTTTGCGGGCGCAGGACTTTGCGGCGTCACGCTTTATTTCCTGTTAGAAAACATCGCCTTAACTTATACATACGCATCCAACGTCGGCATTATTGTTTCAATCATCCCGATGATTACCGCGGTTCTCGCTCATTTTATGCTCGAAGGGGAATCGCTCCGTCTCTCCTTTTTCACTGGATTTGCAACGGCGCTTATCGGGCTTTTGTGCATTACCTTTAACGGCAATGCGGTGCTTCATTTGAATCCGCTGGGCGATGTACTCGCAACAGCAGCGGCTATCGTATTTGCGTTTTATTCTATTTTTATGAAATCTCTCAGCACACGGCGTTACCATACCATCGAAGTGACACAGCGGGTGTTTTTGTACGGTCTGGTATTTATGATTCCCTTTTTGTATATTTTTGATTTCAGACAGGGGTTTCATGCCTTCGCATCACTTTCTAATATATTCAATATGTTATACCTCGGCATCGGAGCCTCTGCTGTCTGCTTTGTGACATGGAATTATTCCGTCTCGATACTGGGTGCTGTCAAAACAAGCGCTTATATTTATATCGTTCCCGTAGTGACAATCACAGCATCTGTGGTGTTCCTTCAGGAAAAAATGACTTGGATCGCACTTGCAGGGGGAGCACTCATTTTATGCGGCCTTTATATGTCAGAAATGAAACCGAAGCCAAGGCAGAAGACTGAAAACGTGTAAATAAAGCAAGCGATTCCGATTGATGCGGGATCGCTTGTCTTTTTTGATAAGAAGGCACCCCGCATGCCCGCCCTGACGTTCCGGACTCTCTCCGAAGTTTCATAGGCGCAGACAAGCTGTCATACGTTTGCCAGCTATGAATGAACGCACATTAAAAGTAATGGAGTGATTACGATGGACGAAATGGTCCTGGAAACACAACAATGGCTGAATGATACGTACGGAGGCAGACACGGGTACAACAAAGTGCCGGAAAACGGAAAAACGGGCTGGGATACCATTTACGGTCTGACACGGGCGCTTCAAATTGAGCTTGGTATTTCAGAACCTGCCGATAACTTCGGCCCGACGACACAAAGACTGTTCAAACCTTTGAAAAAGCAATCACCAAATTCAGCATCGACAAACATGAATTACATTTTACAAGGGGCGCTGTGGTGTAAAGGATTTAACCCCGGCGGATTTTCTGGCATTTTCTATGAGAATACCGAAAGCGCTGTAAAAGAGTTTCAAAAAGCAGCCGGTCTTACCAACCAGGACGGTATCGTCACAGCACTGATTATGAAAGCCTTGCTGGATATGAGCGCTTTTCGATTAGTAGCGGGAGGCGACCAACGAATCCGGCAAATCCAGCAGAACCTGAACCGGGATTACAATGATTACATCGGCTTGATGCCTTGTGACGGATTATATGCCCGCGATACAAACAAGGCTCTCATTTATGCCCTGCAAAAAGAAGAAGGCATGAGTACAAGTGTCGCTAACGGATTTTTCGGAAACGGAACGACCAGCTTATGCCCTACCTTGACACCCGGCGATTCAAGAACAGGCTTTGTTTTGATTGTTCAATACGCGCTTTACTGTAATGGGAAATCGTTTGATCCCGGTGAATTCGACGGAAAATATGGAGTCAGAGTTGTATCAGCAGTTAAAGCTTTCCAAGAGTTTATGTGCCTGCCGCAAACAGGTTATGCGGACATGCCTACGATTAAAGCTTTATTATCAAGCTCAGGCGATACAACACGGGCTGCTTCAGCTTGTGATACTGCTGCAATTTTGACGACAGAGAAGGCTCAGACCCTGCGCAGCAACGGTTATAAAGTGGTAGGAAGATATTTGACAGGAAATGTTCGGACCAGCAGCGGACTTACGTCAAAGGCTTTGACGTCAAAAGAGCTTTCTGTCATTTTTGATGCCGGATTGCGTGTCTTTCCGATTTACCAAGACGGCGGCTATGAATCATCCTATTTTGTGAAAGACCAAGGGACAAGAGATGCATACAATGCTGCATCAGCGGCTCGAAGATTAGGTTTCCCATCGGGCACGACCATTTATTTTGCCGTTGATTTCGATGCGTACGATTATGAAGTCACAGACAAAATCATCCCTTATTTCCAAGAAATCAAGTCGGCCTTTATGAAAATGCAGACATTTTCAACTGCTCCTAAATATGAAATCGGGGTATACGGACCAAGAAACATTTGTATCCGGACATTAGAAGCGGGACTGACCAAATATAGCTTTGCGGCAAATATGTCAACCGGCTTCAGCGGTAATCTCGGCTATCCAATGCCGAAGAACTGGGCCTTCGATCAATTTTACGAAGGGACGATCGGAAGCGGTGCAGGAAGCATTGGCATTGATAAGGACGGATTTTCAGGAAAAGACTCTGGGGTGAGCAAGGTAACCCCGCCTTCTGATCCTGTTTATGATGCAAGGTTAAACACATTGACAAATATCCTGTCAACCATCCCTGCTTTAGAAAATGCACCCGGCCTAGCAAATATGATGATGGAATTCGGTACAACCGAGACCATTTTAACTTCTCCGAGTTTAGATATTTTATTGTCCACTTCACTTCTTTATACAATTCCGAGTGAAGGCTCAGCTAATACGATGACAATAACAAACGGCAAACCCGGAGCATATGTTACTGGTTTATTAGGGGACACACAAACCATTCTTACAGCCTCAGAAATCAGTTCTTATCAAAATTTATTAAACAATCTGAGCCTATCTGTAAGAAATGGTTATTTGGAAATGGCAGTAACACCATCTGCTCAATCAATAGATGTTTCAATAAAAATTTATACACCCGACATTCCGGTAGCGGATGGAACCACAACTGGACTTACGACTATGTTTACGTTTAAAATTAAAACGTATAAAGGTGTGTCGGCTGTATCTTCTGAAAGTGAATTAGCAAAGAGTTGGGATCTTCTCCCTTCTTCTCTTACAATTGTAGCTGGTATTTCTGCATTCTATTTTACAAGTAAGGTTCTTACATCTGAAAAACCGGTTGAAAATAAAACAGTAGAAGCAGTAACTGAATTTGCTGTAATATTATTAGCTCTTTACGCTTATATGACTGATCGCTTCTAACAAATTAAAAACTGCATGAATATTCAATTCATGCAGTTTTATTCCTATAATATTTTTGGAGGTTTCAATCATTGAATGAAAATCAATCCGCATTTAACACTGCAAAACAAACTGCACAAAAAGTGGTAAAATGTCAGAATGATCAAGAAGTAATGGACTTTTTATCTTCGCAGGATTTACATACGCTCAATCTGTTAAAGTATTATTATTCTGCCCCGTCATTATCTATTCAATTACTTATGAAGATCGCTTTTTCCTGTATAGTAATGGCTTTGATCTTCACTTCTTTCTTGTTTATTCAAGTCAAATCACTGATACCTATCCCAATCTTATCTGATCTTTTACCGGCAGCATTTTCCCTGTTTACAATAGGATGTATTGTGATGTTTTATATGTATATTGCACGTGAAAAGAAAAGCCATTTGCCCGAAAAGCACATAACCCGAAATGCTTATTTCGTCCGAATTGTTAATATGATTGATATGAATTTACGGAAGAAATATGATTCGCTGGCGGCTCATGTGAATGGTGCACAAAGCAATCATACAATTGAAGAAACAGTTCAGCGGATCACTGCTTGCAAAAATGATGAAGAATTGATGAGATGCCTTGAGAAACAAGATACAAACAGGCTATGCCAATTAAAAGCTATTTTCTCTAAGCCTGTATTTTCTTTATATGAATTTATGAAGTGGATTTTTATTGGAAGTATTATTGCTGTTTTTCTGACAGCGCTATTCTCAGGTCAAGTCAGCTATATTCATATCCCCAGTCTTTTTCCTTATCTTCTTCTCTTTTTGTTTGTTAGAGGTCTTATCTATCTGATTAAACTGCTGCAACTGTATCAAAAAGGACCTTTGCACTCAATATCACAATTCGCCAGAAACGCCGAACACGTCCGGGTGACGGATATGATTGATTTTGTGCTTGAACAAAAATATAAGGAAACAATGAAATAAACAAGCCATTTCCTCCTTCATCAAAAGGGGGATTTTTCATGATTCCAGAATAAATTCTCCAAGTTTCCCGTCATCATAACGTTCTCCCTCCCGCTTTTAATCAAAAATCACACACCTCCTTCTAAAAAGGCTTTTCCCAAATGAAATTCCCAGAACAACAAATTTATTCCCCAATATAATGGAAATAGGCAAACTCGTGAATGAAGAAGGAGCGACAATATGGGAATCATTAATGGCAAAACGTTTATTGATCGGCTTAACGGGCTTGAGAATGAAATTTGGTTTGATGGGCAGAGGGTGAGGGGAAACATTTCTGAGCATCACGCCTTTAAAGGCCTTTTGGAAACGAAGAGCTCTCTTTACAATTTACAAACGGATGAGAATATAAAAGACGAGATGACGTTCTGTCTGCCGGGGCGAGAAGAACGGGCCGGGCTTTCATACCTTCAGCCGAAAACGAAAGATGACTTAAGAAGAAGAAGAAAGATGATTGAACACTGGGCCCGGCATACGCATGGGATGATGGGCAGAAGCCCTGATTACATGAATACCGTGGTGATGAGCTTCGCTTCCTCTGCGGCGCTTTTAAATGGACGGGAAAATTGTTTTCCTGAAAATATTCAAGCGCTGTACGAACGGGCTGTGAAACAGGATCTTTCGTTTACACATACATTTATTACGCCTCAGGTGAACCGCTCTCAGATGAACTTTCATCTTTCTAAAGAGCCGATTTCCGCACAAGTAGTTGATAAAAATGAAGAAGGCATCGTGATTAAAGGCGCCAGGCTTCTTGCTACACAAGGCGGCTTAACGGATGAAGTGCTCGTTATTTCTTCTCCGAGACTCTATTTTGAAACAGATGAAGCCTTTGCCTTTTCCATTCCTTCGAATACAAAAGGCGTTAAATTTATTTGCAGGGAATCGTTCGTTTTAGGGGAATCCTCATTTGATTATCCCCTCAGCTCAAAATATGAAGAAATGGATTCGATCGTTGTGTTTGATGATGTGTTAGTACCGTGGGAACGTGTAATTTTTTACGACAATTATGAAGCGGCTAACGAATTAATCATGAAAAGCTCTTTTAATGCCTTTGCATTTCATCAAGTCGTCACCAGGCAAATTGTCAAAACGGAATTTTTGCTGGGCCTTGCTCAGACTCTAGTCGAAACGATTAATGTAAGTGAATATCAGCATATCCAAGATAAAATATCTGAAGTGATTATCGGCCTTGAAACAATGAAAGCACTTTTAGAAAAATCCGAGAACGACGCAGAGACAGATGAATGGGGATATATGAGGCCCAGCGTGATCCCTCTGCGGGTGATCAGCTCCGTCTTCCCAAAAATCTATCCCCGCTTCACGGAGATTATTCAATTGATCGGAGCAAGCGGAATGGTTACACTGCCGACTGAAAATGCCTTCGCTTCCGATATCAGGGGTGATCTTGACCAATATTTGCAGGCAGCCGAAACGAATGCCGAAGATCGGGTGAAAATTTTCCGCCTGGCATGGGATTTAACCATGAGCCCTTTCGGTACAAGACAAACTCAATATGAAAGGTACTTCTTTGGGGACCCTGTCCGCTTAACCAGCCATTTATACAAAAATTATCCGAAAGAAAAATACGTCGGCGCCATAAGCGAATTCTTAAACATCCATAAATAAAAAAGCAGAGAAATCAATCTCTGCTTATTACCGTATGTTTTGGGGAAACGGCGCCCCTATTCTTTATTTTTCCTGACTACCACCATCGTAATATGCGATAACGCAAAAGACACAAGCGTATACAGCAAGGCCCATCCTATAAACGTTTTATTCAATACAGTAAACGTACATATGAGGCAAACCGCCAAGGCGGCAAGCGGCATGACATACGCGTTTTTAAACAGATACGTCCCGGCGACTGACAATATGATGATACAAAGCGGAAGCACGCCGAACGCAAAATCCAATTCATCTATCAACCTATGCACTCCTTTCGCATTCTTACATGGCCTAACACATCATATGCCCGTGTTCAAAAACGATTACAGAAAGCTTTTCCTTTGTTACAAAACACCTTCGCTTTCAGATGGATATCCCCTCTTACAATTTATTTAAAAAATGAAATTTCTCACAAACCGTTTACATTCCTTCCAGACTATGATAATTTAAGAAAGCGCTATCATATACAAGTTAATATTTTTTTGGATGGAGATGAGGAGAGCCAGAAAAAACCGCCCTTTTAACAGGGGTGATTTCTGGTTCTTTTTGTCATTTTCGCAGAGGGGAGTGTCATACATACATCATGATAGACGTTCAACAAAGGGGAGGATTTTATGTTTCAGATTTTTAAGCCGGCTCCGCACATTGAGAGACTGGATGAGTCAAAGACGGATGCGGCCTATAAACGGCTGAGGCTGCAAGTATTTTTAGGCATTTTCATCGGATATGCAGGCTACTATCTGCTGAGGAAAAACTTTGCATTTGCCATTCCTTATCTTCAGGAACAAGGGTTTTCTAAAACCGAGCTGGGGCTGGTGCTCGCGGCTGTATCTATTGCTTACGGCTTCAGTAAATTTATTATGGGCATGGTGTCCGACCGATGCAATCCGAGGTACTTCCTCGCGACAGGTTTATTTCTGTCCGGTGTCGTAAATATCTTGTTTGTTTCCATGCCGTGGGTTACTTCAAGCGTGACCATCATGTTCATCTTTATGTTTATCAACGGCTGGTTTCAAGGAATGGGCTGGCCGCCGTGCGGGCGGACGATGGCCCACTGGTTCTCCATCAGTGAACGCGGCACGAAGATGTCGATTTGGAATGTCGCCCACAATATTGGCGGAGGAATTCTGGCGCCTTTAGTCACTCTTGGAATTGCTATGTTCGTCACTTGGAAAAGCGTGTTTTTCTTTCCAGCCATAATTGCTATTGTTATTTCATTTGTGATTGTTCTGCTGGTTCGTGATACTCCTCAATCTTGCGGACTTCCGCCAATTGAGGAATACCGGAATGACTATCCGAAACATGCGTTTAAAGATCAGGAAAAAGAAATGACCACCAAAGAAATCCTGTTTACATATGTCCTGAACAATAAATTTCTTTGGTACATCGCGTTTGCCAATGTGTTTGTTTATTTTGTCCGGTACGGTGTCGTTGATTGGGCGCCGACTTACTTAACAGAAGCGAAGGGATTCTCACCGGAAGACTCGCGCTGGTCTTATTTCCTTTATGAATATGCAGGAATTCCGGGAACGATTCTATGCGGATGGATCAGCGACCGGTTCTTCAAAAGCCGCCGCGCACCGGCAGGCGTCCTGTTTATGGCAGGTGTGTTTATCGCCGTATTGGTGTACTGGCTGAATCCGGCCGGCCACCCGCTTGTCGATAATATCGCGCTCATCAGCATCGGCTTCCTGATTTACGGACCGGTTATGCTGATAGGCTTGCAGGCCATTGATCTTGCGCCGAAAAAAGCGGCCGGAACTGCTGCGGGATTAACGGGATTTTTCGGATATATCGGCGGGTCCGCTTTCGCCAACGCGATCATGGGCTTTGTCGTTGACCGCTTTAATTGGACCGGGGGCTTTATGATGCTGGTCGGTTCTTGTGTATTGTCTATTGTGTTCTTAGCGCTTACTTGGAATACGGGGAAAAGAGCAGAGCATGTATAAGGAAACAACATAAAAGATTAATATTTCAGCTGCACGCTATTTACAACCGCTTTCTAATATAAGACATATATTGATAGTTTTTAAGGGGGAGAAAAAATGCGGAAAAATAGAATACTTGCTTTGGTTTTGCTTTCTTTCGGTTTGCTGTCCTTTATCGTCACACCTGTGTCGGCAAAGGGAAAGGGAAACCTGCTGTCTCCTGACAGAGTGTTAACGATTGCCCATCGGGGTGCTTCGGGATATGTACCGGAGCACACAATGCTTTCCTACGAAACCGCCCGGAAAATGAAAGCAGATTATATTGAAATGGATTTACAAATGACAAAAGACGGAAAGCTAATTGTGATGCACGATGAAAAACTGGATCGCACCACAAACGGACACGGCTGGGTGAAAGACCATACATTAGCCGAGATTAAAAAGCTTGATGCCGGTTCCTGGTTTAATAAAGCCTACCCGGAAAAAGCAAAGCCTCAATACGCCGGCCTGAAGGTTCCTACACTCGATGAAGTGTTAAAACGTTACGGCAGACACGCAAACTATTATATTGAAACAAAAGCGCCTGAGATTTACCCGGGAATGGAAGAAAAACTGATTGCCTCACTGAAGAAATATAAATTGACAGGAAAGCATGCAAAAACGGGACAAGTTATCATTCAATCTTTCAGCAAAGACAGCCTGCTGAAGATCAAAACATTAGACCCGAAACTGCCGACCGTTCAATTGTTAGAGGCCGAACAGCTATCCTCAATGACTGATGCTGACTTAACGGAAATCAAAACATACGCAGTCGGCATCGGACCGGACTACAAAGCGCTGAATGCTGAAAATGTCCGCACAATTCGCAATCACGGCCTGCTTTTACACCCTTATACGGTAAACACAGAAGCGGACATGCGCCGCCTTCTGAACTGGGGCGTGACCGGAGTGTTTACAAACTATGCGGATGTGTTCCAACAGGTAAAGAAAGATTATAAAAAATGAGATAAAAATGAGTTCGGTATGATACCGAACTCATTTTTCATTACGGCATGTCACTGGCCTTTTTCTTAAGGACGAGCATCGTGAGATAGGATAAAACAAGTGACATCAAGCTATAAACAACCACCCATCCCCAAAAGGACGAGTTAAAAACAGTAACCATTAATAGTAATGAAACAGCCAAACTCACAAGAGGCATGATATATATTCTTTTCCATACCCAAGTGCCAGCAATCGAAAACACGATGATGGCAAGCGGCAAAATGCCAAAAGCAATATCCAGTTCATCCATAAGAACACCTCATTTTCATAACCTTCTCGCACAACCTATCATATTAAAAAATCCAAATCCTGTTCATATCATGGATGATTAAACTAAAAAACCTTGCGGGTCTTACCGCAAGGTTTTGCACATATCATTATTCTTTCCCGGCAGCGGCTTCCGCCTGCGCGCCTTTTAATTGATCATTAATTTCTTTCGCATCTTTCAGATACTCAGTCTGGAATCCACTCTTAAGCGCCCACGTGTAGAAGCCAAGCGCTACAACCGTAATCAGACCCATATCCCAGCCATAAGGAATGATGTTTAAACCGCCGAACTTCTCACTGCCGAGCCATGAAATAACCATCATGCCGAGCAGATAAAAAACCATCCATACACCGCCTTTAAAGTTTCGGCGGAATCCTTTCCACTTTGCTTTTGCCTGATAGTAGAAATAAACCGGAAGTCCGATCAAGATAATAAACAGCACCTGCCCCGTTAACGGCCAGCGCGCCCAATACAGCACGAGAGACGCAAACACAAATCCGAGCGGAGCAATCACGCTGAGGCCTTTTAAACGAAGAGGCCTGTATAAATCTTTTGCCGTCCGCCGGAGCGTCATCACCGTCACTGGACCCGTGATGTAAGAAATCAGCGTGGCAACGGAAATAATTTCTGCAAGCACTCCCCATCCTCTGAATAAAAACAAAAAGATAAAGGATACGATAAGATTAAAAATCATAGCCTGGCGCGGTACGCCGTAAAGCGGATGAAGCTTTCCGAAAATGCTCGGCATGTATTTATTTTTTTCCATACCGTAGATCATGCGTGACGTCGTCGCTGTATAGGTGATGCCTGTTCCTGACGGAGATACGAACGCATCCGCATAAAGAATGATGACAAGCCAGTTGATATTTAATGCAATCGCCAAATCAGCAAACGGAGAGTTAAAGTTCAGGTGGCTCCAGCCATGTGTGACCATGGAAGGATCAACCGCTCCGATAAACGCGATCTGCAAAAGCACATAAATGACGGTAGCGACCAAAAGTGACCCGACAACCGCAATCGGAATGGATCTGCCGGGGTTTTTCGCTTCTCCCGCCATGTTGATCGGACTTTGAAACCCGTTAAACGCAAATACGATACCGGACGTGGCCACCGCCGTCAGCACACTCGCCCATCCGTTCGGCGCGATGCTTGACCCGGATGTAAAGTTCCCCCCGTGAAAACCGGCAAACAATAGAGCCCCGATCGTAAGTCCCGGTATAATGATTTTAAAAATCGTAATAAGAGAATTCGCTTTAGAAAATAAATTAACTGTCCAATAATTCAGTAAAAAGTAAATAATCAGCAATACGGATGCGAAGCCAAGCCCCTCTCCCGTAAGCGTGCCGTTGTGCACAAGATTGCTTGTCCACTTTGCCCATTCCCAAGGCCATGAACTCATATATTGAACTGATGCAACCGCTTCCACAGGAATAACGGAGACAATCGCAATCCAGTTTGCCCACCCGGCAATAAAACCGATAAATGACCCGTGAGAATATTGGGTATATTTAACCATTCCCCCCGCTTCCGGGAACATAGAACCCAACTCACTGTAAGAAAGTGCGATAAAAAGAATGACGATCATACCGATAATCCAAGAAATAATCGCGGCAGGTCCCGCAATTTGGGCCGCCCGCCATGCTCCGAATAACCAGCCAGAGCCAATCATCGACCCAAGTCCGACCATCATGAGTGCAAACGTTCCCATTCTTCGATGCAATTGATTCATATAGTTAACACCTTTCAATTAATTTGTGACTCTAGCTGTCATATTTATATTATTATTCTGATTAATCGGTTTTGTCAATCTTTATCGCGTTAAAGCAAACCACCAAATTCATCCACCCATGTTTAATCACCCGTCAAGCGGGAATAACAACTGAAACGCCAGAAATAGAAAGGAGTTCTTATAATGAAACAAAAACTGCTCATTTCAGGACTTGCTGTTTCTACTGTCGGAGTGACTTCCTACCTGCTGAAAGATAAATCCAACCGCCAAAAGGTAAAGAACTTTATTCACAGCATCAAAACATCGTTTTCCAGCAAACCAAATATAGACTCATTTCCCGTCAGTAAAGCAGGGAACCCGCATCCCGAGGATATTGAAGATAACAAAATGGTATCCGAAGGCTCTATGTACCCGGTTCAATACTATGATAATAAGAAAAAATAGTTTGTTCCTCGGCTGCCTCGTCGGCAGCCTTTTTACTGCATTAAGGCAACGGTTTAAACGTTCGCCAATACTAATGCGGATGATACAGGGATCACCGCTAAACACATCACCACGGAAATCCTCAAAAAGCACAGCCTGATCACAAACTAAAAAAAGCCCTGCAGCTTGCGGGCTTTTTAAAACAGCAGCTCATACACCTCATTCAATTCCCTCGTACGCTTATCATCCTGCTCGTTCTGGGCGTATTTGATTTCCTTTTCAAGCACCTGATTCAAAAAATCCATTTCAAGATCATTTAGATCCTTCACAAATTCCTCCTCATTTGCGTAATGCTTTACCCGCAATTTTTCATAAATCCTTTGGCATACCTCTTGCTCCAAATGATTCGAAAGCGATTCACGCAAATATCCGAGTGTCATATCCATCATTTCAGTCTCCTTTCCTTTCTGAATAGCTTGCGGAAAGAGAGAAAAACTATACATAAAAGCCCGGCATCTGCATACCGGGCAAATCATTTTATTTTTGAACTTGGATTGAGAAAAATCCGCTGCTTAACGGCGTATACGGCCCATTCAGACCTGTTGCGGAAAAAGAAAACGTGCCGGAGCTGACATTTTGAAGAGGGACGCTGTAATATTTAATAAAACCGGTAATGATATTGCCGTTTTTCGTATACTCATCTTCCAGTGCTTTTGACGTAAAGCTCGTAATGTTCGTGCCGTTGTTAAAAGCCTGAATCGTATTATTGTTCGGATAGCCTTGGAAATACACGGCCAGATAACCTGTTGTGCCTTTCATTGGAATAGAAGCGCTGATTTGATTGGCACCGATATTTTCCCACTGATAATTCTGTCCGTCAGACGTGACACCGACAATACGGATTTGCGTTAAAGCAGGAGCGGGTGCTGCAGAAGCAGATTGTGTCAATATCCCGCTTACAAGCACCAAAACAGTGGCTGCGGCGGCAAACATCATAACAATTCTTTTCTTCATGTTTCTTCCTCCCTGCAAGCAGTTTTTCTAACATATCCTTCCATTTATATTTTACATGAATTTCAAAGAAAAAGAATACAAGACTGCAAATTTTTGTGAACTATATATGAAAAGCTCTGGACACACCGTTAATGATAAGAAAAATTCCGCAAATCCTTAAGATTACTCTCGAACTTCTGTCATCTTTTCCGAAAAAGGTTTTTCCAAGCCAGCCGATCCATATATTCATCGCAATTCCTGCGAGCAATTCTATGATTCCTATGATTTCCGCCATATACAAAGCAGTCACCCTCCTACCCGTGCTTTTTTACATTAAGATTGATAAAGTAAAGCGCCGCTGCCAAAGCCGCGGCTCCAATTCCCAGAAATAAGCTTAACGGCGCGATTTGTGAGCCAATCGCAGTGCTGCCGTTCATCATGTCTTTTAATGAGCCGATCGCCCACTTTTCAGGGGTAAACGCAGACAGCACCCGCATGTACTTCGGAGCCAGCTCCAAAGAGAAGAAAGAACCGCCCAATATGCCGCTGACCGCTATCAGAATTGAAGCGAGCGAGGTAAATTGTTTTTGGCTTTTCATAAACGGAATCAGCACCATTGTTACAGCCGTCAGTGCAAATAAATAGGCCGCAAGCACCGCTCCTGCTTCCAGAACGTTATCCGCGATGCTGATATGGAACAAATATTTTCCGGCAGCGATGATTGCAATAATATGAAGGAGGCCGAAAAGGTAAGCCGCACAGAACTTGGATACTGCGTACTTCTGATAGGAAACGGGCGTGCTCAGCAACCTGGTAAATGTATCATTTTCCTTTTCATCAATAAATGATCTTAAGCCCTGTACCGCGACGAACCAAATGAACATCACCAAAAATCCGATAAGCCTGTCAGCCGCCTGCCCGCCTGCTTGATTGGTATGATGCGTAACCGTTACCGCCGAATGGCCCTGCATGTCTTTTAGCAGATCAGACGCCGTCTGCTTCCCATCGATATGCAACGTCTGGGACATGTGTTTCGCGTCGCGGACTATTTTTTTCAGCGTGCCTGCCTGTTGAGAGATAAACTGTTCTGTCAAAGCAGCATCACCTTTTTCTTCATTTTGGATAAATGATAGGCTTACTCGGTCTTTGGAAAATAACCGTTCTTCAAAATGGGGACCGATCAACAGTCCGAACGAAATATCGTGACGGTTCACTTTTTTCTTCAGTACGTCTTCAGTCACCTTCGTAAGCTTCAAATGTCCGTCCATCTGAATCATGTTCATGAATTGTTCCGAATAGACGCTTTGATCCGCATCAGCTACAAACACTTCTTTCTGCTGACTGCCATGCAGTGCAAACGAAAATAAATATGTCAGAAGGAGCGGGACAGAAATCGTCGCAAAGATGGCTATTCGATTTTGGAACATCAGCTTCAGCTGATGTTTGATCATTAAAAACAGCTGCCTCATGAAACCGACTCCTTCCGTTTAAACACCCATATTGTCATACACAAAAAGATGGCGCCGATAACGGCCAGCTCTGCCAAATCCATCGACATTCCGCTCAAACCAGCGTGTTGCGTGACACTTACATAGCTATTGATTGCTTTGCCGTTCGGTATCAATTCCTGAATGATCCGCAAGCTGGCAGGCAGGTTGTCTTTCGCGATAAAGCTTCCCCCTAAAAAACTGAATAAATACAGAATCGGAGCCGCCATGCTTGAAACTGCTGCATGATTTTTCGCCGTAAAGCCCCAAAGCAGCACCATACTGCCGATCGCAAACGAATAAACAGCCGTAACCAGAAACATCTCAAACAAATTGCCCCACTTTACTTGATACACAATGCTGCTGATCAGAATGACGGCAGCCATTTGCATAAGAATGGCAAATATAATCCCGAGAAGCTTGCCTGCCACGTACTGGATATGTAGAACGGGCATTGATTTGATTCTGAATAAGGTGCGCTGCTGTCTCTCCTCCACAATGCCGTGAACAAGCACAAATGCCGTCATAATGGAGAACATTACGACCATTGCGATAGAATAATATTGCAACGCATCAATGGAGGCCGTATGTTCGCCGGCTGTCTGTTTCGGAATGTTAACGGCTTTTTCACTATGGCTGGTTAAACCGCTGATCACCCTTTCGATCTCAGCCTTTGACAAATGCCCGGAATGCTTCAGCACTTCTTTCTCTTCGCTGTGTACGGCTTTGATTCTCGTGACAAACGAATCGGCCATCGTCTCGACAATGTCCCCATTTACGGATGCTTTGTTGTCTGCGACAACACTGATACTGGTTTTTTTATTGTTTTCCGCCGCTTCCGTGAATCCTTTCGGCACATATACAAATACCGAAGCTTTTCCGCTTGAGACAAGCTTTTTTCCTTCTTGATAGCTGTCTGCTTCTATGACACGGATAAAATCACTTTGTTTCAGCACGCCGTCCTTTAACACATTTCCCAGCGGCTGCTCCGCGTGATCCGCATTAAAAAATGCGACATCAAATGGCCGTACTTTCGAATCTGAATCATGGAAAACCGTTCCTAATATGAGAATCATAAGCGACGGAAACAGTATCAGCTTGATGTAAAATGACTTTTGCGCTGCCAATAATCGAAAATCCAATAATAAAAGCTGGAATAATGTTCTCATGACGCTCCCCCTATGAATCCCGCAGTGATTTTCCGGTGAGCTGGAGGAAGATGCTTTCTAAATTAGCTTCTTCGAAATGAAGACCTGTGATGGTGAGCCCGGTTTTCCTGATATCGTCCGCGATATCAATCATATTTCGATCCACCAGCATAGAAATTTTCTGTCGGCTGAGGGCAACTTTAGAGACACCGGGAATATGATGGATTTTCTTTACGGCGTCGTCATTCAGCTCCGCCACATTTACAATCAGGGTATCGCAGGCATTTGCCATCTGTTTCAATTCGTCTTTCGTTCCGGCTGCAATAAGAGAACCGTGATCCATAATCGCCGCTTTCTCACATAAATACTCGACCTCTTCCATGTAATGGCTCGTGTAGATGACCGTCATTCCTTTTTCTTCATTTAATGTTTTGACGGTTTCAAGGATATGATGTCTGGATTGCGGATCAATTCCCACAGTCGGCTCATCCAAAATGAATAGCTTCGGATCATTCATTAAAGCGGCGCCGATATTCACCCGTCGTTTCATTCCGCCGGAAAATTCAGCCACTCTTTGATTCCGCTGCTCCTTTAATTCAATCATCTCCAATACCTCATCGATGCGCTTATAGAGCGCCGTACCGGAAAGGCCGTATAAGCTCCCGAAAAAAGCCAAATTATCCTTCGCGCTTAGCGACTGGTATAATGCTAACTCCTGAGGGACAACACCCATTATTTTTTTAATCGCGACAGGCTGTTCTTTCAGTGATTTGCCGTCTATATGTATCGTTCCGCCCGTTGGCGCGAGCACGGTGCTGATCATTGACACAGTTGTTGACTTACCGGCTCCGTTCGGCCCTAAAAGACCGAATATCTCTCCGCTTTCGATTCGCAGCGACACATCATTCACAGCGATAAAATCACCGTACTTTTTTGTCAGGTTTTTTAATTCGAGCATTCGTTCAGCACTCCTTGTGTCATGTCTGCTCTCATTCTACTCCTGACAATACTTGCTTACTATTCACTTAAGTACTCAATACCTATATTACTTTCGTCATATGTTTGGTAATAAAAAGAGGGAGGGGGGAAAGCGGGGATTACATTAGTTTTTGTAAATATAATGTGAGCTCGGTTCTGTTTGTCACTTCCAGTTTTTCAAGGATGCGGGATACATAATTTTTTACCGTGCCCTCTGTCAGAAATAAAGCCGCGCCGATGCTTTTATTACTTTTGCCTTCCATGATGTGCTTTGCCACTTCAAGCTCTCTCGGCGTAAGAATCGCCGTCAGCTCTTCACGGGGCTGTTCTTTCTCGGTTTCCGTGTTCATCTCATTGAAAGCTTTCACTACCTTTAGCGTAATCTTGGGATTCAGCATCATATTCCCTTCACAAGCAGCTTGAAGAGAGGCGATAATTTCGTCAGAATCAGCATCCTTCAGGATATACCCGTCCGCCCCGTTTTTCAGCCCGGTAAAAATATATTCTTTATCATGAAATGTTGTCAAAATGATTACTTTTACAGACGGATGCTGCATTTTTACCGCTTTTGTCGCCTCTATTCCGTCCATTCCCGGCATTCTGATATCCATCAAAACAGCATCGGGCTCGGTTTGCGAAAGCAGCTGCAAAACCTCTTCGCCATGAGAGGCCTCCCCCACGACATTGATCTCTTCATGAAGACTTAATATCATTTTCAGCCCCTCTCTGACAATAGGCTGATCATCTGCAATAATGACATTCACTTTATCGTTCCTCCTTGCATGGTATATACATTTTCACATCAAATCCCGTCTCTTTTCCCGAATAAAAAACAGCCTCTCCGCCCAATGCGGCGGCTCTTTTTTCAATTCCGTTCAAGCCATTTGATTTTGTGATATTTCCACAGCCAGAGCCGTTATTATGAATATGCGACAATATCATATCCCGCTCTTTTTGAATACGAATGGAAAAATAAGAAGCACGTCCGTGTTTCAGCCCATTTGTGATCGTTTCCTGCACAATTTGATAGATGCAGTGTTTTATATCAGGGTTTACCTCTTCTATTTCTTCATCCATATCCAGCTCAAACCGTATATCATCCGTTTCTTGAAAATGGCTGAATATGTCACGGAGTGCTTGCTCGAACTCACGCCCGGACAAAGGATCGTGAAGAAGCAAAACCGCCTGGCGCAGTTTGAGAATGGATTCCTTCGAAAGCTCATACGCCTTTTGAATGACCTGTTTCACTTTTTCCGGCTTATGGTCTGCCGCTTTGCCCGCAAATTCTAAATTCAGCCTCAGCGCCACAAGATAATGTCCGAGAGAATCATGCAATTCCTGCGCAATTCTCGTTCTTTCTTTGGAAATCGTCAGCTCCTCTATCCGGTCTGAATATTCCTTCAGTGTGGCATTAGCGGTTTGCAGCTCTTTGTTTAACTTCTCGATTTTCGATTTTTCCTGCAAATTTCTCCGATATAAATAAATAATCGCAAACATGATCACATAAGGCAGTACAATATCACTGACACCCGTACCGGCGGCATATAGACCGACAGCAAAGGCAGCGGCATTCATACTTAACAAAACAATCGATATCTTTTCCTTGGTGATGAGAATTTCCACCAATAACAGAACCATGATGACCTGTGTCCCCGGACAATAAACGAGGTACAGCAAGAAGCCCGCCATCACATTGCTCAGGAGAAAAGATCCGAAATAAAAGACGGATTGTCTTTTACCATATATCGGCCGCAAACAGTCATTGGCCGTTAACAAAATAGCAAGCACAGCTAAAAAAACCCCCAGCTTCCGTTGGGCCGTCGGAAACTGAAGAATAGTATGAAAGATTGATAGTAAGGCAAAAACTCTAATGACTAATTTCGTATGTGCTATGTTCATCGGATGCTCCTCGGCCTGCAAGATTTATGTGAGAGCGCCGGCTTTTCTTTTCACATGCAACAGATCATACAGCTCATCAAGCGAATGAATTTCATACGTCGGAACGACACCAGACTCATTTGCTTTCTGCCCGGGGTTGAACCAGCACGTATCAAGCCCGGCCATCTGTCCGCCCTTCATATCTGCGCTCAGGGAATCGCCGATAATGAGCGCTTGCTCGGCGGAAAAGTCAGGAATTCTGGCAAACACATAATCAAAATATTCCTTCATCGGTTTTTGAAAACCCGTATCCTCAGACACAAAAATGTCTTTAAAAAACGGATACAGTCCCGAGTCACGCAAACGCTTATATTGTGATCTGGATACACCGTTTGTCACGATATACAAATCATATACAGGGTGCAGGCTTTTGATCAGCTCATAAGCGCCGTCAATGAGCTGGTGTCCTTCTTCTAAGTATTGGCGGTATTTCTGATTCAGCAAAACACCGTCCGCCTCATAACCATATTCCTTAAATAACAGGGTGAACCGGGTATTTACGACTTCATCACGAGTCATTTCTCCCTCTTCAAACGCTTTCCATAACCCTTGATTCATTGACTTATACCGAGCCTCCACTTCAGCTGTCAGCTCTATCTCTGTGTCTTGAAATAATTTTTGAAGAGCATCGTTTTCTGAAGCAGTGAAATCCAGCAGTGTATTGTCTATATCAAATAATAACGTTTGGTAATTTTTCATAGATGGTTCCCCCGGTTCTGCTTTTTTTATCCAGTATACCACTGGGGAACACGCCGATAAAGATAACCGCCGGAAACTGTTTTAAAATGAAATTGTTACTCCATCCTCCGTCACGGGATTCAGCGATAAAATGAAGGGATTAGGCAGGCGGGTGTGTTTGAAGATACACGATCCGCCTGAGTGCAGCAAAAATCAGATATAACGTCCGTCCATTATTTGCACGAAAAAAACTGACGAGAGCCGGAACCGAACCATTTTGCTAAATATAAATTGCCGTTTATCATTAAATAAAAAGACACCTCCATTTTAGGAAGTGTCTTTCTGACTCACACAGCGTCTTCTATTTTCGTATCATCATCGGCAGCCCGCTTGCCAATGCCGAAAGCAAAGTAGCTGGCAGTCACAATCGCTAAGAAAATAACCCCGACAATCAGCGATACCCGCGTGTCATCGTTAAACCACATACCGACTAACACCATCAGTAAGAAAGCAATCGTCACATAGTTTGTCACAGGCGCGAAAGGCATTTTAAACGGATGCTTATCAAGTTCAGCACCCTTTGCCCTTCTGAATCCGAGATGGCTGATCAAAATGACGAACCACGGAACCATACCAGGAAGCACACTCGCACTGTACACATACACAAATACATTTGGCGGCGCAATATAGTTCAATACAACGCCGGCCGCCAACCCGATCAATACGGCGATTGTACCATATAACGGCACACCGTTGCGGGAGACTTTCTTAAAGAATTTCGGCGCCTGACCGTTCACGCCCAATGTATAAAGCATACGCCCCGCGCTGAAAATCCCGCTGTTACAGCCGGACATCGCTGCCGTAATCACAACAAAGTTAATAATACCGGCCGCCGCCGTAATCCCGATTTTCGCAAATGTAGAAACGAACGGGCTTCCGAGTGAATGAAGTTCGTCCCACGGATACACAGTGACAATGACAAAAATCGCCCCGATATAGAAAATTAAAATCCGCCAGATAATGCTCTGGATTGCACTTTTCAACGTTTTTTGCGGATCTTTCGCTTCCCCGGCGGTAATTCCGATCAGCTCGACCCCTTGATAGGCCGCAATGACAAGAGATAAAGCAAAGAAAAATCCTGAAAAGCCATTTGTAAAGAACCCGCCGTGCGACCAAAGATTAGATAATCCGATCGCATGTCCCCCGTTACCGAAACCGAAGAAAATAATGCCGATTCCCGCGATAATCATTAAGATGATCGTCACGATTTTAATCATCGCAAACCAAAATTCAAACTCACCGAATGATTTCACTGAAATTAAATTCGCCGCGCCGAGAATGGCCATGGCAATGATGCCCGGTATCCATGCAGGCAGATCCGGAAACCAATATTTCATATATGAACCGACGGCAATGATTTCAGACATCCCGACGATTACCCATTGAAACCAGTTGCTCCACGCCGTCATATAGCCGGCTAACGGATGTATATACTTATGGCCGAATGTCGCAAACGAACCCGTACTCGGCTCCACATAAAGCATCTCGCCCATCGCGCGCATAATAAAAAAGATAAAAATACCGGCAATTGCATATGCAAGCAGGACAGACGGCCCGGTCCACTGAATCGTGCTGGATGAACCCATGAATAAACCGACACCGATCGTACCGCCCAAAGCAATCATCTGTATATGACGCGCGCCCAAGCCTCTCTTCAACTCTTTGTTTGCCACTTCGCTTCCTCCTCTAACAGCTCTATATATTTGAAATAATGAAGCAGAAGGTGCACCTTTTTTGTACCTAACTCACTCTTCATTTCTCGCAATATTAGAAATTTTCTATTTTTCTATTGTTATAAAATCTCCAATTTCCTTATCTCATCATAATAAATTTCCGTGGAAAATACAATTGTTTTTTTCAGGTAAACACCTTTCAGTCTAAGCTGAGCAAACCAATATAAAGCGCTTTCATTTTATTAAATTATGAATATTAAGATAATAAAATGCTGTAAACAGCCGAGAAAAAAATTTCCCCGACTTTAAGCCGTCCGCCCCCCATTCTATATAAATTTGCCTTACATCACACAAGCACGTTTGCGCCAAAGCAAAAAGTTGAAAACCCTTCTTTCTTCCATTCTCTCTCGGATACACTATAATCCTGCTTATATGGAAAAAATCGCGGATTCATTTTCACTAATCGATAAATGCCTCATTCAGCCGGATCAGCAGCTTGCCGAACAGTTCTTTTTCATCACCTGACCAATCGTCAAGCATACGACGATACCGTTTAACACGCATCTGCTTATCGACTTTTAAACGCTGCTTGCCGAGCTTTGTAATCGTAAACAGGCTGACCCGCCCGTCAGATGGATCGGAAAAACGATGGATCAGCTCTTTCGCCTCCAAGGCCGCAGCCTGCCTCGAAAGCGTGGAAATATCCAGCTTAAAGGATTCGGCCAATTCTTTGACACGCGCAGGCCCAAACTCGTCTAACTGCCTTAATAACAGATAAGCCGGCCTCTCCAGATTCCCGATTTTACGGTCAGAGTTATCCAGATAAACAGCCCGCCTGATAAAGGTAGTGAGCTCATATTCAATCAATTCAATCGGATCTTGTTTCGGCAAATGGAATCGCTCCTTACAATTGACAACAGCATCATTAGTTGTATAATACAAACATATGCATATGTATCCTGCAAACATATAAACAAGTTTTGCATACATATAGTTGTATAGTACAAATATATGAACCAAAAGTAAAGAAATTACCGTAACACCGGCAACAAGAAAGGGGGAAGCTGCTCTTCTCCAAAGAACAGCACCGTTGTGAAAACCATACGCATTATCTTACAAATTATCATTTTATACGCATTTTCCATGATCGGAGAAGCCACCCAACAGCTGTTTCATCTGCCCATTCCGGGAAGCATCATCGGCTTAATCCTCATGCTCATTTGTTTGACGACTAAGATTGTTCCAGTGAAGATTATTGAAGACGGAGCAGGTTTTTTGCTCTCTTTTCTTCCATTATTATTTATACCGGCCATGGCGGGCGTGATGAATTACCCATCCCTTTTTTCCGCAAGCGGAGCCGCTCTGTTTCTGATTGTCATACTGAGCACCATCGTCACGATGATCGCTGCGGGATACGCCAGCCAGCTGTTAGAACATAAAGCCAATCAGCGAAAGGAGAAAAAGAAGTGCAGCAAGCATGTATCGCAATCCTTATAATTTTGTTCACGGCCGCCGCCTATCTGGCTATGGTGAAATTATATGTGCGCTTTTCATACCCATTTCTCATACCCGTACTGACAACGACGATTCTGATTATCGTGCTGCTGCTCGCCTTTCACATCCCTTATAAAGACTATATGATCGGCGGAAAGTGGATTAATTCACTGCTCGGCCCCGCTGTCGTGGCATTAGCTTATCCGCTTTATAAGCAGCGCCGCATCTTGATTCAATACAGCTTCCCGATCATCGGAGGCGTGCTGGCGGGCTTATTTTCAGGAATGGTCAGCGGCCTGTTATTTGCAGAACTGTTTGGCATCGACCGGAATTTGATTCTGTCTATCATTCCAAAATCAATCACAACCCCTGTCGCCATTCAGATCGCCACCGGACTGGGCGGCGTTCCATCAATGACAGTGGTGTTTGTCATGATCGCAGGATTTTCAGGCGTCATTCTCGGACCCCTGCTTCTCAAATGGATTCGCATTCACAGCTCACTCGGAAAAGGAATTGCATTCGGCAGCGCCTCTCATGCGCTCGGCACCTCAAAAGCAATGGAATACGGAGAATTAACGGTCTCCATGAGTTCCGTTTCCATGACGCTCTGCGCTGTGCTCGGCTCTGTATTCGGCCCCATTGTAGCGTGGATGTTTCAGATTTAAAGCAAAAAAGCTGACGGCGTATCGTCAGCTTTTTTATATGCCATTACCTTCATTTCCATTATCATGTTTTAATTGTAAGAATAATGGTAAAGTAGAATGAAAGGGAGGGATTCATAATGGATAAAGCAATTCCGCAAATGACGCTTAATGACGGTACAAGCATTCCTGCTATCGGCTTCGGTACATACACTCTTAACGGGAATGAAGGCGTTCATGCCATTAACAGCGCTATTGATATTGGCTATCGTTTGATTGACACCGCTTATAACTACGAAAATGAAGGAACTGTCGGAGAAGCCATTCGCCGCAGCTCGGTTCCCCGGGAACAGTTATACATTACATCCAAACTTCCCGGACGCTATCATGAATACGACAAAGCAGTAAAAACGATCCAAGAATCTTTATACCGGGCGAACTTAGATTACTATGACTTGTATCTTGTTCATTGGCCGAACCCGAAACAAGGCCGCTACACAGAAGCATGGCAAGCCCTGATTGACGCTAAACAATGGGGTTTGATTCGTTCCATCGGCGTTTGCAACTTCCTGCCTGAACACATTGAACAGCTTGAACGTGAAACCGGCGTTAAGCCAAGTATCAACCAGATTGAATTGCATCCCGCTTTTAATCAGGAACACCAGCATAAATGGCATGAAAAACAAGGCATCCTGACCGAATCATGGAGTCCTTTAGCCCGCGCCAGTGAGATATTAAATGATAAGCAGCTTGAGCAAATTGCAGAAAAGCATCATAAAACAATTTCTCAAGTGATCTTACGCTGGCATGTCCAGCTCGGCGCTGTCCCGATTCCGAAATCATCATCCCCGGAGCGCCAGCTTGAAAACATTTCTGTTTTTGATTTCTCGCTTGATGAAAGCGATATGAAGGTAATCGCTTCGCTTTCCCGCCCGGACGGAAGGATTAACGGTCAAGACCCGGCGGAGTATGAGGAGTTTTAAGAGAACGAATACTCAATAAATTAAAATAAAAGGACGTGGTACAGCGGCCGTCCTTTTCAGCGGATTGATTATCTCGTAATCACAGCTGACCTGCTGATTTTAGGTCTTTCACTTGCCGTTACATTAAACGGAGGGACACGGTTTCACAATCCTTTCTTATAGAGTCAGACTGTTTTAAAAAAGACCCCCTCGGGTCTTTTTTTGTGTTTTTTTCAAATCATTTACTTTACAGGATTGACGTTACATCTTTAAATACATATAATCATATCAAAATAGTAAGAATTGGATCTGTGAAGGAAGGTGGCCATTCTGATAAAGAGAAAAAGGGTCTGCACCCTCATAATCATAGCTGCTTTTTTAAGCCTCACTGCATGTACAGTCAATGAAACAAATGGAAAGCAGCCCATTCGAATCGGATTCCAAAAAGGAAATACACTGCACCTTTTAAAAGAAAGCCGCTATTTAGAAAAACGATTAACACACGAGAAAATTGAATGGATTGAATTCGAAGGCGGCGGGGCTTTATTGGAGGCGCTGGCTGCCGGGAAGATTGATTACGGAAATGCCGCTGACGGATCAGGTATTTTTGCGCAAAGCTCCGGCAAACACATTGTTTACGTGGGTGCGAGCCCGCCAAATTTATCAGGTGTCGGTGTCGTCGTAAAAGAGAATAGCCCCATTCAATCCTTTGCTGATTTAAAAGGGAAAATTGTAGCCGCGAATAAAGGAGGAAATCACCATTACCTCGCTCTCTTGGCTTTGAAAGACGCCGGGTTAACCCAGCACGATGTCAAATGGGCTTTCGTATCGGATGCCGCTCAAGGCAGGGCTGCTCTGGAATCGGGTGAAGTCGATGCTTTTGCAACGTACGATCCGTTCCTCGCCGGAGTCGAAGAAAATGGACATGTGAGAACTCTTCCCCATCATGTTACGGCTTATCCGAATCGAACGTTTTACTATGCTGCACCGCAATTCGTACGCGAACATCCCGATCTGGTCAAATCCATATTAGAGGAGACTGACCGCTCAGACCGATATGCCAGCACGCATCAAAACGAAATCGCCAGCCGTATCGCGACTCTGACCGGTATTCAGTCTAATATATTGGAACGGGCGACAAAGCGAAAGAACTACGGCGTGAATACGCTGACGAAAGACATCATATCCGCCCAGCAGCAGCAGGCAGATGACTACTATCAGCTCGGGTTAATAAAAGACCCGATCCGCGTTTCTGACATCATGCCTCTCGATCCTTTGTGGAAGCCTGTTTTAAAAGAAAGTAAAGGAGACGAATGATCATGAGAAAAAGTGTACTCCCCTGGCTGGTGCCGATTTTTATACTAATCGTTTGGCAATTATTTTCTTCCTCACATGTATTATCAGAGAGTCTTTTTCCTTCTCCGCTATCTGTTTTAAAAGCATTGTGGGAACTCATCGCAAATGGAGCGCTTGCTCTGCATTTACAAATCAGTTTGGCGCGTGCACTGAGCGGACTATTGATTGGCGGACTGATCGGCTTTGTCCTCGGCATTATCAACGGCTGGTCAGCGCTTTCCTTCCGTCTGCTGGATACAACCATCCAAATGATCCGGAACATTCCGCACTTTGCCCTTTTGCCGCTTGTCATTGTCTGGCTTGGAATCGGCGAAGCTCCGAAAGTATTTCTTGTCGCGCTTGGCGTCATGTTTCCCGTCTATATTAATACGCTCCATGGCATTCGGAATGTGAACCGCGAACATATTGAAATGGGGAAAATGTACGGCTTGCGCGGTTTTCAATTATTCAAACAGATTTATTTCCCTTCCGCTCTCCCTTCTATATTCGTCGGCTTTCGTTATGCGCTCGGCGTCATGTGGCTGACCTTAATCGTTTCTGAAACAATCGCCACAAGCAACGGAATTGGCTACCTTGCCATGAATGCACGTCAATTTATGCAGACGGATGTCATTATCGTCAGCATTTTAATCTACGCCTTATTAGGCAAAGCAGCCGACATCATTGCTCATATCGGTGAGCGCTATGCGCTGAAATGGCATCCTAATTATCAAAAGCAAGGATAGGAGTGAAAAAAATGGCACAGCCCTCTCAGAAAATAGAGTTGTATAGCCAAGCAAATGAGCAAGCGATCCAAATTAAATTGGACCATGTCAGCAAACAATTCGGCGGCACACAAGTCTTAAAAGATATTTCTTTGACAATTGAACAAGGCCAATTCACAGCCATCGTAGGAAAAAGCGGGAGCGGAAAAAGCACATTGCTCCGCATTCTGGCCCAGTTAGAGCAAACGAGCTCAGGCCAACTGACATTCAGCGGCACAGATGAGAACAGCACCACAATGATGTATCAGGATTCACGGCTGCTGCCATGGAAAAAGGTCATCGATAATGTATTAATCGGGCTGCCGAAAGAGCGGACAGAAAAAGCAGAGGAAGTGCTGAAAGCAGTCGGATTGTGGAAGTGCCGAAACGCATGGCCATATAAGCTGTCAGGCGGACAGCAGCAAAGGGTTGCCCTTGCCCGTGCTCTCATCAGAAAGCCATCCCTTCTGCTGCTGGATGAACCGCTCAGCGCATTGGATGCCCTCACCCGTCTCGACATGCAGCAATTGATAGAAAAGCTATGGAAACAAAATGGATTTACAGCTGTGCTCGTCACACACGATGTGCAGGAAGCGGTCCGCCTTTCTGACCGCGTCATCATGATCGAAGACGGAGAAATCAGCTTCGACATCCCGATCCGCGCCAAACGCCCCCGCTCCTTGTCCGACAGCACACTCATCCAGATTGAACATGAGATCTTGCATCGAATTCTTCAGCGGACATGACAAAGGGATGATGCGGCCTGATGTACAACAAGGAAAGCTGACGGAATCACTCGTCAGCTTTTTGCTATTTTATATACGCACGCCCAGCTGCCGCTTCCATTCAGACAGCCATTCCGAATCACTCGTCCCGTAGCGTTTGCTTTGGCCGACATCACGTAAAGAGCCATCTTTGTAATCAATCGATAGCACCAAATCAGGAATCGAATCATACCCTGCTTTCGCCAGCTTCGTGAGCTCCGGACCATAATGGGCTGCCGCTTCCGCCGCCGTATGTTTCAATACAGGGTCCTGCTGCAGTGCTTCTTTATAGACGTCTATAAGATCACGGCCGTCATCCGTGACGTACTTTAAGAACAGCAGAATATTTGGTAAATCCTATCCACTAACAACAAATATTTCATCATTAAAAACCTTCCCGCTCATAGGAAGGATCGTTTTATCATAATATTCAACCGTTTGTCGCACATACTTACGACGGAAACATTCATAAGCCTCTGATCTTTTTCACCATCTTATCCCAACCAACATCTCCCATCGTTTTAGCAACGATCTGACCGTATTGACTTACTAGACAAAAACTGGGGATGCCTTGTACGTGACAAGCTGTGACGATCTCATAGTTTTGGTCTAATACAATCGGAATAGTCATTCCCTTATCAAGAGCATACGCTGAAACAACCTCAATAGATTTCTCTTCTTCTATATAAGGAACATGTACTCCGATTACTTTCACATTCATACCCTTTATATCATGAAGGACGTTGTCTGTTAATTGGTGACAGTTCGGGCAGCTGATCGACCAAAAATAAAGAAGATGATATGCAGCACTTGGAAATGTCAAATCATCTTGTGATTGATTCAACCAGGGTAAATGACTCGGCCATTCAGTTAACATTTGTTCAGCTTTCATCCTATCAGTCCTCCTTATCTTTCAGCTGAAACGCAATCATCTTTCCTAATGCCTCTTCAGCTGCAAACGGAGCAACTATTCCTGAAGGATGTTCCTGCTCGTGTTTTAGGCATTCATACATCTTCGGTTCAATGCGAGACGGATCAATCCATGCAATACACCAAGATGCCCAAAAACATGATTCCCCTTCACTTTCTTGAGCGATTTTGATGACAAAGGGCAGACTAGGTTTTCCAATTCTCATCAGTGAAATGGCCGCAGCCATTCTTGTATCTTCTGCATGACTTTTTAATAAACGTGATAGCTCCTCCGCTGCTTCACCCGCATCTTCCCCAAACTCACCTAAAACAGCCGCAGCGATATTACGCAAAGAGCCTTCCTCTTTTAGGGCATCAACCAAAACAGGTATTGCATCTTTTCCTGACTTCTTCAGCCCTCCTATCGCTTGAACAATTGTGATCTCATTTGTATTCGCTAAATTCTGAACAGATAACGACAATTCATCGTCATTTGATTTCATAAAAGAACACCTCTCCTCGTTTTAAAACAAACACTTTACATATCAGTCCATTATCTGAATCGATAAAACAGGCACCAACAAAGGCTTCCTACACTGACAACCGCCATTAATGTATACCAACCAGCCGTCAATAAATGAATGCCATATAAACAAATGCCACTCAACCCTAATGCCATAAAAAATGACTTATAGTATTGAGGCAATGAAAGCTTAAGATTTTTTCGACTGGTATTGACAAAAGCAAACAGTCTTATTGTTATAAACCATATATATAACCCCAATCCATATACATACCAATAAACTAAATTCTCAACTGCCATGAACGCAATAGAGACACAGTAAAGAATAAACAGCCAGACTGTATTCGTCAGCTCTAGAATAATGATTTTTCTCCAAAGGGCACCGGGGAATAAATGAAGGGCACCTGATTGCGAATGCCTGACAATTCCTGAATAATAGGAACTCAACATAACTGCCGAAGCGACGAGAAAGAAAAGGAGATAAAACCACTCTGGATACATGAAAATGACGATATAAAAGACGCCACTGAGCATGAGGGTATGAATGCTATGAAAAAATAAATATTTTTTAACAAGCAACAGTTCTAACCACAGAAAAGACCAAATGCCATTTAGACCTTGCAACCCCCACCAAGTCGTCTTTGGTTTCTGCATAATTTGACCTGAACCAAATTGACGTTCTTGAAACTCTTCCCAGAATTCAGCTTCTTTCACCAACGATTCCTTCATTTCTACCTGACTGCTCGTAAAAGAAATCGTCATAAAGGAGACTGTGATGATCCCAATAAATACAGCCACATACAACGGTGACAAAGTCTCAAACACTAATCCTACGCCACTAACAAAACGACCAATGCCCTCCCATATCTCAGATGAATGTTGGAGAAAAAAGAGGTGATAAAGACATATGGAGTAAATGACCAGCATGAGAAGAAAGACTGAAATGTATACCCTTTTCATTTTCTTCACTGTTCTTGCACAAGAGACCGACATCAACCACACTTCAGCGATAAAAAAGAGCCCTACAAAAGTTATGGATCGGCCTAGTAAATTGATATACTTACCAGACAGAAGCACAATCAATACATCACCAAGTATGGCTGAGATGATCCAAAGTAATGCCTTCCAAGTGACGCTGAAAAATAAAACACTATACACAACTTTTGAAAAAGATGTGGCAGTGCCATAAAGCCACATGACATCTGCCATTTGACTTGGTAATCGATTTGAAAAAAGGCCAAATGCCGTATAAAGGATAAAAACACCTGTAAGCACCCAACCACCAATACTCATATCCCATGTCGCAGATCTAGAAACAAAACTTACTTGAAATCCGATAGCCCCAACAAAAAGGAGCATGATCAAAAAAGGCATTTTTTTTTCCTGACCTTGACTGACAAAACGCCTTTTTGACTGAAGCCATAAAAAAGAAATGATATTATTCATCTGACCATTCCCCCAGAAGACGAATCACTTCTTTTCTCCATTCCGCTTGTTCATCTTCGAATTGAGGAACATTCAAACTCTGCATGAGTTTGCCGTCTCTGATTAATATCACCCTGTCAGCTGTCTCTAACACAAACTCTAGACTATGAGTTGATACAAATGCTGAGCATCCTTGATTGGTTTTGGTTTTTAACCAGTTAGATAGCCACTGTTTTGATGGGATATCAAGGCCCACAGTCGGTTCGTCTAATATATACAGCAAAGCGTCTTGAACAATCGCCCCCGCCAAGACAACCCGCTGTTTTTGGCCTCTTGACAGCTGACCACACAATTGGTTTGCTTTCTCCTCCAAGTGCACTTCCTTCAATGCATGATAAACCCTTTCTTTTAAATCCTTTTTACCTGGATGATATCCTCTGGCCCTGAACTGAATATGTTCAGCAGCGGTTAAAGCGGGATACAGATATGGCTGATCAGGAATAAGCGCGACTTTTTTCTGAACATTTATATGCCCTGGAGGAGAACCCTCAATGAGGATATCTCCTTTATCCGGCTTATAGAGACCTGTCAAACATCGAATTGTCGTTGTTTTTCCAGCTCCATTTGGCCCCAGTAGCGCCACGATTTCTCCTCGTTGTATTGAGAAAGACAAATGTTCAATCCCATCACCATTCCGATAGCATTTGCTTAAATTTTGTACTTGCATCAATTGCATCAAATCTTCTCCTAATCATTAGAGTGAAGTATGCTTTGGCTTATCATGATGCATATGTCTCTGAAGCTTAAACTGCCACAGCGGCATACAGACGAGTACTAAATTATGAATGAAATGAGCTGCTAATACACAAATAAAACCAAATTTGATAAAGAGAACTCCCAGAAAGCAGCCGAATATAAATAGATGCAGCCAACGTATCCACCTCGGGTCATATCCAGTTACTTGGTGCATCACCGCCCATAAAAAGGAAGATACAATGATGGAGATGATGATATTTCCACTCATCCACCAAATGACTGGAATCATTAACAGCCGATAGATGACCTCTTCTCCAATCGAACTTTGTATGCTCATATTCAATCCTTGCCTAAAGGTAAAACCTGATAGAAAGACGGTTCGGTTAGAAAGCTCAGGAGAAATTCGTAAATAATGCTTTTTCTCCAATAAGTTAAACAACAGAGAAGTCACTCCCAAACTAATGAGCCCTGCTCCTATTCCATAGAAAATCTGAACCAATGGTTGTTCAAACGTTTTCCATCCAAAATCACCAGCAAGTGCATTTCCTGCCAATGAACATATAAATACTACAAATCCTGTTAATAATCCTGTAAGAAGTGTAGACAAAACACCTAACAAACTGACCGTTTTGACACTCATTCTTGCATCATAAGCATTTACAATTGTCAATTGAATATCTTCTTTTAGCGTCAATGACTGGCATATTATAATCAACAAACCCAGAACAAAACTGATGATTATGCTTGTTTGAACATCCATAAATACAAGGATGAGAATCGCAAGGACCATCGCTGCAGCTGAACCCAACATACCAGATACTCCGAATGTCGATTCCACTTGTTCATCTCGAATGACTTTACCCATTTGATCAGTTAGTATTTCTTGTTCAGTCCCAATATAAGAAATTCGGCCGCCCTGTAATTCAACTGTCACCTTGAGCCGAATATCTCCCGCTTCCGCTATGTACCAATAAGTACTGATCTCTCGAAAATCCTCTTCCTTTTTACCAGTACCTGTAATGTTTGCTCTAGACCAAAGTCCATCAGGCGAAGCCATTAACCTCTGCTTGAATGTCTCTGGAGAAACTTGTTCTAACTTCCCCGAAAGAGACTTTTTCGGAACATCCGCATAAAAAAAAGTGATTTCTCGATTGGCATTGACACCAACTACAAATGATTGATTTTGGTGAACGAAACGAACTCTCCATGATTCGACCAACCCAACATCATATAAAACCTTTCTATTTTTCTTAAGTATGCCTAAGTGATGAAGTTTATTCACTGTATCGTGGTCATACCAATATACCGAATAAAAATCCCAGTTCTCTACATCAATCCCAACAAACTCTTTTATAAATTGAATGCTTATTTCTTTTGCCTCATCTTTGCTTAAGAGTAGTGAAGCAATTGTTGGAGGTTTAAATTTAATAAATAACAGTAATCCAACAACTGCTAAAATACTCCAGAATACAAATGATAGACTATTCATTCCTGAATCCCTGCCTTGACTTCTTTTTGAAAAGGCAAGTCCGGTTCAGATAGCTCAATTTTCCCTATACATTTGCAATTTTTAGCTTCACATTTTAACTGAAGCAAACGAGCAGGTGAACCAATGTACGCCATGCTATCTTCTAAAATATGCCCTAGTGGCAAATCTTCTAATTGGCAAGGAGTTACGTATCCATCTGCTCTAATATACCAAGCAAGATATCCTGGTGTACAAAAATCTGTTGTGAAAGAACTCTCTTCGTTCTCCCAATCAATTATATTCAGGCGATCTCCCCATTTATGACGTGCTTCCCTAAGCTGCATTTGAACCATTTCTTCAAAATCAATATCCAAAGCCTTATAGCCTTCTGTCGCACGTCCAACAGATAACGTTTTTCCTGCACGAAAGATAAAAGCACCCGCATTGGCACATTGCTCCACCACATCTGATACTTCACCAGCATTGGATTCATTAATGGTCATAGCAACAATCACTGGAATGTTTGCTTCAGATAATTTTTTAATGGTATTCATACTTTCTTTAAAGCCGCCTTTTCTGCCTCTTAATTGGTCATGCGTATTATCCATACCATCAATACTAATCTGTACAGAAACATTGCCTAAGTGACTAAGTAATTCTACTTCTTCATCTCGCCAATTCAATCCATTACTAAATACATTCACATTGGTAAACAACGAACTTGCAGCAACGACTAATTCTTTAAACCCTTTGATCAGCTTTGCCTCTCCCCCGGTCAGCGTAATATCAGCAACCCCATGGGATGCTAGCTTTTGCATAACCAATATCCATTGTTCACTAGATAGTTCCTGCGGATATGGTTTACCTGAACTGGCATAGCAAAATGAACAACTTAAATTACAAGCATTTGTCAACTGCAAGGTACAACTAATAGGTAAATATGAATCTAGCGAACCTGAAACATGTAAAGGCTGATCTAACAGCCCTTGTGTCCAAGCCTCCGTAAATGGATGGGCACTAAGCTCTTCTTTTAATAGTTCAGCACTCATCTCTTCTTTTTTCATAATTTCCCAAATGCGTGCCGTTTTGTGGAGGTTTTTGTTTTTTGATAACAGAAACGCCAACTGTGCTCCACGTCCACTGAGTCTAAAATAAAACATACTTTTTCTATCAATCATTACAGCACCATGAGGCTGTAAATGAACCGCTAACTCTGGTAAATCAAAATCTTTAACACGATCATTTAACATATAAAATCCCCCTTAAGAGAAAATAAGGAGTATAAGCAAATATGCTCTACCCCCTATTCTCAAATGTTAAATTGCTTTCATAGCAGGATGCGGAAGTGCACAAACACGTGTCATAGCAATACTCTTCGAGGCCCAACAGCCCATACAGCCTGCAGCCTTCACAATCGAAGTCCCTCCTGGTTTTGCAAGGCCTTTTTTACTCACAGATTCCCATTCTTTTTGGTTTCTTTTCATAAGTAAAACCTCCTCTCAATTTTGCATAGAGTCTATAGACATATCTTCCATGCGCTCCGATAATACCAGATTGCATTTGTCGAAGTAAGGGGAATTTTGTATTTAAACCTAAAAAATTCTTTAAATTCCTATAATTAGTATTTATTATATTAAGACTTTAAAATAAAAAAGTATCGAAAAGATCTCCTCTCGAAAAATACGCCAAAACGGCGACCAATTTTGATAGAAAAATACCGATGGCTAATAGAATGCAAAAAGAAACTATACCCGTAAAAAAGTTTTACATATAGAAAACTATGTGTTAACGATGGCTATATTTAAAAACACAAAAAGCAACCTCTGGGAGGAATTAAATCAAGAGGTTATTTTTAATCAAACTTTATTAATTTTATCCAAACAATGACTTTAGTTAATCGAAGTCAAACCCTCCTCTAATTTAAATAAAATATTCATACTAAAAACCCCTTTGGCTCAACATATCCAAAGGGGTGAAACCGTTCAACTTTTTACAAACGGTACGACTTTATTTTAAAAACCGCAGTTTAACTGGACAAACAAATTTATTTTACTCCACAGTAACACTCTTCGCAAGGTTTCTCGGCTTATCAACATCACACCCGCGATGCAGCGCAGCATAATAAGCAATCAGCTGCAATGGCACAACAGAAACCAGCGGAGCAAGCGCAGGATTGACTTCCGGCAGAACGAATCTGTCATCCGCGTCGTCCAGGCCTTTCAGCGAGATGATGCATGTGTTCGCTCCGCGTGCCGCAACCTCTTTCACGTTTCCGCGAATGCTTAGGTTGACGTGCTCTTGTGTCGCCAGCGCAAAGACCGGTGTCCCTTCTTCAATCAGAGCGATTGTTCCGTGCTTCAGCTCGCCGCCTGCGAAACCTTCCGCTTGGATGTAAGAAATCTCTTTCAGCTTCAGCGCGCCTTCGACACATACGAAGTAGTCAAGGCCGCGGCCGATGAAGAAAGCGTTTCTTGAAACAGTCAGGTACTCACGCGCGATCATTTCCATTTCGTCCTTCTGGTCGCAGAGGGCTTCCATGGCGTTTGCAGCGATACCTAATTCTTTAACTAAGTCAAAGCCGATGTCAACGCCGTTACGTTCTGCTGCTACGGACGCAAGGATCGCTAAGACGGCAATTTGGGCCGTATAGGCTTTTGTTGAAGCAACGGCGATCTCAGGGCCTGCGTGCAGAAGCAGCGTGTAGTCCGCTTCACGGGAAAGTGTTGATCCCGGCACGTTTGTGATCGTCAGCGCTTTGTGCCCTAACGCTTTTACTTGAACAAGCACGGCGCGGCTGTCCGCTGTTTCTCCGCTTTGAGAAAGGAAGATGAAAAGCGGCTTCTTAGACAGAAGCGGCATGTTGTAAGAGAATTCACTCGCTACATGCACTTCAACCGGTACGTTTGCCCACATTTCAATATATTGTTTCCCGACAAGGCCTGCATGGTAGCTTGTTCCGCATGCCACGATATAGATGCGGTCCGCTTCCGCTACGGCGTCAGCGACATCGCCCGCCACGGCAAGCTTGCCGTTTTCGTCTTGATACGTTTGGATGATTTTGCGCATCACAAGCGGCTGCTCATCCGTTTCTTTTAACATGTAGTGAGGGTAAGTGCCTTTTTCAATATCACTGGCGTCAAGCTCAGCGATATAAGACGCACGTGTCATGATGTCACCGTCTAGGTTTTTAATCACGACTTCGTCTTTTGTCACAATGACCATTTCTTTGTCTAAAAGCTCCACATATTCATTCGTTACTTGAAGCATAGCCATCGCGTCAGATGCCACGACGTTAAATGTATCTCCAAGGCCGACTAATAGAGGACTTTTGTTTTTTGCGACATAAATGGTGTCTGTGTTTTCACCGTCAAATAACGCAATTGCGTAAGAGCCTTTTAACAGGGTAAGTGTTTTGCGGAACGCTTCTTCTGTCTCGAGTCCTCCAGTCACAAATTGCTCGATCATTTGAACGACTACCTCAGTGTCTGTATCACTTTTCAGTTCAACATTTTCAAGGTATTCGCGCTTCAGCTGAACATAGTTCTCGATCACACCGTTGTGAACAAGTGTAAAGCGGCCGAGTGCGCTTTGATGCGGGTGAGCGTTCAGGAAGCTTGGTTCGCCGTGAGTCGCCCAGCGTGTATGGCCGATTCCTGCTTGAGATTCAACAGTTGAATCCACCACTTCACGAAGGTCGGCGATGCGGCCTTTTTCTTTGTACACATGCACGCCCTGCTCGTTCGCCACAGCGATACCGGCAGAGTCATAACCGCGATACTCAAGCTTCTCCAATCCTTTTAACAAAATCTCTTTCGCATCAAGCTGACCGATATAACCTACAATTCCACACATATTTTCTTCCTCCTAAAGGTGTAAAAGGAGACGAAGAAAGTCAGATAACAAGGGGACTTTCCATCGTCCCCTCCCACATGTTTTTTTGGAAGATCATGTGATTTCTCTTTGTTCGGAGAGTCGCCTCTCCGGTTTGAAGAAATCCTTACGGCTGTGATCTAACATAAATCAGCCGGGAGGCATCCGCCGAAAATTCGATAACCTCCATCCTCGTCAACTAAGCCGTTTTTCGGGCGCTTAGTTCGGGCGCTATAATTATAAAGATGCAAACAAACAATGCCGCCTTTCCTGAGAATGAAAAACAAAGGCTGAACAAGCTTGATTTTACAACATGTGCCAAGGACGGTCAATTATTTTTTGCTGCCCTTGGCATCATGTATTACTATCATTTTATGCCAATCCTGCTTGTCTTGTTCGCTCTCTGTTTATAAACTTCGCTACTCCGCTCCCATTTCTGTCCGCACGACATCCACAATTCTTGTGACATATTCGTCACAAAGTTCTTTTGTTCTCGCTTCTGCCATCACGCGGACGAGCGGCTCGGTGCCTGAAGGGCGCACTAAAATCCGGCCATCGCCGTTCATTTCTTTTTCCACTTCAGAAATAACAGCCTTCACCTTAGCATTTTCTTCAACCTTGTATTTATCCGTCACTCTCACATTCACTAACAGTTGCGGGAATTTTTTCATTTCATCCGCAAGCTCTGAAAGGGTTTTTCCGGATGCCTTCAATGTATTGACCAGCATAATCGCTGACAAAAGGCCGTCGCCGGTTGTGTTGTAATCAAGGAAAATAAGATGTCCCGACTGCTCGCCGCCGACATTGTACCCGTCTTTTTTCATCGCTTCCACGACGTAGCGGTCGCCGACTGCCGTTTGAACGCTCTTGATGTCTTCTTTCTCAAGCGCTTTGTAGAAACCGAGGTTGCTCATCACGGTTGATACGACTGTATCATCCTTCAGGCGTCCTTCTGATTTTAAATACTTTGCGCATATGTACATAATTTGGTCGCCGTCGACAATGTTTCCTTTTTCATCAACGGCAATCAGACGGTCGCCGTCTCCGTCAAACGCAAGGCCGATATCGGCTTTTTTTTCTTTGACGAAGGCACTTAACGCTTCCGGATGCGTAGAACCGACGCCGTCATTAATATTTAATCCGTTCGGTGACGTTCCCATTGTGGACACGTCCGCGTCCAGATCAGCAAACAGGTGTGTCGCGATGGACGACGTAGCCCCGTGGGCGCAATCAAGCGCTACATGAATGCCGGTGAAATCTTCGTCGGCAGTCTGCTTTAAAAATTGCAGATATTTTTGAACGCCTTCAAAGTAATCGTTCACAAGCCCGAGCTCCGCACCAGTCGGTCTCGGCAGCTTATCCTCCGGTTCGTCCATCAAGCGTTCGATCTCTGCCTCCTGCTCATCAGAAAGCTTAAAGCCGTCACCCCCGAAGAACTTAATTCCGTTATCCTGCACAGGATTATGAGAGGCGGAGATCATGACGCCCGCCTCTGCATCCATTGCCTTCGTTAAATAGGATACGCCCGGCGTGGAAATGACGCCGAGACGCATGACTTCAGCTCCGATTGATAAAAGTCCGGCGACAAGGGCTCCCTCCAGCATATGTCCGGAGATACGTGTATCGCGGCCGATCAGTACTTTCGGGCGCTGTTTGTCTTTTGTCAGGACATACCCGCCAAAACGCCCCACTTTAAAGGCCAGCTCTGGCGTAAGCTCGCTGTTGGCAACACCTCTTACACCATCTGTTCCAAAATACTTGCCCATTTTGTATCGCTCCTTTTTCATTCTGTTGAAGAAGAACCAGCGTTTGATCCGTCTTCATTTTGGTCTTGATTTTGATCCTGGTTTTGACCTTTATTGTTATCGCTGTCAGTGTCGTCTTCCTGGTTTTTGTCTTTGTCATTTGTATCTCCGCTGCTGCCGTTTTGATGATCGGAATTGGCGGGGCTGCCGTCATTTTTATTTGAATTTATGCTTTTCTTTGATGTCAGCTTTATTTTGGCGGTCTTTTTTGACAGGGACCATGTGATGTTTTGCGGCCCGTTCACTTCAAGCTTTACTGAATGCTCTCCGTCATTTAAGTCTGAGACATTGGCGTACAGCTCAATATCTGATTTCTTCAATGCCTTAATATTGTCCGGAGAGCCTTTGGCTGTGACGTTGACCGTTTGCGATTTCGGATCGAGAAACTCAATTTGCTGCGAGCTGCCCAGTCCGACCGTCTTAATCGCGACATCATCAAAATCCTGCTTGTCTTCACTGTCCACCTTAACATGAAGCGTAATTTTTTCAGGTGAAACCTTTGTAACACCCTTCGGCAGCGGAATGTCCGCGTCTATGTCCGTATCCTTATCAATTTTGCTCAGATCAAGCGAGACGCCGTCAATGAATTCAAGTGAATTCAAGACATCCTGCGGGCCGTAAACCGTCACTTCGCTCGGGCTTGAGTCGATACTGGCGACACTCACTCCGTCCGGAAGGCTTCCCTTTCTTTCAATTTTAAAAGGGAGCTTTTTGCTGGGGCTTGCCACCGGAACGGTCACTTTAATCACTGACGGTTCAACATCAACAGGAAGTGCGTTTCCGTCTTTGTCATAGACAGTCACCTTCACTTCCTTTTCAATCGTCTCATCTGCATTTTCAAGGTTCACGGATGCTTTGACAAGTGAAATGTTATCAATCACATTTTTGGAACCGGTAATCTGCACGTTTTTCGGACTGATGATCGGCTGCTGCGGAGTATACCCCGTTTTCATCTTGCTTTTATTGTAGTATTCGACGTCAACGGGAAAACTCTCAGCCGTTTTTTCCTGAATCGTGACTGTCGTGACTGACGGATTAATGGATATCGTCAGGCCGTCCGATACGTTTTTAGCCTTCAGCTCGACTTTATGCGTGCCCGTTTTCAGGTTATTCATATCAGCGTAAATCTCAAAATTCTTCGTCTGTCTCGCCTTTTTCACCGCGCTTGTAGAACCTTTGATAGTGACATTAACCGTCTGAGGAACACCCGTGACGACGTAATTCGCTTCATCATAATACGCTTTTACGGGAATATCAGTCAGCGTAGCCTCGTCTGTTGTTGATGTCGGAAAGAAAGATTCCCCGGGTTTTTTCGGAGTCGGCGCCTGGTTGTTGTTAACCGCAACATAAAGCAGCAGCGCAAAGAGCAATGCAATGATCTTTACAGCCCAGCGGTTGTTTAAGAATTTATCCATTTTTCTTGCCCCTCCAGTACCAGCGGTTAGAAGAAGTATCTCTGGCGTTTTTCTTAAACTCGGCTTCGAGCATTTCTTTCAGTTCGTCTTCCGTCAATTCTCTGTGAAGGTCTCCGTTTCTGGCCACACTGATGCCGCCAGTCTCTTCAGACACAACAATGGTTAAGCTGTCCGTCACTTCACTGATGCCGACGGCCGCTCTGTGCCGTGTCCCAAGCTCCTTTGAAATAAACGGGCTTTCAGACAGCGGCAGATAACACGCCGCGGCAGCAATCTCGTTATTCTTCATAATGACCGCTCCATCGTGCAGCGGCGTATTCGGGATGAAAATATTAATCAAAAGCTCCGAGCTGACCTTCGCATTAAGCGGAATGCCCGTCTCGATATAATCTCCCATTCCCGTATCACGCTCAATCGCGATGAGAGCGCCGATACGGCGTTTCGCCATGTAGCTGATGGATTTTGTAATCGCTTCAATTGTTTTCTGCTGCGCTTCCTCCACGGGCGTGCCGCTTCTTGAAAAAAACCGCCCCCGGCCAAGCTGTTCAAGCGCCCTTCTCAGCTCAGGCTGGAATATAATAATAATCGCTAAAAATCCCCATGTTATCGCTTGGTCCATCAGCCACTGCAGTGTGCTGAGTCCCAAATATGAACTGGCCATCCGGACTAACACGATGACGACGATTCCTTTTAAAAGCTGAACCGCCTTCGTTCCGCGTATGACCATGATTAATTTATATATCACATACCAAACAAGGAGAATATCAACGGCATTGCCGAGGTATTGCAAAAATGGGATGTCCTCAAAAGCCATTTCCTCGTCCTCCAAGAATTCAGTCATTTCGTTTTGTTATGGATTGTGCTGTATGAGCATATGTACTTCACATAGCGTGCTCATTATACCACATTTTGATTTCCCAAGTGAAATGAGCCTCCGCCCGATGCTTATTTTACATAGAAAAAAAGAGTAAAGCGAAAACTCGCTTTACTCATCTCCATTTGGGTCCAATGCGCTGATGGCACCTTGGCCCGCCGATTTCAGTTCATACCAAACCCAGTCAAACAATTGGTTAATTTCTTCAATTTGCCCGGTGACTTGTCCGGCTGAGGCCATGTATTTTTCTCCATTTACCACGGTCACATCGCCGTCTACTTTTCCTTTAATGATCAGCTTGCCGTTTTTCACAGTGACATCGCCCTTTACGGTCTCGCCTTCAGGAACGGTAACCGTGTGATTCTGGACGACAAGATTCGGCTGTTTGGACACGCTGAAATTGTGGTCATTATGCCAGCTGTTGAAAAAACCGCCGCCCATTAAAATAACAAAAACCGCTGCGGCTGCAATCATCGGATGTGTTCTGAACCATCTTTTTACAGAAGCGCGTTTCTTCTCTTTTGGGAGATTCGCCATGACGTTGGCAGTAAAATCAGCAGGGGCTGTGACATGCGATGTGCTCCTGACGAGCGCAATGGATTTCTCCATTTCGTGAAAATGCCTTTTGCAATTCTCGCATGACTGCAAATGTTGTTTTAATACGTTTTCATCTTCAGGAAGGATATCTCCATCAAGATGCTTATGCATAAGCTGCACAACCTGTTCAGGACAGCTCATTTCATCACCCCACTTAAAGATCCCTTAATTGTTTTCTAAGAGCCTCTCTGCCTCTGTGTATCCTTGTCTTTACCGTGCCGACAGGGATATTCAGAATCTCGCCGATTTCAATTAATGAGAGTTCGTCAATATACTTTAATACAATAACCGTTCTGTACTTGTCAGGCAGCTTTAATATTTTTCTCTGGATCGTGTCTGACAGCTCCAATGACAGCACAGCGTCTTCAGGGAGCACACCGTCCGCGGCAATTTGCGAATACATCGTCAGGCCCTCTGCTCCCGCTACCTCTGCATCCAGATAATAATCAGGCTTTTTTTTACGAATGCGGTCAATAGTCAAATTGGTCGCAATTCTGTAAAGCCACGTTGAAAATTTCCGGTTTATATCGAAGCTGTCGATATTGACATACGCTCTGATAAACGCTTCCTGCGCAATATCCTCCGCTTCGTGAACATTGCCGAGCATGCGGTAGCATAGCTGATATATCTTGTCTTTGTACAGATCAACGATGTCTGCAAACGCATTTTGATCGCCTTTTTTGACTTGCTTGATTCTTTTTCTAATCATGTTTTCCATGTTTTATCTAACCTCTGCCCTTCACCGGTCTGTATGTATACGTCGTTTGTTTTAAAAGGTTTCATTTTTTTGATAAATTTATTTTACCAAATTTCAGGCAGGGTGTAGATGGAAAATACAGAATATACTGCCTTAACAGCAGCTTAAAAATAGTATATCCGATGAACAATCAGAAATCGAAGTAATTCTGCAATGAAAAAAAGACACCCTTTTCAACAAAAGGTGTCCGTGACTGGGCTAGCTGGATTCGAACCAACGCATGACGGAGTCAAAGTCCGTTGCCTTACCGCTTGGCTATAGCCCAATAATGGTGGAGGGGGGCAGATTCGAACTGCCGAACCCTGAGGGAGCGGATTTACAGTCCGCCGCGTTTAGCCACTTCGCTACCCCTCCGTATTCTATTTGAAAAACAGTGCCGGCCAGAGGACTTGAACCCCCAACCTACTGATTACAAGTCAGTTGCTCTACCAATTGAGCTAGGCCGGCAAATATGGTGGAGGATGACGGGCTCGAACCGCCGACCCTCTGCTTGTAAGGCAGATGCTCTCCCAGCTGAGCTAATCCTCCATATGACCCGTACGGGATTCGAACCCGTGTTACCGCCGTGAAAGGGCGGTGTCTTAACCGCTTGACCAACGGGCCGTTAAGTCTGCTTCGAGCTGACAAAAGTTATTATATACAGGTTGTACCCCATTTGTAAAGAGGAATTTTATTTTTTTTATTTTCAAACTTTTTTACCCGTTTTTTAACTGAAAAACTCTTCTCTCTCCTCCCATTTATTTTATGATAGATCTATCACAGCATATTGGAGGAATCAATTCAGATGATCTTAGTCAGCTCTTGTCTCGGCGGCATTGAATGCAGATATAACGGCTCTCACGCCGCATCCAAAAAAATCCGCAGGCTTGTGGAAGCAAAGAAAGCTGTTATGGTTTGTCCCGAACTTCTGGGCGGCTTCACCACTCCCCGCGAACCGGCGGAAATTATCGGCGGCACAGGCGAAGACGTGCTGAACGGCACGGCAAAAATCGTAACCGCATCAGGCGAAGACGTAACAGCTTTATATATGGACGGCGCGGCCAAAACATTAGCGTACGCAAAAGAAATAGGGGCCGACACGGTCATTCTAAAAGAAAACAGCCCGTCCTGCGGCAGCAGCTTCATCTATGACGGTACATTCTCAGGCCAAAAAATAATCGGCGACGGCATCACTTCCGCCCTTTTAAAACAGGCAGGCTGCCGCGTTATATCAGAAAATGAGCTTGATCAATTGTAATAAAGGAGAGATCTGCCTTGGACGTAACTCTGTCCTTCTATAAACCGGAACACTTAGACGACCTGAACGGTTTCGTCCTGAATGAAGAAGATAAGAAATTTTCCGCTCTCCCGCGGGATGTCCTGACACAAGCCATCGTCATCCGGGACCGTTATCCGGCAGTCATTTTAAACGGCGACCGTCCCGTCGGCTTTTTTATTTTACATACATCCAAAGAGACCCTATCCCCGTATTCTAACAATGCTTTTGCCATTTTGCTGAGCGCTCTGTCCTTACACGCGCCGCATCAAGGAAAAGGCTATGCCAAACAAGCTATGATGCAGCTTCCCGCTTTTGTCAAAAGCTATTTCCCGTGGTGTGATGAAATCGTGCTCGCTGTTAATCAATTCAATCTTCGTGCAAAACACCTTTACCAGACAACTGGCTTTATTGATAAAGGACGCCGCAAAATCGGCCCGATTGGAGAACAATACATTTTGCATCATTTTTTATGAAAGCGTTTGAAATTTTATTTCACAAAAAACCGATTTTTATTGAAACATTATGTCAAAAGCCCATATACTTCAAGTAATAAATACTTGGGAGGTAAACATATGACAGACCGGCTGAACATTCACAAACTGACGACAGAAACAAGAAATCCGCAAACCGCTTCTATCCATCAAGCAGACACAATGGAAATCCTTCAACTCATCAATCAAGAGGATTACAAAGTCGCAGAAGCCGTGCAGCAGGTTCTTCCGGATATCCAAGCCGCAGTCGAATTCGCGCATGAATCATTGCAGAAAAAGGGCAGGCTGATTTATGCGGGGGCAGGGACAAGCGGCAGACTCGGCGTATTAGATGCGGTTGAATGTCCGCCTACCTATAGCGTGAGCCCTGAGACAGTCATCGGTCTGATGGCCGGAGGAGCAGACGCCTTTTTGCGTGCTTCAGAAGGAATAGAAGACAGCGAAGAAGCCGGAGCTGACGATATAAAATCCATAGGTCTTACCGAAAACGACACGGTCATTGCCATTGCAGCAAGCGGGCGGACGCCGTATGCGGCAGGCGTACTGAAATACGCCAATACAATCGGCGCCAAAACCGTTGCACTGACATGCAACAAACATTCACTCATTGGCAATTATGCTGATCACAGCATCGAGGTCATCGTCGGCCCTGAAGTGATTACAGGCTCAACACGAATGAAAGCGGCAACAGCACATAAAATGATTTTGAACATGATTTCCACAGCCGTCATGGTGAAAAGCGGCAAAGTGTACGAGAACTTAATGGTGGACGTCCATGTCAGCAATGAAAAACTGAAAGAACGGGCGATCGGCATCATCCAAACGATAACGGGTGCCCCGTACGACACGGCAAAAGAAACACTCGAAACCGCCGATCTCCACGTCAAAACAGCGATTGTTATGCTGAAAACCAATTCGGATGAAAAACATGCCGCAGCATTGCTCAAAGAAGCAGGAGGCTTCATTGACAAAGCCATTGAGCACCATCATTCCATGTAAGGAGAGACGCAATTGGCCAACGGCGGATTATCAATTATTCAGGCAATGAAGCACAAGCTCCCCCCGTCAGAACGCAAGCTTGCCGACTATATTTTACAGCATCCCCATGAGACGGCCGATAGCACTGTCCATGACGTCAGCGCCTCTGCCGGCACAAGCGGAGCAGCCGTTATCAGGTTATGCAAATCACTCGGCTTAAAAGGATTTCAAGAGTTGAAAATGCGAATCGCAGGAGACTTGGCAAAGCCTTCAGCCCAAGGCTACAGAGACATTCAGCCGAATGAGCCGCTCAGTTCCATTTCTGAGAAAGCGGCAGGCAATGCCATCCAAGCCATCCAGGATACTGCCGGCATCACAGACTATAAAACACTCAAACAAGCGGTATCAGCACTATCACAAGCCCGCGCCGTCCACTTCATCGGCGCAGGCGCTTCAGGACTTGTCGCCCGGGATGCCCAGCAGAAATGGCTCCGCGTCAATAAACAAGCGACTGCTTTTTCCGACACGCATCTCGTCGCGTCATTAATCGCAAACGCCGGCAAACGGGATATTGTATTTGCCATATCATTTTCAGGAGAAACTCAGGAAATAATTAATCTCGTTTTATTGGCAAAACAAAAAGGCATACAAACCATAAGCCTGACAGCATTCAGCCAAAACGCAATCTCATCTCTAGCGGACATTTCTTTATATACCGCACACTCAAATGAAGCGCCTTTTCGCAGCGCCGCCACTTCTTCCCGGTTAGCCCAGCTTTTTATGATTGATATATTGTTTTTAGGCATGGCCTCGGAGGAATATGAGGAAACCATCGGATATATTGATAACACAAGAGAAGCCATCCGATTGATGAAACACACATAAAGAGGAGGGGTTTTGATGCGCAAAGACGAAGTTTACAATACGTTAGCCAGAGACATCTTAAAGCATTGCGGCGGGCCGTCTAATATTTCAAGCTTCACCCACTGTATGACACGTCTGAGGATTACGCCTTTTGACAAGGACCAAACAGACATTGAAGCGTTGAAACAGCTCGATGGCGTCATCGGCGTAGTGGAAGCCGAAACGCTTCAGATCATTCTCGGCGCAGGAGTCGTCAATCATGTCGCCGCCGCTTTCTCAAAACTTACGGCGGCAGAAAAAAACTTCGACTTAAAAGAAGCCGCCTCACAAAAAAAAGCAGATATCAATAGAAAAAACACGACACCGATTAAATTATTTCTAAGAAAAATATCCAGCATCTTCATCCCTCTCATTCCCGCACTCATTGCATCAGGCTTAATCACCGGCATCACAAAAGCCGTCATTCAGGCCGGCTGGCTCTCAAAAGAATCCCAAATCGCACTTATATTAACGGTTATCGGCTCAGGCTTATTCGCTTACCTCGGCGTCTTAGTCGGTATAAATGCCGCCAAAGAATTCGGAGGAACACCCGCGATGGGCGGATTGGCAGGCATTTTGATCCTTAATCCCGAAATCGCCAATATCAGTTTATTCGGAGAAAATCTCCTTCCTGGCAGGGGAGGGCTGATCGGCGTCCTTTTCGCAGCCATTTTTATCGCTTATACCGAACAATACATCAGGCGGTATATTCATCAATCGATCGACATCATCGTTACGCCTACCATATCTTTACTCATCACCGGATTGGTTACGTATGTCGTCTTTATTCCTGCAGGCGGTTTTATTTCCGATCTCATCACCTCAGGTTTATTGTCGCTGCTGCAATTGGGCGGTGTTATTTCGGGATTCGTATTAAGCGCCGCTTTCCTGCCCCTTGTCGTCACAGGCCTTCACCAAGGTTTGACCCCCGTGCATCTGGAATTAATCCGTTCCATCGGGGATGATCCGCTTCTCCCTATTCTCGCGATGGGAGGCGCAGGCCAAGTCGGCGCGGCCTTCGCCGTCTTCAAGAAAACAAAAAAAGCCTCACTGAAAAGAGCGATAGGAGGCGGACTGCCATCCGGCCTTCTGGGGATCGGAGAACCGCTTATTTTCGGCGTCACTCTCCCGCTCGGCCGGCCGTTTTTGACAGCATGTCTGGGTGCGGGGATTGGCGGGGCCTTCCAAGCCCATTTTCAAGTGGCGACATTCTCCATCGGCGTTTCCGGCCTCCCGCTCTCTTTTCTCGTTCACCCGTCACAAATCGCTATATATATCATCGGTCTGCTTATTTCCTACGCAGCAGGCTTCTTATTCACCTATGCTTTCGGATTTACAGATGACATGGCTGCTGAATTCGATTAAGCCGGGAGGGATCAATCTATGAAAACGATGGTAATCGCATTACTCACGGTCACGTTAAGCCTTTCTTTACTGCTGCCGCATAAAGCCTGCGCCCAATCCAAAACATACGATACAGCAAAGCTGAGAAAGGTTGATCAAATGATTGAAAAAGACATTGCCGCAGGATTTCCGGGAGCCGTTCTCGTTGTCGTAAAGGACGGACGGGTGATCAAAAAGAAAGCGTACGGCTACAGCAAAAAATATGACGGAGATACACTTTTACACCGGCCGGAAAAGATGAAAACAACAACAATGTTCGATTTAGCCTCCAATACGAAAATGTACGCCGCCAATTTCGCCTTACAGCGCCTGGTCAGCCAAGGAAAGCTAGATATCTATGAAAAGGTATCCGCTTATTTACCAGATTTCAAGGACAGAAAAGACGATCCGCTGAAAGGAAAAGACAGCATCCGCGTCATTGACGTCCTCCAGCATCAATCCGGGCTGCCATCGAGCTTTTATTTCTATCAGCCGGACACAGCGGGCCAATATTATTCTCAAGATCGAGAAAAAACGATTCGCTATCTCACACGCATACCTTTGGATTACAAACCGGGGACGAAACACGTGTACAGCGATATCGGCTATATGCTTCTCGGCTGCATCATTGAAAACATAACCGGAAAATCCCTTGATGTATATGCAGAACAAGAGCTTTACAAACCGTTGAAACTGACGCACACGCTGTTCAATCCGCTGCAAAAAGGCTTTAAGGCCAAATCGTTTGCGGCAACTGAACGTTTAGGCAACACAAGAGACGGGGTCATCCATTTCCCCAACATAAGGACTTATACGCTGCAAGGCGAGGTTCACGATGAAAAGGCATTTTACTCCATGGGGGGAGTTTCCGGGCATGCCGGGCTGTTCTCCCGAGCCGATGACATGGCCGTCCTGCTTCAAGTTATGCTGAACGGCGGCAGTTATAAGCACGCTTCACTCTTCACCAAACAAACCGCTGAACTGTTCACAACGGCTGCTTCCTCCGATCCGACATACGCTCTTGGCTGGCGGAAAAACGGCAGCCAAGACATGGAGTGGATGTTCGGCCCTTATGCCAGCAAGCAGGCTTACGGACACACGGGATGGACCGGCACAGTGACCATTATTGACCCGTCCTACAAACTGGGCATTGCACTGTTAACGAATAAAAAGCATTCACCCGTCGCCAATCCCGCTGAAAACCCGAATGTATTCGAAGGAGACCTGTTTCCAACCGGGAGCTACGGAAGTGTCATAAAAGCGATTTACGAAGCAATTGAATGACAACCTATGTCTTTTGTCCAAACTATGACGGCAGGAGGATACCATTATGAAACTTGTCATCTCAGCAGTATTACTGTTGTTTATTGTTTTCGGGACACATCAGGCCGCCACAAAGCAAGATATTCCATCGCAGGCGAAGCAAGCGGTAGCACGCATGACATTAGATGAGAAATTGGGGCAGATGCTCATGCCTGATTTTCGCAATTGGCAAAAAGATGGGCAGTCATCACCACAGGCATTTACCCAAATGAACAACGAAGTCGCAGGGCTTATTAAAAAATATCAATTCGGCGGAGTTATTTTATTTGCAGAAAATGTAAAAAACACAGAACAAACTGTCCGCCTGACAGATGCTTTTCAAAAGGCAAGCCCGAAAATTCCGCTTTTATTAAGCATTGATCAAGAAGGCGGAATCGTGACAAGACTTGGTGAGGGGACTCATTTCCCAGGCAATATGGCCCTCGGCGCTGCAAGAAAACCAGCTTACGCATCCCAGACAGGCGCCATCATCGGAAAAGAGCTTAAGGCCTTAGGCATTAATACAAATTTCGCACCCGTTCTGGACATTAATAACAATCCCGGCAATCCGGTCATCGGCGTCAGATCATTCAGTGCAAATCGGAATCTGACGGCGTCACTCGGCCTTGCCTCCATGAAAGCTCAGCAAAAACAGAATGTTGCCACAGCCGTCAAACATTTCCCGGGACATGGCGACACGGATGTCGACAGTCATTACGGCCTGCCGCTTGTTACCCACAGCCAAGAAAGGCTTCGTGAAATCGAGCTTTATCCTTTCCAGCAGGCAATCAAAGCCGGAGCCGACATGGTCATGACAGCGCACGTGCAATTTCCAGCGTTTGATGATACCACCTATAAAAGCAAACTGGACGGTTCAAATATCCTCGTACCCGCTACACTCTCAAAAAAAGTTATGACTCACCTTCTCCGTGAAGAAATGGGCTTTAACGGCGTCATCGTCACGGATGCATTAAATATGAAAGCAATCGCCGATCATTTCGGACAGGAAGAGGCGGTCGTCATGGCAATAAAAGCAGGGGTCGATATCGCCCTGATGCCTGCTCAGGTCACGTCACTGCAAACAGAAAAACGTTTTGAAGGCGTCCTTTCTGCTTTAAAAAAAGCGGTTCAAAAAGGTGATATCCCCCTTCAGCAAATTAACAAATCCGTTGAGCGTATCATTTCCCTGAAAATAAAGCGCGGCATTTATCCCGCACCGAAAGAAACAAGCCTGACAAAGAAAATCTCAAAAGCAAAGCAGACCGTCGGCAGCAAGAGCCATTTGAAGACAGAAAAAAAGATTGCTGAAAAAGCAGTGACCGTCTTAAAAAACGAGGACCGGACACTTCCGTTCAAGCCGAAAAAAAACAGCCGCGTCCTCATTGCCGCACCTTATGAAGACCAAACAGCATCAATGGAAGAAACCGTACGGCAGCTCATCAAAGAAAAAAAGATCAAGCCGGTAACCATCAGCAAAATAAACTTTGCGGAGCGCACCTTTAATGACGAAGATAAAGAGAAAGCGGCCAATGCTGATTACATGATTACAGGCTCATATGTCGTAAAAAATGACCCTGTCGTTAACGACGGCATCATCGATGATTCCGTGACAGATCCCGGGAAATGGACGACGGCTTTCCCTCGGGCACTGATGAAAGCAGCACAATCTTATCAAAAACCCTTTGTGCTGGTGAGCCTGCGAAATCCGTACGACGCCGCCAATTTTGAAGAAGCAAAAGCTCTCATCGCCGTCTACGGTTTCAAGGGATATGCGGACGGACAATACCTCCAGCCAAACATACCGGCCGGCATCGAAGCAATATTCGGGCAGACAAAACCGAAAGGCTTGCTGCCGGCGGATATCCCTTCCGTCACCCATCCCGGAAAGACGCTGTACCCATTTGGATACGGTCTCAACATCAAAACAGGAAAACCGCTTTAAACAGGAGGGCTTATGATGAAAAAACAAACGGCTGCGCTTCTCGCCGGATTACTCGTCATCGGCGCCATGACGGCAGTCTCGGCTTCTTCCGATACAGACATCCGAATCGCCAAGAAAGCGAAAGTACAAACAGGCATCGACCGCTTGCTGAAAGACTATAAAAAACAGCTGAAAGGGAAAAGAATCGGACTGATTACCAATCCGACCGGTGTAAACTCATCAATGAAAAGCAGTGTTGACGTGCTTTACGAGGCACCGGACATTCACCTGACAGCATTATTCGGTCCGGAACACGGCGTTCGCGGCGACGCTCAAGCCGGAGACAAGGTCACATCATATATTGACGAAAAAACAGGCCTTCCCGTCTACAGTCTATACGGAGACACGAAAAAACCGACGCACGAGATGCTGAAAGATACAGATGTTCTGATCTTTGATATTCAAGACGTCGGCACACGGTACTACACCTACATTTATACAATGGCTTATGCGATGGAAGCCGCCAAGGAAAAAGGCATTCCTTTCTTCGTCTTAGACCGGCCCAATCCCCAAGGCGGACGAAGCCCTGACGGCCCGGTTCTTGAGCCCGATTACGCTTCCTTTGTCGGACTGTACCCGATTGCAATGAAGCACGGGATGACCATCGGTGAGCTTGCTCTATTATTCAATCGGGAATTTCAAATTGGGGCCGACCTCACCGTAGTGAAAATGAAGCATTGGAAACGGACGATGACAATTGAAGACACCGGTCTGCCTTTTGTCCTGCCGTCGCCTAACATTCCGACTCCGGACAGCATATTCGCATACTCCGCAACAGGCTTAATTGAAGGCACAAATGTATCAGAAGGAAGAGGCACGACGAAGCCGTTTGAATTCATCGGCGCGCCTTACATGAAAAGCACCGAGCTTGAGGAACGCCTTAACAGCCTCAAGCTCCCTGGTGTCACATTCAGAGCCGCTTCATTTATCCCGAGCTTCTCAAAGCATCAAGGCAAGCTATGCCACGGAGTACAATTATATGTGACGAACAGAAACACATTCGAAGCAGCCAAAACAGGCCTCTCAATTATTAAAACGATCCACAGCCTATATCCGAATGACTTTTCATTCCTGGCGACAGGATCTTTCGACAAATTAATCGGCAACGGCTGGGTGCGCAAAAAAATAGAAAACGGTGCTTCTATTGAAGAAATAATGAATACGTATCAACGCCGCCTCGACCAATTCAAGCTCGTGAGAAAGCAATACCTCATTTACTGACAATATTCGTGTTACACGTGAAACGTTTTTCGACGCTTTTCTCCTCCCCACTTTTTATAGGAAAACATTCATTTATTTGGTACAATTTAATTGATAATTATTATCATTTGAATGAATGTTTCCTAAAAAGGTGGTCTCTTATGCAAAACGCATTGTTCTTTCAGCCAATTGACTTTATCTCCATTAAAAAAACCGCAGAACTCCTGTCAGAGCATCAGCTTACCGATTCTCCGGTACTGATTTTTCATCTAAAAGGCAAAGGGCGTATTGATATTGGAACAGACAGCTTCCCTCTGCAGAAAGAAACGCTCTACATCTGTCCTGCTGAAGAGACATTCAGTATCGAGCCGGCGCCGTCAAGCTCTATCCATCTGTACATTGTCAGGCTCCGCGCCTTCTCTTATTCAAAAGACGACAGAGCCATGCTTCCCCGAATCGGCGAAGACATCTTTCACGGTCTGCAGCAAATGAATATACAAACGGTTGAAAATCTGACAAGCCGGCTTCAGTCACTGGCTGAAAATGCCCAATCGTCTGACACACTTATGAAAATGAAATATACAGCTGATTTTCAGCAGCTTATGTACGACCTCTATTCGGCAAATGTATGCCATCAAAACAATACAAAGGCAGCGATTGAACAGACAAAGCAATTTATAAAGGCTCAATCAGACACGAAAATAACACTCACCCAGCTTGCCCAAATGGCCGGAATCAGTGCTAAACATTACAGTGAAACCTTTAAAAAGCTATATGGGAAAAGCGTGACAGAATACATAACAGACATCCGCATAACAAATGCAAAAAAACTGATGGCCAAAGCAAACTGCAAATTAAGAGAAATCGCTCATCAAACCGGCTACCAGGACGAATTTTATTTCAGCCGCATATTCAAAAAGCACACCGGCAGCTCACCTACAAGTTATATGAAAAAAAGGCGCACAAAGATGGCGGCATACGGGAAAGAAATGATAGGACATCTGATTCCGCTCCACCATATTCCTTACGCGGCGGCGCTTCACCCGAAATGGACAGCCTATTATTACAAGCAATTTGCTCCCGATATTCCAATTCATCTCAGCGCTTACCGTTCAAATGCGAACTGGGAAGAGAATCTGCAAATGCTGGCTCAAGCGGCCCCCGACGTCATTTTAAGTATGGATTCGGTCAGTAAGGAAGAAAAAAATCGTTTACATAAAATAACCGACGTTTTTTATCTTCCGTCACAAGAAAATTGGAGAACGCAATTTTTGCTTACGGCTGCATACTTAAACGAGGAGAAGGAAGCACAGCATTGGCTGGAGATGTATCAAAGCCTGGTACATTCTGCGAAGGAATCTCTGGTGAACCAGCAAAAGCATCGTTTCTTATTTATCCGCCTTTATAAGGAAGATTTTTATCTTGCGCATAACAAAAGCATTCAAGATGTCTTTTTCGGAGATTTGGCCTTCCATTCTGCAAAACCGGAGCATATCGCCGCAGACCAAAAGATTTCATTCAACATGCTGACGGATTGCCAAGCTGACTGTCTCATGCTCTTTATCTGTAAAGAACCGGAGACGCTTGACTATTTTCAGCGCATTCAGCAGACCGAGGAATGGCAGAGCCTTAGAGCCGTCCGCGATAAACGGGTGTTTCCCGTTTCATCAGACCCATGGGGTGAATATTCCCCAAGCGGCCATCAGCGGATCATTCAGCAAACCATTTCCATTTTTTCCGAAGATCGTCCATGGTAATACCGGAAATTGTCCATGGTCTTCTGCCTGTTCATTCTCTATAATTCCAATTGATAATAGTTATCAATTGAACAGGAGGAACAATAGATGAAAAAATTCGCATTTGCTTTCATGATTTTGCTTTTAGCTTTCACGGCCGCGGCTTGCGGCAGCTCAGAGACATCTGATACAGCAAGTAAAGGAAAGAGCGCTTCTTCAGATAAAAAGAAAATTGAGTACCTCGGAAAAACATATGAGGTGAAAGCGCCAACCGATAAACTCGCCATTACAGGCAGTGTGGAATCAATGGAAGACGCCAAATTGCTTGACGTCCATCCGGCAGGAGCCATTTCATTCTCAGGCAAATTCCCTGATTTATTTAAAGACATCACAGACAAATCCGTATCCACAGGAGAAAAGATGCAGCCGAATATGGAGAAAATTCTCGAGCTGCAGCCTGATGTCATTCTGGCATCCACAAAGTTCCCGGAAAAAACGTTAAAAAAATTGAGCAGCACTGCTGAGACCATCCCTGTCTCTCATATCTCATCAAACTGGAAAGACAATATGATGCTGCTCGCCCAGCTCACGGGTAAAGAGAAAAAAGCGAAACAGATCATTGCCGATTATGAGCAGGATCTGAAACAGACAAAAACAAAAATCAATAACAAAGCGAAAAAATCAAACGCGCTGGTCATCAGAATCAGACAAGGCAATATCTATATTTATCCGGAACAAGTATATTTCAACTCTACACTATACGGTGATTTAGGCCTGAAGGCGCCCGCCGAAGTAAAAGCGGCAAAAGCGCAGGAACTCATTTCTCTGGAAAAATTAAGCGAGATGAATCCCGACCATATCTTTGTACAATTTTCAGATGATGAGAACGCAGATAAGCCGGATGCTTTAAAAGACTTAGAGAAAAACCCGATCTGGAAAAGCCTGAAGGCGGTCAAAGACGACCATGTATACGTTAATACGATTGATCCTTTAGCCCAAGGCGGAACGGCTTGGAGTAAAATCCGCTTCTTAAAAGTCGCGGCTGATAAATTGACTCAAGACTAATAAAAGAGTAGGTTTTTCACATGTATTCAAAACGGCGGACACACATGATTTTAATCGCTGCTCCGTTTGCCATTGTTCTGTCATTGCTGCTTTCCGTTTTATATGGCGCTAAGCAGCTTGACGCTCATACGGTATTTTCCGCATTGCTTCATTTTAATCCGGAAAATACCGATCATCAGATCATATGGCATTCAAGAATCCCAAGGGCGGCCGGCGCTATGTTTATCGGCGCGGCCCTTGCTGTTTCCGGAGCGCTCATGCAGGGAATCACACGGAACTATTTAGCGTCGCCTTCGATTATGGGTGTATCGGACGGTTCCGCTTTCATCATTACGCTTTGCATGGTTTTGCTCCCTCAATCAACATCCATTGAAATGATCATATACTCGTTCATCGGCTCTGCATTTGGCGCCGCCCTGGTTTTCGGGCTGGCCTCCATTCTTCCCGGCGGCTTTACCCCGGTGCAGCTTGCAATCATCGGAACGGTGACAAGTATGCTTCTCAGCAGTCTATCGGCTGCGCTTTCTATCTATTTTCAAATCTCGCAGGATCTCAGTTTCTGGTACAGCGCAAGACTCCATCAAATGAATCCTGATTTTTTGAAACTGGCCATCCCGTTTTTTGTAATAGGAATCATCGCTGCAATGATTCTAAGCAAAAAAGTCACCGCTGTATCATTAGGAGACGACATTTCAAAAAGTCTGGGGCAGCAGAAAAGAACCATCAAACTCATCGCTATGACAGCCGTTGTGATATTAACCGGAAGCTCTGTGGCGCTTGCCGGAAAAATAGCCTTTGTCGGATTGGTCGTCCCGCACATCACACGATTTCTTGTCGGGTCGGATTACAGCCGGCTGATTCCTTGTTCCTGCATCATCGGCGGGGTTTTCCTGACACTTTGCGATCTTGCCAGCCGATTTATTAATTATCCGTTTGAGACACCGATCGAAGTCGTCACATCCATCGTCGGCGTTCCTTTCTTTCTTTATCTGATTAAAAGAAAAGGAGGGGATCAGCGTGGTTCGTAAAATGGCCGGAATCTATATGATCCTGATCGCTTTGATTCTGCTTGTAAGCTATGTCAGCATGACAAGCGGTTCCTTTTCCGTAAAGCCGGGAGAACTGCTCAGTACGCTCTTTCATATACATCCTAATCCGCAATATGAAATTTTGCTGTTTCAGCTGAGGCTGCCCCGCATCGTTATGGCCGCCGCCGTCGGACTCGGATTGGGAATAGCCGGAGCCGTCATCCAAGCCGTCACCAAAAACGGACTTGCAGATCCGGGCATACTGGGTATTAACGCAGGAGCCGGAGCGGGCATTGTTGCATTTATGCTGCTGTTTCAGGGACAATCCGAAGCGACAGCACTGGCATCCGCGATGGGTATGCCTTTTTTCGGTCTCATCGGCGGACTGATGGCGGCAGTTTTCATTTATATTTTCGCTTGGCACAGAGGCCATCTGGAATCCGGGAGAATCATTCTCGTCGGGATCGCCATGAATTCTGGATTCAGCGCGCTGTCTTTATTTTTATCGTTAAAAATGGACCCGCAAGATTATGAGATGGCGATGGTCTGGAAAAACGGCAGCATCTGGTCGGCGAACTGGATGACAATTACGGCGATTCTGCCGTGGCTGATTGTATTCATTCCTTTACTGATCACAAAATCTTCATTGCTGGATACCATCCGTTTTGACGAAGACACAGTAAAAAGCCTCGGTGTTTCAACGAATAAAGAAAAAACGATTTTACTGGTTGCCTGCATCGCCCTTATCAGCGCGTGCGTTTCCGCAGCAGGCAGCATGGGATTTGTCGGGCTGATCGCGCCTCATATTTCCCGCAGGCTTGCCGGTATTGAGCACCGATATTCATTACCCGTCAGCGGCTTGATCGGCATGCTTCTCGTCATATCCGCCGACTTTGCGGGTAAACTGTTCTTCCAGCCGTCAGAGGTTCCCGCAGGTATTATTCTCGCCATCCTGGGCGTTCCTTATTTCTTCTATCTGCTGTTTAAGCAAAAGAAGGGGATGAACGCATGAGAGGCACGTTCACGGAACAGCATATAAATGGAAGTAAATGCACAGTGTATCTCCCGCCTTCCTATTCGGCTCATACGGAGGCTTTCCCTTGTGTATACGTACTGGATGGGGGTTCTTTGTTTTTAGAGCAGATTGATTTTCTCGAAACACAATTTGCACAAGGAAAACTGCCCGAACTCATCTTTGCAGGGATTGAGCCGGATAATAGACTGGATGAGTACACACCATGGCCTGCGCCATCCCTCAGCCCCGATTACCAAGACTTCGGCGGCAAAGGGGAGCTTTATCTATATGATTTGATACATCATTTCATCCCAAAGGCTGAAGAGAATTGGAACATATCCAAAAACCCCAGTACAAGAGGTTTAATCGGCGCTTCGTTAGGCGGGCTGTTTTCCATGTACGCCTTTTTAGAAAAACCTGACGTATTCGGCAGAATCGGCTGTATTTCCGGGTCCTTCTGGTATGAAAAATCGGCAGGCTACGTCCGCTCCGCATCTTTGCAGCCAAAACAGCAGCGTATTTATATGTCTGTCGGCAGCCGCGAAGCAGAACATAAAAACAACATCCAAAACACGATGGTCAAGCGGAACATAGATGTTCATGAAAGCCTTAAAAACAAAGGCTTCTCCTCATCTCAGCTCTCGTTCACTATCGAAAAAGATGCCGTGCACCATCAAGAAGCTTTTATCAAGCAATTCGATTCAGCCTTAAACTGGCTATACGGAAAAAACCGCTCACGTGGCTGAGCGGTTTTTTTCATACTTAATGACGACCGGCTTCAATTCAAATCGTTTCAGCAAAAAGCCGAAGAAAGCGGCAAGGATTTGCTGAAAAAGCATCCCAATGACGACCGGAACCGCCACTTGTGATGGAAAAAAAGAAACGGCAAGAACGGCGCCCGCGCTGATATTGCGCATACCTCCCGTATAAATCAGCGATACGATTTCATCCTGGCTCCGCTTCATCAGCCTTCCGATCAGCCAAGCAACCGCATAGCCCGTCATCGCGATAAAAAATACCATTGCCGCGATGCCAGCGAATCTTGCATCCACATGCTGTACATACGGCGCGATTTCTGAACTGTTAATCGCAATGACAATCATCAGACAGATTTTAGAAAAGGGAGACAGCGTCCGGCTTACCGCTTGCGTTCTGGCCGGCGAAGAAAACTGGTTGACAAGCATACCCAAAATAGAAGGGATGACCACCATCTCCACCAGCCCTTTCATCATTCCCCACACATCCATTTGGACATTTGCCCCGGCCAATACAGAAAGGCTTAACGGAACGATAAAAGGAGAAAGCACGGTATCAACAAGAATAATGGAAAGCGTTAATCCGACATTCCCCTTATACATCGCAGCCCAAATCAAACTCGTAATTCCGGTTGGAATCACCACGCCCATAATAAGCCCCGTCGTGGTTAAAGGATCGCCGCTGAATATCAGATGGCCGCTTCCCCATGCAAAAACCGGCATGAAGATATGCAAAACAAATAAAGCCATAATCATAGGGAGCGGCTGCTCAATACTGCGTTTCAGCGATTGGAAATTGGCGCTCAAGCTGCCCGTAAACGTAATAAACGCGAAAATCCACGGCACAGCGCCGCCCATCCAGCTGATGTGCTGCGATAACAGCACACCTGCCGCTACACTTGAAGGAGTTAAAAGCGGCATAATCCTCCCCAACACTTGATTCATCTTCTGAAGCAACATCATATGCAAGTCTCCCATATACGGTTTTCAAGTCTCATCCATTATAACAATGCAATCCGGCAAATTTAACCGAAAAAAAGCCCGGATATATTCATCCGGACTTCACAAATTCTATGCCATTTGTTTCATTATATCTTGGCTTTTCTGATTTAAACCCTTTAATTCTGCTTCAATTCCTTGTTCTTTACATTTGGCGACAATTTTTTCAAGAGCGGCTGCTCCGGAATCGTCCCAGACATGAGCATCGGTTAAATCTATAACAATCCGCTCGACATCGTCATGATACACGATCGCATTTGTCAGCTCAGTCACAGAAGCAAAAAAGATTTGCCCCGTTACCTTATATGTTCTGACGCTTTTATGCTCGGATTGTGACACAATCGTCAGCTTTGAAATTTTAGCCGTAAAAAAGACTGCGCTTAATAACACGCCGGCAAAAACGCCTTTTGATAAATCATTTGTAAGGACGACTGTAACGACGGTAATCACCATAACGATCGAATCAGTCAGCGGCGCTTTCCGCAAACCTTTAATAGATGACCAATCAAACGTGCCGATTGACACCATAATCATCACAGCCACCAGTGCCGCCATCGGAATCTTCACGACAATACTGCTTAAAACGGCAATTAAAAACATCAAAAACGCTCCCGCGACAAAAGCTGATAACCGCCCGCGGCCGCCGGCTTTCGTATTGATGACAGACTGTCCGATCATCGCGCATCCGGCCATTCCGCCGAAAAACCCGGTCACAATATTGGCGATCCCTTGTCCGCGGCTTTCTTTGTTTTTGTCACTGTCTGTATCAGTCATTTCGTCAATAATTTGAGCCGTCAGCAATGACTCCAGCAAACCGACCAATGCAAGCGCTAAGGAATACGGGAAAATAATCCGCAATGTCTCAAACGTCCACGGAACATCCGGAATCAAGAAATGCGGCAGTGAACTCGTAATGCCGCCCATGTCGCCGACAGTCCGAACGTCCGCATGAAAGACAACCGCAATGACCGTCATGACAACAATGGCCACCAGCGGAGACGGAACAGCTGTCGTAAGCTTCGGCAGAAGATAGATGATAGCAAGCGATCCGGCAAGCATGGCGTACATCATCCATGAAGCTCCGGCAAACTGCGGAAGCTGTGCAGAAAAAATTAAAATCGCCAATGCATTCACAAATCCGATCATGACCGAACGCGGAATAAACTTCATTAGCCTTGCAATCTTACTGACACCTAATATAAATTGAATAACACCTGTCAAAATCGTGGCGGCAAATAAATACTGCAGCCCGTGATCTGCCACCAATGTCACCATCACAACCGCCATAGACCCCGTAGCGGCCGAAATCATTCCCGGTCTGCCGCCGAAGATAGAAATAATAATAGCGATACAAAATGATGCATAAAGGCCAATCATGGGATCGACTCCCGCAATAATCGAAAAACCGATCGCTTCGGGAATTAAAGCCAAAGCAACCAAAATACCGGCCAGGATATCTTTACGGACATTCCCGAACCACTGCTGTTTTAACGTTAAACCATTCAAATCATAACGACTCCTTTTACATATAAAAATCCGCACCATATCAGTTGGAAGAATTGGTTTTCATCGGACGGAACAAAGAAGGCTGCTTACGAAGAACCGGAGGAAACGCTCAGAGTATTATGGGTTGAGGAAAGGAATAGTTATACAAAGAGTATCATATTAAATTTTAAAGAAATGTGCAAGGCCAAAAGAAAACGGCTCAAATCGAGGGGGAAAATGAGCCGTTTTGAAGATCTTCTTTTATAGCAGCTCCGGATCAGACACAAGAATGGTCTTAATTGCGCTGATATCGGTTCTTTCTTTTGTAACCGGATCAATGCCCATCAAGTTCTCAATGGCTTGTTCAAAATTCTCCAATTCTACCTTTTCAGTGATCAAATCATAGAGCTGAGGGAGATCGGAGGCACATGATAACGCAGCCTCCATAATCTGCCGCGCTTCACCCGTTCCGACAATCGTCACGCCGTTGGAGAGCAGCTGATACGGTCTGACCTTCATCTCATACGTATCATCAAAGCCCATAGGGACAAGTCTTCCGCCTTTTTCTATTAAAGGATAAGCCCAATCAAGCTGATTCCCGATTGCATCAAAAATGACATCAAATTTTCTTCCTTGGTTAATTCGCTTTACTTCCTCGACTGTCAAGGCTTCAGGGTGATAGACATAATCGGATATACGGCTGGCCGCCTCACTCCGAAAGCTGCCTATTTCCGTCGCAACCGTCAGCCTTGCCAGTTTTTTCACCATCATCTGCACAAGCAGGCCGATTGTGCCTGATCCCAATACCAATACGGAATCCTCCGGCTGGATTGAGGCCTTGTCCACAACATTCAGCACGCAAGAAAGAGGTTCAACCAATGTGGCCCGCTCCCATTCCATTGAATCAGGAATTTTATACATGAACCGATCTTCTCCCACATAATACTCCGCAAACGTTCCGTGCGCGCCAATCCCAAGCTGCCAATCCTCAAAGGTTTCACAATAACAGGTCAGCCCTTTTCGGCAATAATAACACTTTCCGCAAAATTGCGTAGGATCAATCACAACGCGGTCTCCGACTTGTACATTTGTGACATCTTCACCGACATCCACGACTGATCCGACTGATTCATGCCCCATAATCATATGATGGGTCGCATTCATTTTTCCTTTTAAAACATTCAAATCAGTACCGCAGATGCCGGTGCCGAAAATTTTCACTTTGACATCATTGGATTTCCGAATCTGAGGCTCGTCCACCTCTTGATATTCAAGTTTATCGTTAGGAGTCCAGACCAACGCCTTCATATCTCTCTTCCTTTCTGCCCCAGCGGATTTGGTCTAACAGCTTTTGATGAAGCTCCTTCGTAGATGCCGCAATACATGATTGCTGATTTTGATAACTTAAATCTGTGAGAAGCGTATTGTCCAAAGACTGGCCATAAGCATCAGTAATGACCACGCCCGCCTTTTTCGCTAAGAATACGCTCGCAGCGATATCATAAGGGAATAAGTGCAAAACCTGTCCGTTCCCGACCTGCTGAAAATCAGACAGCAGTTTCGGGTCATCTTTGAGCAGGCGGTTGCCGATATCAACATAAGCATCCATCTGCCCTGTGATAATTCTGGAAATCGAATAAGAAGCGCTATTGAAAACAAAGACGCCTCCATTATTCGCAGATTGGTCAATCAAGTGTCCGTATGCATCAGTCATGAGATGCGCCGGATGTCCGTTAAATTCAAGGCTCCAGAACATATTTTTTATGTCTTGCACCCCGCTCAAATTCGGTAATTCTCCTTGATAACCTTCAAATTGGATAGCGTCACTATAAATATCACCGTACATATAAGCGCCGGATTTAAGCTCAAGCAAAAAAGCAAATTCAATATCCTTTATTTTTGCGTCCTGCTTATACGAAGCCAATGCAATCGAAATACATGACATTTCAAGCCCCGCAGCAGCCGGCCGCGTTCCGTCTATAGGATCTACAATCAAAATATACTGCGGATTTTCTCCAAACAGCTTCAGCCCGCCATCCTCTGTGTAAAAAGCGATCGGATGTTCCTGCTTCTGAATATAGTCGAGAACCGCATCCTCGGCGGCGGCATCAATGTTAAACTGTGCGTCGCCTCCCGGAGAGTACCCGTTAACCAACCGATTTTTCAGTGTGCCTTTTTGATTTTTCACCTTTTGATAAACGAATTTCCCAAGTTCAATAATATAGTCCCTCACTTGATTTCCTCCAATAGCTTGCGGAGTCTGAAGCAGAGCACCTCAGCCTCACTAAGTGTAATGGTTAAAGGCGGACGGATTTTAAATACATTTCCGAACCCGTATCGGGACGTCCGGAGAATTAACCCGTGATCCATCCCCCGTTTCGCGATATAATTGGTCAGCTCTACATCCGGCTCATTGTTTTCTTTTACAATCTCAACGCCAATCATCAGGCCGACGCCTCTTACATCAGAAATAAAAGCAAAATCCTCTTTCATCGTTTCTAAGCGATCCATAATATAGTTTCCGACAGTCGTCACATTCTCTAAAAAGCCGGGGCGCTGCATAATGTCAATGGTTTTACATGCAGCAGCTGATGCCATCACATTCGAACCGTAAGTAAAGGAATGAGTGTAACCAGGCAGTCCTGTATACTTTTCTTCTGTCAAAGTGGCGGCGACTTGGAAGCCCGTTCCTCCCAGCCCTTTTGCCACAGTCATCATATTAGGTTTTACATCAAAGTGATCGGCAGCAAACATCTTTCCGGTCCGGCCGAAACCAGTTTGAATTTCATCAAAGATCAGAGTGATATCATGCTCATCGCAAAGCTTTCTCAGCTGCTTAAAATATTCCTTAGGCGGAACGACATTTCCTCCGTTTCCGGAGATCGGTTCAACAATCATAGCGGCAATTTTTCCATTGCTCGCATACTCAATAAAATCATTAATTCTTTCTACGCACAGCATGCCGCATGTGTCTGGCTTTTGATTATAAAAACAGCGATTGCAATACGGGTCGGGAACTTGCAAACCAAAAGAAATTTGAGGCGGGAACGGTTCTTTTCGAAATGAATTACCGGATAAAGCAGACGTCATGTAAGTTTGTCCGAGGTGGCTTCTAAATAGGGAGATAACATCAGTTTTTCCGGAATAGTACTGAGCCATTTTAATAGCTCCTTCATTCGCGCCGGAACCGCTGCTGACTTTAGGGTGTACTTTTGTGAGATTATCAGGGGTGATTTCTACAAGTTTTTCAGCCAGTTTGTTAACTGCGTCTGTTTGAAAGGAAGATGTGACATGGATCAGCTTATCTGCCTGATCTTTAACAGTATCAATGACTTCTTTGTTTCCATAACCTAAATTCAAGTTAAATGTAGCGGAAGCACAATCAATATATTCATTTCCCTCTTGATCGTACAGGTAAATCCCTTCTCCTCGCTCCATTACTACATCATCAACACTGTAATACAAGCTGTCTGGATTCGTGATTTCCTTCGTTCCCACACTACCACCCCTATTAAATTATTAGAAATTCGCTTTTTATCGTATAAATTATTGAAATTAATGTCAACGCAGTTTTTGTAAAATATGTTAACATTTTGTTAACGTTATCATTAGGGGTGTGCGGGGAAAAGTTATGTGATATAGTAACAATAATTGGGTTTAATGTAAAAAAATCTATCGTCACTTCTATCATATTCGCTAAAATACTATTCACATCATGTCATAACTAGTAGAGGGAAATATTATTTTACCAATAAGGAGATAAAATGATGAAAACTCGTCTGCTGTGGATTGGCTGTTTTTCTTATGGATCAATTGCTTTTACACTCGTTATTCTTGGAGCCGTACTGCCTGAGTTACTCACACATTATTCACAGAGTTACAGTAATGGCGGAGTATTAGTGTTCTCTCAGTTCATGGGTTTCCTAATCGGTGTCCTCGGAATGCCTTACATGGTGAAAAAGCTGGGGCGTAAAAACGTCGTTATCTTTGGCCTGGCGCTGATCAGCTGCGAAATCGTTATATCCTTTCTCCCCCCTTGGCCTTTACTCTTTCTTCTTGTGAGCATAGCAGGACTGGGCGCAGGCTTAGTAGAATCCTGTGTAGGCACCATCATCCTCACCGCTATTAAAGAAAGACAAGCCGTGGCCATGAGCAAGATGGAGGTTGCCTATGGACTGGGCGCGCTGTTTATGCCTCTGCTGTCAGGCTTTCTTATCAACAGCCACATGTGGACATTAGCATTTTCGGTATTAGGGTTAAGCAGTTTGGCACTTTTGGTTGCTTGGAAACAAATGAGCTTCGGCAGTATTGATCAATTGCTCATACGTAAAGAAGACTCTCCGGGCACCGATAAAAAAGAAAGCCCAAGCTACCGGGCTCATGGATTGCTGTTTATTTCGATGGCAGCCGCTTACTTCTTCTTCTACGGAGGCAGCGAAGTATCGATCGTGCATTTTATCCCCTCAATCTTCGCTGAGAAATGGGATATCCCTAACTCTTTGGCAACGATAACGGTAACAATTTATTGGACCGGCATGATCATCGGACGGTTACTAACAGGTCCGGTATCAGAAAAACTAACCTATCACAGGTTTCTCCGTCTCATAAGCATGGGCGGTCTGGCCGCACTTGCCGTATTGTCGTTAAGTAAAACCGTTTGGCTCGGTTTTGCTCTTTGTTTCTTCTTAGGTCTGTTCATGGCTGGTATGTTCGCAATCGCATTAATCATCACCAATCACTTTTACCCCGGAAAAACAGAACAAACCACCAGCATCCTGCTTGCTTCCAATGGACTGGGAGGATCAATTCTTCCGATTGCTGTCGGCTGGAGCTTAGATGAATATCCGGCACAAACAGCTTTCTGGCTGTTCACAGCATTGATGCTGATCATGCTCCTGATTGTATTCGGTTTAAGAATGCTCGAGACAATGAAATCAAACAGCCTAAGAAATCATAGCAGCAAAGCAAAGTCTATATAAACAAAAAAGCTAATGCTCTTTAAGAGAGCATTAGCTTTTACACATTAGGGATCTTTTCTAAAAGAAAAAACCCAGCTCATTCTGAGCTGGGTCAAAGATTGCTTGGCGGCGTCCTACTCTCACAGGGGGAAACCCCCGACTACCATCGGCGCTGAAGAGCTTAACTTCCGTGTTCGGCA